>JAJDXM010000026.1 GCA_022823225.1 Gemmatimonadota bacterium
CACAGCTAGAAGCCTCAAGTAGCGGGAACCATCCAGAGGGAATCAGACCCCGCCACGCATGCAACCGCAACCACCACAACGAGATGCGAAACTGTCGGCCTCTGCCGGGCTGGCAAGGCGCGACGAAAGGGCTGGGGCCACCCAATGTGAATACACTCATCACACCGAGAAGCTGGGCTGTCTTCCTGGCCCGCGTGATCCTCGGCCTGATCTTCTTCGCGGCCGGGTTCTGGAAGGTCTTCAGGCTGGGGGCGGTCGAGCACGCCCGCGACCTGTTCGTTCTGCCGTACGAATCGGGGCCACTGCCCGAATGGTCGCTCTGGTTCACCGGCGTTGCAGTCCCCTATGTGGAGCTGCTCGGCGGCGCCCTGATGCTTGCCGGCTGGAAGCGCTTCCCGGCGGCGGTGGGACTCGGCGCCGTATTAATGCTCGTCACTTTCGGGCACCTGCTGGCGGAGCCGCTGTACGCCTTCAACACCCACGTCGTCCCGCGCGCCGTCCTGCTGATTGTGGTGCTCGCCATGTTCGAAGAGGACCGGTTGAGCCTGGACGCGTGGCTCGCGTGGAGGCGCGAGCATTCTGCCAGCTACCGCATTTCTTCCGACTCCACCGCCACGCGAGGACATGAATGAGGTACTCTACACATGCATCGGCAATCGCCCTTGCGATCGCTTCCGCGGCCTCCGGCTTCGCCCCTCTCGCCGCCCAGTCCGGCGGCGACCCCCAACCCCCCGCCATCACCACCGGCTTTCTCTCCGCGCTCGAGCTCCGCGGCATCGGTCCGGCCTTCATGTCCGGCCGCATCGCCGACATTGCCGTCGACCCCGCGAACCGGAGCGTCTGGTACGTCGCCACCTCGTCCTCAAACGTGTGGAAGACCGAGAACCGCGGCACGACCTGGACGCCGATCTTCGACGGCTATCCGTCATACTCGACCGGCGCGATCGCCATCGACCCGACCGACTCGAACGTGATCTGGCTCGGGACCGGCGAGAACACCAGCCAGCGCAGCGTCGGGTGGGGCGACGGCGTCTACAGGAGCCTGGACGGCGGACGCAGCTGGCGGAACACGGGGCTCGCCACCTCCGAGCACATCGGCAGGATCCTCATCGACCCTCGCGACCCGGACGTGGTGTACGCGGCCGCGATGGGCGGGCTCTGGGCTCCCGGGGGCGACCGCGGCCTGTTCAAGACGACCGACGGCGGCGCCACCTGGACCCCGGTCCTCGAGATCAGCGAGAACACCGGCATCGCCGACGTGCACTTCGACCCTCGCGACCCGGACGTGCTCTACGCGGTGGCGTACCAGCGGCGCCGTCACGTGGGGATCCTCGTCGCGGGCGGCCCCGAGTCCGGGGTGTGGAAGAGCACCGACGGCGGCGAGAGCTGGCGCGACATTACCGGCGGGCTGCCGGGCGGCGACCTCGGGCGGATCGGCCTCGCCGTCTCCCCGATCGATCCCGATGTCCTCTACGCCAACGCCGCCGCCACCGAGGACAGGAGCGGGTTCTACCGCTCGCCGGACCGGGGCGAAACCTGGGTGCGCATGTCCGACTACATCGTCGTCGACCCGCAGTACTACGGGGAGCTGTACCCGGATCCGCACCGGATGGACCGGGTCTACGCGGTGGACGTGTTCATTCACGTGACCGAGGACGGGGGCCGTACCTTCGAGCGGGTCAACTCGCGCTTCCGGCACGTCGACAACCACGCGATCGTCTTCGACCCCGACGACCCCGACTACATGCTGGTCGGCACCGACGGCGGGCTGTACGAGACCTTCGACCGCACGCAGACGTGGCACTACCTGTCGGGCAACATGCCGCTGATGCAGTTCTACCGCGTCGGCATCGACAACAAGGCGCCCTTCTATACGGTGTACGGGGGCACGCAGGACAACTCGTCGGTCGGCGGGCCGTCGCGCACCGACAACGTGCACGGGATCCGCAACAGCGACTGGTTCATCACCCACGGGGGGGACGGCTTCCAGGCGCGCGTCGACCCGGAGGACCCGAATATCGTGTACACGCAGTCCCAGTATGCGGGGATCGTGCGGTACGACCGGGCGAGCGGGGAGGAACTGGACATCCAGCCGCAACCGGAGGCGGGGGAGGGGGCGCTGCGCTGGCACTGGGATTCGCCGCTGATCATCAGCCCGCACAATTCGCGGCGGATCTACTTCGCGGCCCAGAAGCTGTTTCGGTCCGACGACCGGGCCGAGACGTGGACGGCCGTGAGCGGCGACCTGAGCCGGGGGCTGGACCGCAACCAGCGGCCGGTGATGGGGCGGATCTGGCCGCCCGAGGCCGTGTGGAAGAACGTGTTCACGTCGCCGTACGGGACGATCGTGGCGCTCGACGAGTCGCCGCTGGTCGAGGGACTGCTGTACGTGGGGACGGACGACGGGCTCGTGCAGGTGAGCGAGGACGGGGGAGGGGAGTGGCGGCGGCAGGAGGAGTTTGCCGGGGTGCCGGCGATGGCGTACGTGGCCGACGTGGTGGCTTCGCGGCACGACCCGGACCGGGTCTACGCCGTCTTCAACAACCACAAGGAGGGGGACTTCCGGCCGTACGTGGTGCGGAGCGACGACCGGGGCGCGAGCTGGACGAACATCACCGGGGACGTGCCGGACGGGCAGTCGAGCTGGACGCTGGTGGAGGACCACGTCGAGGAGGACCTGCTCTTCCTCGGGACGGAGTTCGGGCTCTTCGCGACGATGGACGGGGGCGGGTCGTGGGTGCGTCTGCGCGGCGGGCTGCCGACGATCGCGGTGCGCGACCTTGAGATCCAGCGCCGCGAGAACGATCTGGTGCTGGCGACCTTCGGCCGCGGGTTCTACATCCTGGACGACTACTCGCCGCTGCGAACGATGGGGGAGGCGGTGGCGGCGGGGGCGGCCGGCGGGCAGGGAATGGCGGGCGCGCAGGGGGCGGAAGGCGGGCAGGCGGCGCCGGGGGCGGCCCATCTCTTTCCCGTGAAGGACCCGTGGGCATACATCCCCGCGCGGCCGATGGGCGGGGCGCAGAAGGGGACGATGGGCGACGCCTTCTTCACCGCGCCGAACCCGCCCTTCGGGGCCGTCTTCACCTACTACCTGCCGGGCGGCTACGAGTCGCTGAGGGAGCGGCGGCAGCGTCTGGAGCGGGAGGCGCTCGCCCGGGGAGACGACATCGCCTACCCCGACCGGGCCGCGCTGACCGCCGAGGACATGGAGCGGCCGCCCGAGGTGTTCGTCGTCGTGGCGGACGGCGCGGGCGACGTGGTGCGGCGCGTCCCCGCCCCCCGCCGCGCGGGTCTCCACCGGATCGCGTGGGACTTGCGCTACGCGTCCCTGGAGCCCCCGTCGCCCGGCGGCGGCGAGGCCGACGGCCCCATGGTGGCGCCCGGGGAGTATTCGGCCCGGGTCGTCCTCGTCACCGGCGATGGCCACGAGGACCTGACGGCGCCCGAGTCCTTCACTGTGAAGCCCCTCGGCACGGCCACCCTGGCCGCCGCCGACCGCGACGCGCTGCTCGCCTTCCAGCGCGAGGTCGCCGCCCTGCAGCGGGTCGCCATCGCCACCGACCGAGCCGCCCGCGAGACCTCGGAACGGCTCGCGCTCCTGCGCCGTGCGGTGCGCGCCGCCCCCGGGCTGGACGCGCCCCCGTACGAGAACCGCATCGGCGCCTTCGAGGATCGCCTTTTCGAGATCCAGCGGGTCCTGTCCCGGGACCGCACCGCGCTTGACCGGGCCGAATTGGCGCCGCCCTCGGTGATGCAGCGCATCTCGCGCATCGTGGGCGCGCAGTTCCGGTCGACGTCGGCGCCCACCACCACGCAGCGCGAGAGCCATGCGGTGGCGTCGGCGCAGCTGGCGGAGATGTCGGAGATGCTGCGGCAGCTTGTCGAGGCCGACCTTGCCGCACTCGGCGCCGAACTCGAAGCCGTCGGGGTCCCCTGGACACCGGGGCGGCCGATTCCGCGCTGGCCAATGTAAAGCAAGCATTACAAAATGTCACGTTTACCATACTTTTCCGGTGTGCTGACCGCACTCCTCCCCACCTTCGCAGCCTGCGACACCGAACCGACTCCCGCCGGCACGCTCCACACCGACTCGGCCGGCGTTCCCGTCGCCACCGCCGTCACCCCCCTCTGGGACCCGGGCGAAGGCTGGACCGTCGCGGACCGACCGGAAGTCGAAATCGGCAGTGTCGACGGGCTTCCCGAATACCAGTTCGCCGACGTGGTCGCCGCTGTGCGCCTCGACAACAGCGACATCGTGGTCGCCGACCGCGGTGCGTCCGAACTGCGCAGCTACGATTCCGACGGCAACTTTCAATGGCGGGTTGGCAGGGAAGGGGAGGGCCCCGGCGAATTCCTGCGCCTGGACTTCCTGGGCCGGATGGCCGGCGATTCGCTTGTCGCCTACGACGGCCGACTGTTGCGCGTACAGGTCTTCGATCCCGCCGGCGGGGTGGTGCGAACGCTCCCGGCCCTTGCGCCCGAATTGGCGACGACCGCCGGTTCGGCACCCGACAAGGCGGTCGGGGTTCTCGATGGCCGCCTCATCGTGCGCTTCATCGACCTGGGCGTCGGGACTCCCTCGGGGATCGTACGATGGCCGAATGAGCGGTTGGTGGCGCTTGACCTCGCGAGCGGCGCGGCCACCTCCCTTCTGCTGGTTCCGGGTCCCGAGGCGACGGTGGAGTGGCGCGCGGAAGACCACTATACCCATGGCAGCTATGTGTTCGGCAAGAGGCCCGAGTACGGGGCCGCCGCGGGGCGGCTCGCGCTGATCGATACCGAAGCCCATGCCGTGCGCATCGTCTCCCCGGCCGACGGATCGCTCATGGGCATCGTGCAGCGGGATGTACAGCCGATCGAGGCGACCGAGGAGGTCTTTCAGAGTCTGCTGGACGGCGTCGTCGAGCACGTCTTCGGGAATCCCGACGAGGCTCCCTCGGAGCAGGTGGACCTCCTCACGCGGATGTGGACGGACAGGCCCAGGGCTCCCTACCTGCCGG
This sequence comes from Gemmatimonadota bacterium, assembly GCA_022823225.1. Classification (GTDB taxonomy): domain Bacteria; phylum Gemmatimonadota; class Gemmatimonadetes; order Longimicrobiales; family Gaopeijiaceae; genus Bin94. Next base: position 5,004 of record JAJDXM010000026.1, read on the forward strand.
TACTGCGCTCCGTGCACGTGGACGCAACGGGGAGCCTCTGGGTCACGCCCCACTACCTGGCGGGAGCGGATCCTCCGCCCTTCGAGGTCTTCGCGGCGGACGGCGTGTGGCTGGGAAGGGTCTCCTTGCCCCCGGGACTCGACCGGGGGTTCATCCAGTACGGCGCGCCCGAACTGGAGATCGGAACCGACTACGTCCTCGGCGTCTGGACCGACGAACTCGACGTGCAGTACGTGCGGATGTACCGGCTGGACCGCTGACGGACTGCCTTCGGTCGCCTCAACCCGACCCGCTGCCGCCCGGCGGCCCGATCCGGGTCGCGCGGCCCGTGTCGGTACCCAGCCGGATCACCTGGCTGCGGATCTGCCAGTTCCGTCCCTTGCGGGTCAGCACCGTGAGGTGGAGTCCGGTCATGGTCCGGGAACCGGTCCGGCCCTGCATCTCGAAGGTCAGCAGGCCCGAGATCATGCCCATGCGCCCGCTGGCGTCGAAATCGCCGATCGAGACCTGGACTTCCCCCGTCTGCTGCAGGAGCGCGGCCAGCTTTTCCCGGATCGCTTCGCGTCCCCGGGCCGGCTCGTCCTGCTCAAAGATGATGACGGCGTCCTCCGTGTAGAGTTCCAGCAGCTCGTCCGCGTCGTCCGCCGCCCAGGCCGTGCGCCACTGTTTCAGCACATTGTCGGTATGCTCCATCACGTCGGCGTAGAACTCGGCCATGTTCAGTGCGGCCGAAAAGCCGTCTCCCCCGGGGGTTCCCGGTCGCCGTTGGGCGAGCGCGCCCGAGGAGGACAGCACGACCATCGCTGCGATCATGGTGGTTAAAAGCACCGGTCTGTTCATGATATGACCTTTCGGGGGACTTGCTGGGGACGGCATTGTAACGTATCGCGCCCATCTGTCCGCGGCGACCGGCAGGCCCCCCTTGCTCCAAGGTTTAGGCTTGCCTAACTTTTCTTGCATCATGTCCGATCCGCTATTCGCCCTCCTGATCTTCTTCGCCGTCGTGGCACTTGCCGCCGCTGTCCTGTGGCCGGCGAGCGGAATCCTGGCCCGGCTGAAGCGCCTGGCCCGGCTCACCGAGCGCGTCCGCATGGAGGATGTCCTCAAGCAGCTGTACAAACTCGAGTACGACCGCCTCCCGGCGACGACCGAGAGCGTGGCCGGCGGCGTGCAGATTCCGCAGAGCCATGCCGTCCGCCTGCTGCAGCGGTTGGAAGAGAAGAGTCTGGTGAGCGGGGCGGGCGAACGCTTTCGGCTGACCGACGCCGGCCGGGCCCAGGCTCTGCACATCGTGAGAACCCACCGTCTCTGGGAGAGGTTCCTCGCCGACCGCACCGGGACCGCGCCCGAGGAGTGGCACGAGCAGGCGGAGGAGCGCGAGCACCTCATATCGGCTTCGGAGGCGGACGACCTCGCCGCGGCGCTCGGCCACCCCGTGTACGACCCGCACGGCGACCCGATCCCGACCGCCAGCGGCGACATGCCGGTCCGTACGGGGATCCCGCTGACGTCGCTGGAGCCGGGCGAGCGCGGGCTGATCACGCACCTGGAGGACGAACCGGAGGAGATCTATCGGGAACTCGTCGGACTGGGGCTCGGCCTGATGGCGCCGGTGGAGAGGCTGAAGGGCGAAGCGGGGCGCGTGCACTTCCGCACCGGGGAGCGGCGCTACGAGGTATCCAGCGCGCTGGCGCGCAACATCACCGTGGAGCCTGCCCCCGACGTGGCCGATCCGGGATGGTCCCGGACGCTGGCTGACGTGCCGCCGGGAGAGTCGGCGACGGTGGCGGCGATCTCACCGGTGTGCCGGGGTCCGGCCAGGCGCCGCCTTCTCGATCTGGGGGTGGTGCCCGGGACCGAGGTGCATGCCCGGATGCAGAGCGCCGCGGGCGACCCCGTTGCGTACGACATCAGGGGGGCGTTGATCGCGCTGCGCCGGGAGCAGGCGGCCCACATCCTGGTGAACGGAGTCCCGGTCGGAGGACGAGCTTCGTGAGGGCCGCCGTCCGGTCCGCTCGGCACCCTGGGCGGGTCCCCCAGCGGGCGCGGAACCTCGTGCGCCTCGGACTGAGCCCGCATCGCTGGGACCATCTGATCGCGCTCGCCGGCAACCCCAACGTCGGCAAGACGACGGTCTTCAACGCACTCACCGGGCTGCGCCAGCATACGGGGAACTGGCCCGGCAAGACCGTCGTGCGGGCCGAGGGCGCCTTCCTGCACGATGGCCGCCGCGTGAAGGTGGTCGATCTGCCCGGGACCTATTCTCTGCACGCCGGCAGCGCGGACGAGGAGGTGGCACGGGATTTCGTCCTTTTCGGGCAGCCGGAAGTCACGGTGGTCGTGGTCGACGCGATGCGCATCGAGCGCAACCTCAACCTGGTTCTTCAGATCCTGGAGATCACCGACCGGGTGGTCGTCTGTCTCAACCTGGTCGACGAGGCCCGGCGGCACGGGATCACCGTCGACGCGAAACGGCTCGAGCGCGAACTCGGCGTCCCCGTGGTGCCGACCGTCGCGCGCCGCAACGAGGGAATCGATGCGCTCCTACGTGCGGCGACGGAGGTCGCGACGGGGGCTCGGAGGAACGAGCCGCACCGGATCGGGTCCCAGCCGGCCGCCGTCGAGGAGGCGGTGGACGCCATTGAGCCGCTGGTCGCGGCCGAATTCCCCGAGCTGTCCAACGCCCGCTGGGTGGCGCTGCGGCTTCTGAACGCCGACGAGCGCGTCACCGAGGCCGTGCGGTCGGGCGAGATCGGCCGCCTGGTCGGCAGCGCGGGGACCTCCCCGGGCGCCGAGTCGGCGAACTTCGCACCCGCCCCCGCGCCCGACACCGACATCCCGGAGGGCCGCACACGGATTCTCAAGGCGGCGACCCGTCACCGCTGGACCCTTCGGCCCGGCTTCCACGACGCGCTGGCCGAGAACCTCTACCACGAGGCCGCGCGGATCGCCGGGGCCAGCGTGCACAAGGGAAGCGTCCGGGCGGGGGCGAGGCTCGACCGCACGCTGGACCGGTGGCTTACCAGCCGGGTCTTCGGCTTCCCGCTCATGCTCGGCATCCTGGCCGCCGTGTTCTGGCTCACCATCGCGGGCGCCAACGTCCCGTCCGCGATGCTCGCCACCCTTCTCATCGACAACCTGCACCCCGCGCTGCTGTCCTTGGGGGAGTCGGCGGGGATGCCCTGGTGGCTGAGCGGCTTCCTCTTCGACGGGGTCTACCTCGCGACCGCCTGGGTGGTGAGCGTCATGCTGCCCCCGATGGCGATCTTCTTCCCCCTCTTCACCCTGCTGGAGGACTTCGGCTACCTGCCGCGCGTCGCCTTCAACCTGGACGCGCTCTTCCGCCGGGCGGGCGCGCACGGCAAGCAGGCGCTGACGATGAGCATGGGCTTCGGCTGCAACGCCGCCGGGGTGGTGGCCACCCGGGTCATCGACAGTCCGCGCGAGCGCCTCATCGCCGTGATCACCAACAACTTCTCGCTGTGCAACGGACGCTGGCCGACCCAGATCCTCATCGCGACGATCTTCATCGGCGCGCTGGTCCCGCCCCACCTCGCAGGCGTGGTTTCGGCCGGAGCGGTTGTGTCGATCGCCCTGCTGGGCATCGCCTTCATGTTCCTCACCTCATGGGGACTGTCCAGAACGGTGCTGAAGGGCGAGGCCACGACCTTCTCGCTGGAACTCCCCCCCTACCGCCCACCCCGAGTCCTGCAGACGCTGTACACGTCGGTGATCGATCGCACGCTGATCATCCTGTGGCGGGCGGTCCTGTTCGCGGTCCCGGCCGGCGCGGTCATCTGGCTGCTCTCGAACATCAGCGTGGGCGGGGTGTCGCTCGCCGAACACGGGATCTCGCTGCTGGACCCCTTCGGCCTGCTGCTCGGCCTCAACGGGGTCATCCTGCTGGCATACGTGATCGCGATCCCCGCCAACGAGATCGTCATCCCGACCGTGCTGATGCTCACGGTGCTGAGTCTCGGAAGCCCCGAGCTCGGCGCCGGCGCGGGCGTCATGTTCGAGAGCGAATCGGTCGGCGAAATGGAGGGGTTGCTGCGCGCCGGCGGCTGGACGCTGCTGACCGGAATCAACCTCATGCTCTTCAGCCTGCTCCATAACCCCTGTTCCACGACGATCTACACGATCTACAAGGAAACGAGGAGCCGCCGCTGGACCGCACTGTCCGCGCTGCTGCCGCTTGTAATGGGGTTCGTGGTGTGCTTTCTGGTGGCGCAGGTGTGGAGGCTGGCGGGGGGGTAGGTCGCCTTACATGCCAGCCACATCCAGCATCTCCGCCACGCTGCACAGCTTGACCCGCGGCCTGCCCTGGTCCTTCCCGCGGGCGGTTTCGTGCGCGTCCAGGCGCATCCAGCCCTCCTCGTCGACCCACTCCACCCCCCGCGCCCGCAGCAGCGCGCCGACATCGGCCTTGTCTTCCCCGGGGTTCGGTCCCCCCCCGCCCCCCGCCACGAAGTCCTCGCGCATCAGCGCGACGGTCGCGGCGGCGTCAGCCTTGTTCGTGCCGATCACGCCCGATGGCCCGCGCTTGGCCCATCCGACCACGTATTCGCCCGGCACCACCTCACCCCCCGCCACCACCCGTCCCCCCTCGTTCGGCACGATCCCGCGCCCCTCGTCGAAGGGCACGCCCGGCACCGGCGCGCCCCGGTACCCCACCGAGCGCACCACCATCCCGCACGGAACGACCTCCGTCTCGCCGGTGCCCACTGCGCGCATGTAGCCGTCCTCCCGGGCGACCAGGCGGTTCCGCTCGATTCGCACCCCGGTGACCCGCCCACCCTCGCCCATGATCTCCACCGGCGAGACCAGGAAGCGGAACCGCACCACGCGGTCGCCCTCCCGGGGCGCGCGCTCGGCATATCCGCGCAAAGTCGCCATGTTGCGCGTCTTCACGGCGTCGTCCTCGATCGCGGCCTCGCTCGCCGCGTCCAGCTCGAGCTGGCTCGCGTCCGCCACCGCCGAGACCCCCTCCAGGCGCCCGAACTCACGCAGTTCGGGGTTGGTGAAGGACGCCTGCGCGGGGCCCCGCCGACCCAGGAGCGTGACCCGCCTCACCCGGCTCCGGCGCAGGTCGGCGAGCGCGTGGTCCGCGATGTCCGTCGTGGCCAGCCTGTCGCGCGACAGCACCAGGATCCGCGCCACGTCGATCGCGACGTTGCCGTTTCCGATCACCACCACGTCCTCGCAGCCAAGGTCGAATTCAGCGTCGCGGAAATCGGGGTGGGCGTTGTACCACGCCACGAAGTGGAATGCCGCGTGACTCCCCGCCAGATCCTCGCCGGGGATGCCCAGGCGGCGGTCGCTCTGCGCCCCCACCGCATAGACGATCTGGTCGTAGCGCGCCCGCAGCTGGTCCACGGTGATGTCCTCGCCGAGCGTGACGTTGCCGAAGTACCGCACCTCGTCGCGCGCGAGGATCTTTGCGAACACGCGCGCCACGGACTTGATCGCCTGGTGGTCGGGCGCCACCCCGTCGCGTACGAGGCCGTAGGGCGCGGGCAAGCGGTTGATCAGATCGATCGCGACCGGATCTCCGCCTTTCAGGAGCGCCTCGGCCGCGAAGAAGCCTGCCGGTCCGGCGCCGACGATCGCGACGCGCGCAGCGCGAGTGGCCATCAGGCCTGGGCTACCCGCCGCGACCGCCGCCGCTTCACGCGGTTGACCGTCCTAGCGTTCATGGGCGACTTTTCCGGGATCGAAATCAGGAACCGACCAGTGCATGGAGTCCATCACACGAATGAAGATAATGGCGACTACAAGTGACAGGTCCCCGCCGCATGCGGCGCCCGTGGCAATTGCCGCGCTCGCGCTCCTCATGGTCCTGACGGCCTGCGGCGGCGACTCGGCCGGCTCGTCCGGAGCTGCAAGCGAGGCCTCCACGGAAGAGGTTGCCGAAGCCGCGCCCGTGGAGTTCACCGTCGACCTGGCGCAGTTGCCCGAAGGCGTCACGGTGGAGATGGTCATGGAAGGCCGGGAACTCTTCAACGGCGGCGGAATCTGCTACACCTGCCACACCGTGGCGGCGACCGGTGGCCCGCTCGCCCCCGACCTGACCGACGACGTCTGGCTGAACGTGGACGGCGAGTACGAATCGATCATCGAGTTGATCAAGACCGGCGTGGCCCAGCCGGTGGAGCACGCGGGCGCCATGCTCCCGCGCGCCGGCATGCCGCTGACCGACGAACAGGTGGAAAAGCTCGCCGCATACAGCTACATGCTCAGCCGGACTTCGGGCTAACTCTGTCCACGGACTGGAACAGATCGCCCTGCAACCCTCCGCCGCGTCGAAACGCCTCGGTTGAGAGCGGCTCAGGCCGCCGGTCCAGCCCGACCTTCCGCGCACACGCCCGGAACAGCGCCGCGATCTGGGCGGCGTACTCCCCTTCGCCCCGAAAGCGGCCGTGGAATGACGGGTCGTTGAGCCGGCCGCCGCGTGCCTCCCGGATCCGCGCGAGGACCTTCTCCTTGCGGTCGGGGAAGTGCACCTCCAGCCAGTTGACGAAATGGTCGGCCACCGGCCCCGGCAGCCGCAGAAGCATGAAAGAGGCGTGGCGCGCACCCGCGTCGGCGGCGGCGTTGAGGATCGCGGGGATCTCCTCGTCGTTCAGCGCGGGGATCACCGGCGCAACGAACACGCCGACCGGAACCCCCGCCTCGGACAGCCTCCGCACCGGGTCCAGGCGCCGGGCCGGAATGGAAGTTCGCGGCTCCATCACGCGGCGCAGTCCGTTGCGGAGCGTGGTCACCGAGACGGTGACGTGCGCGCACCCGTGGACGGCCATCTCGCGCAGGATGTCGATGTCCCGGGTGACGAGGTGGTTCTTGGTGACGATCGTGACCGGATTCATGAAGTCGCGCAGCACTCCGAGGCAGCGGCGCGTGATCTCCAGGCGGCGCTCGATGGGCTGGTAGGCGTCGGTGACCCCCGAGATGGCCAGCACCCTCGGCTCCCACGAGGGTCTCGAGAGCGCCGCCCTCAGCAGTTCCGGCGCGCGCCGCTTCACCAGGATCCTGCGCTCGAAGTCCAGCCCGGAGGAGAAACCCAGGTATTCGTGAGTGGGACGGGCGTAGCAATAGACGCAGCCATGCTCGCAGCCGCGGTACGGGTTCAGCGAGGCATCGAAGCCGAGGTCCGGACTCCGGTTCTTCGCCACGATCGAACGGCTGGCGTCCGCAATGAACTCGGTCCGGGGCTTTTCGTCGCCCCGGTGGCCCGGTTCCATTTCGACGCTGACCGTTTCGAAACGGTTCGGAGGGTCGTAAGGTACTCCACGGCCCTTCAGCGGGTCGTGCAAGGGAAGGCTGCGCATTCCCCAACTTCGGTATTTGTTCGGATTCGCGCAAGAGGACGCGCAACCAGGTGACGATCGAACAGCTGGAAAAGAGGCTCAACGCGCTGGCGGACCGGACGCTCCGCTACCACTACATCATTCAGCTCGGCCGGCGCCTGCCGCCCATGGATCCCGCGCTGAAGACCGAGGAGACGCAGGTCCGCGGCTGCATGAGCCCCGCCTGGCTGGCCGGATGGCTGGAAGACGGGGAACCTCCCACGCTCCGCTTCGTGGGCGACTCGGAGTCCATCATCGTGAAGGGACTCTTCGCGATTCTCGCCGAGGTCTACAACGGTCAGTCGCCCGACAAGGCGCTGGCGGTGGACCTGTCGGACATCTTCGAGCGGCTGAAACTGGGGGAGGCGCTCAGCCCGAACCGTCGCAACGGCTTCTACTCGATGGTGGAGAAAATCCGGCGCGTAGCGGCTTCGCTGGCGTAGCCCGGCCCCGGGCTCAGACCGCCTCGATCTCGTATCCGACCCGCCAGTTGGACATGTTCTCCGGGTCGTCCGAGCCCTCGTCCCCCGGCTGAATCATCCGCAGGTAGTCCGTGATCGGGCCGCTGAAGGTGCGGTGGTAGAACTCCAGCTCGTCGTTGGCCGACAGCTGGTCCAGCTCTTCGCCCCGGAGCTGGATTTCGAGGTGGTCGGACACCTCGCCCTCGAAGAGCACCTTGTCGAGGTCGTTGAGCCTGTTCCAGCGCGGATGGTCCGATATCGGGTAGTGGCCCTTGCGGGGCATGCGGGTCTCCTGAACCTTGCCGCCCGCGTTGTCGGTCCAGACCTTCGCCCAGAACACGAACTCGCCCTTGTCCTTGAAGAACGGCTCCAGGTCGTCGAGGATCTGCAACCAGCGCAGTGTGACCCTGATCCGTGTTCCGCCCTGTCCAGTCATTCACTCAGCTCCTTAGACGTTGCGCCCCCGGTGGCCGGGGGATCCGATGCGCCGCAAAGTACCGTCAACGGGCATCGCTGTCCAGTGTGCCGCTGGCGCTGCCGTCCCTGTAGAGGAGAACGAAGAGACTGTCGCCGTAATCATCCTCGACGGCCAGGACCGAGAGCCGGCTGTTTCCGGCGATCAGCGAAATGTGACCGTCGCGACGCGGCTCCGACTCGTCGCCCGTGGCCCTGTTGGTGGTAAAGGAGGTGACACCGAGCAGGTCGACCCCCTCGTCGTCGTACCACTCGAGCACCTCGGTCGCGCCTGCATCGGCGATGAACACCGCGCCCCCGAGCACGAAGTCCTCCAGATCGAAGTGGAAGGCCGCGTCACGCCGGGCACCGGGGAAGATCCTGGCCCATTCGGGCAGTCCGTCGTCCGCACCGGCCACCTCGCCGGCCTCCCTACCCACGTCCGCGAAACGGATCTCGCCGCGCTCCATCCGGTCCAGAGTCTCCGCAACCGAGACGAAGTCCATTTCCAGCCGCGGCGTCCCTCCCGGCAGATCGATCCGGAACGCCACGCCGGAACCCTCCTCGCCCGCCGCGACGCCGATGCCGTCCTCCATCGCCACCATCGCGTTCAGAACTGCGACGACGGCCGTGCTCAGGTCCGATCTGATTGCACCGGCTGTCGTGACCCTCGCCACCTCCATCTCGGCTTCCACCATCTCGCCGACCTCTCCCACCACCTCCATGATCTCCGGGAATTCTTCCGCGATCCTGCCGGCGGCCCAGATTCCGACCCCGATCAGCGCCAGCACCATTGTTACGACCACGCCGCCGCCAATTAGCAGCACCTTCGCCAAAGTGGACATGCCCTTGCGCTCAGGCGCACCCTGTTGATCGGAACCGTCCGGCATCATTCTCTCCTTTTCGCACTTGTGCGTTCCGGAGCCGCGATGATAGATGCGCGGCACGCACCTGGCAAGCGGCCGAGGCTATCGTCTGCCCCATTCATCGATGAAGGTTTCGCTCTCCACCCCGAGACCGTCGGCGACCCGGGTGATGTAGTTGAAGAAGGCGGCCACCTGCGTCGCGTCGTGGATGGCGCGGTCGTCCAGACCGGCTCTGCGAAGCGCCTCGAGGTCCCGGGGCTTCATCTCCTCTTCCTTACGCGTCAGCTTGACGGAATGTTCGCAGATCGCCCTGTCCGAGGGCGAAAGCGCCGCCTTCCGCCAGTCGGCGACGACCTGGTGGACGAAGGCGTCGCCGGCCTCCTCGTCCATCCCGGCTTTCCTGACCTCTTCCCGGAGGTCGTGCGCGTGCGCCCGGGTTCAGTAGAAGCAGTCCAGTTCGGCCGATACGACCGTGGCGATCAACTCCCGCTGCACCCGCGACAGCGGCGAGGGCCCGAACATGATGGCGATGTACTGTTCCATCGTGGCCTTGAGGACCGGCGCGTTGAGGCTCATCACCTGAACGATGTTCCACACGCGGCCCGAGCGCTTCACCGAGGCCTCAAGTTCACGGCGCAGGAGCCCTGTCGACTTCTCAAGCGGTATCTCGCTGATCCAGGCCACTACTCGCTCCTCTGCGTGATGAAATCCGGCACGGCCTTCCCTCACCCTGCCACGGGTTCGAAATCTTGCAGCATTGCCGTGCGGAGCGCGACTGCCAGTGCCTTCCGGTCCCGCGACCGTAGCGGCGCATCCCCGAAGCGCACCGTGCATTCGATCCGCCTGAGGGCCAGGAGCCCGGCGCAGTGCCTGGGAAACGGCACGTCGTTCCACCAGCAGACCCGGTCACGGGCGGATGGCGACCCCTTGGGCGTGCGGTACGACACGGTCAGCCGGTGCACCGGGGATTCCCTCTTCGCGGCGGTCGCCAGAAGGGACGGCTTGAAGGGCAGCATCGAGGAGCCGTCGCTGGTGGTCGCTTCGGGGAAGAGCACCACGCCGTCGCCGCGCCCGAGCGCACGCTCGATCCCGGCCAGCGCGCCGACCACGTCCCGCCGCTTCGAGCGGTCGATGTAGACGGTGCCGCCGATCGCCGACGCAAGGCCCCAGTAGGGCCAGCGTCGCAGTCCCGCCCCGGCCACGAACACGACCGGCAGCAGCGACGACAGCACCAGGATGTCCAGGTAGCTCACGTGATTGGATACGATCAGGGCGCCGTTGGGCGGGGGCGTCCCCAGCGCGCAGACCCGGACCCCGATCACGCGGACGGCAACGCATCCCCACAGCCGCGAGTACCACCTCCGGATCCGTGCCCTGCCGGCCGGGCCGGAGCGCCGCCGCAGAAGTGAGGGCAGCCACGAGATCCCGAGCAGCATGATGAGCAGCGTGGTCCAGACACCGATGGCCGCCGCCTTGAGAGCCGCGCGAATCCGGTCGCGGGCTCCGAGGTGCAGCGGGGAAGGGGTTCCGGTCACTGTTTGGCGCGGGCTCCGGGGGTGGGCGATTTCCGGGCTGGCGATCGCCGGGCAGGTCAATGTATCCGGGGCGCGGCCGGCGGTGAAACCCCGGCGCCCGGAATCCGTAGGGCAGGTGCGGGCGGCGGCTTCGCCGCGTCGAAACCGGTTTACCAAAGAACGGAGAAGAAAGATGTCGCATTCGTACCGGAAACCAGCCCCGAGCGGCAAAACCGCCATTGTGCTCCTTGCCATCCTGGCTTCGGCCGCCACGCTGGCGTGCGACGAACTGGCGCAGGAGCTGGACGGGATCGCCGCGCCGAACTTCGGCGATGACCCCGGGCAGGTCTTCGAGGGCATGGCCGAGAACGTCTTCGGCGACGTGAAGGTCGAGCCCATGGAGGAGGAGGGCCATCTTGCGCTCAGGCTCGGAGAGGACGGGGAGCGGGTCGAGGTCGACTTCTCGGACCTGGAGGATTGGGTCGACCAGGGCGTCTCGGTGCTCCGGGAGAGCATGAGCGGCGGTATCCAGTTTGACGGCGAGACCGGCGACGAGGGCTTCCGCGTGCGGCTGCGCTCACCCGATGGCTCGGCGGTGCTGGAGGCGAAGATCGACGATGAGGGTGGCCTGCTCAGGATCTCCGACGAAGCGCGCGAGGCGTTCCTGGGTGTTGGCGAGGAGGCCGTTCGCCTGCCCCGCTGGGTGCCGGTGTATCCCCGCGCCGAGGTGCACAAGAAGCTCTTTTCGTACAACACGGGAGACGTGGCCAGCGGCGGCATCGTCCTGTCGTCCGAGGATGCCGGCGAGGAGATCCGTGAGTGGTATGAGGAGCAGCTCGGCGAGGGCAGCGCGGTCAAGGTGTCGACGGCTTCCTCGCGCGGGAACGGTGAGCGCTACCGCGCCAGGATCGTGGGCGACGATGGCGAAGACGGGGGCAGCAGGATCTCGATCGTGGTCTCGCAGGACGGCGACGAAAACGCGCTGATCATGGTAGTCTACAAGGCGGCCGAGTAGCCGTCGGCGGCTCGGGCCGCCGCCGGTGTTGTTGCCGGCAGCCCGTGGCGGAGCCCCCGGACCGGCATCCGGTGCGGCGGTTCCCGCCACGGGCTGCTATACTTGGCACATGTCCGAACCAATGCCCGGCACATTGACGCGGCTGGCCGCGCTCGCGATCGGCCTGTCCTTCGCACTGGCGGCGTGCGGGCCGGAGAGGGAGGGTGGTGGTGCAGCGATGACCGGGGCCGCGCCAACCCTCGACTTCGAGGCCATCTCTGCGATGCTGATCGGGCGAATGGACCTGCAGCCCGGTGAGCGGGTCCTCCTGGTGGGACAGCCCGGCAGTCGCTGGGATGCGATTGTGCCGCTGCTGCGGGAACGGGTGGCCGCGGCGGGCGCCGTCGATCTGGGCGCTGTGGACGTGACCGGAGAAGTGCTCCCGGGGACGGGGCCCTCGGAGTTCGCAGCCGCGCTGGGGACGGCGCCCGAGGGGTGGGTGGAGCCGCTCGCCACCGTCGACGTGGCGGTCAAGCTGCCAGGGGCGGTGCCGTCGCCGGAGTTGCCCGCCGATGTCTACCGCGCGCTGCAGGACGTGCTGCGGGGTGGCAGCGGGCGGACCGTCCACTTCCACTGGGCCGGCGCCACCTCCTTCGGAATGGAGGAGCTGCCGGCGGACGGTCGCGTGGATGCGCTCTATCAGGCGGCGGTCCTCGACACCGACTACGAGGCGCTTACCGGGTTGCTCGCGGCGTTCGAGGCGGCGCTCCGGAGTGGCCCGGTGCGCGTGACCACCCCCGCCGGAACCGACATCAGCTTCGAGGTGGGCGACCGCCCGGTGACGCGCCAGGACGGAGACGCGTCGGCCATGCGCGCCGCGCTGGCCCGCAACCTGATCGACCGCGAGGTCGAGTTGCCCGCGGGCGCGGTCAGGGTCTCGCCCCTTCTGGAGACGGTCGAGGGAAGGATCGCCTTTCCGCCCGCCGAGTGGGGAGGCGAGCGCGCCGAGGGGCTGGTGCTGCGCTTCGAGGGCGGACGGGTGGTCGACGTGGAGGCCGATGCCGGCCGAGGTGGGGTGATTGGCGAGATGGAGGCGGCCGGGGAGGCAGGGCGGACCTTTCGCGAACTGGCGGTGGGGTTCAACTCGCTGCTGGCGATCCCCGCAGGCGAGCAGTGGATCCCGTACTACGGCTACGGGGACGCCGTTGTCCGGCTGTCGCTTGGCGACAACACCGAGTTGGGCGGGTCGGTCGGGGGAGGCTATGTGCGCTGGAACTTCTTCACCGACGCGACCGTCTCCGTGGGGGGCGAGGTCTGGGTGGAGGGGGGCCGGCTGATCGGGGAGCGCTAGCAGTCCCCGGCGGTCAGCGCCGCTCGGCCGCGAAGAGACGGTCCAGCTCGGCTGATTCATGGCTCGGCGTGAACCTTGCGATCAGGTAGTACGCCGCAAAGGAAAGCGCCACCGCGGGGAAGACCTTGTGCATCGCGGCGCCCCAGGGGAGAAAGTCCCATGCCAGCAGGACCAGCAGCCCGGTCGCGAATGACGCGATGGTCGCGGTGCCGTTGCCCTTGCGCCAGTGCAGCCCCATCAGCAGCGCGGGACCGAAGCAGGCCCCGTAGATCGCGCCGGAGAGCGCCGTCAGCACCACGATCCGGTCGGGAGGGTTGAGCGCAATGATGGCGGTGATCAGTGCAAACAGCGCCACATACAGCCGCGTCGCGGCGAGGACGGACCGTTCGGTCCCGGACGGGCGCAGCATCCCGACGATGTCGCGCTGGGCCGTCGAGGCCATGACGAGGAGCACGCTGTCCAGCGACGACATCGCCGCCGCCACCATGGCCAGCAGCAGAAAGGCGCTGACGCCCGCCGGGAACACCCCGGGCGTGGTGAGCAGGTTGGGCACGACCATGTCCGTATCGGCCAGACCCCCCGGCAGGATGTTGCGCGCGTAGAGTCCCACCGGGATCAGCAGACTGTAGACCAGCACGAACGCGAGCGTCGAGACCCACACGCCCCGGCGGATCGCGGCGCGGCTCTCGAGCGCGTAGAAGCGCGACAGCTGACGCGGCTCCACGGCGAACTTGACGGTGCCTGCGAAGACGACCCCGAGCGCGACCGCCACGCTGACGCCGCCTCCCCAGCGCAGCAGCGGCTCGGTCGAGGGGTCGTTCGCCAGCGCGGCGGCCGAGTCCAGTCCCCCGGCGGCCGCCACCACGCCCCGGAAGAGGAGGATCGCGGCGACGACCATCACCAGCCCCTGCACGGCATCGGTCTTCACCACGGAGATGAAGCCGCCGGCGACGGTGTAGAGCATCACGATGAAGAACACGATGATGATCGCCGCGCGGTAGGGGATGTCCAGGAAAACCTCCAGGAGGTTGCCGATCCCCTTGAAGACCGCGGTCATGTAGAAGAACGAGGCGAAGATCACGATCACCGCGGCCAGCATCCGCGCGGCCGGGCTGCCGAAGCGGAACCCGATGAAGTCGGGGATCGTGAGCGACCCCAGCGACTCGGTGAAGGTGCGCAGGCGGGGCGCCACCCCGATCCACGCAAAGAGCGACAGCGCAACCACGAACGGGACCAGAAGGAACCAGGTCACCCCCCAGTCGTAGGCCTGCCCGGAGAACCCGACGAACGAGTTGGTGCTGGAGTAGGTGGCGAAGAAGGAGAGTCCGATCGCGATAGGGCCCATCGCGCGCCCCCCGACGAAGTAGTCGGCCACGCCCTTCGTCCTGCGGTTTCCGGTCCACGCGTGGTACGCGAGCAGGCAGGTGTACAGGAGGAGGAGAAGGTGGACGATCCAGTAGGTGCGCAGGTTGTCGAGGATTGCCTGTATCAACGGTGGTCTCGCGGGTGGGGATCCGAACGGGCCGCGGGCCCCACCAACATGTGGCGCAGGGTCGCTTTCTGCACCTTCCCCATCGCGTTGCGCGGGAGCTCGGGCACCGCCGCGAATTCATGGGGAACCTTGTAGGGGGCCAGCCGCTCCTTGCCCCAGGCGCGCAGCTCCGCGGTGCCCGGGGCGGTCGCGGTCCGGCCTCTGCCGGTGTCTTCCGGAACCCACGCCGCGCGCAGCTGCGCTCCCCATTCGCGGTGATCCACGCCCACGACCGCGATGTCCCGGACCGCGGGGTGGGTGCGGTACAGCGCCTCCACCTCCAGCGCCGACACCTTGTGGCCCCCGGTCTTGACGATGTCGACGCTCCGGCGCCCCAGAATCCGGTAGTAGCCGTCCCGGGCTCGGCAGGCCTCGTCGCCGGTGCGGAACCAGCCGTCCCGAAAGGCGGCCGCTGTCTCCTCAGGGCGGCCCCAGTATCCCTGGAAGACCTGCGGCCCGCGGACCTCGATCTCGCCGGAGTCGCCGGTCGGCACGCCGGCTTCGTCGACGAGCCTCAACGTGACGCCGGGCAGAGGGAGGCCCACATGACCCGCTCGGCGCTCGCCGTCGAGCGGATTGGAAAGCGCCATGCCGATTTCGGTCATGCCGTACCGCTCGAGGAGGGTCTGGCCGGTGATTTCGCGCCACCGCTCGAGGGTCGGGGCGGGGAGCGCCGCCGAGCCCGAGACCATCAGGCGCAAGGCGGCGGCCCCGCGCGACCAGCGCTCCCGCGTCGCCGGAGCCGCATCTCTCCACGCGCGGATCAGGCGGGTGTAGACGGTGGGGACGGACATGAAAACCGTGATTTCGCCCGAAGCGAGCCGGTCCCAGGCGGGGGCCGGCGCGGACGGGCCGAACTCGACGGAGGCCCCGGACCAGAGCGCGCAGGCGAGCGCGTTGATCAGGCCGTGGATGTGGTGCAGCGGAAGGGTATGGAGGATGCGGTCGTGCGTTGTCCAGGCCCAGGCGCGGGTCAGCGCGGTGATCTGGGCCGTGATGTTCGCGTGCGTGGTGAGGACGCCCCTGGGCCGGCCGGTCGTGCCGCTGGTGTAGATGAGCAGGGCGGGGTCGGTGGGGTGGGGGAGGGGAGGGGTGGTGGCCGGTACGGTGTGGTGGTGCGCGGCGTCCGGGGCGAGGACCGTGGCCGACTGCGCGATTGCGGCCGCCGCGAGGGGGTGGGCGGGGTCGGCCACGACGACGCGCGGGCGGGCGTCCGCGATGACGTGTTCCAGTTCGGGGAGGGGGTGCGAGACCGCGAGGGGGACGGCGACGCCCCGGGCGAGCCAGATGCCCAGCTGGACGGCCACGTTGCGGGGGGTGGGGGGGATGAGGTAGGCGACCCGGTCGCCGGGCGAAAAGGTGTCCATGGTCAGAAGGATGTTCCGCCATGCCGACGCTTCTGCCAGCAGCTGCGCATAGCTGCGGCGACCGTGCCCGCCGCTCAGCGCGATTTGGTCCGCGCGGGCGGGCTGTGCGATGCGGGCCAGGAGGCTGTCGCCGGTGCCGTTGATGTTACGTGGCTCCTTGCCGGGGCAAACAGATCCCCGCGCACAAAGCGGGGTTCGGCGGGGAGGAAGGTGTGGCCGGTCCTCCATCCGCGACAGTGCAGACTTGGCGCGCAGCCGCAGCTGGTCGCATCTTAGGCCAGTGCATGGCGCAGCCCGGGAGACACAGTGTGTATCGAAAACATGACATATTGTAACGTCCTCTTTACATTTTGGGCCTTGAGGGGCGAGTATGGGGAATCGTCCCCGTGACCGTGAATTCAGCGCGCGCCGCTGGCGCCACCCCCCGTGGCCTGCTGGCCCGAATGCTCGGCGCGTGCCTGTGCCGGGCGACCGTGTACCGGGAGTTGGCGGAGCGGACTCCGATCGGCCAGGCCGCGATCGTGGTCGTGCTCGTCTCCGGCGTAGCCACGGTCCATGACTACGGTCTCGGCTGGTTTCCGATGTTCACGAGGGGTGCGGTCAATCTGTTGCAATGGCCGGTGTGGGTCGCGATCGGGTATGTGGTGGCGGGCCGCCGCGGGGGCGGGGGCGAAGGCCGTCCCGAAGCCGCTCCCGGTCCGCCTGCGGGCAACGGGCCGACCACCGATTGGCGACGGCTGCTGGCTGTCCTCGGTTTCGCGCGAATGCCAGGCATCCTCGTCGCCCTCGCGCCGGTCATCGGGGGAATACAATTCGCGGCGCACGTCTGGATGCTGGCAGCGGGCGTGATCGGGATCCGGGAGGGGCTGGGCGTCGGCACCGTGCGCGCCGTCCTCGCGGCGTTGCTAGGAATGATCCCATACTGGATCGTGCTTGTCTTCTACCTACACTGACGGATCGGACGAAATGGCAGGAATGGGCTCGCGGCGCGCCAACGACTCCTCCGGGTCGCCTGCGCTGGCCGCAGCAACGCTGTTGTTGGCCGTGGCCGGTCTGGCGGTCTGGGCCGCGACGCACCGTGACGTCCCCGGCGCCGAAGCTGCCGATGTCGCGTTCCTGGACCCCCCCGGGGCCGCGGCGGCCGATTTGGCTACCTCGGCGCCGTCGCACCAGGAGGTTCCCGAAGGAGCCGTGCTGATGAAGGAGCTCGGGTGCGGCGCCTGCCATACCGGGGTGCCGGAAGGCGATGCGATCCGCGAAGTCGCCCCGCCTTTCGGTGAAGGCGCCGCACCTCTGGCGCCCGCGTACATCTACCACTACCTGGCCGATCCGCAGACCGTGCGGCCCGATATCGCGCCGGCACGGATGCCGCGCTACGAACTGAGCGAGCGAGAGCGCGTCGCCCTTGCTCTCTTCATCACCAACGAACGGGAGCTTCGCGGCGTGGACGACGCGCTGCGCGAGGCGATGGCCCGCCACCCGGAAGCCGGCCGGGCGGAAGGCAGCGCTGTCTTCGAGTCCCTGAACTGCGGCAACTGCCACCTTCACCCGGACTTCGAGGCGCGCGCCAGTGCCCCGGACCTCGGGGCGACGGGGCTGCGCGTGCGCGAAGACTGGCTCGCGGGGTACCTTGCCCGCCCGGTCGCGATCCGCCCGGCCGGCACCCTGCCCGGTCGTGGGGACCGAATGCCCGACTTCCGCCTCAGCCCGGCGGAGGTTGCCTCGATCACCGACTACCTCCTCGCCCTTGAGACGCCCTCGCCCGGTGCGTCGCCCGAGCCACGGTCCCCGCAGATTCAGCCGTGGGAACCCCTCGCGCTCTCCCCCTTCTCGATGCGCAAGGCGGAGACGCTGCTGCGGGACCGCTGGAGCTGCCTGGGCTGTCACCAGCTCGGCGACGATGGCGGACGGATCGGTCCGCGCCTCGACGGAATCGCGGCGCGGCTGCGTCCGGAGTACGTCCGCCACCTGGTCCAATACCCCGAACACCTCACACCGGGTTCGATCATGCCGGCGTCGCTGGAGCAGCCCGGCCGGATGGATCTCATCGCCTCCTATCTGCTGCTGCGAGAAGGCGAATGGGCGGGTAGCGAGCGAATCCCGGACATGCCGGCCCTTGGGCGCGGGTCCGCGCGCGATGCAGGATTGGCGGCGGTCGCCGGCGACCCCGGCGCCCGTCTGGACGCGGGCGGGGGCGCCGATCCGGACCTGGGCGCCCGCCTCTACGCCACCCACTGCGCGGCCTGCCACGGCGTGCGGGGGGGAGGGGACGGGTTCAATGCCTCGTTCCTGCCCGTCGTCCCCACGGTTCACGCCGATTCGGCGGCGATGTCGCTTCGTGCCGACGACACCCTGTAT
This sequence comes from Gemmatimonadota bacterium, assembly GCA_022823225.1. Taxonomy (GTDB): domain Bacteria; phylum Gemmatimonadota; class Gemmatimonadetes; order Longimicrobiales; family Gaopeijiaceae; genus Bin94. The sequence continues at coordinate 23,245 of JAJDXM010000026.1, forward strand.
GACGGAATCCACGGAGGCGGTTGGATCCTCGGCAAGAGCCATCGGATGCCGGCATACGGAGCCTCGCTGGATGACGCCCGGAAGCGGGCCCTTGTCGCCCACATGCGCGCCCTGTGCCGCTGTCTGGGCCCCCAATGGTCACGCGACGGGCGACGAGGCCGGTGACGCTGGACTCGCGGTGGAGATTGCCGCGCCTTGCCGGCGCGTCGGCATTGGCCCTGCTCGTCGCGTGCGACGACGGTGCGGAGTCGTCCGCTGGCCGCGGCGCCGAGGTGTCGTCCGTCAACGCCGAGGACTTCGCGGGCTCCGCGGCGTGCGCCGGCTGTCACGAGGCGCAGTACGGCGCATGGGCTGCGTCGACCCACGGACGGGCGGGCGGCGAACCCGGCCCGGAGTCGGTCATCGCCCCCTTTGACGGCACCCCTATCGTGTTTCGCGACGGCACGGTGCTGCCGCTCGTCGATTCCGCCGGGCGGCACGTATTCGTCGTTCGCCAGGAAGGGCGTCCCGAGCAGGAGATCCGCGTGCACGGGGTGATCGGGGGCGGTCACATGCTCGGTGGGGGCACCCAGGGATTCGTGACCCGCGTGCCCGACGGTACCGTGCGCTTCCTTCCCTTCGACTACTCGCGGCAGCTGGACGCCTGGTTCTGCAACACCGCGACCCGTGCGGAGCTGGGATGGCAACCGGTTACCCCGGAGATGTCCCTGGGAGACTGCGGGGACTGGCCCCCGGTGCGGATCCTGGGCACGATGTCACGCTTTGCGAACTGCCAGTCGTGTCATGGCAGCCAGATCACCGCCATCCTGGAACCGGGGACGGGCGTCGCCACCGCCTGGAACTCGCTCGACATCAATTGCGAGTCCTGCCACGGTCCGGCCCGGCGCCACGTGGAAATGATGGCGGAAGTCGGGAGCGGAGACGGTGCTTCGTCGGCGGAGGGCGTCTTGCCGGCGGACCGGGGCTCGGCGGGCACCATCGCGGACGCCATCGACATCGGCCTCACCAGCCGGGTCACCGACGGTGTGGAGCAATCGCTGAACGTCTGCTTCCACTGTCATTCTCTCAAGGATGTGGCACGGGAGGGCTACCTCTCCGGGGCGGAGCTTACCGACTACTACGCGCTTCTCCTCCCGGCGCTGGGAGACGAACCCCACCTCGCGGACGGACGCGTCCGCACCTTCGCCTACCAGGGTGCGCACCTGTCGTCGTCCTGCTACGTGGACGGCAGCATGACCTGCGTGAGCTGCCACGAACCCCACGGCCTGGGCTACTGGGACGTGAACCGGCTGCCCCTCGCCAGCGAGATCGACGACGGCCAATGCACGTCGTGTCACGCTTCCAAGGCCGCCGATCCGGAGGCGCACACCTTCCACCCGCCCGAGTCGCCCGGCGCCAGATGCGTGTCCTGCCACATGCCCTATCTGCAACACCCCAGCATCGGCGACGCGGTGCCCTTTGCCCGCTCCGACCATTCGATTCCCGTGCCCAGGCCGCAACTCGATGGCCGACTTGGCCTGGTGAGTGCCTGTCGTGGGTGCCACACCGACCAGAGCGAGCTGAGACTCCAGGCGTGGGTGGACGAACGGTGGGGCGAGACCAGGCCCCAGGATCCGGTCACGGCTGGGCTGCTGACCGTGACCGACGCCATGGGGGGCGATCTCGCCGCGCGTCTCCTGCTCCGTCCGGGTGAGGGGGGCGCGATGGACCAGGCCAGGGGACTGGGCCGTTACATCATGGGCTGGGTGCGACTTGGGGAGGGGCTGGGCCGGGACGGGGCCGAACGCATGGCCCTGCTCGCCGAATCCGAAGACCCCGATCTGCGGGCGATGGCGCTGGTGGCGCTGCACGTCGCCGCTCCGGCACGGGGCGCCGGCACCGGAGCCACCCCGGACGCAGACGCCGTGGCGGCCTCCGCCCGGGACGAGTCCGACGGAGTGCGCCGCCGCTGGGTCATGGTGTTGGGCTTTCTGGCGGAAGAGGCCCGCGCCATCGAGGACTGGGCCACCGCCACGGAGCTGTTGCAGCGCGCGCTCGCGGTGTCGCCGGAGGAGCCGGGCGTACTTCTCACGCTCGGGCTCGTGCGCAGCGCCGCAGGCGACCCGGCGGGAGCGATCGATGCGTTGTCGCGCAGCCTCGACGCGGATCCGAACCAGCCGGTCGCGCGGGTGAACCTCGGGATCGTGCTGGCCGCGGGTGGTGACGACGAGGGTGCGGTGCGCGAGTACGAGGCCGCGATCGCCCTGAACCCGTACGAGGCCATGGCCTACGTCAACCTCGGCAACCTCTACCTGCGCCGCGGGAACACCGCCCAGGCGATCAGCGTCTACGAGGAGGCCGTGGCCGCCGGCCCCGAAATCGCCGCCGCCCACCGCAATCTCGCTGTGGCGCTGGGGCGGGCCGGCCGCTTCGACGAGGCGATTCCCCACGCCCGCCGAGCCGTCGAGTTCGCCCCCGGAGACCAGGCGGCGCGCGACATTCTGCGGCAGCTGGAAGAGGCGGCCGGCGGCGGGGCGCAGCCTTGAGCGCGCTGGTGCTCGCGCAGTACGTTTCGACGCGGGAAACGCCGGTCGCGGGACCGCTCCTGATCGGTGGGGGCGCAGCCGTGGCTGGCGGTGGGCGCTGCGGTGATTCTGGTGGGATTGGGGGTGGCGGGGGTGGTGACGGCGAGATATGCGAGGGCCGGGTCCGCCAGGTCCGCCGAGTTCATCGACTGGTAACCAGCCATTTGAGGAGACGTTAACTGTGGTCCCGATTCTGTTCTTTATGCTGGTGTTCTTTGGTGGTTTCGCGGTCGCGGGCACCATCATCTGGCTGCTCGCTCAAAGGTCGCTTGGTGGCTCCGACTGGCGGAACCGGCTGAGCCGCCTGGAAGCCGACGTGAAACGGCTGGGGGACGGTGGAACCCGGGCGGACCTCGAAGACGAAGTCCGCCGCCTCGACGAGAAGGTGGAGTTCCTGGAGAACCTGCTGGCCGACCGTCCCGGGACTGGTGCGCTTCCGCCGGGAGGCGAGAACGATCCCCGCCCTTCGCCGCGAAAGCCCTGAGAAGCCGCGCGACGGTACGCGGTGGGCGAAAGCGCTTATGCCAGGCCCTCAGAACTGCCACACCCCCAGCAACTGGACGATGCTCTCCGTCACGTCGGTCCCCAGCTTGTTGCTCCAGTACTGATACTCGATGCCGACGTGCACGTTGCCGCCGCCGACGTTCCACCTGAACTGCGGCTGGGCGAGGATTGACGAGGGGACGTCGTTGCCGAGTTCGTCGGAGGTGGCGACGGCGTATTCGGCGTGACCGGTGATCGAGAACGACTGTCCGCCGACGCTGAACGGATAGAGGCCGTTCACGTCCAGGATGAAGCGGTTGTCGAGCTCCGGAGGACTCCCGCCGGCCAGCCCGCGGCCGCCGTCGATCCCCAGCGCCAGGTCCGTGTTCAGGAAGATGAACCCGGGTAGATCCCACGCGACTCGCCCCCCCGGCAGCCACTGCCGGACGTTGGCATCGGTACCAAGCGCGGCCCCCATGAAGAGGCCGAAGTCGGCGATGGGTCCCGCCGAGAGGTCCTGCCCCGTCAGCTTGCCCAGGCTGAAGTTCGAGTACCATTCGCCGTAGGCGTCCATCTCGTTGAAGCCGTCGTTGCCACCGTCGTCAATCAGGTCGATGAAGTAGAAGTTGTCGCCGAACTTCCACTGGGACGCGTGCTGCATGGTCAGCACGGTGGTGCCGTTCGACACTTCGGTGAACGGGTTGGTCTGGCTCCCGTACTGGTAGTGGACTTCGGTCTGGGCGTTTGCGGCGAAGGGGGTGGCAGCCGCCACGGCGATGCAGAGGGCGGCGGCGAAGGAACGGCGGGCGCCGCCGCTCGTCTCGCACGCGTGCGTCTCGGGTCTCATCCCTGGCCTCCCTGCCCCGCACCTCCGGGCACCCGGATCCGCTCGACCAGCTCACGCACGCTGGCCGGCGGCGACGGCGTAAACTTCGACACCGTCAGCGCGACCGCGAAATTCAGCAGCATCCCCAGCGTCCCGATTCCTTCCGGCGAGATTCCGAACCACCAGTTCTCCGGCGAGTCGGCGGCCGGGTTGACGAAGCGGAAGTAGATGATGTACGCCGCGGTGAAGGTGATGCCCGACACCATCCCGGCGATCGCGCCCTCGCGGTTCATCGTGCGCGTGAAGGTGCCAAGAATGATCACGGGAAAGAACGACGAGGCCGCGAGGCCGAAAGCGAACGCCACTGTCTGCGCCACGAAACCCGGCGGGTTGATCCCCAGCAGCCCCGCCACCGACACGGCGAAGAACGCGCTGAGCCGCGCGGCAATGAGCTCGCCGCGCTCCGAGATGTCGGGCCTCAGCGCCCGTTTCAGCAGGTCGTGGCTGATCGCCGACGAGATGACCAGCAACAGCCCGGCCGCGGTCGACAGCGCCGCCGCCAGCCCGCCCGCCGCCACCAGGCCCACCACCCAGTTCGGCAAGCGGGAGATCTCGGGGTTGGCGAGCACCATGATGTCGCGGTCGATCGTCAGCTCGTTGGCGTCCGGGTCGGCGACGTACCGGATGTTGCCGTCCCCGTTCTTGTCGTCGAAGGTGATGAGCCCCGTGTCCTCCCACTTGCTGAACCACTCGGGCATGGCGTCGTAGGGCTGCCCCGCCACCGTGTCCAGCAGGTTGGCGCGGGCGAAGACGGCCACGGCGGGCGCGGTCGTGTAGAGGATCGCGATGAAGAGGAGCGCCCAGCCGACGGAAATGCGCGCGTCCCGCACCTTCGGCACCGTGTAGAAGCGGATGATGACGTGCGGCAGACCCGCCGTGCCGACCATGAGCGCCGCCGTGATGAAGAACACGTCGATCATCGACTTGGTGCCGTCGGTGTAGGCGGTGAAGCCCAGTTCCCGGTGCAGCCCGTCCAGCTTGTCGAGGAGGAAGACGCCGCTCTCTGGGTCCGCGCCGCCGAAACCGAGCTGCGGGATGAATGTTCCCGACAGCATGACCGCCAGGAAGAACGCCGGCACCATGTAGGCGAAGATCAGCACGCAGTACTGCGCCACCTGCGTGTAGGTGATGCCCTTCATCCCCCCGAGCACTGCGTAGAAGAGCACGATCCCCATCCCGATGATCACCCCCACCGTCACGTCCACCTCGAGGAAGCGGCTGAAGACGATGCCCACGCCCCGCATCTGCCCGCTCACGTAGGTGAACGACACGAAGATCGCGCACGCCACCGCCACCACGCGCGCCACCTGCGAGTAGTACCGCTGCCCCACGAACTCCGGCACCGTGTACGCCCCGAACTTGCGCAGGTAGGGCGCCAGCAGGAGCGCGAGCAGAACGTAGCCGCCCGTCCATCCCATCAGGTACACCGACCCGTCGTACCCCATGAACGAGATCAGCCCGGCCATCGAGATGAACGACGCCGCCGACATCCAGTCGGCCGCCGTGGCCATCCCGTTGGCGAGGGGCGACACCCCGGTGCCGGCTACGTAGAACTCCTTGGTGGAGCTGGCCCGCGACCAGATCGCCACCCCGATGTAGAGGGCGAAGGAGAGCCCGACGAGCACAAAGGTCCAGAGGCGGACGTCCATGGGCTAGTCTTCCGCCACCCCGTACTCCCGGTCCAGCCGGTTCATCAGGCGTGCATACACGAAGATCAGCACCACGAAGACGTAGATCGACCCCTGCTGCGCGAACCAGAAGCCGAGCTTGAACCCGGTGCCCGGGATGCGGATGGCGTTGAAGGCATCCGCCAGGAGGATCCCGAAGCCGAAGGACACGGCGAACCAGATCGCGAGCAGGATCCAGAGGTAGCGGAGGTTGCGGGCCCAGTAGGCGGCGGCGTCGGGCATGGCTTGGGCGGGGTAGGGGATGACAAGGGTGGAATCGGTGCGGTCGCAATATTGGGCCGGGGCGGTGCGGTTCGCCAGTACGGGTAGCGTAGTACGGTCACCGGGCCAAGCCGGCATAATGCTGTCATTTCCATTACATTTTGCGTTCACCGTTCGAGCACGGAGGTATAGGACCGATGGGTGTACTCACGATCAGGAACGTGGACGACGAGGTCATCGCCCTGCTCAAGGCGCGAGCCAAGGCGAATCACCGCTCGCTGGAGGGTGAACTTCGCCATCTCCTGAGCCGCCATGCCGCCCCGAACCCGGGCCTCGGACTGATGCGCGAGCGGGCCCGGGCCGCCTACGGACCGGCTCCGGCGGTTCCGGACCACCCGACCGATTCCCCATCCGAGCCGACCGGTCCGTGTCCGGACGCTGAGGCCGAACCTGTGGAATGGCTGGGGGCCATGCGAGACATGGGCGAGATCACGGGCGACATCATCTCTCCCGTATCCGAGCTGTCCGACTGGGACGTGTACCGTTCGGACGCCATGTCCGGCGAAGAAGGTGGCGAGGCAACGTGACCTTGCTGCTGGACACACACGTCTGGCTGTGGAGCCTATTGGAGCCGCAACGGCTGTCCGCCCGGGCACGCGATGCAATGACCGACCCGGCCAGCGTGCTCGCCCTTTCCCCCGTGAGCATCTGGGAGACGCTCTTGCTGGCGGATCGGAGCCGCGTTGACCTTGCCCCCGATCCCTGGAGGTGGATCCGCACGGCTCTCGCAACCAGAGCGATGCGCGAGTTTCCGTTGACGCACGAGATCGCGCTCCGCAGCCGCAGTGTCCGCCTTCCCCATGACGATCCGGCCGACCGCTTCATCGCGGCAACCGCGATGGTTCACAAGCTCACGCTGGTAACGGCCGACAGGTCGCTGCTCGAATGCCCCGACATCAGAGTGTTGCCGGGCGGCTGACCGTCCCGACGGCCTGCGTCCCGCCTGCCTTCCGCCGCCTTTACATCAGCCCCCCGATCACCCCGTCCCCGTCGATCGTCATGTTGAGCGCGGCCGGCTTCGCCGCCAGGCCCGGCATCGTCATGATCGACCCGGTCTTCACGACCACGAACCCCGCGCCGGCCGAGGGGGTGACTTCCCGCACCGTGATGCGGAAGCCGCGGGGACGGCCCAGCAGGGTGGGGTCGTCCGAGAAGGAGTACTGGGTCTTGGCGATGCACACCGGGGCGTCCGCCATCCCGAAGGACTCGAGGCGCTCGAGCTCGGCGGTGACTCCGGGCTGGAAGTCGACGCCTTCCGCGCCGTAGATCTTCGTCGCTACGGTCTCGATCTTCTCCTTGAGGGAGAGGTGGTCGGGGTAGAGGGGCCGGAAGGCGGCCTCGCCGCTGTTGGCGATCTCCCAGACCGCGTCGGCGAGGTCGAGGCACCCCGCCCCCCCGCCCCCGTGCGGGTCCGCCTCGACGGCGCGAATCCCGCGCGCCGCGCAGCCATCGAGCACGGTGGCGACCTCCTCGCCGGTGTCGCTCGCAAATCGGTTCAGCGCCACCACGGCCGGGACCCCGAACCGCGCCACGTTCTCCACGTGCCCGTACAGGTTCTCCATGCCGCGGCCGAGCGCGCCCACGTCCTCGGTCGCGAGCGAGTCCTTCGAGGCGCCGCCGTTCATCTTCAGCGCGCGGATCGTCGCAACGATTGCGACCGCGTCCGGGCTGAGCCCGCCCAGCCGGCACTTGATGTCGAAGAACTTTTCGGCCCCCAGGTCGGCGCCGAAGCCCGCCTCGGTCACCACGATGTCGCCCAGCTTGAGCCCGGCCCGGGTCGCGATCAGCGAGTTGCAGCCGTGCGCGATGTTGGCGAAGGGGCCTCCGTGGATGAAGGCGGGCGTCCCGCCCAGCGTCTGCACCAGGTTCGGGTCGAGCGCGTCCCGCATCAGGATCGTCATCGCCTGCTCGGCGCCGATGTCGCGGCAGCGCACCGGGTCGCGGCTGCGCGTGTACCCGATGATGATGTTGCCGAGGCGCTCCTCCAGGTCGGCCAGGTCGCGCGCCAGGCAGAAGATCGCCATGACCTCGGACGCCGCGGTGATCATGAAGCCGTCCTGGCGAGGGATCCCGCCGAAGGGCCCGCCCAGCCCCACGATCACGTTGCGCAGCGCCCGGTCGTTCATGTCAACCGCCCGTCCCCAGGTGATGCGCCGATGGTCGAGACCGGTGCTGTTGGGCCGAAAGAGGTGGTTGTCGAGCATCGCCGACAGCAGCGCGTGCGCCGACGTGATCGCGTGGAAGTCGCCGGTGAAGTGCAGGTTGATGTCCTCCATCGGCACGACCTGCGAGTAGCCGCCGCCGGCCGCGCCTCCCTTGATCCCGAAGACCGGCCCCAGAGACGCCTCGCGGATGCAGAGCACGGGATTGCGCTCGCGCAGGTTGAGCGCGTCGGCGAGCCCGACCGAAGTGGTCGACTTGCCTTCCCCCGCGGCCGTCGGGCTGCATCCGGTTACCAGCACCAGCCGGGCGGCCCGGTGCGGGCGCGCCTTCACCACGTCGAGCGGCACCTTCGCCTTGTGGTGTCCGTACTGAAGGATTTCGTCTTCACCGAGGCCGACCCTGGCTGCGATCTCGGAGATCGGCTTCATCTCGTGGGCTTGCGCGATTTCGATGTCTGAGAGCATGGGTGTCCTGTGCGAGAGCTGGAATCCGTAACGTGGGACCGCGAAGAAACGGCCTGCGAAGTCTGGCGCGAAACCGCCCTGGGGGGCAACCCGGGAGTTCTCGCGGGAGCGCGTCCGCAGCAAAGGGGGTGACCATGTGGGGCGCCATCATCGGCGACATCGTCGGTTCCGTGTACGAATGGGACCGGATCAAGACGAAGGACTTCGAGTTCTTCAACCCCGGGGGCCACTTCACGGACGACGCAGTCTGCACGGCCGCGGTGGCGGATGTCTTGCTGCACGACTTGCCCGCGTCCCCGACGCTGCAGCGCTGGTGCCGCCGCTACCCCGGCGTGTCGTACGGCGGCTGGTTCCGGCAGTGGATCCGGCACGAGTCGCCTGAGTCCTACAACAGCTTCGGCAACGGCGCGGCCATGCGCGTCTCGCCCGCCGCCTTCCTCAACCGGGACGACCTCGCCGCCGCCCTCGCCGCCTCCGACCGCGTCACCGCCATAACCCACGATCACCCCGAGGGGATGAAGGGCGCGCGGGCCACCGTCCACGCGATCTGGCTGGCGCTGAACCGCGCCGGCCCCGCCGACATCCGCACGACAATCACCGCCGAGTACGCCTACGACCTCTCCCGCACGGTCGACGAAATCCGTCCCGGCTACGCCTTCAACGAGACCTGCCAGCGGACCGTCCCCGAGTCGATCACCTGCGCGCTGGAGTCGGCGTCGTTCGAGGACGCGATCCGCAACGCGGTCTCACTCGGCGGCGATTCGGACACGGTGGCCGCCATCGCCGGCCCCATCGCGGAGGCGCTGCACGGGATTCCGCGCGCGGTCGAGGCCGAGGCGCGGGAGCGCTACCTTGCCGACGCGCCGGACATCGTGGCCGTGATGGGGGAGATGTACGGGGGGTGAGGGGGTGCTGCGTGGGCATATTCTCCAAAATGAAATACCCATCAAGAAAACAAGTCCTTGTTATTCAATGACTTACGGGATTTCAACGCGATTCGGCGGGTTTCCAGTCAAATAAACTCGGGGTGAATCACGGCGTGGCGAGGGGGAGGCGGGCGGCCGCTCGCTCCGACGGAAGGTCGAGTTGGCGTGCAGCCGACGAGAAACGTCAACTGGCCCGGCGACACGCAGAGGTGGTGCCGCCTCTATCCCGGCGTGTCCTACGGCAGCTGGTTCCGGCAGTGGATCCGGCAACCACAGACCTCGGCCGGGGCATCACAGTCGTGGTGATCAGTTGGGTATGCTTACCTTGAAGGAGCGCTGGGGAGAAATGAAGGGACACCGCATGAATGTCGCAATCCGCAACCCCGGTATGCCGGCCATGGTCGCAGGGGCGCTGCTCGCAGCCACAGCTGTCCGGGCCGATGCCCAGGAACGCAGCGCAGTCGTGGATACCCTGGAGAGCGGTAGGATCGTCGTATCAAACCCGGATACTCCGCAGACGGGTCCGCAAGGAGTGCCGATGCTCGTCGAGGCACTTCGAATCGGGTCGGTCGCGGGCACCTGCGATGCCTTCGGCGACGTGAATTCGATCGCGGTGGACGGTGACGGCCGGATCTACGTGGCCGACCGGCAGCTGAACGAAATCAGCGTGTTCTCCGCGCAGGGAGAGTGTGTCAGAACCATTGGGCGATCCGGCGAGGGACCCGGGGAGTTCGGCTGGCTTGCGGGAATCATCTGGCAACCCTCCGGCCATCTGTGGACGATCGACGCGACGATGAATCGCTTCACGGTCTTCGACTCGCTCGGAAACGTCCACGCCACACACCCGTCACCGGTGGTTCGGGCCGCGGCCCTGCCCTGGCCGCTGTGGGGCGATTCCGGAGGCAATCTGCATTTCTACCACCCGAGCTTCAGGGGCATCGTGAAGTACGCGCCCGGCCCTGGACTCGACTCCCTGGGGAGCTTCCTGCTGCCGGAGTTTCCGCGGAATACGCGGAACACATACACACAGGAAGTGAGTGGCGCGAACGTCCGCATAGCCAACCGGTCCCGGATTCCGTATACACCGAGATACCGGTGGACCGTGAACCCGGATGGGAACATCTGGGTGGCCAACACCTCGGTCTTCGCCATCCATGAGTTGACGTACGCCGGCGACACGCTGCGAACCGTCCGGCTGGACCGCGAGGCACCGAGGCTGGAAGGAAGCGAGCGAGACAGCATCGCGTCCGCCGCCGGAATCCCGGAGCGCCGGCTTCCGGCGCGCAAATACGCCATCGAGCGGATCCGGACGAGCCCAGACGGCTGGGTCTGGATCGAGACGGAACGCAGAGCGACCCGGGCTTGGGACGTATTCGACGAACTGGGCGTCTACGTCGGCCGAGTGGCCTCGCCCGTCCCGATCGAGAAGGAGCCCTTTCCGGTGTTTGGGGCGGGTACGCTGACGGGCGTCACATTGGGAGAAATGGACGTACCCTACGTGGTCCAGCTGCGGATTGTCCGATAATGTAATCTCTGCTTTACATTAAGTAAGGTTTGATTTACAGAGCTGGGTGGTTCATCCTGAGAGCATTGACTTGACGTCCCTCCACAACTTGTCGAATGAAGGAGCCGATCGGGCGGCGTCGTGGTCGAAGACCGCACTCAGCGCGGCTTGGTCAAGAGTCTCGCTGTAGGGCTGGTCTCGCATGTGCCTTCTCAACCATCCCTTCGGACTCCCGATCGACTCTGGATCGTCCGGGGGAGTGGCGGATGGATCGATACCTCGCTTGCCCGCGATAGACCTGGCGGCCGCCAGGAACCAGGCTTCGTACTCGGTCTTGGCCAGTACGACCCGGATTTCACGGTCCGGGCGGGCATCCGTGGCCCGGCGAAGCAGTTGCGGTGCCAGTTCCTCGGGACAGTCACTGTCAGCGTCGAGAAGGACAAGGATGGATCCATCCGCCCTTGCTTGGCGGGCGGCCAATTCAACGGCACGCTCCAGTTCTCCGGGTTTGACGACCTTGTGTCGCTTCACACGGATCGGCCGGGGGGTGTGAACGGCGGACCCCAGGGCAGCGGCGATCCGGCGAAGAAGCAGTGGAAGTGCCTCGATTTCCCCATGACCCTCGACTATGGTTGAAATCGTGCGCACAACTCAGGGTGTCGGGCCGAACAGCTTGAGCTGATTCGGGTCCAGCCGGGAGAGGTTCGGATCTGGATCCAGTTGGTTCATCCGCAAGAGTTCTCCGGCTGTGTAAAGATGATCGCGAAGTACCGATCGTCCGACATCATCCAGTGGACCCATGCGGGTTTCACCGTGTTCGGACAATACAGCGATGATCCCGTCGACACAGATCCCTTCATCATCTAGAAGGTCTGTACTGTGACTCGTGACGATCACCTGCGCATGCTCCGCTGCGTCCCGAAGACCATCTACCAGGACTGAGGCAGCGGCTGGGTGGAGAGCTGCTTCGGGCTCCTCGATCCCTACAAGCCATCGTTCCGAACCGGAGTTGCCAGCCCTTTGGAACAGGGAAAGCAAGACGCCACATGCACGGAGGGTTCCGTCCGACATGCTGCTCGCATAGAAGCGCCAGGGATGCTTGGCTCCGCGCACCTCCTGGAGAAACTCGAGCGTCTCGCGCGGCCCGGCTGACACCCGATTAACACCGGATACCCCTGGAACGATATTGGCAAGGTACTCTTCGATACGTCGCTTGATGGAGGGCGCGCGCTTCGCCAGGCTGGCCAGCACGCTCGCGATATTGCTCCCGTCCCGGTTGAGTAGCTCTCCGGGGTCAGGGGGCTGCACAGCCCTTATCGCCTCCGGGCGCAGATTGTAGAATCCGGTGCCGGACAGCGCTTCGTACACAGGACGGAAACCGGCGATGCCGGAAGCACTCACAAGGTACAAGCGGTCTCTGGCCGGCACGGGTCCACTCGACATGGTGCTCTTCCCCAGGTGCCCGCTTTCCACTCTGTAGAACTGAGGTGTGCCTCCGTCGCGGGGAACTACACAACACTCCTCGCGTCGAATCTGGTGTCCCCCTCCGGGTTCCGCTCCCACGCTGAACGTGTAGTAACCGGAACACTGGCCCAGGTCATAATCCAATCGGATTGCGAAGTGGTTCGGATGGCCACCAGACCGCCGACGCACTTCATTGATTCCACCTCGGTCTCGCAACGCGTGCTCTATCGAAAAGCGGAGGGAATCGGCGACGAATCTCAACGCGTCAAGGAAATTGCTCTTTCCGGAACCATTGGGACCGACCAGGAACGTCAGCTGAGCCGGCGAGACATCACACGCAGCGATGCTCTTGTAATTTCGCAACACGACGCGTCTGATGAGCCTCTTGTCTTCCGACACGGCTAGAATCCTCTGGCCCCCACCCCCACCTGCCCCAGCGCCAGCGGCGGCCCCACCGGCTTCAGCGCCACCGGACACGCCTTCAGCGCCGCCGTCTGCGTCACCGGATCGTACCCGCCCCCGGTCAGCACGTTCACCGGCACGTCCTCGAAGGCGAACGACGCGAACACCGTGCCCTTGGGCGATTTGGCGGTCGCTCGAACCTTCACGTGCAGGCAGCCACGCGGGTTGCTCAGCTCGGCCCAGCCGCCGTCCACCAGCCCCAGCCGCGCGATGTCGTCCGGGTGCACCTCCAGCGTCTCCTCCGACAGCAGGTAGTCGATCCCCCCTGACCGCCCGGTCTGGGTGCGCGTGTGGTACTGGGGCAGCCGGCGGCCGGTGGTCAGCCACATCGGGTATTCGTCGGAGAGCGTCTCCTCGGGGTCGCGGTACTCGAGCATCTTGAAGATTCCGCGGCCGTTCTCGAAGCCCTCCTCGTGGAGGCGCGGCGTGCCGGGGTGATCGCGTGTGGGCACCGGCCACTGGTACTCGCCACGGTCGATCCGGTCCCAGTCCAATCCCGCATACAGGGGTGACAGGGAGCAGAGCTCGTTGAAGACCTCCTTGGCGGACTCGAACTCGAATCCCTTCCAGCCCATCCGCTGAGCGAGGCGGGAGACGATCCACCAATCGGGCTTCGCCTCGCCCGGGGGCGGCACCGCGGCGCGCAGCCGTTGGACGCGGCGCTCGGTGTTGGTGCAGACCCCGTCGGTCTCGGCCCAGGCGGTCGCGGGAAAGACCACGTCGGCGACCTTCGCCGTGTCCGTCATGAAGATGTCGATCACGACCAGGCAGTCGAGGCTCTTCAGCGCGTGTTCGCAGTGGTGTCGGTCCGGGTCGGTGACCAGCGTGTTCTCGCCATTGATGATCATCGCGTGGATGCCGTCGCCGCAGAGGTCCAGGGCGGTGACCTTGGTCATCCCCGTCGCGAGGTCGACCTTGCGCCCGTACGCCTCGTGGAACTTCTCCTGGTGCGCCGGGACGGTGACGGCCTGGAAGCCGGGGTAGTTGTTCGGCAGCGCGCCCGCGTCGCCGGCGCCCTGGATGTTGTTCTGGCCGCGCATCGGGTTCACGCCCGTGCCCTCGCGGCCCAGGTTGCCGGTCATCAGCGCCAGGTTGCAGAGGCTCTGGACGTTGTCGACGCCGCAGATGTGCTCGGTGATGCCGACCGTGTAGTAGATCGCGCCCCGGTCGGCACCGCCGTAGAGCAGCGCCGCCTTCTCGATGTCCGCCGGGTCGCACTCGCAGATCTCGGCCGCCCACTCCGGCGTGTACTGCGCGACGTGCTCCATGAAGTCCTCGCCCTGGGTGGTGCGCGCGTCGATGAAGGCCTGGTCCATCAGCCCCTCGCGGGCGATCACATGCGCCATGGCCAGCAGCAGCGAGACATCGGACCCCACGCGCAGCGGCAGATGGACGTCCGCGATCTCGGCCAGCCCGATGCGCCGCGGGTCCGCCACGATCATCTTCGCGCCCCGCGCGAGCGCCCGCTTGAGCCGCGTGGCCGCCACCGGGTGGCACTCGGTCATGTTCGTCCCGATGCAGAAGATCACATCGGGCTTGTCCATGTCCGCGAGCGGGTTCGACATCGCCCCTCTTCCGATTGTTGCCGCCAGACCGGCGACTGTGGGGGCGTGTCAGGCACGGCTGCAGTTGTCGATGTGATTCGTCCCCAGTCCCGCCCGGATGAAGCGCTGCATCATGTAGGCGGCTTCGTGGGGCGCGCGGCCGGAGGCGATTCCGTAGATGGCGCGGCGCCCGTGGTCCTTCACCACCTTGCGCAGCTTGCCGGCCGCGAAGTCCAGCGCTTCGTCCCACGAGGCCGGTCGAAGCTGTCCCGACTTCTCCTCGCGGATGAATGGGGTGGCCAGGCGGTCCGGGTGTCCGACGAAGTCGAAGGCGAACTGGCCCTTCACGCAGAGCGCGCCCTCGTTCGCCGGGCCGTCCATCGCGGGGAGGACGCCGACGATCTTCTCGCCGCGCGTCATGACGTCGACCGTGCAGCCGACGCCGCAGTACGGGCAGATCGTGCGGGTCGTCTCCGTTTCGCCGGGAACGTCCTTGTTGGCCAGCGCCTTGAGGTCGCCGAGCGCGCCGGTGGGGCAGGTCTGGATGCACTGGCCGCAGAAGGTGCACGCCGAGTCCTTCAGCAGGCCGCCGAACTCGGTGGTGATCTGGGTGTGGAAGCCCCGGTTCATCACGCTGATCGCGTAGTCGCCCTCCTGCTCGGCGCAGACGCGCACGCAGCGGTAGCACGAGATGCAGTTCTCGTAGTCGCGCTTGATGAAGGGGTTGTCGTCGTCGGGGCGGCTCTCTCCCGACAGCGCGCCCTCGAAGCGGCCGGTACGCGCGTCGTAGCGGTCGAGCAGCTCGGCCATCTCCTGCGACGCATAGCCGTGCATGGGGTCGACGTCGGTGTCGCGGTTCTCGGACGCCACCATCTCCATGAGGATGCGGCGCTGGACCTCGAGGGCGGCCGTGCGGGTGCGGACTCGCATCCCGGGCTCCGCCTTCATCGTGCACGATGCCACCGGGTTGCGCGCGCCCTCAAGCTCTACGATGCAGAGCCGGCAGCCCCCGAAGGGCTCCAGGCGCGGGTCGTAGCAGAGGGTCGGGATCTCCTTTTGGTGCCGTTCCGCGACCTCGTAGACCGTCTCGCCGCGCGTGAACGCCACCTTCTCTCCGTCCAGCGTCATGGTCAGCTGGACGCCCTTGCCGTTCGTCGACGGGGTTCCGTTCCGCTTCATCGCCGTCAGCCTTTCTCCACGTGCGCCCGAACCCGGTCCGGAAAGTACCGGATCAGGCTCTCGGTCAAAAGTGGGGCGGCCTGACCCAATCCGCACGCGCTCGTCTTCTTCATGACTTCATTCAGGTCCACCACTTCGTCCACCCAGGCGTCCACCGCGCGGGGGCCCTGGCCCTCCAGCCGCTCCACCAGCCGCTGGGTCCCGATCCGGCACGGGAAGCACTTCCCGCAGGACTCCTCCGCGAAGAACTCCATCGACTCGCGCGTCACGCGAATCATGTCGCGGGAGTCGTCGAAGACCATGATGCCGCCCGCGCCCAGGAAGCTCCCCTTCGACCGGATCGAGGGCTCGTCCAGGGTGACGTCCAGGTCCGCGCCGGCCAGGAAGCCGCCGGACAGGCCCGCCATCGTCACGGCCTGGACGGCGCGCCCGCCCGGCGGACCTCCCGCCCAGCCGTGCAGCAGTTCGCGGAGCGGCAGCCCGATGGGGACCTCGTAGTTGCCCGGCCGCGCGATGTCGCCGGACAGGCTGATCACCTTGGTGCCCGCGTGGTCGGCGCGCCCGAGTCCGCGGTACCACTCCGCCCCGTGGACCAGGATCGGCGGTGCGGAGGCCAGCGTCTCCACGTTGTTCACGACGGTGGGCAGGTTCTCGTAGCCATGCGTGACGGGGAAGGGGGGGCGGTTCCTCGGGAACGGGTGCCCCCCTTCCAGCGAATTGAGCAGGGAGGTCTCCTCGCCGCAGATGTAGGCGCCGGCGCCGCGGCGCACCATTAGGTCGAAGCGGAAGTCCGTCCCCAGGATCCCGTCCCCCAGCAACCCCGCCGCCGCCGCCGCCGCGATCGCGCCTTCGAGGATGTCGCACGTCTCCGGGTACTCGTAGCGCAGGTAGATGAACCCCCGCACGGCTCCCGTCGCGTACGCGGCCAGCGCCATCCCCTCGATCGTGCCGTGGGGATCGTGATCCATCAGCACCCGGTCCTTGAAGCAGCCGGGCTCGCCCTCGTCGGCGTTGCACACGATCGTCTTCGGCTCCCCCGGCGCATCCGCCACCGCCCGCCACTTCCGCCCCGTGGGAAACCCCGCCCCCCCGCGCCCCGCCAGCCCGCTGGCGTCGATCACGTCGACCACCTCGGCCGGCGTCATTCCGGTCACGGCCTGCTCCAGCGCCTCGTAGCCGCCCTGGCTGCGGTACCCGGCGAGGGTGGGGCGGCCGGGCGCGCGGATCCCCGCAAAGACGCATTCCTCCACGCCGTCCGGGGGCACGGGCGGCAGCGGCGACGGCCCGCTCACCAGCGTCCCCGCGGTGCGGCCGGTCAGCACGGTGCCGCGGTGGATCACCGGCACCGGCTCGTCGCAGCGGCCCGGACACGGCATCGTCATCGGGTCGTGACCCGCCGCGCGGAGGCTCGCCAGGAGAACCTCCGCGCCCCGCATGCTGCAGACGGGGCCGTTGCAGACGCGCGGCCGGTCGAGCCCGGCGGCGTCCCGCGAGAAGTGGTGGTAGAATGTGACCGTGCCGAAAAGGTCGGCGATGGGAATACGAAGGCCCCGCGAGACGGCGCGCAGCGCTTCCTCCGAGAGGTAGCCGTCTCGCTCGTGAAAGGCGTGGAGAAGGGGAAGGAGGGGTGCCGGCTCGTCCTTCCAGTGCTCCACGAGTGTGTCGTTGCCTGGCTCTGCCATGGGGAAGGGTTTGAGAAGGAATGCGGGGGACAATAGATATAGACATTGCAAACATTTGGCGAGACCGGGACGGTCAGGGCGACCTCCGAGACGGTCTGGGCGACCCCGCAACGGTCAGGGAGGACCTCACATTGGCGACTCCATCCCGCCGCAGGGCGGCGCGGGTCCGTGTCGGGCGCATGCGTCGCGGATGGTTCACGGCCAGGAGCGACAGCGTCGCCGTCGAAGAGCCCATGGAGGTGCGGCTCGAGGTCCCCGGCGAGGATGGCCCGCGCGAGCATCCGGTTTCGGTCACGATGAGGACGCCGGGCGACGACTTCGAACTCGCCGCGGGGTTCCTCTTCACGGAGGGCGTGGTGACCGACCCGAACGCGCTCGGCGATGTCCGCTACTGCCGCAACGTGGATCCCCAGGAATACAACGTCGTCACCGCCGCGCTGCGCGACCCGGCCGCATTCGATGCCGCCAGCCTGACCCGCAACTTCTACGTCACGTCCTCCTGCGGTGTCTGTGGCAAGGCGTCGCTCGAATCGGTCGAGGTGATGGGCTGCCGGCCGGTTGCCGACGGCACGCTGCGTGTCGCCGACGAGGAGGTGCGCCGGGTCCCGGAACGGCTGCGGGCCTCCCAGCAGGTGTTCGACCGGACCGGCGGAATTCACGCGGCGGGACTCTTCGATGCGGCCGGGCGGATCGCGCTCGTGCGCGAGGACGTGGGCCGCCACAACGCGGTCGACAAGGTCGTCGGGGCGCTGGTCCTGTCCCGCTCGCTCCCCGGATCGGAACTCGGGCTCGTGGTGTCGGGCCGCTCCTCGTTCGAGATCCTGCAGAAGGCCGCCATGGCGGGGTTCCCGATGGTCGTGGCGGTGGGCGCGCCGTCGAGCCTGGCGGTGACCTTCGCCCGCCGCTTCAACATGACCCTGGTGGGGTTCGCCAAGCCGGACGGGTACAACGTCTATTCCGGCGACGACCGAATCAGGGGACTGAAGGGGGACGCGGGATGAGCCTGCTGGGTGCGATCCTGGCAGGGGGCGGCAGCCGCCGCTTCGGGTCTCCCAAGACGCTGGCCCGGCTGCACGGCAGACCGCTCTGGCAGGTGGCCGCCGAACGGCTCGGCGCGGTATGCGACGAGGTCGTGGCGATCGTCAACCACCCCCAGGTCGCGCACCAGGTGGAGGTGGAGACGCTGCCCGACCGCCGGCCCCTGATGGGTCCCCTCGGGGGAATCGATGCCGCGCTGGGACGCGCCCTGCAGAGCGGGCACGAGGCGGTGCTGGTGCTCGCGGTGGACATGCCGTGGGTGGGTGCCGGGGCGCTCCAGCGCCTGGTCGAGGGATGGCGCCGGCAAGCTGGCGTCACGCTGCCGCGCGCCGGACCGCCCTGGGGATTTCACCCCCTGTGCGGGATCTACCCCCTGAACGTCCTGGTGCCGCTGACCGATGCGCTCAACGAGAGGCGGCTGGAGTCGGGCGCCTTCGCGGGTTCGCTCGATCCGGTGGTCGTCGACACGGGACTCGCGCCGGCGGACTTCCGCAGCGTGAACCGTCGCGCCGACCTGCCGCCGCCGGCCCTGGCGATCATCGGCAACAAGAAGTCCGGGAAGACGACCCTCGCCGTCTCCGTGATCGCGGAGCTGGCGCGGCGGGGGCGCCTAGTGATGTCGGTGAAGCACGGCCACCACTTCCAGCTCGACACCCCCGGGACCGATTCCTGGCGCCACCGGCACGAAGGCCATGCCGAACGCGTCCTTCTGGCCGGGCCGGACGAATTCTCCCTCATGGGGAACTGGGGGGCCGCGGGGGAGCCTTCGCTGGACCGGTTGCTCGTCAGCCACCTTGGGGAAGCCGAGATCGTGGTGGTGGAGGGGTTCCGGCGCGCGGCGGTTCCCAAGGTCGAAATCTTCCGGGCCGAAGCGCAGCCGGAGCCCGTCGTGCCGCCGGAGGAAGCCCGCAAGAGGGGTGTCCTGGCCGTTGTCACGGACCGCCCCGGCCTGCCCTGGTCGGTACCGGTGATCGCCGCCGACGGCCGCGGGGTGGCCGGCCGGGTGGCGGACATCGCCGAGGAGCACATGCTGTGAGCGCACACCTCCCGCCCTCCGCCCGCCCCGCCCGCCTCGCATCGCTGGACGCCTTTCGCGGCCTGGCGATCGCGGGCATGATCCTCGTCAACAATCCGGGCAGCTGGGCGCACGTGTACCCGCCCCTGCGCCACGCCGTCTGGCACGGCGCCACGCCCACCGACCTCGTCTTCCCCTTCTTCCTCTTCGGGATCGGCGTGGCGATGTCCTTTTCCTTCGCGGCGCGCGCTTCCCGGGGCGACTCCCGCGGCCGCCTCTGGCGCCATGTCCTGGTCCGAGCCCTCATTCTCTACGGGCTCGGCTTCCTCATGGTCGCCATTCCCCGTTTCGACTTCGCCACGGTGCGCCTCGTCGGGGTCCTCGCGCGCATCGCGATGGTCTATCTCGCGGCCGGGACCCTGGTGCTGTTCCTGAGCAGGCGCGCGGTCCTTGCGGCGATGCTGGCCTTCCTCGCGGTCTACTGGGCGCTGATGGCCTGGGCGCCGGTTCCCGGTTTCGGCGCGGGGGACCTCTCGCCCGAAGGCAACCTGGCTGCCTGGCTCGACCGGATCATCCTCGGGCCGCACATGTGGAGCGGTGGTGGAGGCGTCTACGACCCGGAGGGTCTCCTCAGCACGATGCCCGCGGTATCGAGCACGCTGGCGGGGCTCTTTGCCGGTGACCTTCTGCGAACCGCCGGAAGGGGCCGGTGGCCGGCGAGCGCCCGGCTTGTGGTGCTCGGTGCCCTGCTCGTCGGCGTGGGCCACCTGTGGGACCTGGCCTTTCCCATCAACAAGCCGATCTGGACCAGCTCATACGTGGCCTACACGACCGGCTGGGCCTTGCTTGTGCTGGGTTCGCTGCACTGGGTGATCGACGTGCGGGGCTGGCGCCGGTGGGCCCGTCCGCTCGAAATCTACGGGGTCAACGCGATCACGATGTTCGTGGCTTCCGGCATGCTCGCAAAGACGCTGATTCTCTGGCGCGTTCCGGTCGAGCCGGAGGGCACGACTTCGGCATACGCGCTGATCTACCAGTCCGCCTTCGTTCGCTGGGCCGGGCCCCTGAACGGTTCCCTTGCCTTCGCGGTCGCCACGGTCCTTTTCTGGCTCGGCGTTGCGTGGGTCATGCACGCCCGCCGCATCTTTATCAAGGTATAGGAGCCGGTCGCAGGGGCCGCGCCCGAGCGGCGCAGCGCCCCGGCCCGCCGGCTCCCCGGTCCGCCCCTTACCGGCGCATGACCGGGATGTCCACCCGGTAGCTCTCCCAGCGAAGGACCAGCGTAGCCCCGGTGTCGGAGGCGTTCTCGAAGGTCATAGTCATCCGCTCGACGTGTTCGTTGTCCGACGCGGGCACCGTTCCGGAGCCGACATTGGCTTCCATCACGGTAGCATTGACGGGAATGCCCCAGCGCTCGGCATTGCCGTTGACGAAGATCTCCCACTCGTCCGCTCCGGGCACCGCGTACAGCGAGTAGGACCCCGCGGAAACCTCCACCCCCGCCACCGACCCAGCGAACGGAAGGTGAATCGCCGTCGCCTCATTGGCGCCCAGGCGCCAGGGGCGGCCAAAGGGGTGAGGGTCGCCTCCCACGAGTTCCCGTCCCCTTGCGGACGGTGCCCCGTAGCAGACCTTCACCTCCTCGCCGCCGATGCTCACGGTGGCGGAGTCGAGTGGACTGGGGCGGTCGGCAGGGTTGCCGCTCCTCACAAAGCAGTTCTGCGCCGCGAGCGTGGCCGGGGCCAGGGCCAGGGCGGCAACGAGCGCGGTTGCACCAACGGTCCAGTTTCTCATCGATTTCTCCCTCTTGCGGAGTTGGGTCGCACGGCCTCACGTGGGATGCGCGGGCCGGTACGGCCGGTTGCGGACCGAAGGGAACCTTTCCCCGGTCACGATGGTAATGTGTTGATGGGTTGGTATTCGGTCCAGCCTGTTGACCGTCCCGGACCACGCTTCATAAGTTATACAGCTTCGCGCCATCAGTTTGCAGAGCCACGTCTACGAACGGAGAAGACAGGACAATGAGGAGTTGGTTACGCATCGGAATCACCGGGTTGGGGGTGCTTTCCCTCTTGAGCACGTTCTTCCTGCCGGCACGGTCGAGTGCCCAGGTCGCTGACGCGCACAGGGTCATGATCCTGTGGCTTCAGCCGCTGG
The DNA here is from genome assembly GCA_022823225.1 of Gemmatimonadota bacterium. GTDB lineage: Bacteria > Gemmatimonadota > Gemmatimonadetes > Longimicrobiales > Gaopeijiaceae > Bin94. The sequence goes on from JAJDXM010000026.1 coordinate 44,725, forward strand.
ACGGTGCAGGCGACCGGTTCGGGCGGGACGTGGCGAACGCATTGAGGGATGTGCTCAGGCTGTTCCCTGCGCACGAGCCGATCGACGAACGGGAGATCCGGGACGCTGCCAGGCAGTACGATCTGGATCACCGGAGGCTCGGCTGCGTTCAGGGCCAGCAGCTGGCGACCCGCCTCGATGTCTCGATGCTCTTCTGCGGCGAGTACAGGGAGAACGCGGAGGATCAGACGTTCACGACCATAGGGGTGATGTTCGCCGCCCCGGGCGGAACCAAGCTCGACATCGAGGACGCCACTTGGGGCAGGCGCGACGCAAGGCCCGCCGCGGAGCATTTCTCGGAGCAGCTTTCGGACTTCACGGAGCAGCAGAACCGGGCCAATTACTGCGGGGTATACTACGACGCCAAGGATTGGTCCGGCGCGGAGGAGAACTGCCGGATCGCCCTGGAGCTGGACCCCTCCAACACCACGGTCCGGTACGTCTATTCGCATGTGAAGCAGGAACAGGGCCAGTACGACGAAGCGTACGCGCTGCTCCTCGCGGTGATCGAACAGGACCGCCTGCACGAGGACGCGCTCCTTTCCGCCGGCTACCTGGCCGCCACGGAAATGCAGGACAAGGAGGCGGCCCGGAGGCACTACGAAGCCTATCTCGAACTGAACCCGGGCAATGCGCAGGTGCGGATGAACGTCGCCTACGAACTGCTACAGGCGGGCGACGCGGAAGGCGCGATGCTCCTGACCGAGGAGGGCCTCGAGATCGAGCCCGACAACGTCGACCTGCTCGAGATGTACGGCTCGTTCGCAACCATAGCGGCGCGGGACGCCATGGAGGCGCTCGGCCCCAACCAGCCGATGTCGATGGAGGCGGGCGGATTCTTCAGCAAGGCCGCGGACGCCTATCGGAAGGCGTACGAGATCAAGGGCGCCGAGATGGAGTCCGGCCACCTGCGCAACCTGGTCGCAACGCTCTACCAGCTCGAGCAGCTCGAGGAAGCGGTCGATATCTCGGAACAGGTTCTGGAGACCCACGGCGACGAGGGCCAGTTCTGGTCGCTCTACGCCGACATCCTCAACAAGCTCGGCCGGGTCGACGACGCCCTGGCCGCTCTGGAGAGCCTCGTGGCGCTCGACCCCAACTACCAGAACGCAAGGGCGCGCCAGGGCTCCTGGCTGATCCAGGCTGGCCGGGAAGACGAAGCGCTCCCCTATCTGCAGCAGGCGGTGGCAGCCGGAGAGCAGTCTGCCGACCAGGTGGCCAACATCATCTTTGCGACCGGATACCAGCAGGGCGTCGCCCTGGCGCAGCAGGCGGCCGAGGCCGGAGGCAACGCGGTCGAGCACTGGGACTTCGCGATCAAGCTCTTCGGGATGGCGAAGACCTTCGATGAGCAGCTTTCGGAACAGAGGTCGGGCCAGGTCGATTTCTGGTACGGCTACGCCCTCTACCAGAAGTCGGTCGTGCTCGAAGAGCCCCAGACCCTTCAGACCGCCGAGCTGACGAAGCCGATGTTCGAGCAGGTCAAGGAGATCCTCGCCCAGGAGAAGGTGGCCGGCTACGCCGCCGCGGCCGGCCTGGCCGGGAATCTGGCCGAGGTGCGGGACGCAACGGAACGCTTCATCGAGATCCAGGAGGCGGTGATCGAGCGCGGAAGGCGCGGCTAGCGGGTAGGATCGAGACCGCCCCAAGGGGGCGCCGCGGGACGATCAGAGCCTGCGGCGCCCCCTTTTTTTCCGTCGATGGTGGGATAAAGTGGTTGCTAGTGGGACAAAAACCCATTAATGTGAGAGTCCGTGGGATGAACAGGAACAAACCACCATGTCCGGACTACTTGGCCGTCACGAGTTTCAGATCGACGCGAAGGGGCGGGTCAGCCTGCCCTCAGCGTTCCGCCGAGCTGTGTCCGCTGAGCCGATGGTTCTCCTGCAGTGGCAGCCCACGCACCTCGAACTCTTCCCTTGCGAGACCTGGACCGAAATTCAGAAGAACCTGCTGACCCACCGCAGGGCGAAGAAGGACGGCGGGGCATATCTGAGGCGGGTCACGGCCAGCGCCATCGAGGTCGAACCCGACGCGCACGGCCGCATCCGCATCCCCGGCTGGCTCAGGGAGCAGGCGGGCCTCGGTGACAGCGTGCTGTTCATCGGCGCGCTGGACCGGATCGAGCTGTGGCACCCGGATCGCTTCGAGGAGCAGCTGCGCACCGGGCAGGAGGACGATGACGACTTCGCAGCGCAGATCTTCGGGTAGCGGACACCGTGTGCCCGCGTACGAATACCACGCCCCGGTGCTTGTGGAGCAGGCCATGAGCTACCTGATCGAGCGCGACGGACTCTACCTCGACGGAACCGTCGGCGGTGGGGGACACGCCGAGGCGATTCTCGCCCGGTGTGCCCGCTGCCGGGTGCTGGCCGTCGACCGCGACCGGGAGGCGCTCGATGCGGCGCGGGACAGGCTGTCTTCCGGTGCCGACCGGGTGGCGTTCGCGCGAATGTCGTTCCGGGAGGCCCCGCGCCACCCCCTGGTGCGCGAGGAGAAGCTGGCCGGGGCCCTTCTCGACCTGGGCGTAAGCTCGCACCAGCTGGACCACCGGCGCCGCGGATTCACCTTCCGGCGCGGTGCCCGGCTCGACATGCGGATGGACCAGAGTTCGCCGCTGAGCGCTGCCGACTTCCTGGCGGATGCGACCCGGGAGGAGCTCGTGCGGGTGCTGCGGGAGGGGCAGGCCCCCCGGCCGGCCGCACTGGCGGCGAGGATCGTTCGCAGGAGGGGGTCGAGGCCGCTCGCCACGAGCGACGACCTGGTCGCCGTTCTGGAGGCGGTGCTCCGGCGCCGTGCCGGCCACGCCGAAAAGGCGCGGCTGTTCCAGGCGCTCCGCATCGGCGTGAATGACGAGATCGGCGCGCTGACCGACGGCCTTCCCGCCATCCGCGACGCCCTTCGCCCGGGCGGGGTCCTCGTCGTCATCTCCTACCACTCCGTCGAGGACGCGATCGTGAAGCGGGCGTTCCGCGACTGGAGCGACCCGTCGCACGGATTGCCCCCCCGCCTTCCGGTCCGCGCCGCCGACCTGGAGCCGCTGGGACGCGTCCTGACGAAGAAGCCGGTCACCGCCCCTCCCGGCGAGACGGAAGTCAACCGGCGTGCACGGCCCGCGAGGCTCAGAGCCTGGAGAAAGGCCGCATGAGCCGCCGCCGCGCCCCGGCGGTCGTCTTCGCGCTGGCCGCGATCGTGGCCGCGCTGGCTGCGGTGGCGTGGCGCCAGTCCGCGACCCGGGAGACGATGCAGGAACTCGCGCGCGTCGAGCGGGACCTGGCGGTGGCGCTTGACGAGCGCGAGGGGGTGGCCCGCGAAGTGGTCGCCCTCGAGAGCCGCTGGGTGACTGCCGAGGCCGCCAGGAGACTGGGGCTGCGTCCACCCGCCGAGAGCGAAATCGTGATCACCTCCGGAGCTGCCCGGTGAGCCGCGCCGGCGGTGGTGGCGGCGGCGCCCATGAGGTGCGTGCCCGGCGCCGGCTGCTTTTGCTGGCTTGGGTCTGCCTGGCAATCGTGATGATCGCCCGCGCGGCCGAGGTCCAGATCGTGGAGCGGACCGCCTGGGCTCGCGACGCGCTCGGACAGCACCAGAAGAGCAGGGCCGTTCCCGCCGCGCGCGGGCGCATTCTGGACCGCGCCGGCGGAGAGCTTGCGGTCAGCCACTGGCGAGCCACGGTCGGCGTCGCGACGAACGAAATCCGCGATCGGGCAGAGGTGGAAGCGGCTCTTGTCGACGAATTGGGGGTGCGCGCACAGACGGCCGCCCGCGTGTCCGATCCTACACAATCGTGGAGCGTTGTCCCGGGCCGCTATTCCAGCACACAGGTGGCCGAGCTCCGCGGGGTGCCCGGAATCCACATCGACGGCGAACTCAAACGCCTGTATCCGCGTGCGGACCTGGCCCGCGGCTTGCTTGGTACGGTTCTGGACGGAGCCGGAGCAGGAGGAATCGAGCAGGCCATGGATACGGTGTTGGCGGGGCATGCGGGCAGGGACGTGGTGGCGCGCGACAACCGCGGTCAGGAGATACCGGGGCAGGTGGTGACGGTGGAACCGCCCGTGCCGGGCCGCGATATCGTTCTGACAATCGACCAGGATCTGCAGGAGGTCGCGGAGGAGATGCTGGCCACGGCCCTCGACTCAACCGGTGCGCGCGGCGGCGACATCGTCATCACCGACCCCATGACCGGCGAGATCCTGGCCATGGCCTCGATGGCGGAGGGCGCGGCCGCACCGCTCTCGGCCGTCAACACCACCTTCGAGCCGGGCTCCACCATCAAGCCGTTCATCACGCTGGCGCTGCTGCGCCACGGTCTGGCGTCGTTCACCGATTCGGTGGACACCGAGGGGGGACGCTGGGAGGTGAACGGCCGGGTGATCACGGACATCCAGCGGGGTGGCTGGCTGACCCTGAGCGAGGTGATCAGGGAGTCGTCCAACGTGGGGATGGCCAAGTTCGCGAGCCGCCTGACGGAGGGGCAGCAGTACACGGCGCTGCGGGATTTCGGCTTCGGGACGCCCACGGGGATCGCGCTGCCGGCGGAGGCGTCGGGGGTCCTTCGGCGCCCCGAACTCTGGAGCCCGCAGTCCACGCATTCGCTGGCGATCGGCTACGAGTTGTCGGTGACGCCGGTGCAGATGGCGATGGCCTACGGGGCGATCGCGAACGGAGGCCTGCTGATGGAGCCCCGCCTTATCAAGGAGATCAGGGACGCCGACGGCAGGCTGGTCCGTTTCGGGCGCCCCCGGGTCATCCGCCGGGTGGTGCCCGAGCACCTCACCCGGGCACTCACCCCCGTGTTGGTGGATGTGGTCGACAACGGTACCGGGACCAGGGCGCGCATGTCCTACTTCATGGTCGCGGGCAAGAGCGGGACCGCCCGCGCCACCGGCGGGGACGGCCGCTACGAGGAGTCGGCGTACCACGCCTCCTTTGGTGCCCATTTCCCGGCGGAGGACCCGCAGATCCTCTTCTTCGTGAAGCTCGACCGGCCATCGGGCACCTACTACGGTGGCGCAACCGCGGCCCCGGTGACCCTGGCCACCCTGGAAAGGCTGCTGTCGGCCCGCCAGTCACCGTTCGATCGCAGGGCGCTCGCGCGCGCGCAACGCGAGGACTTCGAGCCGCCCGCCACCACCCCGGTCGTTCGCTTTGCCGTCGCGACGGACCAGGGGGAGGCGGACACGTGGACGGAATCGACGACATCGGGCGAAGCCGGCGCCGCAAACGTGCCGCCGGGGCCGGGGATGATCGTGCCGGAGCTGGAAGGCGCCTCCCTGCGGGTCGCGCTGCGCCGCCTGCACAAGATGGGGCTGAGGATCGAACTGCGGGGCAGCGGAACGGTCTCGGCGACCGTGCCCGCCGCCGGCCTCCCGATTGCCGCGGGGGATACGATCGTGGTCATGGGGGGGGGGAGGTGACCGTGCCCGTTTCACGGATCGTGACCGCCCTCGAAGACGCTGGAGTCACCGTCCGCGGCGTGTTCCCGGAGGGCGCGGACGTCGACGACGTCATGGTCGACGGCGTCCAGCAGGATTCCCGCGCGATCCGCGACGGGGATCTCTTCGTGGCCTGGTCGGGGGCCGCGGCGGACGCGCACGACCACCTGGGGGCGGCGGCGGCCGCGGGGGCGCCCGCCGCGATCGTGGAGCGGCCCGTTCCCGGCGCGGGAATCCCCCTGGTGCGGGTGGACAACGCGCGCCTGGCCGCGGCGGTGGCGGCCGGATTCGTTGCCGGCTCACCGTCCATGAAGCTCCGCACCGCGGGCGTCACCGGGACGAACGGCAAGACGACCACCGCGCTCCTGCTGCGGCACCTGATGGGACGCGAGAGCCCCGCCGCGGCGATCGGCACGCTGGGGGTCGTCGGTCCCGACGGCGGCATCGGGGGCGACACCGGGCTCACCACCCCCGGACCCGTCCGGATGACGGAACTCCTGTCGGAACTCGTCGGCCTCGGGCTGGCCAATGTGGTGGTGGAGACCTCATCGCACGCGCTGGACCAGTTCCGCCTCCACGGCGTCCGCTTCGACGTCATGGCCTTCACCAACCTGACCCGGGACCACCTTGACTACCACGGCACGCTGGACCGCTACTTCGCGTCCAAGGCCCGCCTCCTCGACCTCGGCAAGGACGGCGCGACCGCGGTGATCAACGCCGACGATCCCGCCTGGGCGAAGCTGCGGCCCCGGGGACCGGTCCTCACCTACGGAACGGGCCGGGGCGCGGAGGTCCGCGCGCTTGGGCTCCGTCTGTCGGCGCGCGGGTCGCGGTTCGAACTCGCCGCGCGGGGCGGCCGGGCTCCCGTATCGCTGCCGCTGCCGGGCGGCTTCAACGTGTACAACGCGCTTTGCGCCGGCGCGTGCGCGCTCGCGATGGGCCAGCCGCTGGAAGCCGTCGCGGCGGGACTCGGCGACGCCTCGCCCGTGCCGGGAAGGCTGGAGCGCATCGTGCGCGGCCCCTTCGACGTGCTGGTCGATTTCGCCCACACGCCCGATGCCCTCGACAAGGTCTCCGGAACCCTGAAGCCGCTCATCGACGGGAAGCTCATCGTTGTCTTCGGCGCCGGAGGCGATCGCGACGCGACCAAGCGACCCGAAATGGGCGCCGCGGTGGCGCGCCACGCCGACATCGCCGTGGTCACATCCGACAACCCCCGCACCGAGGACCCGGAGTCCATCGTGGCGCAGGTGGCCGCGGGGGTCTCCGGCTGCGAGTCGGTTCGCATCGTGGACCGGCTCCAGGCGATCCACTGGGCGCTCGATCACGCCGCGCCGGGCGACGCGGTGCTGCTGGCGGGGAAGGGGCACGAGAGCTACCAGGTGGTCGGCACCGAGAAGCTGCCCTTCGATGAGCGCCGGATCGTCGAGAACCACCTGGGGTTGGGGGGGGACGAATGATGCCGGCGCCCTTCCACTGGACCGATGCCGCGGTGCGTCGCGCCCTGGAGCTTCCCGGCGGAGACCCCGAAGCGGGCTATGAAGGGGTCTCGACCGACACGCGCACGCTGAGGCCCGGCGAACTGTTCGTCGCGCTGCGGGGCGACCGCTTCGACGGCCACGACTTCATCGGGGAGGCGGTCGCGGCCGGTTGCGGAGGGGTCGTCGCCGACCGGAGTCCCGACGACTGCGAGGTTCCCCTCTACCGCGTCCCCGATACTCTGAAGGCACTCGGAAATCTCGCGCTTCACAGGCGGCTTCAGACCTCCGTCCCGGTCGTGGGCGTCACCGGCTCCTCGGGGAAGACCACGGTGAAGGACCTGATCCTCGGCGCGCTTGAGGGCTCGCACCGCGCCCACGGGACCCGCGCCAACCAGAACAACCGGGTCGGCACCCCGCTGACCATCCTGTCGATGCCCCGGACCGCCACCGCCCTGATACTGGAGATGGGGACCAGCGAGCCCGGCGAGATCGCCGAACTGGCCCGCATGGCGCGCCCGACGGTCGGGGTCGTCACGACCGTCTCCGAGACCCATGTCGAGCGGCTGGGCGACCTGGACGGCGTGCTGGCGGAAAAACTCGATCTGCTGCGGTCGCTCGGCGGCGCGGGGACGGCGGTTGTGGGCGACGAGCCGGATGTGCTGGCGAGCGAGGCCCGTCACGTCCACCCGCGGCTCCAGGTGGCCGGCTGGTCGCCGCGGGCGGACCGCGACCTCCGTCCAGGTGGCGCGCGCCGCCACTCCGATGGAAGCTGGAGCTTCACCTGGATGGGCCACCCGGTCGGGCTTGGGATCCTCGGCGCGCACAGCGTTTACAACGCGCTCATGGCGCTCGCGGTGGCTCGCCTGCTGAACGTGCCGTCCGCCCGCGCGGCAGCCGGTGTCTCGCGGGTCGGCCCCGGCCCCCTGCGCGGCGAGGTGCGCAGGGCCGGTGGACTTACGCTGCTGGTCGACTGCTACAACGCCAACGCGGCCGGCGTGGCCGCCGCCGTCACCACCCTCGAGGGCATGACCGCCCGAGGACGCCGCGTCGCCGTGCTCGGAACGATGCTGGAACTCGGCGCCCGTTCCGAGATGATCCACGCCGAGGCGCTCGCCCGGGCGCTGCGCGCGGGAATCGACCGGTATGTGCTGACCGGCGCCTTCGCGAACGCCGCCCGCCAGGTCTCCGACGTTCGCATCCACCTCGTGGACGATGTGGCCTCGCTGGCCGACCGGCTGCCGGAGCTCGTCGGCCCCACCGACACGGTTCTGCTGAAGGCGTCGCGAGGCGTGCGGCTGGAGCGCGCCATCCCGGTGCTGGAGTCGCTTGGGGGAGAGGGGTAGCCATGTTCTACCATCTCCTGCCCCGGCTCGAAGACATCCATATCGTCTTCAACCTCTTCAACTACCTCACCGTGCGCAGCGCGGGCGCGATGGCCACCGGGCTGATCCTGACACTGATCCTCGGGCGCCCGGCGATCGCGTGGCTGAAGCGGCGGGGGATCGTCGACGTGCCCAGAAACGGCCTGGCCGAGGCCGCGGCCCGCGAGCCGAAGGCGAACATGGGCGGGGTGCTGATCGTCGCGGTCGTGACGCTGACCACGCTACTCTGGGCCGAGCTGACGAACCACTACACCCTGGCCGCGCTTGTCGTCATGCTGTGGATGGGGGGGATCGGCTTCCTTGACGACTACCTCAAGGTGGTCCGGGGGACGCCCCGGGGACTGGTCCAGGCCTACAAATGGGCCGGTTCGGTAATCCTCGGCCTGGGCCTCGCCCTCTACCTGCTGTACTGGGGGCCGTCCTCTCCGGCCGGACCGACCACCACGAACCTCCCGATCTTCGACGAGTGGGTCCTCGTTCTCGCACCCTGGGCCTACCTGCTGTGGGTGACGGTGGTCCTGAACGGCGCCACGCACTCCGTCAACATGACCGACGGGCTGGACGGACTCGCGCCGGGGCTGGTGGCGATCGCGATGGGGACCTTCGGCGTCTTCGCGTACGTGATCGGCCGGGTGGACACGTCCGCATACCTGGGGCTGCTCTACCTGCCCGACGCCGGCGAACTGGCGGTCTTCGCGTTCGCCATCACCGGAACCGTGCTGGGGTTCCTTTGGTTCAACGCCCAGCCCGCGCGCGTGATCATGGGCGACACGGGATCGCTCGCGCTGGGCGGCGCGATGGGCGGGACGGCGGTCCTCCTCAAGGCCGAGCTGCTTCTGTTGGCGGTGGGCGGCGTCTTCGTGGCGGAGGCGGCGTCCGTGATCATCCAGACGCGCTACTTCAAGTATACGAAACGACGCTTCGGCGAAGGCCGGCGCGTCTTCAGGTGTGCTCCGATCCATCATCACTTCCAGATGCTGGGTTGGAGAAACGAACAGATCGTGGTCCGGTTCTGGATCCTGGGAATCCTCTGCGCGATGGTCGGCTTCGCCACGCTGAAGCTGCGATGAAGGCATGGGACCGGGAGAACAGGAACGGGTCGCGGTCATCGGCCTGGGGGCCAGCGGAGAGGCCGCTGCGCGCCTGGCCCTGGCGAAAGGAGCGAGAGTTCATGTCACGGATTCGAAGAGCGAAGACCCAGTTGCAGCTCGTGGAGCCGCTCTCCGGGCACGAGGAGCGGACGTTCGCCTCGGACGGCACGACATCGAGGGAATCGCCGCGGCCGACACCGTCGTCGTCAGCCCGGGGATCGGGCCCCGCGCGCCGGTGCTCGCCGCCCTCCGCGCTCGGGGCGTCCGTTGGATATCGGAACCTGAATACGCCAGCCGGTTCATCCAGAGTCCACTGACCGTCGTGACCGGCACCAACGGGAAGACCACCACCGCCGCCCTGTGCGCGCACCTTCTCTGCGCGGGCGGGGTCGACGCGGTGCTGGGTGGAAACATCGGCGGTGGTCTGGGCCCGCCCGCGTCCACCCTGGCGCTGACGCATCCCGCTGCCGATCGCATCGTCCTGGAGCTGTCGTCGTTCCAGCTGGCCGACATCCGCGACCTGACCCCGGATGTGGGGGTGATGACGAACCTCGGGGTCGACCACATGGACCGGTACGACACCGTCGAGGAGTATCACCGCGACAAGCGGCGGCTCTTCGAGGCGGGCAGCGGGAACACGGCGTGGGTGGTGAATGGCGACGACGTGGCGGTCATGGCGATGGCCGGCGGCTTCCCGGGCAGGCATCTGGGATTCTCCCTCGAGCGGCAGCCGAACCCGGGGGCCTTCGCCACCGGCGGCGGCCTCTTCCTCTCCGAAGGGACGGAAGGGCCGCGGCGGGTGGCCCGCGCGGCCGACCTGCAGCTTCTGGGGCGCCACAACGTGGCCAATGCGCTTGCGGCGATCCTGGCCGCGTCGGCGTCCGGAGCGCCGCGGGGACGGGAGGCCGCCGGTCTCGCCGGCTTCGCCCCCCTCCCGCACCGCCTGGAGCCGGTGGGAACGGTCGACGGCGTGCGCTGGGTGAACGACTCGAAGGCGACCAACGTGGCCGCGGCGGCAAGCGCGCTCGCCAGCCTCGACGGCCCGGTGGTGCTGCTCGTGGGCGGGACCGACAAGGGCGAGGACTTTCGCGGCCTGCTCCCCGCGATGAGGGACCGGGTGCGCGCGGTGGTGACGTACGGGGCTGCCGGGCGGAGGGCGGAGGCCGAACTGCGGGGCGGCCCAACGCATCGTGCGTCCCCCGTGACCCGGATCGGGGGCTCCTTCGGGGAAGCCGTGGATGCAGCGCGTGCGCGGGCGCGCGCGGGGGACACGCTGCTGCTGGCGCCGGCCTGTTCCAGCTTCGACATGTTCGAGAACTACCAGCACCGGGGCGACGCGTTCCGCGCGCTCGCGAAGGCAGGCGCCCCATGAGCCGCGCCTTCGCCGGACCCTGGGGCCGGCGCGGCGGCACCGGGCGCGGCGTGTGGGCGGTCGACGTGGCCAACCACGTCCACCGCTCGCTCCCCGAGACCGGGCTGGGGCGGGGCTGGGAAGGCGCCATGATCATGGCGCTCACCGCGACCCTCCTCCTCTTCGGACTGCTCACCCTGCACAGCGCCAGTGCGGTCATGGCCGAACGCGGGGACCTTCCGCACTACCACTACGTCCTGCGCCAGGGCGCCGGAGTGATCCTCGGCCTGGCGGTCATGCTGGTGTGCGCCCGCATCCCCACCGAGTGGTGGAGGCGGCTGTCGCCGCACCTGATGCTCGGTTCCGTCCTCCTCCTTGTCGTCGTCATCCTGCCCTTCACGCACGCGATCGCGCCCGAGGTGAACGGTGCGCGCCGGTGGATCCGCCTTCCGGGAGTGACCGTCCAGCCCTCGGACGTGGCCAAGATCGCGGTCCTGGTGTGGACTGCGGCGCTCGCGGTGCGCAAACGTCATCTGCTGCAGAAGCTGCGCCGGGGTCTCGCTCCGTTCCTCGTGGGGTGGGCGGTGATCCTGGTGCCGATCATCTTGGAGCCCGATGTCTCGACCGCGTGTCTGATCGCGGCGCTTGGCGCAATCATCGTCTTTGCCGCGGGCGCGCGCGTCGGCCACTTCGTTCTGCTGGGCGTGCTCGCGCTTCCGGTCGCGGCGCCCGTGCTGATGGCCGGCTACCGGGGCGCCCGCTGGAAATCGCTCCTGCTCGACCCGGGCGGCCCGGTGGAAGGGACTTCCTTTCAGAGCTACCAGAGCCTGCTGGCGATCGGGTCGGGTGGCGTGACGGGCGTGGGGTTCGGGGCCGGGCGACAGAAGTTCGGCTTCCTTCCCGAGGCCCACAACGACTTCATCTTCGCGATGATCGGCGAAGAGTGGGGATTCGTCGGGGCGCTCGCGGTGATCATCTGCTACCTGGCGCTGATCGCCATCGCCTTCCGGGTCGCCCGCCGCGCGAGGGACCTGTTCGGGGAGCTGCTGGCGGTGGGGGTCGCGTCGCTGATCGGTCTGCAGGCGTTCCTGCACATCGGGGTCGGACTCGGCGTCTTCCCGGCGACGGGGCTGTCGCTCCCGTTCGTGTCCTTTGGCCGCACCAACGTGATCGCGATGCTGGCCGCGGTGGGGATCCTGCTGGCCGTCGCCCGCGAGGCACCGGAAGGACGACTCGAACGCGCCGCAGCGGAGGGAGGGTAGCGTGGTGGTGGTCTTTTCGGGCGGCGGAACCGCGGGGCATTTCCACCCGGCGAGGAACATCGCCGAAGCGCTTGCCGGGTCGTCGCCGCGCGTGGAGCCCTATTTCGTGGGAACCCATGGGCGGATCGAGGCGCTGGAACTGCCGCGCCTCGGCTACAGCTACAGGCTGGTGCGGGTGGAGGGGTTGCGCGGCCTCCGAGGCGGGCGGATTGCCGGCATGGCCGCGAACGCCCGGGCCCTCTGGCTGCTTCTGCTCGCGGTCCTGCGGCTCATGCCCGACTTCCGCAGGCGCGAAGCGGCGGCCGTGGTCCTCACGGGCGGCTACGTCTGCGCGCCGGCCGGAATCGCGGCCCGGATTCTGGGAATCCCGCTGGTGCTCCAGGAACAGAACCGGCATCCCGGCAAGACCACCCGCCTGCTCTCGCGCTGGGCGCGGCAGATCCACCTCGCGTATCCCGAAGCGGGCGCCGCGCTCCCGCGCCGCGCCCGCTCCCGGATCCGCGATTCCGGCAACCCGATCCGCCCCTTGCCCCCCGCGGCCGAGCGCGGCCGCGCTGCCGCCCGGACCGCGCTCGGCCTGCCCGCCGACGCCTCCGTGGTCCTCGTTGTCGGGGGCAGCCAGGGTGCACGCAAGATGAATTCCCGTTTGATCGAGATCTTGCAAGACGATCTGCCGAGCAAACGCGAATTCGTCTTATGGATCACCGGACGAGCCCACTACGAGGACGCCGTCCGAGCGCTGGGCCGCGCCCGTGGGGACCACTTCGCGGTAGTCCCGTACCTGGAGCCCGAGGAGATGTACCGGGCGCTGGCCGCGTCGAATCTCGCCGTCTCGCGCTCGGGCGCGATGGCCACCTCCGAGTTCCTCGCGTGGGGCCTCCCGGCGATTCTGGTGCCGCTCCCCACCGCCGCCGCCGACCACCAGAGCGCGAATGCCCGCGCCCTGGAGGCCGCCGGCGCCGCCCTCCACCTCCCCGAGGCGGCCCCGGACGGAACCGCGCTCACCGGAGCGCGGCTCTGGGAGGAGGTCGCGCGGGTGCTTGGCACCCCCGGGCTCCTAGCGGAGATGTCCCGCGCCGCGAAGGCCCGGGCCCGCCCCGACGCCGCGCGCGAGGTGGCCGCCGCGATCACGGAGGTGATCGGGTGAGCGCCCCGGGTCTGCGCGAGCTGGCCGCCCGGGGCCCGGTCCACTTCATGGGCGTGGGGGGGGCCGGGATGTCGCCGCTTGCCGAGATGGTGCTTCGCAGCGGCGGGAAGGTGACCGGGTGCGATCTGGTGGGCGGCGCCGGTCCGGAGGCGCTCACCCGGCTGGGCATGCACTTTGCCGCGGCCCACGATCCCGCGCACGTCGCGGGCGCCGCCGCCCTCGTGGTGACTTCGGCGATCCCGTCCGGCCACCCCGAAGTCGAGGCGGCGCGGGCGGGCGGCGTACCGGTCATCCGGCGGGCCGACGCGCTCGGGCAGTGGGTGAACGAGGGGCGCGTGGTGGGGATCGCGGGCACCCACGGCAAGACCACGACGACCGCGCTGACCACGCATGTGCTGGTCCATGCCGGAATCGATCCGACCGGGGTTGTGGGCGGCCCGGTGACCGAATGGGGCGGCAACCTTCGTGCCGGCGAGTCGGACGTCTTCGTCGTGGAGGCCGACGAGTACGACCGCTCCTTCCTGGCCCTGCGCCCCCTGGTCGGGGTCGTCACGAACCTCGAGGCGGATCACCTCGACGTGTACCGCGACCTCGATGGGGTGCGCGGCGCCTTCGTGCGGTTCGTCGACCGGATCGTCCCCGGGGGAACCCTGTGGATCTGCGGCGACGACCCCGGGGCGGCCCGGGCCGGCGTGCGGGGCGGCACCCGCACCCGCAGCTACGGTCTCGGCGCGGGTGCGCAGCTGCGCGCCGTCCGGGTGCGCGCGAGCGCCGCGGGGAGCCGCTTCACGGTCGTGGAGGACGGCGTGCGCGCCGGCGAATTCACCGTGTCGGCGCCCGGCGTCCACAATGTGCGCAACGCGCTCGCCGCGGCGGGGGTGGGCCGCACCTTCGGGGCGGGGTGGGACGAGATCCGTGCCGGCCTGAAGGCCTTCGCGGGGGTGGGGCGCCGCTACGACGTGCTCGGCACCGCGGCCGGCGTCGAGGTCGTCGACGACTACGCGCACCACCCGACCGAGATCGTGGCGACGCTCGTGGCCGCGCGCCAGGCCAACCCGGGGAAGCGCATCGTCGCCGTCTTCCAGCCCCACCTCTTCACCCGCACCCGCGACTTCCATCGCGGCTTCGGCCGGGCCCTGGGCGCCGCCGACCGGGTCTGGGTCACCGACGTCTACCCCGCCCGCGAGGCCCCGATCCCGGGCGTCACCGGCGAACTGGTCGCGCGGGCCGTGACCCCGCCCGCCTCGCGCACGGCCTACCACGCGGACCTCGCCAGCCTGGCGGGCGCGGTGGCGGAGGACCTCTCGCCCGGCGACGTCTGCATCGTGATGGGCGCCGGATCGATCGAGGCGACGGGGCCCGAGATCCTCGCCCTGCTCGGAGGCGTGCGATGAAGCGCACCGTCCACCGCGCAGCCCGGGGAATCGCCGGCTTTCTTGCCGCCGTGGCGGTCATCGCGCTGGTCGGCTGGGGCGCGGTGCTGGTTGCGGGCGCCTCTCCGTACTTCCGGGTGGACCGCGTCGAGGTGACGGGGCTCACGTACCTCACCCGGGACGAGGTGCGCGCCGCCGCCGGCGTGGACGGCGCGACCAGCGTGTGGGCGCGCCAGGCGCGGCTGCTCGAGGGCCTGGTGGCGCACCCCATGGTGGAGTCCGCGCGGGTCACCCGCGACCTCCCCAGAACCCTGCTCTTCGAGATCGAGGAGGCGGAACCGGTCGGACTGGTCGCGCTGCCGCTGGTGCTGGCCGTGGACCGTCACGGCAACGTCCTGGACATCGATCCCGGGGAGCCGGTTCTCGACCTGCCGGTGCTCCGGGTCGCCACCGAACGGGCGGCGGGGCTGTGGGGTCCGCGCCTGCTCGCCCGGGAGGTGGCCCGCATGGCCGAGGTCGCTCCGGAGCTCTTCGCCGTGATCTCGGAGGCGCGCCTGGACGACCGCCAGGTCACCCTGCTGCTCGGCGACTCGGCGCTCAGGGTGCGCTACCACCCGCCGATCACGGAGGAGCGGCTGCGCGACGCGATCGTCGCCATGAACGACGCGGCCGAGCGCTTCCCCGGCGACCAGCTCCGCGAAGTGGACCTCCGCTACGCCGACCAGGTGGTCGTGAGGACCGCGGGCGCATTCGCGACCGGGAGCGAATCATGAGGTCGATCCTGGTCGCCGGTCTCGATGTGGGCTCGACCTGCACGCGCGCCGTGGTCGGGGAGCTGCTGGGCAGGCCCCACCATCCGCAGCTCGGGGTGCTGGGGATCGGGCGCAGCCGCACGGTCGGGGTGCGCAAGGACGTGGTGACCGACCTCGAAGCGGCCACCGAGTGCATCCGCGCGACCCTGCGCGAGGCGGAGGTGATGGCGGGCGTGCGGCTGGACCGCGTATACGTCGGCGTTTCGGGCGACCACGTGGCCGTGGACCGCTCCTCCGGGGTCGTGGCGGTTGCCGCCGAGGAGATCGTGTCGCGCGACATCGACCGCGTGCACGAGGTTGCCCAGGCGGTCGCGCTCCCCCAGGACCGCGAACTGCTCCACGCCGTGCCCCGCGACTACTACGTGGACTATCACGGCGGCATCACGGACCCCGTGGGCATGACCGGAACCCGCCTCGAAACCGAGCTCTACCTCGTGACGGGATCGTCGGCGGTGGTCGGGAACCTGACGCGCGCGGTGGAAAAGGCCGGCTACAGGGTGCAGGGGCGCGTCTTCGAGCCCCTGGCGGCGGGGCGCGCGGTGCTCGCCGAGGACGAGAAGGAGCTGGGCGTGGCGATGGTCGATCTGGGCGGCTCGTCGACCGGGATCTCCGTTCACTACGAAGGAAAGATCCGCGACCTGGCGGTGATGCCCTTCGGCGGCGCCACGATCACCGGCGACCTGATCCGCGGTCTCTCGGTCCCCTTCGCCGACGCCCGCCGGATCAAGGAGCTCCACGGGGTCGCGTGCGCACGCCTGGTCGACCCCGCCGACGTCGTTCGGCTGCCCGGAGTGAACGGGCGGGGGCGCTCCGTGCCCGGCACCTATGTCGCCGAGCTCATCGAGCAGCGCCTGGAAAACATGTTTCGGCGGATAAACAGACGATTGCACGAGACGTTTCCGCAGGGAGCGCTGGGCGCGGGAATCGTGCTTACGGGTGGCGTTGCGGCCACGCACGGCATCTGCCAGCTCGCGCGCACCTGTCTGGAAGCCCCTGTCAGATCGGGCTTTCCGGCCGAGGGACTGGCGGGCCTTTCGGACATGATCGCGCGGCCCGGCTTCGCGACGGCCGCGGGTCTCGCGCTCCACGGCGCAGACTATTTCCTGGAAACTGGTGAAGGGGCCTCCACCGTGACCTCCGGATTGGTGACACGCGTGGGCGCCTGGCTCAAGGAGTTTTTTTAACACACGGTGGTACATTTAAGCCAAGGAGATGAGACGATGCTGATCGAACTGGAAGACGCACCACGCGCGACCGCGCTCATGCGGGTTATCGGCGTCGGCGGTGCCGGCGGCAACGCCGTCAACCGGATGATCGAAGAAGAGCTCGAGGGAGTCGACTTCATCTCCGCCAATACGGACGCCCAGGCGCTGAACACGTCCCGGGCGAACCACACCATCCAGCTGGGCAAGAAGCTCACCCGGGGACTCGGTGCCGGGGCCCGGCCGGGGATCGGACGCCAGGCGGTGGCCGAGGACGCCGAAGAGGTGCGCGGCGCGCTGGAGGGCGCCGACCTGGTCTTCATCGCCGCCGGCATGGGTGGCGGGACCGGGACCGGCGCGGCTCCGGTCATCGGCGAGATCTCGCGGGAACTCGGTGCGCTGACCATCGCCGTGGTCACGCGGCCGTTTTCCTTCGAGGGCAAGCGGCGCATGCGCCAGGCGGAACAGGGGCTGGCCGAACTTCGGCGCTCGGTGGATACCATGGTCGTTGTTCCCAACGACCGCCTGCTCCCGGTGGTCGGCAAGGGCACGACTTTCCGCGATGCGCTCAAGAAGGCGGACGAGGTGCTCCTGAACGCCACACAGGGAATCAGCGATCTCATCCGCGTGAGCGGGGACGTCAACGTCGACTTCGCCGATGTCCGCACGGTCATGTCGTCGTGCGGCGCCGCCCTCATGGGCAGCGGGCACGGACGCGGTGAGGACCGCGCGGTCACCGCCGCCCAGGACGCGATCACCTCGCCCCTTCTGGACAACATCTCGATTCTCGGCGCCAAGGGGGTGCTGATCAACATCACCGGCGGCGCGGACCTCACGATCGACGAGGTCACCGACATCTCCACGATGATCCAGGAGGAGGCCGGAGACGAGGCCGAGATCATCTTCGGCGCCGTGCAGGACGAGTCCATGGAGGGCGAGGTCCGCGTGACCCTCATCGCGACCGGCTTCGACGAGAACGTCGAGCGGAGGGACTCCGGTCCCCTCATCCGGCCGAGCTTCACGGGACAGGAGGGCACACGCGCCTTCGAAGACCCTCCGAAGGTGCCCGTCGTCATGCGGAAGGCCGTGGGCGACGATGCGCGCCCTCCCGCGCAATTCCCGCCGGGCGTGCTCCCTCCGTCCCGCCGCCCGGCCGAGCCGCCCGCCCCGGCCCCACCGGTCCGGACCCCCATGCCCCAAGCCGCCGCTCGGCCGAAGCCGGCCGACGTTCCGGCACCGGCCCAGCACCCCGTTCCATCCGCGGTGCATCGCCCGACGCCGCACGCCCCCGCCGAGACGCACCGGGTCGCGCCATCGGTCGTCATCCGGGCCCGCGGGGGTAGCGTCAGCGAACTGGAGCTTCCTACCTTCATCAGGAGATGAGGATCAGCTTCAACAGGGTTCAGATCACGGCGGGTGCGCTGGCGGCGCTCTGCGGGATGGCCGTCCTCGGCCTGGTGGCTTCGCGCGGGGGAGTCCCGGAGGCCGAGGTCGCGGAAGCCGTGTACGCCTCGGTGCCCGGCCGGGCCGAAGTGCATGAGATCGCCCGGGGCCGGACCTTCGGCGGGATCCTGCACGACGCCGGGCTCGGTACCGCGGACTACCGGCGGGTCCTGGACGCGTTCAGGAAGGAAGCCGATCCCAGGAGGCTGAAGTCCGGCACGAGCGTCAGGATTCAGTGGCTTGAGACCCCCGGCGGCGAGCGCCTCCACCGGATCGAGGTCGGGCTGAACCGCGACCAGACCGTGTTCGTGGACTGCGGTGGGGGCGGCTGCGGCGCTTCCACGATGACGCTGGCGACCTCCATCGACACCGTCTACGCCGCGGGCCGGATCGAGAGCAGCCTCTGGAGCGCGGTGACGAACCTGCCCGAGCTGGCCGCGACCTCCGCGGGCGACCGGCGCAACTTCGTCCTCAGCCTGGACAGGGTCTTCCAGTGGCAGATCGACTTCTCGCGGCAGATCATGCCCGGCGACACGTACCGGTTCGTGTTCGAGCGCGAGAAGCGCCCGGAAGGCAGTATGCGGACGGGGCACCTGCTCTCGGCCGAAATCGTGAACAGCGGGAAGGCCTATCACGCCATCTGGTTCGATCCCAACGGGGACGGCGAGGGCACCTGGTACGACCTGGACGGCCAGTCCGTGCGGCGCGCCTTCCTCATGAAGCCCATCGAACTGAGCCGCATCTCGTCGCGCTTCGGGATGAGGCACCACCCGATCCTGAAGGAGTGGCGCAACCACAACGGGGTCGACTACGCGGCATCGCGGGGAACGCCGGTCCAGTCGACCGGGGCCGGCGTGGTCGTGCGCCGCAACCGCAGCGAGACCTATGGGAACGTCATCGACGTGCGTCACCCCAACGGCTTTCTTACGCGCTATGCCCATCTGAACGGCTTCGAGCGCGGGATTGCGGTGGGGTCGCGCGTGGGCCAGGGCGAGGTGATCGGGTACGTGGGAATGACCGGGATGGCAACCGGCTACCATCTCCACTACGAGATGCACGCGTCCGGCCGTCCGGTCGATCCGCTCGCAATCGAGTTTCCCCCCGAGGATCCGGTTCCGGCCGACGATCGCGCCCGCTGGGAACTGGAGAGCGCCGCGCGGCTCGCCCTGCTGTTCAGCCTTCCCGGCCCCGATGAACTCCGGGCGGTGCGGGCAGACCAGTAAAGTGTCGCCCGTGGCCGCCGGCACCCCCGCGTGCTCCCCTTCCTGCTGATCGCACTCCTGCTTCTGGCCGGAGGCTTCTGCGGCTGGATCTACTTCAAGCGCGAGTTTGCGGTGAAGCGCCGCGGACTGCTGCTTGGGGCGAGACTCGTGGCGGTGGCGGGCGTGGTGGCGCTCCTGTGGAATCCGGTGATGCCGGCGGGCGGGCCGGGCGCGGGACCCGAACGCTACCTGATTCTCGACGCGAGCGTTTCGATGGCGGCCCTGACCCCGGCCGGCACCCCGGTCTGGGAGGCCGCCGTCGAACGCGCCGCCGAACTGGCCGCGGGCGGCGCGCGCCTTCTGGTCGCGCGTGACGGCGTGCACGCTCTGGACCCGGCCGCACTCGACTCGCTGCAGCCGGCCGGCACCGGTTCGGTGTTCGCCGAGGCCGTCACCGTGGCCGCCGAGGCCGGTGCCCGCGAGGTGGTGCTCCTGACCGACCGACGACTCCGCGATCCGGTCGCGACCGCCGCCGTCGCGCGGCGCCTGGGCGTGAGCCTCACGGCCGACACCCTCCCCGGCGCGGCGGCCAACCTGGGCATCGGCCGCCTGGACGTCCCGGCCGCCATCGAGCGCGGCGAGACCCTGCGCGGGCGCCTCGAGATCGAGGGCGCCACCGGCGACGATTCGGTCACGGTGACGGTGTCGCTGGACGGCACGCCTGCGCTGGCCCTGCGCCTCGCCGCTCCGGCGCCTGGAGGGACCAGCGCGGCCGAGTTCACCCTGGGCGCCGGTCTCGATCCGGGCCCGCACCGCGTGACCGCGCGCATCGAGGGCACCGACGCCCTCCCCGACGACGACGAGCGCGCGGCGATCGTGCAAGCCGATCCGGAAGAGACCGGGGTGCTGCTCGTCGCATTCGCGCCGGACTGGGAGCCGCGCTTCCTCCTCCCCGTGCTGAAGCAGGTGACGGGGCTGCCCGTGCGGGGATACCTCGCCACCGGGCCGGACCGCTACCAGGCGATGGAACCCGGTGCCGCCGGCGTGCCCGGCGTGATCGACCGGGGCGCGATGGAGCGACTCCTGCGCCGGGCCGAGATGGTCGTCGCGATGGGGATCGACGGGGACGCGGCAGCGTTCCTCGCAGGCCCGGCCGCGCGCACGCAGAGACTGCTTCTCTTCGCGGCGGATGGCGCGGGAGCCGCGGCCGGCGGCGTCGAGGCAGGTGACGGGCTACCGGGCGAGTGGTACCTGGAGGAGGCGCCGCCGTCACCGATCGCGGGGGAGGTCGCCGGGTTCGGGGCCGCGGGACTTCCGCCCCTGACCCGGGTGCTGCCGGTCCTCGACGGGGGGGGAGGGCCGGCCCTAGACGTTCGCCTCGGCGGGGCGGGCCAGCCCCAGGCGGCGCTCGTGCTGCGAACGGAGCAGCGCCGGCGGATCGGCGTCGTGCTGGCGCGCGGGTTCTGGCGCTGGGCGTTCCGCGACGGCGCGCCGCGCGAGCACTACCGGCGCCTGTGGGCCGCCGTCGGCGGCTGGATGATGGCCGACGAGCCGCTCGCGGCGGGCCCCGGAGTGCGCCCGGGCGCTCCGGTCCTTCCCCGCGGGGCGCCGCTCTTCTGGCAGGGGCGCGGCTACGAGGGCGAGGAAGTCGCGCTCACCGTGACCGACAGCGCCGGGGCGATCGTCCTCGACTCGACGCTGACCGTCCCGCCGGGCGGCTCCTTCACCACGCCCCCCCTGCCGCCCGCGCGCTACGGCTACGCGGTCGCGCCCGCGGACACCACCGCCCCCGCGGACACCACCGCGCCCGCGGACACCACCGCGCCCGCCGCGCCCCCCACGCCCTTCGAGGTCGATTCCTTCACCGACGACATGCTCCGCCTCCCCGTGCCGCCCGCCGAGCTCTCGGTTCGCGCCCCCGCCGAATCCGCGGACTCCCGGGGAAGCCGCCCGCTCCGCACCTGGCCCGCCCTGTACCTGGTCATTCTGGCGGCGCTCTGCGCGGAGTGGATCGGGCGGCGGCGGTCGGGGCTGCGCTGACCGGTGGGCGGGTTCTGGGCGCGGGCGCTGCGGCGCGCGGTCCCCGGGTCGCTGCGCGGGGTCGACGCCGAATCGCTGGAGGAACTGGAGGAGCGCCTCATCAGGGCGGACTTCGGGGTCGACGCGAGCACGCGCTTCGTGGAGGCGGTGGAACGCGCGGCCCGGCGCGGCGACGACCCGGCCGAGCGCCTCGCCGCCGAGATCCGCGCGGTCTTCGCCGCCGATGCTCCGGGTCCGGGTTTCGGCGCCCTCGCCGTGGCCGATACGCCACCGACCGCGTACCTCTTCGTGGGGGTGAACGGGACGGGAAAGACGACCACGATCGGGAAGCTTGCGCACCGTCTGGTCCGGGACGGCCGCCGGGTGACGGTGGCCGCGGCGGACACCTACCGGGCGGGCGCGGCCGAGCAGCTCGCGCGGTGGGCGGACCGGGCGGGAGCGGACTTCGTGAGGGGGCAGGCGGGCGCGGATCCGGCGGCCGTCGCCTTCGACGCGCTGGGCGCGGCCCGCGCGCGCCGCGCCGACGTCGTGCTGATCGACACGGCGGGGCGGCTTCACACACACAAGGGCCTCATGGACGAGCTCGCCAAGATCGACCGCGTCATCCGCAAGTGCCACGACGGGGCCCCGCACGAGACCCTCCTGGTGCTGGACGCCACCGTGGGTCAGAACGGCCTCGTCCAGGCGCGCGAATTCTCCCGGCACGTCGCGGTGACCGGGATCGTGCTCGCCAAGCTGGACTCCACCGCGCGCGGGGGCGTCGTGGTCGCTCTGCGCGAACAGCTCGGGATCCCGGTGCGCCTCGTGGGGGTGGGCGAAGGCGTAGGGGACCTGCAGCCCTTCGACGCGCGGGACTTCGTCCAGGGGGTGCTGGCGGCGCCATGACGCTGGGCCCGCTCGACAAGCCCGTCCAGTTCCTCAAGGGCGTGGGGCCGCGAAGGGCGGAACACCTGCAGCGGATGGGAATCCTCACGGCGCGCGACCTTCTCTACCACGTGCCGCGTCGCTACGACGACGCCTCCACGATCACGCCGGTCGCGCTCGCGCAGGTCGGCATGGACGTCACGGTGGCGGGCGAGGTGCGCAGCAAGGGAATCGTGCCGACGCGCTCGGGGCTGCGCATCTTCCAGGCCGTCATCCGGGACGACAGCGGGCTCATCACCTGCGCCTGGCCGGGCCAGACCTGGGTCGAGCGCAACATCCGGAAGGGCGACCGCATCCTGGTCACCGGACCGGTGAAGCACTTCCACGGCCGCCAGATCCAGCCGCGCGAATACGTGATTCTGGAACAGGCGACCCATACGACCCATACCACCCCACCCATACCACCCAGCCCCCGCCCGCCCGGCACGATCTTCTCGACCTACCCCGCGTCCGAGGAGCTGCCGCAATGGATCTTCCGGCGCCTCTTCGAGCTCAACCTCGACACGCTGATCGGGCAGGTCGCCCGGGAAGAGTACCTCCCCGCCCCCGAACGGGACGATCTCGGCCTGATGGAGCTTTCGGCCGCCCTGCGCGACCTCCACCGCCCCCCGACCCTCGCCCGGGCCGGGACCGCGCGCCGCCGCCTCGCCTTCGACGAGCTGTTCTTCCTCGGGCTCATGCACGCGAGCGTGCGCCACCAGGCCACGCGGGAGAGCCCCGGGATCGAGTTCGCGCGCACCAACCGGCTGATCCGCGCACTGCACGACTCCCTCCCCTTCGCGCTGACCGGCGCCCAGGCCGCCGCGCTGCGCGAGATCTACGCCGACATGACCTCGCCTCGCCGCATGAACCGGATGCTTCAGGGCGACGTGGGGTGCGGCAAGACCGTCGTGGCGCTCTTTGCGATGCTGCTCGCCG
Source organism: Gemmatimonadota bacterium (assembly GCA_022823225.1). Taxonomy (GTDB): domain Bacteria; phylum Gemmatimonadota; class Gemmatimonadetes; order Longimicrobiales; family Gaopeijiaceae; genus Bin94. The sequence continues at coordinate 67,827 of JAJDXM010000026.1, forward strand.
TCGAAGGGGGCTGCCAGGCTGCGCTGATGGCGCCCACCGAGATCCTCGCCGAGCAGCACGCGCGCGGCATCCGGCGGCTCCTCGGCGGCCTCCCCGTCGAGCTCGAGACCCTCCTCGGGTCGGTGACGGGACGCCGCCGCGAGCGCGCCCGGGCCCGCGTCGCCAGCGGAGAGGCGCACCTGGTCGTCGGCACCCACGCGCTCATCCAGGAGGGGGTCGAGTTCGAGGCGCTCGGGCTCGCCGTGGTCGACGAGCAGCACCGCTTCGGCGTGCGCCAGCGCCTGGCCCTGGGCGAGCGCGACCCCCGCCCCGACACCCTTCTCATGTCAGCCACTCCGATCCCGCGCTCGCTGGCGATGACGCTGCACGGCGAACTGGACCTCAGCACGATCGACGAACTGCCCCCCGGGCGCCGCGGGGTCACGACCCGCCTGGCCGGCCCCCACGAGCGCGCCGCCGTGTTGCGCGAGGTGTGCCGCCACCTCGACCGGGGCCGCCAGGCGTACCTGGTCTACCCCGCCATCGAGGAGTCCGAGCGCGCGGACCTGGTCGCCGCCGAAGCCGAGTTCGAGCGCCTCTGCCGCGAAGATCTCGCCGGCCGCCGGGTCGCGCTGATTCACGGCCGCATGAAGGGCGACGAGAAGGACACCGTCATGCGCGCCTTCCAGGCCGGGGACCTCGACGTGCTGGTGGCGACCACCGTGGTCGAGGTCGGGATCGACGTCCCCAACGCGACGGTGATGGTGGTCGAGAACGGCGAGCGTTTCGGGCTCTCACAGCTGCACCAGCTGCGCGGCCGGGTGGGGCGGGGGAGGGAGGGGGGGCTCTGCGTGGTGATCGCGGCGGGCTCCGCGGACAACGAACCGGGTCCCACGCCTCGGCTCGAGGTCTTCGCCCGCACCACCGACGGTTTCGAAATCGCGGCGGCGGACCTCGCGATCCGCGGCCAGGGTGACTTCTTCGGCGTCGAACAGCACGGCCGGGGCACCGAACTCCGCTTCGCGGACATCGTGAAGCACGAGGACCTGATCCGTCCCGCGCGGGACCGTGCCCGGGCCCTGATCGACGAGGATCCGCAGCTTTCGGCCGCCTCTCAGCAGGTCGTCCGCGCCCGGCTCGAACGGCACTACGGAGACCGCGTCAAGCTCTTCGGAGTCGGCTGAGGCCCCGGCCCGCCGGACGCGCCGGGACGCCCTTGCCAGCCTGTGCGCTTCTGGTGAGCTTCCCAGACCATGACCCACGAGAAAGCAGTACGGACCCTCGTCCGCGACCTCTCAGGCCACGTGGGCCGCGCGGTGACCGTTTCGGGCTGGATCGCCACACTGCGCGTCCACGCGCGCGTCGCCTTCGTGGTGCTGCGCGACGGGACGGGCGTGGTGCAGGGCGTCCTCGCCAGGTCGGAGCTCGCGGACGAGGTGTGGGAGCTTGCCACCTCGCTCGCGCAGGAGAGCTGCGTCGCGCTGACCGGCGTGGTGCGCGCCGACGCCCGCGCGCCCGGAGGACACGAGCTGGCCGTGAGCGCCGTCGAGCTGATCGGCGCCAGCGACGAGTTCCCGATCCAGCCCAAGGAGCACGGCGTCGAGTTTCTCCTCGACCACCGGCACCTGTGGCTGCGCTCGAGCATGCAGCGGGCCGGTCTGAAGGTGCGCGCCGAGGTCGAACAGGCAATCCACGATTTCTTCTATGAGCGGGATTTCGTGCGGATCGACACCCCGATCCTCACCGGCGCGATCGGCGAATCCGCGGGCACGCTCTTCGAGACCGACTACTTCGGCGAGCGGGCGTTCCTGGCGCAGACCGGGCAGCTCTACGTCGAATGTGCCTGCCCCGCCTTCCGCAAGGTCTACTGCTTCGGGCCGACCTTCCGGGCCGAGAAGTCCAAGACCCGGCGTCACCTGACCGAATTCTGGATGATCGAGCCCGAGGTGGCGTTCGCGGATTCGAACGACAACATGGACCTCCAGGAGGAGTTCATCTGCCACGTCGTGGAGCGCGCGCTGGACCGGTGCCAGGCCGAGCTGGAGGTGCTGGAACGGGACACCGGCATGCTCGAATCGGTCAGGCCGCCCTTCCCGCGAATCAGCTACAGCGAAGTCGTCGACCGGCTGAACGCCGAGGCTGCCGGCGCCGCCGACGCCCCCGACGCCACCGGCGCCCCCGGCGCCGCCGGCGCCCCCGACGCCCCCCGCCGCTTCGAGTGGGGCCGGGACCTCGGCGCCGTCGAGGAGACGACCATCTCCAGCTGGTTCGACCGGCCCGTCTTCGTCTACAACTACCCGAAGGGCGCGAAGGCCTTCTACATGAAGGAGAATCCCGACGATCCGCGCACCGTCCTCTGCAACGACCTGCTCGCGCCGGAGGGCTACGGCGAGATCATCGGGGGCAGCCAGCGCGAGGACGACCCGGACCGTCTGCTGAGGCGGATCCGCGAGGAAGAGCTCCCCGAAGAGGCCTACGAGTGGTATGTCGACCTGCGCCGCTATGGAACGTTCCCGCATTCGGGCTTCGGCCTCGGCCTCGAACGGACGGTGGGCTGGATCACGGGGCGGCCGCACATCCGCGAACTGGTCCCGTTTCCGCGCCTGATCAACCGGCTGAAGCCCTGACGCCGCCAGCGCCCCCCACGATCGTCATCGACCTGCGCGACCGGCGACCCATCTGGGAACTGCCCGATCGTGCCCGCGAGGCGATCGTGGCCGCGCTTCCGCCGGGGTGGACCGTGCACTTCATGGAGACGCTCTCGGACGGGTCGGGGGACGGCGCCGGCGAGGCGAGCGACGAACTCCTCGGGGCGGTGCGCCACGCGCGCGTCTACATGGGCTACGGGATCCCGCCCGAGGTCCTGAAGCACGGGACCCGCCTCGAATGGGTGCATTCCGGCGCGGCCGGAGTGGGGTCGTCGCTGCATCCCCCGATGCTCGACCGCGACGTGATGTTCACGAATTCGGCCGGGATCCACGCCGTGCCGATGGCTGAAACGGTCACCGCGATGATCCTCCACTTCGCGCGAGGTCTCGACGTCGCGATCCGCGCGCAGCGCGAAGGCCGATGGGCCGCGCCCGAGTTCTGGGCCGCCGACGCGCCCGTGACGGAGTTGAGCGCCTCGACGGTCGGCGTGATCGGCTTCGGCGGAATCGGGCGCGAGGTCGCCGCGCGCGCCGCCGCGATGGGCGCCAGGGTGGTGGGGGTGCGGCGGGGCGGGGCTGCGGGGCGGGGCGGGGCTGTGGGACACGGCCACCCCGCGGGGCGAATCGATGTCGGATCGGGTCCGGCGGCCCTCGACCGCGCGATCTCCGCGTCGGACTTTCTGGTGCTCACCTTGCCGGAGACTGCGGAGACCGTGCGCCTGATGAACCGTGAGCGCCTGAAGTCGATGAAGCCGGGCGCCGTGCTGATCAACGTCGCGCGCGGACGGCTGGTCGATGAAGATGCGCTGCTGGAGGCCCTGGACACGGGTCGGCTGAGGGGTGTCGGAGTGGATGTTTTCGTCACCGAGCCGCTGCCGTCCGGCCACCCCTTCTACCGGCATCCCCGCGTGCTGATGACCCCGCACGTCTCGGCGACGACCCGCGGGTTCTGGGAACGCCAGACCGAATTGATCACCGACAACATCGGACGGTTTTCGCGGGGAGAGGCGCTGCGAAACCTGGTCGACAAGAGAGCGGGGTACTGAGGGGGCGACGGTCAGGCGCGATCATCCGCGCGCGATCATCCATGCGGTTCAGTTTCCTTTACCTCGTCCCAGATACGGTCGAGCGGTTCGAGGGGAGTTCCCGGCATGGGCAATCCACGGTCCCGGGCCAGGCGCTTCACCTCGCTGAAGCGCCGCTCGAACTTGCGCGTCGCGTGGTCGAGGGCGGCCGCCGGATCGATCTCCGCCAGGCGCGCGACGTTCACGGCGGCGAAGAAGAGGTCGCCGAGCTCCTCGCGCAGCCGCGTGCGGGCGCCGCCGGCGGTTCCAAGCAGCCCGGCGACTTCGTCCGTTTCCTCGCGGACTTTTTCCAGCGCGTCGCGGGGATCGTTCCAGTCGAACCCCTTGGCCGCCGCGTGCTGCTGAACCGACGAGGCGTGGCTGAGAGTACATCTATGAGTCATGGTCGCCCCCGGGGGTGAAGGTGCTCGGACACTGTTTAACACTATGGCCGCAAGTGGCATCGCCGGTGACCTGGGGCCTGCGGTTGGCCGGGCAGGGGGCGCATCGGAGCATGCCGCGGTCCCGGCATTTGCCGCGGAAGGCGACTGGGCGAGGGTGGCGTCGGCGGCCAGGACAGCTTGGCCCAAACGAGCATGCCGCGGTCCCGGCATTTGCCGCGGAAGCGGTCGAGCGAGGGGGCGTGGGCGGCCACCGGCGGCAACCAAATGTCCGCTTGTCCCGAATCGCCGGAACTCAGGCCGATCTCGCCATGGGTGCCTGCATATTTCGGCATATATTCGGTTGTGACCGAGCCAACCACCCCCAGGCAACCGGAGGAACTGCCATGAACATATCCGAACTCGGCGAACGGATCGCCGAACTCGCGGCGCGGATCGCTGTTGCGCGCTACGAAATGCTGACCCTCGTGCGGGAGTTCGATCAGCGCGAGGGATGGGCCCGGGAAGGCTTTCCGACCTGTGCCGACTGGCTCGCATGGCGCATCGGCGTGACTACGCTTACCGCGCGCGAACATGTCCGGGTCGCGTGGGCGCTCGGGGAACTGCCGCACACGGCCCGTGCCATGAAGGCCGGGTTGATCTCGTATACGAAGGTGCGCGAGATCGCGCGGGTGGGCACCCCCGACAACGAGGAGGTTCTGCTCAAGTTCGCGCTGGCTGGCTCGGCTGCTCGGCTGCGCCAGTTGGGGCGGGGCTGGCAGCGCTTCGACCGGGAGGGCGAAATAGGGGCCGAGGATCGGCGGCACCGCTTGCGCCGGTTCTCGGTGACCATCGACGGCGACGGCATGTACGTCGTGCATGGACGCCTCGAGCCGGAGGTCGGCGCCGTGCTGATGCGGGCCGTCGAGGCTGCCGCGGATGCTGTTTACGGCGAGGAGAACCCCGCCACGCGGCCCACGCCTGCACAACGCCGGGCCGACGCGGCCGGGCTGCTGGCCGAGCGCGCGCTCAGCGCGGGATTCAAGGGTGCTGCCTCGGGTGCCCGGGCTGAACGCTACCAGGTGGTTGTGCATACCGAACCCGCCACCCTCGCCGCGACCGGCGAGCCCGGCCGGTCCGAGTTGGACGGCGTGCGGGTCTGCGCCGAGACCGCGAGGCGCATGGCCTGCGATGCTGCCGTCGTGCAGATGGTCCACGGCGAGGGCGGCGAGATCCTCAACGTTGGGCGCAAGACGCGCACGGTGCCTCCGCATATCCGCCGCGCGCTCGAAGAGCGGGACCGGGGGTGCCGGTACCCCGGCTGCGCGAGTCGGTTTACCGAAGCCCACCATGTGAAGCACTGGGCCGACGGGGGCGAGACCAGCCTTGCGAACACCGTGTTGCTGTGCCGCAGGCATCACCGCGCGCTCCACGAGGGCCGCGCAAGGATGGCACTGAACGCGCAGGGTCAGGCCGTGTTCTTCACCCGCGCGGGGACGATGATCGCCAGCGCGCCGCCCCCACGCTCCGCCACGGGGACACTTCCTCCCGCTCCACCCGAACCACCCGGCGCGCTCTGGAACGGGGCGGCGCGCCTCAAGGACTGGGCGATTCCGTGGTCCCTGGAGGCCGCCGCCCGGGACGCGATCGACCCGTGACGGGGTGGAAGCCGATCCGGGGCGGGTGCCCCTCTCCCCCCCGCCGCCCCATATTGCCCCATGCCCAACTCACGCGATCGCGCCTGGGTGGAGGTCCGCACGGCTTCCATCCAACGCAACCTGGAACGAGTCCGCGCGGCGGCGGGTCGCGCGGTGAGGATCATCCCGATGGTCAAGGCCGACGGGTACGGCCTCGGTGTGGAGCGCGTGGTGGCGGCCCTGGCCCCGGCGCAGCCATTCGGCTACGGGGTCGCCACGGTCGACGAGGGCCTCGAGCTGCGCCGGATCGGCGTGCGCGATCCCGTCATGCTCTACAGCCCGGTGCACGCCGCCTCCCTCGCGCGGGCCGTCCGCGGCGGCCTCGTTCCCGCGGTCTCCGACCTTGCCGCCCTGGCGACCCTGCGCGGACTGGCCGCCGACACCCGGCGCCCGGATCCGATCCCGTTCCAGGTCGAGCTCGACACCGGCATGGGGCGGGCCGGCTTCTCTCCCCGCGACCGGCTTTCGGACTGGTGGTCGCAGGTGCGGCGCGCCACCGCCGCCGGCTCGGGGCTGAGCCTCTTCGGGATCTTCACGCACCTGCATTCGGCGGACCAGCCCGATCTGGCCTCCGCCCGGCGGCAGATCGACCGTTTCGACCGCTTTGTCGAGGGCGCGGACGGCATTCCCCCGGACGCCCTCGTACACTGCGCGAACAGCGCGGGCGCATTGCGGCTGAAGTCGCGCACGGCCAACTCGGCGCGACCCGGGATCGTCCTTTACGGCGCCCCGGCCGGCGACGAACGCCGCATTCCGGAACCGGTCGTGTCCCTCCGAGCGCGTGTCGTGCTGGCGCGCGACGTCCCCGCGGCCACCACGGTCGGCTACGGGGCGACCTATCGCGCCGGCGGGATCGAACGGTGGGCTACCGCCGCAATCGGCTACGGAGACGGACTGCCGAGAGTGCTGGGCAACCGGGGGTTCGCGATCGCCGGGGGCCGGCGGGCTCCGATCATCGGCCGGATCTCGATGGACACGACGGTGCTGCGCGCCGACAGTCACGTTTCCACCGGCGATGTCGTTACCTTTGTCGGTCGAGAAGGTGAAACAGAGTTGTTGTTGGAGGAGGTTGCCGAGCTGGCCGGCACGATACCGTACGAGATCCTCACGGGGCTGTCGCGCAGACTGCCAAGGGTCACGGTGTAGTTTCGATGAAGCAGAGTACCCATCTTGCAACGCTCGCCCGCGAGACATTGCGGAACGCCTACGCCCCCTACTCGGGATACCGGGTGGGCGCGGCCGTCGAGACGGAGTCGGGCGAAGTCTTCACGGGATGCAACGTTGAGAACGCTTCCTACGGTCTCACCATATGCGCTGAACGCATTGCCGTGGCGAAGGCGGTGTCGGAGGGGCACACGCGCTTTCGCCGACTCGTCGTCGCCACGGAGGCCAACCGCGCGGCACCGCCGTGCGGCGCCTGCCGCCAGTTCGTGGCCGAGTTCGGCGACGAGGTCGTGGTCTGCAGTGTTTCCAGTAGCGAGAAGCGGAGTTGGCAGTTGAAGGACCTCATCCCCGACACGTTCACAGCTGACTACATCGATGGCTGATTCCGACATGCCAGCGCCCGGCCATTCCGACATGCCAGCGCCCGGCAAGCCCGACATGCCGGCGCCCGCCGCTCCGTCCGCGCCGCTCGTCGTTTCGGGACTCGCCTTCGCCGCGTCGGCCTTTCTCCTGGCCACCTGCCAGGTCGAGTTGCCGACGGCGGCGCGCGAAGAGCTGGTCAAGTCGGGGGTCGCCGTGGAGGTCCTCGTCCCCTTCGCCGAATTCGTGGCGAGCGCGTCCGTCTTTGGCGGATACGGGAGGGCGTCGGGACTTGGCGGCGGGTTCATCGCGCACGAGTTCGGTTCCGACGTGGACGAGAACGGCGCCGAGGTGCCCGGTCTCGAGGCCGCGACGCTGGTGCGCTTCGGCCGCTACCCGAGTTCGGTGTCGGTTGTCGATACCGCCGGCACGAACCGGCTCGACACGGCGATCACCTTCCACGCCGGCGGCGTCCTGGTCCGGCTCGACACCGTCTCCAGCGTGGCCGCGGGACCCGTCGACCTGGTCGCCCACCTCGTCACCGAGGAATGGGATCCGGTGAGCGCCGGCTGGGACTACGCCGTAGACACCGTCGACAACCGCGTGGCCTGGTCGACTCCGGGCGGGGGGCCCGGCGACGAGATTGCGGTCGGCGTCTGGGACCCCGCGGCCGGAGACAGCGTCGAGTTGATGCTCGATTCGGCCCTGGTGGTCGCCTGGGCGGACTCCACGGCGATCCGGGACGTCCGCATCACCGCCACCACGCCGGGGGTGCGGCTCCGGGTCTCATCGGTGGTTGTGCAGCTGCAGACCATCCCGTCCATTCGGCCCGACACCCTCCTGAGGATCGGGCTCGGCGCCACCGGCGCGACCTTCATCTACGACCCGCTGCCGAGTCCGCCGCTCGGCGCGTTGCGCGTGGGTGGGGCGCCCTCGTGGAGGACGGTCCTCAACCTGGACATCCCGCGTTCGCTGTCGGGATACCCGGACCTTTGCCGGCAGCTCGATTGCCCGGTGGACCTTCGTGCCGATCACGTCTCCTACGCCGGCCTGCAGCTGACCACCGCACCGGCGGCGGCCGCCTTCGCGCTCTCCGATTCGCTGGCGCTGGACGTCAGGATGGTCACCGCGCCCAGATTCCTGCCCAAGTCGCCCCTGGGTCCTTCCAGCCTGGCGGTGACGGGCGGAGCGGCCGTGGCGCCGGAACTCTACAGGCCCGAGGCCGGACAGGTGTTCGAACTGCCGATCACCGAGCACGTCCGCGACCAGCTGCGCGGAGAAACGGCGTTCGGCGACCCGGTCTCCAGCACCCTGGCGCTGATGACCGTCTTCGAGCCCCTCTCGATCGAATACGCCTCTTTCGCAGGCCGCAACTCCGCGACCCCCCCGATGCTGCGGCTGATCCTCAACTTCTCCCGCGGGAACTGACATGAGACCGCTTCTGATCGCGGCCGCCCTTCTGAGCATCGTTCCGCCCGCCCGGTCCGCTGCGCAGTCCTTCCTCGGCTTCCGGGCGCTCGGCGCACCGGTCCTGGCGTCCGACGGGCGCGCGGTCGGCACGGGGAACATCGGAATCGGGCTGCGCGGTCTCGAGTTTTCGGTGCTCGATCCATCGGCCTCCGCCCGCCTGACCCTGCCGACGGTGAGCGCCTCCATGCAGCCCACCTGGGGCTCCTTCGAGCTCGAGGACGAGACCGGCTCCTCCAACACCACTCGCTTCCCGCTGATCGGGATCGGATTCCCCCTCCCGGAGGCGCGCGGAGTGGCCACGTTCACGCTCGCCGGCTTCATGGAGCAGCGGTGGACGGGCGAGCGCAGCGAGCTGATCGACCTCGCGGGCGAACAGGTGCTTGTCGAAGACCGCTTCGAGACCAGCGGCGGCACGTCGGTCGCGCGGCTGGGCTGGGCGCAGCGGGTTTTTCGGCAGCGGCTTGCGGTGGGCGTCAGTGTCGGAGCCTATGTGGGAAGACTGGAACAGTCCTTCGACCGGACCCTCGACTCGCTCTCGATCGGTGACCGGATCCGGCCGTTCAGCGAGTTGAGCGAGTGGCGCTACAGCGGCTACACCCTCGCCGCCGGCATTTCCGCGGATCCGCACGACCTGATCCACCTTGCCGCCGCGGTGGAGTGGTCCGGCGACATCACCGAGACCCCGCGACCGGGGACCGAGGGCGCGGCCAACACCTATTCGGTCCCCCTGCGACTGTCGGGGGGAGGCACCGTGCAGCTGACCCCGCGCTTCCAGCTCAACGGTTCGATCGCCTGGCAGGACTGGTCCGGCGCGACCGGCTTTCCGGACGGCGCGGTCAGCCACCTGAAATTCACCTACGGCGCCGGTCTCGAGTGGCGCGCGGTCCAGCAGGAGACGCGCAGCGTGCCCATTCGCTTCGGCTACCGCCGGGTGGTGCCGCCCTTCCGCTACCATCGCTACGATCCGATCGAGACCGTCTGGTCGGCGGGCCTGGGTTTCAACATCGTCGAGTTTGCGGCGATCCGCCTCGGCTGGATCGATCTCGCCGCCGAATACGGTACCCGCGACAGCCATCCGCTGAGCGAGCGGTTCTGGAGGGGCACCGTCTCGCTGGGAATATCGCGGTTCTAGCAGCGGGATAACGGGATGCAGGTCCACTACAAGACCTTCGGCTGCAAGGCCAACCAGTACGACACCGAGCGCATGCGCCAGGCGCTCGAGGCCGCCGGACGGGGCGTTCGCTCCTCGGGCCTCGAGGACGCCGACCTCTGCGTGGTCAACACGTGCACGGTGACCAACCAGGCCGACGCGGGGGCCAGGCGATTCATCCGCCGGGCGGCGCGGCGCAACCCGGAGGCGAAGATTCTGGTCGCCGGATGTTCGGCGGTGCTCCGCGCCGGGCAGTACCGCGGCATGCCCGAGGTCGACGCAGTCGTGGAGGGACACGACCCCGCGGCCGTGCTGGCCGAGTCCGCGCGGGTGCTGGCGCCGACGCTCCCGCAGCTCGGCACGCGCCGTTCACTCGGCCGCGGCCACATCGAGTCCGTCGCCGCCGCCGTCCTGCGCCGCCGTGCCGGCGCGACCCGGGGCTGGCTCAAGGTCCAGGATGGCTGCGACCGCAAGTGCGCCTTCTGCGCCACGAGGCTCGCGCGGGGCGCCAGCCGCAGCCGCAATCCCGACGAGGTCGTCGCCGAGGCCCTCACCCTCGCGCGCAGCCACCCCGAGCTGGTCATCACGGGAGTCCACATCGGCCACTACGGCCGCGACCTCACGCCCCGCTCGACCCTCACCGCGCTGGTGCGCCGCCTCCTCGACGCGGTGCCCGGTCCGCGCTTCCGGCTCGGCAGCATCGAGGCCACCGAAATCGACGATGGCCTGCTCGACCTCCTCTCCGGCTCGGACGGCCGCCTCGCCCCGCACCTCCACATGCCCCTCCAGAGCGGCGCGGATCCGGTTCTGCGGGGGATGCGCCGATGGCACACCCGCGAGCAATACCGCCGCCGCGCGCTGGAGATCGCGGCCCGGGTGCGCCCCATCGGGCTCGGCGCGGACATCATCGCCGGATTCCCCGGAGAGACGCCCGCCGACCACGCCTCCACCGTGTCACTGGTGCGGGAACTCCCGTTTTCCTACCTTCACGTCTTTCCGTACTCGCCGCGCGACCAGACGGCGGCCACGGAGCTGCCCGGGCGCGTGCCGGAGAGGATCTCCCGCGAGCGCGCACGCGAACTCCGGGAGCTGGCCGACGAAAAGGGCCGACACTACGCCCGCAAGCAGGGAGGACACGAAGTGGAGGTGGTGATGGAGGGGACGGGAGGAACGGCCCTGACGGGCGACTACCTCCGAGTGGCGGTCGCGGCCGACCGGCCACCGAACCCCGCCGTCCTGCACCGGGGCCGGCTCTCGCGGGACGGGTCGCGCGTGAGCATTTCAGGGGAGGCGCCGACATGGCGGTAGAGCGCGGTCCCAGGGCCTACGTCGAGACGTACGGCTGCCAGATGAACATCGCCGACGGGGAGCTCATGGAGGGGCTCCTGATGAAGTCCGGGTATTCGCTCGTGCGGTCGCCGGAGGACGCGGACGTGATCCTCGTGAACACCTGCGCGATCCGCGAACACGCCGAGACGCGGGTGCTGGGGCGCGTCGGCCAGCTCAACTACTTCAAGCGCCTGCGCCCCGAGGTCGTGCTCGGCGTGACCGGCTGCATGGCCCAGCGCATGAAGGACGACCTGCTCGACCGCGCGCCGTACGTGGACCTTGTGATGGGTCCGGACGGCTACCGCGACCTTCCCGGCACCCTCGGCGCGATCCGCTCCGGGCGCGAGTCCGGCCGGCCGCGCCGGCGCCTGAGCGTGGTGGACCTGCGCCTCGACGAGGACTACCGGGGCCTCGAACAGCATCGGCGCTCGAATGTGACCGCGTGGGTGCCGATCCAGCGCGGCTGCGACCACCGCTGCACGTTCTGCATCGTGCCGTACGTGCGCGGCCCCGAGAAGAACCGGTTCCCCCTCGAGATCCTCGAGGAGGTGCGCGAACTCGCGGCCGGCGGCATCACCGAAGTCACGCTCCTGGGCCAGACGGTCAACTCCTACAGCTACGAGCACTGGGACTTCACCAGGCTGCTCAGGGCCGTGGCCCGAGTCCCCGGCCTGCAGCGGGTGCGCTTCACCTCGCCGCACCCCAACGACTTCAACCCGGAGCTGATCGACGTGATGGCCGGCGAGCCGACCGTCTGCGAGCACATCCACCTGCCGGTCCAGTCCGGGAGCGACCGGGTGCTGCGCCGCATGCTGCGCCGCTACACGGTCGAGAAGTTCATGGAAACCGTCGACATGATCCGCTCGCGGATGCCGGGCGTGGCCCTCTCCACCGACGTGATCGTCGCCTTCCCGGGCGAGAGCGCCGAGGACTTCGAGCAGACCCTCGAACTCATGGAGACCGTGCGCTTCGACGAGGCTTTCACCTATCGCTACAGCCCGCGCGAGGGCACCCCCGCGACCCGGCTGCCGTCGCACCAGTTCGTCGACGACGAGACGGGGCAGGCGAGGCTGGAGGAGCTGATAGGCGTGACGCGCCGGATCCAAGCCGAGATCAACGAGACCGAGGTGGGCGGATACAGGGAGATCCTGGTGGAGCGCACCGGGCGCTACGAAGGGACCGTCATGGGGAGGACCCGGCGCAACAAGGCGGTCGTGGCCGAAGGGACGGAAAAAGACATCGGCCGGTACATTTCGGTGAAGCTGACCGGGACGACCGGACCGACCTTCCAGGCCATGCGCCTGCCCGACGAGCAGCCCATGCCCTTCGTCTGGCCGCCCTACCCGAACCTGGACCACCTGCGGTGAACCGCTTCCTGACCTGGCTCGGACTCGCGCTCGTGATGGTGCTGGGGATCGGCTTCGCGATCGGCAACGCGGGCCGCGAGGTCGCGGTCAATCTCGGCTTCATCACGCTGTACCGCGTCCCCGTGACCTTCGTCGCCTTCGGAGGCATGGTGGTGGGGATGGGCGTCGTGCTCGCGGCTGGGATCAACGCCGACCTGAAGGTGCGGCGGCTTCTCAGGGAGCGTCATCTGGAGGATCAGAGGGAAGGAGACAAGCGACTGGAGTGAGGGGGTGGCCCCCGGTACTTTGGACTGCCGCGGGCTTTGCCGCTGGCGCGGCCGCCAGCGCGGCAATGGGGTTCGACCGAACCCTCCTCACCATCCTGATCGCTTTCGTTCCCATCCTGATATGGCGCGGTCCCAAAACGCGGGCCCTGCCGCTCCTCCTCCTCTTTCTCGCGGGCCTGCTGTGGGGGACTTCCGCACGCCGCGCCACCGGGCGCTGCACCGCCGCCGCGGCCGACGGCGCCGAGGCGCGCGTGCAGGGGTACTTCGTCCGCGCCAGCGCCGACGGCGCCTCGACCCTGCGAACGCCGTGCGGCGAGGTCCGGGTCTACACCCGCGCCGGAGCGCCGCCCGAGGCCCTTCCGGTCTCGGTCGAGGGGCGCTGGATCCGCTCGGTCCGCCCGGACGGCAGCACATCCGTGTACCTGAGCGCCTCGTCGGTCGAGGAGACGGCCGGCGGCGGCGTCCCGTGGCATGTGCGGCTGCGCTCGCAGGTCCGGGGCCGCGCCGCCGAGGCGCTCGAGCGCAGGCTCGGGGCCCAGGCCGGGGTCGCCTCGGCGCTGGTGCTGGCCGAGCGCGAGGGAATTCCCCGCGAGCTCTGGGAGGCCTTCGCGCGGTCGGGAACCGCCCATCTCCTCTCGATCTCGGGGTTTCACGTCGGCGTGGTCGCCGCGCTGCTCAGCGCCCTCCTCGCCGCCACCTCCCCACGCAGACGCGCCGCGGGCGTCGCCGTGGGGGTGTGGTCGTACGTGCTGCTCATCGGCGCGCCCACCTCGGCGACCCGCGCGGCCTGGATGACCACCGCCTTCGTGCTGGGACGCCTCCGCCGGGCGCCGTCGCGCGCGCTGGGTGCGCTGGGCCTCTCGATGCTGATGATCGCGCTGCTGCGCCCCTCGGTCGTGGGAGGCGCCGGCTTTCAGCTCACCGTCGCGGGGACCGCCGGGATCCTCATCATGTCGCGCTGGATGCTCCGGCACTGGCCCGCCCACCCGGGCCGCGAGAAGATCGCGCCCGCGGTTGCCGCCGGCGTCGGGGCCTCGGTCTTCACGGCGCCGGTGCTCGCGTACCACTTCGGCCAGGTCCCGCTTCTCTCGCTGCCTTCGTCGATCCTGCTCACGCCGCTCATCGCCGCGGCCGTCCCGGGGGTGATCCTCACGATCATTCTGGACATGCTGCACATCCCGGGCGCGCAGGTGGCCGGGGCGGGCGCGGAGGGGCTGCTGCACGCGGTCACCGCCGCCGCGGCGAAGATAGGGGCGCTCCCCGGCACGACCGTGCTGCTCACGCCCCGCGAGGCCGCCCTCCTCACGCTGGGGGCGCTCCTGCCCATGGCGCTGCCGGTTGTGCAGTGGCGAAGGCGCCCGGCCGTGCGCGCCGCGGTCTCGGTGCTCACGGCCTGCGCGGCGCTCTGGGGGGGACAGGCCGCGCTCGCCCTGGCCGGGCGCGGCACCCTGGAGATCGTCGCGATCGACGTGGGGCAGGGCGACGCGATCGCGCTGCGCACGCCGCGGGGGCGGTGGCTGCTCGTCGATGCCGGTCCGCGCGGCTTCGGGGGCTCCGACGCGGGCCTCACCCGAGTGGTGCCGTACCTGCACGCGCGGGGAGCGCGCCGCCTCGAGGCGGTGATCCTCACCCACCCGGACGAGGACCACGCCGGGGGCCTCGCCTCGGTGCTCGGGAGCGTCACCACGCGGGCCGTGATCGGGCCGGGCGTCAGCATCGGACAGGCGGGACACATGGACGGCCTCGCCGAGGCCCGCCGCGAAGGCGTCCCCTGGCGACGCGCCGCCGCCGGCGACGCCTGGACCCTCGACGGCGTGCATTTCCGCGTCCTGCACCCGCCCGCCCCCGGTCCCGGCGGCGCTCGCGGCCCCGACGCCCCCGCCCCCGACGCTCCCAACGACTGGTCGGTGGTGCTCCACGTCCGCTACGGCGACTTCACCGCGCTCCTCATGGGCGATGCCGACGAACGCGTCGAGTCGCTCATCCTGCGGACTGATTCCGCGGCCGCAACCGGCGTTACGGTGCTGAAGGTTGGCCACCACGGCAGCGCCACGTCCTCCTCGGCCGCCTTCGTCGCAGCCACCCGGCCCGGATTCGCCCTCATCCCGGTCGGCGCGCGCAACCGCTACGGCCACCCCGCGCCCGAGGTGCTCGCGCGGCTGCGGGAAGCCGGCGCCCGGACCTTCCGCACCGACCTGTCCGGCACGATCGCACTCGCCACCCGCAGCGACGGCACCGTCACCGTGCGCACGGCGCGCTGACGCTGCGCCGAGCGCTTGTCAGCACCGCCCCTCTCCGGCATCTTAACCCGCCATGCGAAGCAAAGTCGTCACCATCGACCGGCACATCATCGACCAGGAGCGGAAGAACCCGGGCGCGACCGGCCGCTTCTCCCTGCTCCTCTACGACATCGCGCTGGCCGCCAAGATCATCTCGCGCGAGGTGAACATGGCGGGGCTGATCGACGTGCTCGGGCGCACCGGCGAGGTCAACGTCCAGGGCGAGGAGGTCCAGAAGCTCGACGCGTTCGCCCAGGAGGCGATGGTCAAGGCGATGGACCACGCCGGGCACCTCTGCTGCATGGTGTCGGAGGAGTGCGAGGACATCATCCCGATCCCCGAGAAGTTCGACATGGGGCCCTACGTGCTCCTCTTCGACCCGCTCGACGGCTCGTCTAACATCAATGTGAACGTCTCGATCGGCACGATCTTCTCCGTACTGCACCGCACGACCCCCCGGGGGCGCCCCGGCACGATCGACGACTGCCTGCAGCCCGGATACCGCCAGCTCGCGGCCGGATACGTCATCTACGGCTCGTCGACGATGCTCGTCTACACGACCGGGATCACGTCGGGCGTGCACGGCTTCACCCTCGACCCCTCGATCGGCGAATTCCTGCTCAGCCACCGCGACA
The DNA here is from genome assembly GCA_022823225.1 of Gemmatimonadota bacterium. Classification (GTDB taxonomy): domain Bacteria; phylum Gemmatimonadota; class Gemmatimonadetes; order Longimicrobiales; family Gaopeijiaceae; genus Bin94. Next base: position 83,615 of record JAJDXM010000026.1, read on the forward strand.
TCCGCATCCCCGATCCCCCGGCGAAGGTCTACTCGGTCAACGAAGCCTACTACGGGCTCTGGTCGGAGGAGCAGCAGCGCTTGGTCGACCATCTGCGGGGGCTCGACGGGAAGGGGAACGGCGGCTTCAAGTCGCGCTACATCGGCTCTCTCGTCTCGGATTTCCACCGGACCTTGCTCCAGGGGGGAATCTTCATGTATCCTCCGGACGAGCGTGCGCCGAAGGGCAAGCTGAGGATCCTCTACGAGGCTTCCCCGCTGGCGCTCGTGTGCGAGGCGGCGGGCGGACGGGCATCGGACGGGTTCCGGAATATCCTGAATCTGATCCCCCGCGGACTCCACGACCGGACGCCGGTCTTCCTGGGCTCGAAAAGCCTCGTGGGGCTGGCGGAGAAGTACCTGATAGGAGACCTCTGACGGAATCATGCCTGACAGGGCGCCAAAAAACCGTCCAACGCCCGTTTTCGGACCCTCCGGGGCGCTGGTCGGGATGCGGTATGTGCAGTGCTGACATGCACTTGCGCACAATCGCCAGTTTGGCACCACAATTGCATGTTCAGAGCAGCCGACCCCGGAGTGCGGGGACGACTTTGACAACCCTTGGCAATCGTCTCTGGTGAACAGGGACGCTCAGTCATAGATTCGACTCACCCGGATCCCTCGGCACACGGCCGAAGCGACGGGTGACGAAACATCCATCCAAAAGGAATGGAATAGGACATGAACAGACTCAAAGTTCTTGTGGCGGCTGCGCTGCTCGGACTCCCTCTCGCGGCGTGTGAGGAAGGCACCAAGCCTCCGCCGATAGGTGAGATCGAGGGCCAGGTGGTCATCGAGGGCGAGGGGATGGACGGAATCTCCGTCAACCTGAGCAGCGGTGCCGCGACGACGACGAGCAACGGCGGGTTCTACCAGTTCTCCGATGTGGAGGGCGGGACGTACACCGTCACCATCAGCGGCTTCCCGGCGGACGCGAGCTTCGACGCCACCTCGAGGGAGGTGACGATCTCGAGCACCGGGCAGACCGTCACCAGCAACTTCTCGGGATCCTACATCCGGACCGCCAGCCTGATGGGCATGGTGACGGTCGAGGGCGTGGGGCTTCCGGGCATCACGGTGGACGTCAGCGGCCGCGACGCCGCGCAGACCACGACCGACGCCAACGGGCAGTACA
>JAJDXM010000051.1 GCA_022823225.1 Gemmatimonadota bacterium
AGAAGCGGTGTGTGCGACCAGCCCGCTGGGCCAGGCGGCGGGCTGCCACGTCCGCCTCAAGGCCGAACTGAGGCAGCGCACCGGCTCGTTCAAGGACCGGGGGTCGCTCAACCGGCTCTTCCTGCTCACCGAGGCGCAGCGTGACGCCGGGGTGGTCGCCGCCAGCGCCGGCAACCACGCCCAGGCGCTCGCCCGTCACGCGGCTCGAGGAGGAGATCATCCGCGCGATCTTCTTCCTGCTGGAGCGCGAGAAGCTGGTGGTCGAAGGGGCGGGGGCGGTGGGGGTGGCGGCGCTGCTCGAGGGCAAGGTGCGCCTGGGTCCGGCGGACACCGCCGTGTGCGTTCTCTCCGGTGGCAACATCGGCATGAACATGGTGTCTCGCATCATCGACCGGGGTCTCTGGGCCGACGGCCGCCTGGCGAGCCTGTCCGTGGTGGTACGCGACCGTCCCGGGTATCTGAACGAGGTCACCGGCGTCGTGGCGATCGAGGGCGCCAACGTGCTCCACATCGAGCACACGCGCGCCTTCGGTGACATCGCGGTCGGCCAGGTCGGCATCGAGATGAAGATCGAGAGCCGCGGCCGCGAGCACGTCGCCAGGATTGTCGCCGAGCTGCGGGAGCTGGGGCACCAGGTTGAGGAGGTGTTGTAGGGGGGGCTGGGCGACGTGACTGTAAAGACTACATGACATTTTGTAAAGCGGACATATCAGCTTCCGGAGCCGGGTCGCAGCTTCCGAGCGCAAGCATGGCGAACAACCCGGCGGTCGCGGGTGCTCTTGCCGCGGCCCCGGCCGTGGCGCGCCAACGGTCCATGGTTCTTCCCTGGGCTTGAGTCGAGTTGAGACCTTCTCGCCCCGGGCGCGCGCGCGCCTGGGGCGGGGTCCGACCTCAGCCCACCGAGGGCGCCGCAAGATCGTAGACGGCGATGCGCGTGCCATCCAGATCCTCCCAGACGGCCAGCACCGCGTCGCCCGACCCGAACAGCATCGAGGCCGTCGGCGAGTCGGGCCCGTTCTCCCAAGCGTCCGGTTGGTGGGACCGAAGCTGTTGCCACAGCTCGCCCTCGTCGTCGACAACGAGAGTCACGTAGACCAATCCGCCGGAACCGGTGACGAAGACATCGGTGAACGGAGCAAGGCTCTCCATTTCCGGTATGTTGAGGCCGGTCCGCCGACTCGTCTCGGCAAGGCGTTCGGCCATATCGGGCGGGACCTGGGGACGCTCGAGCCAGTCGTGGCACACCGTCGCCTACTGGGACCCGTCAAGGCCGTGGACGGCCAGGCAGTCGTCTGCCGCCTTGCCGAACAGGAATCCGCGCGGATGGGCGGCGATCGCGGGTGAGGAGACGAAGTCCAGCCCGAAGCTCCGCGGGGCCGGCGGGTTGTAATGCGCCAATGCACGGGACTCCCCGTCACCTTCGACCAGCCACGCCATGGTATTGACCCGAGGGGACAGCCCGACGCTGGAGACGCAGTCGACGAGGAGAAGAATCCCGATTGGAAGCGAGGCGGTCCCCCTCGCCAACGGCAGCGGCGCCGCGCACTCGTCCACGTGCAGGGACCAGTCCGCAATGTGCTCGCCAGCCGGCGTGAACAGACGCAGCTGGTTCTGATCCCAGACGACGATCGTGTCGCCATGCACAACGAGTTTCTCGGGACTCTCGAACTCGCCGGGCCCCTCACCCCGTCGACCGAAGCTCCCGAGCAGCGCGCCATCGGGTCCGACCCGATGCACCGCGGCGTCTCGGGTGTCCAAGACGAACCATGTCGAGCCGTGGCGGTCCGCATCGGCCACCGAAAGCACTTCGCGGTGAAGGATGGCGCCTTCCGGCGGCGAGGGGACCGGGACTGGCGCCGCGACCTGCGCACGCGGGCCCGGATCATCCGGCGAGCAGGCTGCGACCGATACGCCCCAAAGCAGGGCGCAGACCGTCCGGCCGGTGGGACCTACAATCCGTGGCCCAAGTGCCCGAGGCGGTGACGCGACAACCGGCTGTAATCGGAGACTTGACTTGAACGGCACCTTGATCACCCCTCACCGGCCAGTCTTCCGTTCGCGGCGCGTGCGACGCCCAAGGTCCCAATGCCGATCCACACGCCAGAATAAACCACCGCCCACGCGACCTCGCCAACGGGAAACGCCGTCGCTCCCCCGGCGTAGTCACCCAGGTTGTACAAGACCCCAACCGGCGGCAGAATCCGCAGGAAGACGGCACGCGAGGGGGCCTGCGGCTCCCCATCCGCCCCGGCCAAAAAAGAAGCGAGCGTAACTGCGAAGGCGATGACCATGACGCACACGGTGGCGACGTGGCCACCCCGCGGAAGCCATGCGGAGATGCCGAAGCCAACCGATAAGACAACCGTTACCCACAGGGCCAATGCGGGCAGATTCCTGATCAGGTCACCCGCCTCGTCCGATCCGCCAATCGTCAGAGCCACCGCCGTACCGGCTACCAGAAGCAACGGGATCACCGCCGCTGCAACCGCGGACTCCGCCAAGCGACCAAGGTATAAGCGCACCGGCGAAACGGGCTTCTGGAGCCAAAGCGAACCCACGCCCTTGTTGAGGTCCGCGCAGACTCCGGCGAACACAAGCGGGAGGACGGCGACCAGCGCGGATGCCATGCTGCGCACGACATCCCCCATCCCGGTCCCGCGACCCACGAGCAGCTGGAATCCCACCACGGCAACGAGGACCACCAGAAGCGTACGGGCCGAACCGCGGAGCACGACCGCCACCCTAGCGACGAAGCCAGCGCTACCTCCCGTCATCAGACGCCTCCGCTCGGAGCAACTCCGCCTCAAGGGCCGCCGCCAACGCCTGGCTGTCCGATCCGGTGTGCTCCGCACGTCTCAGCCGGCCTCCGTGGATGATCAGCGCGACATCAGCCAGCCGCCCCACTTCAGCCACCTCGTGACTGGCCATCAGCACCGTGCGGCCACTGTCCCGCAGTTGTTGCAGCTCTTCGCGCAGGTATGCGCGCGATGCCGGGTCGAGACCTGAGAACGGCTCATCCAGAACGTAGAGCTGAGGATCGCCGACCCTGGCCCAAGCAAACGCGATTCGGCGCCGTGTGCCCTTCGAACACGACGACAGGGGTTGCGAGAGCGCATCCCTTTCCAGTCGCGTGCGCGCTATAGCACGTCGGTACTCCGCCTCGCCGTCCACCGCTGTCGGCGACAGATCCACGGCCCGGCGCAGAAACTGCCGCACCGTCCACCCGCTTGGAAGGCGTGATTCCTCGGCAACATACCCGATGCCCCGAGTTCTCCGGTAAACGGCGGGTTGCATGCCGTCAATGTCGCAACGACCTCCATCGGGCCCGCGAAACCCCATCAGCACGGTAAACAGCGTGGTCTTTCCGGCTCCGTTGGGGCCCACCACCGCGACCAGCCGGCCCGAGTCAATGCTCAGCGAGACATCGTGAAGGACGGCCTTCCGCCGCCAGAGCGAGCGGTAGGACACGGTGACGCCGGTCACCTGCACGCTCGCCCCTCGGCCAGGCCGACTCATTCGCGGTCCAGGAAGTCGCACGCCGCCGCCGGGCAGAGCCAGGACGGAACGACCGGCCAAGAACAAGGCTGACACCCGAGGCATCGGCGTCCAGTAACCTGGAAGCGAGCCATGGGCGAGTCACCACGCCCCGCAGATTCGCTGGCCGTTCCGCCCGGCCGGTTGAACGCTAGAATGGCCAAAGCACAAAACTGAGATTGCACGCCATCATGTTGATACCGCGTTCGAAATCGCACCCGAGATAGCTTCCTCCGGCCTCCCGGCACTGCTCAAATAGACCTCGGCTGCAGCGCGACAGCAACGGTTCGCTGGGAATGTGACGAGGCACCAAGTTGGCGATCCGCATCCCCCGGAAACAGTGCACTTTTCTCACCTTTTCTGTGACATTGTGTCACGCTCTCGGTGGTGTGTTCTCATGCCGCTGTGAGATTCCCTCACGTTCGTCGTGAACGATGGTAACGTTCGGCCAGCGGAGAACGCAACCGACGCCGGCGGCGAGACCACCGCCCCTGATGGCCCCCCACCCCGGCCAGAGGGGACGCGTGGGTCAAAGGACGGCCGGCTCTCTATGCTCGGGGCCGATGCCGCCCCTCCCCCGATCGCCCCCCGCTCCATGACCGTCAGGGGGATCGAGCAGTCCCGCCGCGCGCGCCGCCCGCCGGATCTCTTCATGGGTGCCCGCGCTGAGCTTCGCCCTGATGCTCACGCGGTAGTTCTTGACGGTGCCCGCCGCCAGGTCAACCCTCGCGGCGATCTTCTTCGAGCTGTAGCCGCGCGCCATCAGAGGCAGTATCCGGACCTCGCTTCGATTGAGATCCTTGAGCAGGGCGCTCGCGCCGGAGTTGCGACGCGGGTGTTCAAGGGGTGGTGGGGCCCTCCACTCAGGAAAGAACTTCCGTCCCGCCGACAGCATGTCCATGGCCGTGAGCACGGTGTCGGCGGAGCGGGTGGACACGCACGCCCGGCATCCCGCACGCCGCAGCTCCTCGACAAGGCGGAACTGATCCGGGGCCGCAACCACGAGGACGCCGGGCAG
>JAJDXM010000014.1 GCA_022823225.1 Gemmatimonadota bacterium
CCCAGGCAAAGCCGCGCGCGGCGCTCGCGGCGGCGGTCTTCGGATGCCGCCACATCGCGAGGCTGTGCCAGGTCGGCCCGTGCACCAGGAACTGGGCGAGGTGCATCTTCGGCCGGTTCGCGCCGCCGCCGGTGCCTGCCATGCTCAGGCCCGTCCCGCGAACCGGACTCTCGGCCCGTCCCGTTCCGCGCGTGCGCCGGTGGGGGTCACGGGATGCCTGCCGTCAGCCGCGCTTCGCCCGGTCGCGCGCGAGATGGCGGAAGAGCTCGGCCTCGCGCTCCGCGAGGAGCCCCGCCCCGTCGCGCCCGCCCCAGTCGTACACCCCACGGCCCGACGGCAGGCCACGGTGCCCCGCCTCGACAAGGTCTGTGACCGCCCGCGCGGGTTCGGAGTCGTTGCGAAGGTGGGGGATGAGGTAGGCGCCGAAGGCGTGCAGGGTGTCGAGGCCCCCGGCGTCCGCGGACTCGATGGGGCCGGTGATCGCGAGGCGCCGGCCGATGGACGCCTTCACCACCGTGTCGATCGCCTCCGCCGAGGCCACCCCCTCGGCCCAGAGCGCCCACGCCTCGCGGAGGATCGCGTACTGGAGGCGGTTGCCGAGGAACCCCGGGATCTCCCGGTCGACGATGACCGGCTCCTTCCCGGCCGCGTGCAGCGCGTCGCAGAGCCACGGGGCGACGTCCGGATCCGTCTCCGGCCCCGCGCAGACCTCGACCAAGGGAATGAGCTGGGGCGGATACCAGAAGTGGGCGGCGATCACCCGGCCCCGGTGGCGGACGTTCGAGACGAGGTCGCTCGCGGGCTGGCCACTCCCCGAGGCGATGACGGCGGGCGGCGCGCAGATCCGGTCGAGCGCCCCGTAGACCTCGTCCTGGATTGCCCGGTCGGCGGGCACCGCCTCAAGGACGAGCTGGGCGGCGGCCGCGTCCTCGAGGTCGGTCGAGGTGCGGATGCGGGCGGTCGCGGCCTCGACTCCCGCCGCATCGATGAGCCCGTGCGCCTCGAACTCGGCGAGGCTCTTCCCGATCTTCTCCATCGCGGCGGCGAGGCTCTCGCCGCGCCGCCCGATCATCACCACCTCCCGGCCCGCGGCGGCGAAGATCTGGGCCATGCCGTGACCGATGAGCCCGTTGCCGATCACGGCCACCGTGTCGAGGGTTGCGGGGACTGCCATCGACCACTCCTTCCGCGGAGAACCGCGGGCTCCGCCGCGCGCGCGGCATCGCCCCGAAGTTTGCGTCCCCGCCCCCCGCACGGCAACCCCGCCCGGCCGGCGCCCTTCAGCGAACCTCATGGCGAAGGGGGGCGTGTCCCCAAGCACTGGCGGGTTGCGCGCTGGTTTCAGGCCACGCTCAGGCTGCGATACGGGACGACGGACTTCGACCGCCCCCCGCTCCGGCCTCCCCGCCATAGCCCATTAACAGTTTTTCTTCCGTTAACAGACTCTCTGTTAACGCCGTTAATTCGTGTTAGATTTGCTCGATGGACCGTCGACGCAATCCCTTCGTCCCAGGGGCCGGCCTCCAACCGCCCGAGCTTGCCGGTCGTGATCGCCTCCTCACCGACGTCTCCATTGACATGGACCGCGTTCTCGCCGGACGACCCGCCAAAGGCCTGGTTCTGCTCGGGCTGCGAGGGGTGGGGAAGACCGTGCTCCTGAATCGGCTCCGTGGTCTGGCAGACGACAAGGGGTTTCGCACGGTGAGGATCGAGGCACCCGAAGGCAGCTCGCTTCCAGAGTTGTTGACACCGGAGTTGCGGCGCACGATCTACGCCCTCGATCTGCGACAAGCCGCAAGCGCGCGCCTGCGCCGGGCCGCAAGCGTGCTCGCGAACTTCGCCAGAGCATTCAAGGTGGCGGCCGGCGACCTGGAGTTCAGCGTGGATCTGGCCCCCGGCGAAGGCGACACCGGAAATCTGGAGCAGGATCTTCCCCTCCTCCTGGTTGCGATGGCGGAAGCCGCGGCGGACCGGAACACCGCGGTGGGGCTGTTCATCGACGAAGTGCAGTACCTCTCGTCCGTCGAGCTGGCCGCCGTCATCGTTGCGTGCCACGAAATTGCGCAACGGAACCTGCCGTTCCTGTTTATCGCCGCAGGGCTGCCCCAGGTAGCGGCGCTGGCTGGCGAAGCCAAGTCCTACGCGGAGAGGCTGTTCGATTATCCCGAGATCGGCCCGCTGGAGACCGATGATGCGCGAGCGGCTCTCGTGAAGCCCGCAGAAGCCGAAGGCGTGACGTTCGACGGGGACGCGGCGGAAGAAATCCTTGCCGCCGCTCAGAACTTCCCATACTTCATCCAGGAATGGGGGTTTCAGGTCTGGAACGCGGCACCCGCAAGCCCGATTACCCGAGACATGGTTCGAGCCGCCAGTCCGGACGTGGTGTCGCACCTCGACAACAACTTCTTTCGGGTCCGTTTCGACCGGTTGACGCCCTTGGAGCAGAAGTATCTGCGGGCCATGGCCGAGCTGGGCCCGGGGCCTTGCGCCACGGGCCGGATCGCCGAGACACTGGGCGTCCGGGCCGCCTCTGTCGCCACCGTCCGGCAACGGCTCATCAACAAGGGAATGGTGTGGAGTCAGCGGCACGGAGAAACCTCGTTCACGGTACCGATGTTCGACGGCTTCATGAAGCGTCAGATGCCTGAGCTGCTGAGACACGTGCCGCAGCCCCGCTCCGAGCGATGAAACACCGCTCCTCGCTCGTCGAATTCCTTCGGGCATCTCCGCTGGCGGGTGTCGAACTGGACGTTGAACGCGAGCGAGTTCAGCCTCGCGATACCGGATTCCCCGAGTTCCAGACGCAAGAAGGACACAGTTCGATGCCCACGGCCAGAAAGTCGTGCGTGATTCCCGGCATGCGCTACCGGGACGCCCCCGCCGCCATCGAGTGGCTGTGCCGGGTGCTCGGCTTTTCGAAGGGCCTGGTCGTGCCGGGGGAAGGCGGCATCATCCTCCACGCCCAGCTCACCCTGGGGGACGGCATGGTCATGCTCGGCAGCGAGCGCGACGACGCGCACGGGGCGCTCATGTCAGTGCCCGGCCCGGGAGGGGCCAACACCCAGTCCGCCTACGTGGTGGTGGATGATCCGGAAGCGGCCCACGCGCGGGCGGTCGCGGCGGGGGCGGAGATCGTCTCCCCCCTCGACAACCCGGAGTACGGCGGCACCTTCTTCGCCTGCCGCGACCCGGAGGGCCACGTCTGGAGCGTCGGCTCCTACGATCCTTGGACGGAATCCGCGACGTAAGCACGATCTCGCGCCGCTACACCCTTGACGCGATAGCGGGCCGTCGGGTTGGGACCAATGAGTGTTCCGTACTCCGACTACGCGTGGTCTTCAACCGGCGTAGGTACCTTACGACGATGGTGTCTCGCGGTCACAAAGCAGCGATATGACCGCGAAGGGAATACCTCGGGCCACGAGGGACAGAAATCCACCGTACCATCCAGACGCGTGATACCATCGCCAGCCCAACCATGGCCAACGACAGGGGCACAGAAAGTGAAGCTCGGCGTGCTGATCATCGGATCGCTTTATTGGGATGACAAGCCGCACAGAGACAAATGGCGTCGTGGCCGACTTTGTGTTGACGCGCAACAATATGTCAAGGCACCAATCCGCTACGGGCGACTTTCCCGCTCTCGCGGATGTTCCTATACGATGGTTTTTTCCGCCAGTCTCAGTGAAGAGCAATTCGGTCAGGCGATTGTCGTCCCGTTCAAATCGAACGACCTTATCAGCGAAGCAGAATTCCTCTGGATTGCGGAGAGATCTCCGGACAGTAGACCGAATGATCGCATATCGGCTGACTGGGGGTGTGTTGCACTCGTGGAGAACCAGGACCGCCCAATATCAGATAAGCTACGCGAAGCTTGGACAAAACGTGTCTCTCGCGAACGGTGCTACGGACAGTCGATGAATTCCGCGTCTGGTGAGAAAGTTGCCGTCGATCGATCCGGCTTTCTGAACATCCCATGGCCAAGATCAACGGACGGCTCGGAACTGGGCTTCAATGCACTAATTGCGACCGCAACGAATCCGACGATCGTTGGTGGCAGCTATCCATCGGCTCAACAGATCGCAAATGCGTGGAACACTCATGAGGACAGGGAACATGTCGACTACTTCCTCAATAACAAGAAACACGGGATCAAGACGTTCCAGGATGTCGAAATCGAGGAGTGCCTGAGAGACCATGATGACTGCTGAGCTGTTGACCATACGGTCTCCGAAATGAAACGGAAGGGATGGCAGGCGCGAGATTGCCGGAGACGAGACGAATGAGTGGGAGCAAACCCAGACACTGGCTTGTCGTACTTGGCATGATTCTGCTGGTGATAGTTTCGGGTGTCATCGTCGTTAGCGGTATCTCGCTGGCTGTGCATGGCGGCGGCATGGATGAAGTAATAGAGATGGCGGAAAAAGCAGGGTGGGGCTTAGTCGCGCTGGTGGGTGCTGTCGTTTTAATCTTCGTTGGTGGCTGTATCGCCATCGTCTGTGGAGACGCCGTCGATCGGTGGCGAGACCGCCGGCCACCCGACGAAGAAAAGGATGGCGAGGCCACCTCGACCGGCCGCTCCGGCTCGACCGATGTCTTTTTCCTGATTTTTATTGGTATTTGCTGGATTGCTTTACTTGTTATTTTTGGAGAGCATGATCTGATCGATCTTGCGCAGGTTGCCGCAGCCGTTGCGGTGCTCGTTGCGGTGTGCCGGTTTTGCGACAAAGTAAGCGCTCGGAGACGGAAGTGGCGCGAACACGGACGCCGAGGGCGCTGGTGGACACAGAAATGAAGCGGCGTCGTGCAGAAACTGGGTACTGGGGAAAAACAACACCACACGCTCAGGCTCGAATCTTCGTGCAGCGCTATTGCGCGTTCCACTGCGAGTTCCGAATTAGAGGTCAGATCGGAGTCGTTCTTGAGCATCCAGATTCTGGGCTCTGTAGCCATTGGGTTTGAATTCGTACCGGGTCGACCCTGGAATCGCTTGAGAAAAGTGAATCATCAGAAACGGAATTTGGACTTTGGAGACAATGTAGCGTGAAACGCAAGAAACATGTTGCCGGACCTCTTTTTCGCCAAGGCCATAAACAAGTGAAACGATCTCCTCAAGATCCCGTTTCAGAGTCCACTGGTCAGCCAGTTGAACCGGGATTTCGAGCCGATTCCCGGCTTGTTTCCCTACGACATCATCCCTCATTATGGCTTGCCCCGGCGATGCTATTGATCCTGGCCCTCCTGCCTTGGCCTTACGGCTTCTACAACCTGTTGCGCTTGGCTGTCTGCGTGGTAAGCGCCTGGCTCGCCTATGAACAATGGAAGCACGACGATGCGATAAGCGGTTGGGTGGTTGCTTTGAGCGCCGCCGCGTTGCTATATAACCCCCTGCTTCCAATTCATCTCACCCGCGAGATATGGTCTGTGTTGAATATCGCGACCGCGGGCTTGCTCCTGGGGCACTTGCGGGCTTTGAAGAATCTGGTAAATGCCCACCTGATTGCGTACCAAGCTCATCCGGCTCAGAAATAGTTCTCAGCCAGCTTGAGCACTCGGTACGGCATGGGCGCGGTGCGTAGGGCGACGAACGCGAGGCGGGGAAACATCTCGCGGAGCGAGAAACGGCGGCTGAAGCGGTAGGAGAACTCGGCCAGGTATCGCGGCAGATGCTTGGAGCTGAAATGGTGGTAGGTGCCATGAAAGGAGCGTTTGACGTTGCCCAAAATCGTGTTGACCCAGGTGAGCGCCGGATGCCGAGCGCTCTTCGGTCCACTTCCGGTCACGAACGGCTGGTGAATGCACCCGACTTGCTTCACGGCGGCGAAGCAGCCCAAGGCGTCGGACACCACGACGGTGCCGGGCTCCAGATGGCACCGGGCCCAGGCCGCGATCTCCTCGCTTCGAAACCCACCGACACGGCTCAGGCGCAGTCTCATCGGCCGGCCCTCATCAGTGAGCTCCACGGCGGCCACGAACGGCGTCTTGCCTGGCGCGCCTCGCCCGGTTTTCCCCCCGCCGCGCTGCCCGCCCCAATACGCATCATCGAGCTGCACCCAGCCGCCCAAAGGGCGCGTGTCGTCGCGCTCCTTCATC
>JAJDXM010000058.1 GCA_022823225.1 Gemmatimonadota bacterium
GACATGGAACCGCCAGTCCACCTCCCGAGACACCTTCAGCAGTGCCTCGTACTCGTGTTCGGTGAGGACGACCCGGGTGGGGTTCTTCTCGACCGGCTTCCTGAGTCCCTTGAGCGGGTTCGAGTCGATCAGCAACCGTCCTTCCTCGTCCCTCGACCTCGACGCCCAGTTGAGCACGGCCATCAGGAACGTCAGGTCGCATGCGATCGTCCGGTTGGACACGGGCCTGCCCGAGATGCCGATCCTTCCCGCGCGTCGCTCCCGGATGAACCGGTCCCAATCGCGCCGGGAGAGCGTGGACGGGTCGCGGTCCCTGCCGAAGAATTGGAGGAACATCGCGATCGTGGTCCTGTCACCCTGCTGTGTATCCCCGGCCTTGGTGGGCGTCACCTCTTCGCCGTAGATGTCAAAAAGCCGTTCCAGGGTGAGCGGCTCGGGCTCGGCTTCCGCCTTGCCGCCGGGCGCGTCGATGAAGCCCGCGGCGAACTGATCCGCCTGCCTCTTCGCGCGCGCCCAATCGCGGTGTTTGAGGGACCGGGTGCGCCTGCGCCCGTTCTCTCTCCACTCGATTTGGAACATGCCGGTCTTCGGGTCGGGAAAGATCCTGACCCGGTTCCGGCCCCATTCGCCGGCGCCGTAGGAGCGTCGGCTTCGTTTCGTGCGTGCCATCATTCGATTCCTCTCGGTGATGGACCGCACGATCTGCGCAACCGAAAGCTCGCGGAGAGAAGCTGTCCGCGCCAGAAAGAGGGGGTTCGCGGCGCGTGGAATACTCCCCGAAATCGGGCCGGAAACGAGCCGTCTGCCGCCCGGCCCGGATCTTGTCGGTCTTCCAGCGGACGGGCCTCGTTCGGAGGCGTTTTCGACGCTCCCGATGCCGATCCAGAGTTGTCCGGCACACTTTGGGGGTGGCCGGACACGAAATCACCGTTCGGTTGGACACGGCCCCGGCCGTCCAAGTCGCTGGCCCGCTTTCGGTTGCGCCACGGCCAGCGGAGCGCCGATGCCGATCCGCACTCCTTGGACGTGGATGGGAGAGACCCCCCGCTCGGCCATGCCTCAATCGGCACCGAGGAGGATGGGGCCGGACAGCCCCATCCTCCCCGCCGCTACGGGGTCTCTCCCATCCAACAGTCCCGTGCGGGAAGGCCACGTCGAGCCGGGGAGGGGCGCGTCCCGGCCTTGCGCGGCGATGTGGGAGCGCTCGACGGCCTGCCGGTCAACGAACGGGGTGTCCGCCGCCGCGAAGCGGCGCTCGAACCGCTTTCCCGCCAAGGGATCGCTGGTCTGGGAGCGACCCGAGGGGAGGGGTCCGGAGGTGCGCAAACGCGCACGGCCCCGAACCCGCAGCAGTCCCTCGGACTGTGGGGTCGCTCCCAGCCCAGCCCGAACGAGCGCTGCGGCCCGGAGCGCCCAAGACCGCAAGGCGCAAGACACTCGCGTGCTGTGCCTTACGCCGCCCCGCCGGTGCGCACGTCGCGAACTCCGTGGTGCGCATTGGCACCCCTTGTCGTTTTCGCAGTCCGGTGCGGCTCCAAGCCGCGCGCCGCAGGCCGCCCATCGAGATCGAGGCTGGCGGATGAATCAGCTTTGCGCCGCCTCCATGATCTCGGCCACATAGTCGTCCAGACGGGCCATGACATCGATCGTATCCGCCTGACTCTCCGCGTTCGCGAGTTCCTTGGCCAGATCCAGCAGCAGACGGCGGACCGCGACCGGGTCGCCTTTCCCCTCCGGTGGCGCTTCCGCGTCGGCGGCTTCCTCGGCCGGTCGCACATCCTCGACCGCCGTTTCCTCAGCCGGTGGCGCCTCCGGTTCCGGCGGTGCCTCGGGCTCAGCCGCTGCGTCCCTTGCGAGCCGCGCCTTCACTTGGAGGGGGTACTTCGCATGGAACTGCCGGGCCGTGAGGTCCGCGACGGAGGGGTCGATTTCGCGGGCACCCGCGAACAGGTCCGCGTTCGAGATGCCGGGGTCCGCTTCGAGCGTCCGCACCACGAACTCCATGACGGCGGCTCCGTCGCCGGATGGCGCGGGGGCGGGCGCCGGATCCGCCTTCGGTTGCCGTGCGGGCTTTGGCGGCGGCGCGATCCTCCGGGTCGCGGGCAGTCGATACTTGGCGTGAAACTGTTGCAGCGTGAGTTCCCCGACCGACTCGTCGATCTCGCGGGCACCGGCGAACAAGGTCTTGTTCTTCACGCCGGGGTCCTTCTTCAGTTCGTCTTCCATGTACTCCATGACGGCATCGTGCGAACTGCCCATGTCGTTACCCTTTCAGAGGCCAAGTGCGCGCCGGATGAACGCGGATGAGTCGGGAATCGCCCTATCGGGAAACTCGAAGAGCGGTCGGGCAGCGTCAATGTTCACTGGCGTTTCGAGCGGTTCAGCCCGTCGCCGGAAGTGGAGCCAGTGATCGACCGCGTAGATCTCGCCCGCGTGCTGGGAGATTGCCGTCCTCGGCCCGGAAGAGCGCCGCTTGCGTCCCGCCGCCTGACCGGAAGCCCAAGCGGTGCCTCGGGTGTGTCTCGCGGGCATCCGAACGGACTGGCTTACCCACGCAATGGTGGGCAAGCAAGCCAGCCTACCCCGTGTCATACACCGGGGCTGGCGAGGGGTGGCCTCCGCCCCCCTTCGATCCCCCGACATTCCGAGCCTGGCGCTCGGTTCAAGAAGCGGACGGCACTCGTCGATGCCGTGTGCCGCGTTTGCGTGGCCCTCCGCTTTGGACCGTCCCGGCCGCTGATCCCGGTGGCCGGATCAGCGGCGGTTTCGTGCGAGCAGCTCGCGCAGCGCAGCGTCGTCGCTGATGTCGCCCGGCCAGCCGTATGCGGCGGCCACGGAGGCGTCGAGTTGGGCGTGCGCGTCCGCGAGCCATTGGGGCCGGGCGTTGTAGAGGTTCGTCAGCGTTCGCTTCTTGAGCGCGGTCGCCGCCTCCTCGTGACGCGGCACCGGACGCGGCGGATAGCCGCGCACGGGTTCCTCGATCCACTCCACCCACTCGGGCGGGTTGAGCCAGCGGTCCCGGAGTTCGACGAGCCGCCGGGCCGCCGAGGCGATGGCTTCGGCGCGTGGATCGGCCTTGTAGTCGCTGGCGGGGATGTCCGGGGAAAGTCCGTCCGGGAAGGGGAAGGTCTCGAAGGTCGTGGTCGGCGTGTAGCGTGGATCGTTGCCCTTGCCGAGCCAAGTGCCCATGCGGAGCGACCAGACCTCGTGGAAGCGGCTGTGCAGGATGCCGAACGTCGTGTCGTCCTCGCGGGCGATGGCGATCAGGGCGCTGTCGGGGAGGATGCTGGCGTCAAGCCAAACGAACAGCCGGTGTTTGGCGACCCGTGGCGTTCCGACGTACCGCGACAGGCCGCCAAGTGCGTCTCGAAGTTCCTGCCTCGGTCTAAGATGCCGCCACCACCGTAGACGGTGTTCTTCGATCCGGTTCCCCTGCCGCATAGCGTGGACATGTTTCTTAGCGTACTGGAACGGAGACTCGTACAGGGCAGCCTCGCGCTCTTCCATCGTCCACCCGAAATCGACGATCCACTTGTCGGCGGAACGCCGGGTGATGGCCATGCCGTTCATCCACGGCTTGAGCACATCGGAGTTCGGGCGGCCGTTGGGGTTGGCGGGCTCCCGCAGCCACTCGCGAGCCAAGTCTCCGGGAACGTCGAATGGCCCGCCCTTGGTGTCTCCCATGAAGGCCACGCCCGCGTTACGGGCGAGCCGCCCCGCCTTGGTCAGGTCGAGGCCCGATTCGCCCCGGCGGGCTGTCAGGTCGGTGTAGACCTCGTCCACCGTCTCGCCGTCGAGGCGGCGATCCGCCGCGACTCCGTCGTCCTCCGCCGAGAAGCACACCAGCGAGACGCGGACGGCCGCGCCGTCGATCACCCACGGCTCGTCGCTCCACGCGTCGAAGATCACCTTTCCGCCGGTCGCCTGTTCGAGCGCCCGGCGGTTCGCTCCGCCCCGTATCGAGTTCGTCGCGACCAGACCCACCCGCCTCGTTGTCTCCACCGTCCGTGTACCGGCCTTCACGAACCAATAGCAGACCAGATCGGCCTCGCGGGGCACGCGGCCATCATAAACCTGGAACAGGGTCGAGACGTATTCCTCGCCGAGGTTCGAGATGAGCAGCTTGCCGCCCAGAAACGGCGGATTGCCGATGATGACGTCCGTATCGGGCCAGTCCGGTTCCCCGCCTTCCGGCGTCAGGATCGCGTCGCGGCACTCGATCGTCTCCAACGGGTCGAGGATCGGCTCCCGCGAGCCCGGAAACCCGTTCCTCCGCATCCACTGGATCTCGCCAATCCACACCGACACCCGCGCCAGTTCAGCCGCGTAGGCGGACGGCTAACGGCCAACATCCCGGCAGGAGATCACGTAAGTCTAACTGGGACTGCACGATCTGCCACTCCTGTCGTTTGTCTGGACCTTGCTGGACCTTGCTGGATCGTGCCGCAAGAGCGGGAAAACC
>JAJDXM010000018.1 GCA_022823225.1 Gemmatimonadota bacterium
ACCGCATTGGCGGCCCGTGAGGCGCGCCCCGCCGGCCCGAGCGGCTTGCGCCGGTCGGAGGGCACGAGCAGCGCGCGCAACCCGGTAAAGCTGTCCGCGGTGGCCAGGCCGGCGGCGACCAGCTCGCCCAGCGCCTCCTCCACCCGGGTGGGGAGCAGGCCGGACGCACCCACCAGCTCGTGGAAGAAGGAGGCGCCGCGATCGGCCAGCACGTCGTGCACGGCCCGTCCGTGGGCGGAGAGGAGGGAGGCGGCGCCGTTGGCCGCGGGGTCCCCGCCAGGCGGCAGCCACACCTCCATCCGGCTGCGGCCCAGGAAGGCGATCGGGGTCACGGGCAGCGGGCCGCGCACCGGGGGACCGTTCCCCACCGGCGGGGAGATGCGCGCCCAGGTGACGCGGCCAGCCAGGCAGACGGCGTCCAGCAGCCCGGGGTCGTAGCTCGCGACCCGCCGGCCGAGCACGTCCGCCTCCCACGCGCCCGCGCAGGTCTCGAATCCCTCCAGCTGGGCGAGCACGCCGGCCAGCCCCTCCACCCCAGCGGCCTGCTCGCCCTCGGCGACCCTCTGCCACGCGAACAGAAAACGCATGAAGTCGGCCTGCGACACCGGCCGGATCTCCGCCCGCAACCGGTTCAGGGTGTAGCGATGGATGCGGGCGAGCAGGCGGCGCTCGCACCACTCGACCCCTGCGTCGGGGCTGGTGAAGGCGCCCCGCAGCACGAAGCCCTCGGCCTCGAGCGCGAGCAGCGCCGCCTCGACCTCCGGTTCGCCCACCGCGAGCGTATCGGCCATCTCGCCGGCCGTGACCGGGCCGCACATCTGGAGCCGTCCGCGCACCAGCTCGCGCAACGCCTCCTCCCGGCTCCACTCGCGCGCAGCCAGGTCGGCAGGCGGTGTCAGAGCCGGCTCGATCCGCACTTCCGGACCGGCCACCGCGAGCACCTCCGGCAGCCGCTCGGCGCTCACCCACCACACGGCCGCATCGGGCCCGGGCCCGTCGCCAGCCCCGGCGTGATCGCCGCCGCGCGCGTCCACGGCTCCACCCATCTCCAACCGCCCCGCCCGCCCGGTCGCGCACAGCTCCTCGAAGAAGCCCAGCCACGAACGCCCACCCCCTTCCGCGGCGCGATTTCCCTGCTCTCCTTCCGCGGCCGTCAGCACACCCGCCGTCAGCAGCGCATCATGTAGCTCGTCCGCATCGCGCGGGTCAGGCCACACCTCCCCGCGCACGCGCTGGATCGCCGCCGGGTCGAGCGCGCCCAGTTCATCTGCGGACGAGGGCTCGAACGCCCGCCTTGTCTGCACCGCGCGCGCGCGCCGCTCCTCCAGCGGCGCATCGTCCAGGAACGAATAGGGGGCCGAGTTGAGGATCTCGTGGCTGAGTACCGAGGGCTCTGGGGTGTCGCGCGTGACGTAGCGGATCTCCCCCGCGAACACTCGCCGCAGCACGGCGTCGAGCTCGCTCATCGCCATCGCCTCTTCCAGGCAATCGCGCATCGTCTGCCGGACGAGGGGATGATCGGGGATCTCGCGGTCGCCGCCGATGTTCTCCAGGCACGCGGCCGCGTCCGGGAAGGCTGCCGCCATCAGGTCGTCGGCCTCCATGCGCTGCAGTTGGGGAGGCACCTTGCGCCCCGCCCGGTTGCGCAGCACCGCCAGCGAGATGGTCGCGTTCCAGCGCCAGCGCGTCGGGAAGACCGGCGAGTCGATCAGCGCCTGCACCAGCGTCCGCTCGAGCGTGTCCGGGTGCACGTAGCGGAAGACATCCTCCAGCGGGAAGGAATGCTGGGGTCCGAGCGAGAGCAGCACGCCTTCCTCGGTGGCCGCGGCCTGGAGCTCGAAGTTGAACTGGCGGCAGAACTTCTTGCGCAGCGCGAGCCCCCAGGCGCGGTTCACGCGCGAGCCGAAGGGCGCGTGCAGGATCATCTGCATGCCCCCGGCCTCGTCGAAGAAGCGTTCGAGCACCAGCGTCTCCTGCGTGGGCAGCGCCCCGAGAATGTGCTTCGCCTCCCGCAGATAGTGCTGGATCTGGCGCGCCGCCGAGCCCGAAAGCCCGAGCCCTTCGAGCCACTTCGCGGCCGCATCCTCGTCCTCCCCGTCCAAGCGCGTCTCGATGTCGGCGCGTAGCCGCGCCACGGAGGTCGACAGCTCCGCGCTTCGCCCGGGCGCTTCTCCCAGCCAGAACGGGATCGTCGGCGGCTCCCCGTGGGCATCCGCCACCCGTACCGTCCCGGAGTTGACGGCGAGAATGCGCCAGGACGTGTTGCCCAGTTGGAAGATGTCGCCCGCGGAGCTCTCGATGGCGAAGTCCTCGTTGAGCGTGCCGATGAAGGTCTCTTCGGGGTCGAGCACCACCCGGTAGTCGGCGTTGTCGGGGATGGCGCCCCCCGCCGTGATCGCGGTCAGGCGGGCCGCGCGCCGGCCCTTGATGCGCCCGTTGACCCGGTCCCGATGCACCAGAGCCCCGCGCCGGCCACGCCGGGTGACGAAGCCCTCGGCCACCATCTGCACCACCTCGTCGAAGTGCTCGCGCGCCAGCTCGCGGTAGGGATACGCGCCGCGCCAGAGGCGGAAGAGTTCATCCTCTGACCAGGACTCGCACGCGGACTCGGCCACGGTCTGCTGCGCCAGCACGTCGAGCGGCTGAGGCATCATGACCAGCCGGTCCAGCTCCCCTTCGTTCACCGCGCACAGGAGCGCCGCGCACTCCACAAGGTCGTCGCGCGAGAGCGGGAACAGGCGGCCCTTCGGGGTGCCGCGCACGGTGTGGCCGGAGCGCCCCACCCGCTGCAGGAAGGTCGAGATCCAGCGCGGCGAGCCGATCTGGCACACCAGGTCCACGTGCCCGATGTCGATGCCGAGCTCGAGCGACGCGGTGGCCACCAGCGCCTTCAGGCTGCCCGCGCGCAGCCGGTCCTCGGCGGAAAGCCGCGCCTCCCTGGAGAGGCTGCCGTGGTGGGCCGTGACCGCCTCCTCGCCCAGCCGGTCGGTCAGCCGGGCCGCGAGCCGCTCCGCCATCCGGCGCGTGTTCACGAAGACGAGGGTGGTCCTGTGGGCCTCGATCGACTCGGTCAGCCGCTCGTAGACCTCCGACCACACCTCGTGCGACATCACCGCTTCCATGGGCGATGGCGGCACCTCGATGGCCAGGTCCATGGCGCGGCGATGCCCGGCGTCGATGATTTCGCAGCGCTCCGGATCAATCTCCGCGTCGCGGTTCTGGCTCCCCAGCAGGAAGCGCGCGACCTCGCCGACCGGCTTCTGGGTGGCCGAGAGCCCGATGCGCTGCAGGGGCCGGCCCACGACGTGCCCCAGCCGCTCCAGGCTGAGCGCCAGGTGCGACCCCCGGCGCGAATCGATCACGGCGTGGATCTCGTCCACGATCACCGTGCGCACGGTGCCGAGCATCGCGCGGCTGCGCTCGGCGGTCAGCAGCAGGTAGAGCGACTCCGGGGTGGTGACCAGAATGTGCGGAGGCGTGCGCAGCATCGCGGCGCGGCGCGAGGAGGGCGTATCCCCGGTGCGCACCGCGGAACGGATGCGAACGGCAGGTAGCCCCGCGCCCACGGCGCGCTCGCGGATGTCGGCGAGAGGCTCCTCGAGGTTCTTGTGGATGTCGGCACTCAGCGCCTTAAGGGGCGAGATGTAGAGGACGCGAACCTCGTCCTCGAGACCATGCTCAAGCCCTTCGCGGAGCAGCTCGTCGATGGCGTTCAGGAAGGCGGCGAGGGTCTTCCCGGACCCGGTCGGGGCGGCGAGAAGGGTGTGCCTGCGCTCGCGGATGGCGGCCCAGGCGCGCTCCTGGGCCGGGAGCGGGGGTCCCAGGGTCTCGGTGAACCAGTCGGCGACGATCGGGTGGAAGGGCAGGCTCATCCCGTCTTCTGTCCCCCTTGCGGAACGTGAAGCCACGCGACGGTGGTGACCTTCGCGGACGGAATTGACAGTCGCGTCAACGCTGTTGTCGGAGGGTCGGCGAACCGTAACCCGGATGTCCGACACCGGCAACCGACATTAACATACCGTACGGGCGCCCATCGGGATTCCGGACCTGGTACACGTCCCTGTATCGGCGAACGCGGAATCCGGCCTTCCCTCGACGGCGCGCTCCCCCCAGGGTTGCGATCTCTGCAAGGTCAGGAGGATCGATGAAGTCAGCATGGTGCATGGCCGCAGCCGCCGCGGCCCTCTTGTTCTCGACCCCGCTCGCCTCATACGGGCAGGATCCGCCCACGCCGGCTGAACCGCTCGACACGCCGATCCTGCTGAGGCTGGCGCCACCCGAGGGCCGGGTATCCCGCTACGCCCACTCCACGCAGGCGGAAGTGGAGAACCCGATGATGCCGTCGAACACCGTCATGACCATGCGCACGTATCAGACGCAGACCGTCGTCCGTGTGGCGGACGGGGTGATCCGACTCCGGACGACCATCGACTCGACTTCAACGGCAATGCCGATGCCCGTGCCCGGGATGGAACTGCCGGACTTTTCCGGAAGTGCCATCACGACGGAGATGGACACACGGGGCCGAGTGCTCGGCGTCATCGACACCGAGGGCATGCCTGCGATCGCCGGATTCAACCCGGAGGACCTCCTCCGGCAATCGAGCAGTTTCGTACTTCCCGAGGGGGAGGTCAGCCCGGGGGATTCCTGGACCCGGGACGTGCCGATGGAGCTGCCCATGGGTCCGGGGGGATCGATGTCCATGGGGATCGCAACGACGTACACCTTCGTCAGACTCGAGGGCAGCCTTGCAACCCTCTCGTTCGAGGGACCGATCGACATGCAACTGGACGCGGGAGGTGCGGGAATGACGGCCACCGGCAACCTGGCCGGCACTATGGTCGTGGACCTCGCCGAGGGCCGATTCCGGAGCCAGTCGACCCGCGCCAGCTTCGACATGAACATGGCCGGGATGACGATGGAGACGAACGTGACGACCACGATGGAGCTGATACCGGATCCCTGACCCGGACCGCCGGGACCTCTCGCGCGGCACGCTGATCGGCGGCGGCGGGGAAGGACGACTACGCCACGACGATCCCGTGGCCCTCGCGGCGCCGGTCCCCGCCGAACTGCCCCACGCGCGGCGCCACCACGTGCACCCCGCCGAAGTACAGGCTCTGCTCAGGCCAGAGCGACAAATCCCATTGCTCCGCGAGCGCGACCATCGCTTCCTCGGGAAAGCCCGGCTCGACCTGGAGCTGTTCGCCGTCGAAGTGCATGCGCGGGAAGTTGGACGCCTCGTCGGGCGAGAGTCCCAGGTCGAGGAGCGACGAAACCACCTGGAACACCGCCGACGGGATCCGGTTGCTGCCTCCGGTGCCGAGGGCGGCGAGCACCTGGTCTCCCTCCAGCAGCAGCGTGGGCGACATCATCGACGCCACCCGGTCCCCCGGCTCCGAGGCGTCGAATCCGGCTGGATGAAGATCGACTTCGCCCATCATGTTGTTGAAGTGGATGCCGGTTCCGGGCAGGAAGTACGACGATCCCGATCCGTTCGACATGGAGAGCGCGGCGACGTTGCCCTCGGCGTCGGAGGCGTTGAGATGGGTGGTGCCATGCACGGCGTGGATCAACGGGGCATGGACGCCCTCGAGAAGCTCCGCGTGCACGGGATCGCGCGGGACCGCCTCTCCTCCCCGGAGGCGCACCGCCTGTTCGAGCGCCCGCGCCGTCGCGGTCACGTGCGCGCGGCTTCCCCAGGTGCAGCGCGACAGATCCGTCTCTTCCTGCAGCAGCAGGCGAAGCGCCATCAGCGATCCACCCAGCGCCGGCGGCGGGTTGGTGAGGACGCGCCGTCCACGATAGGCCACCGAGAGCGGACGGCGTTCGATGACCTCGAACTGTTCGAGATCGGCTCGCGTCATGAGCCCGCCGCCCTCGAGCATGTCGCGTTCGATGGTCTCGGCATGGTCCCCGCCGTAGAACCCCCGCGGATCGCGCGGCAAGGTTTCCAGGAAGTCGGCCATCTCCGGGTTCCGGTGCAGCCGGCCCGCGGGCAGAACCCTGCCGTCATCCAGGAACAGAGCGGTGCCAGCCGGCGAATCCCGCAGCACGGGAAACATCAGTTGTAGCGAGTCCGACACGAACGGGGTGATGACGGTGCCGGCCCGTGCCGCGGCGATGGCGGGCGCGACCACCTCCGCAAGCGGCAGCCGCCCCAGACGGCGGTGCACGTGCACCAGGCCCTTCAGGGTGCCGGGAACCGCGGCGGACGCGAGCCCGATGGTGAACTCCTGCGGGATATCCCCGAAGAGGATGTCCACCGCGTAGAAGTCCCGATCACCGTCGTCCGGGGGCCCGGGGTGCGCCCGGCCGGGAGCGGCGGCGATGAAGTCGAAGAGGATCTCCTCCCCGGCAGCGGTGCGCGCCAGCACGAAACCCGCCCCCGCCAGGCTCGCCATGGTGGGCTCCACGAACGTGCTGGTGAACGCCGCGGCCACGACGGCGTCGAAGGCGTTGCCCCCGGCGCGGAGGATGTCGGCCCCCGCCTCGGAGATAAGCGGATGTCCGGAAGAGAGAAGTCCTTGCATGGCGCGGAATCTACTACGGCCAGAGGCCCGCTGTCACCGACAGGGCGAGGAGAAACCACGATCGGCGATAGGCGCATCGTGCCATGTAGGCGCCCCTGATCCCTGGGTAGCTTTCCTCGCCATGTTCGCAGACATCCATTTGCATTGCGGAGACTTGAGGCTGATCTTCGGGGTGTGTTATCATGATCCGATACTGTGATAACATCAGGAGAGGTGTCCCACCCGTGATCAGAACCCAGATATCCGTGGATGAGGAGATGTACGCGCGCGCAAAGGAAGCCGCTCGCCGCCAGGGCATCTCGCTGGCGGAGTTGTGCCGGAGGAGCCTGGCCCAGACTCTTTCCCGCGAGCCCGTCTGCCATCCCTGGATGGCCTGGGTGGGCGTCTTCGAAGGTCGGCCCGAAGACAGCGCGACTGTTGACGACGTGGTCTATGGGCGCGAGTCGCCGTGACCAGCCCGAAGGTCTTCCTCGACACGGGAATCCTCATCGCAGCCCTCAGTCGGCGTGACCACCATCACGAGCAGGCGCGCGCGCTGTTCGCTGGCCCCACGCCGCGGTGGCACACTTCGTTGCTGGTCTGGTCGGAAGCGTATTCGTGGTTTCTCCATCGCCACGGGGAGGAGCCCGCCCGCACCTGCCGGCTGTTCCTCGACAATCTGGACGGCCTCGTCGTGCTGGAAGCGACCGCCGACCTCCACCGGAACACGTGCCGCATGCTCGACCGCCTGCGGGGAGCGCGGCTCACCTACGTGGACGCCTCCAGCCTGGCGCTGATGGAGCAACACGGGATCAGAACTGCGTGGGCCACCGACTATCACCTCGGGCTGACCGGCGCGGTGGTGCTGCCGAGAGTGTAGCCGGCCCGGCAGAGCACATAGGGCCTGAATCCCGGTAGGAAATCGTCTAAAGTATTACAGGACTGCACGATCTGCGTTTCCTGCCGTCTTACGGGACTTGGCTGGATCTTGCCGCTAGGGCGGGAAAACGTACTTGAATGGCGGGAAGCTGGGGTCTTCCGAGTTGGCGGAATATGCACCTCCGTCGCTCGGCGTAGCGAGCGTCGCCAAGGCCGACAACTGAAGGTAGTCGAGGTTGAGCGTGACCCCCACGCCTTCGACGGTGGCGATGTGAGGTGACGTGATAAACATTATGTTATGGAATGACTTACAGAATTGATGGCCTCGCGGTTACCTCATTGCATACCTCTTCCCGAACGGGAATCCAATCGACCGCATCGGATGCCTTTGGAGTCTACCGATCTCCTTCCTTAGGTAGCCACAGCACGCGTTCCAAGGCCCCGCTCCGGTACCGCTACGAACACGTCGGGCCGCCGATATGTTCCTCGATGGTCGCTAGCCACGCCTGGAAAGCGTCGTCGCTTGGAGCGCAGAGCCCCGTGTTCCTCCAATTAAACCTCTTGAGCTGCAGGTTCGTCAATTCGATGGGCAGCGAACCGTTGAGTCCGGGGTTCGAAGCTATCGAGAGTCTGGTAAGCTGAGAAAGCTCGCCCAGCTCCGGGGGTACGGGACCAGCCAGATCATTACCCCAAACATACAGCAATTCAAGGTTCTTGAGACCAGCCAATTCCGGTGGAATCGGGCCGGAAATATCGTTTGCGGAAAGCGCGAGCGTGGTGAGATTCTGGAGCCTTCCGAGTTGCCTCGGAATGGGGCCTGACAACTGGTTGAAATCGAGCCTCAGATGCTCAAGGTTCGCAAGCGTGCCCAGCCATGCCGGAATGGCGCCTGACAGGTCGTTCTTGTGAAGTTCTAGGATGGTGAGATTCTGGAGCCTCCCGAGCGCGGCAGGGATGAGACCGCTCAGATCGTTATCTCCGACGGTCAACACCTCAAGCTCGACGAGGTTGCCCAATCCGGCGGGAATCGAGCCGGACAGGTGGTTTTCGGTAAGCGTGAGCCATCCAAGATTCTGAAGCCCTCCAAGTTCCTCCGGAATGGGGCCGGAAAGCTGGTTGAAGTCAAGCCTCAAGCCCGTGAGATCCGCGAGGTTGCCCAGTGACGCTGGAATGGAGCCGGTCAAGGCGTTGTCAGTCAAGATGAGCGTCCTGAGCTTGGTCAGGTTGCCAAGCTCGGCCGGGATGGGGCCACTCAACTCGTTTTCCCAAGCCAAGAAGGTGTTCAAGTTCGTCAGTTTCCCGAGTTCGGGTGGGATGGGGCCACTAAGCTGGTTCTCCTCGATGCTCAGGCGAGTCAACGTGGTCAGGTCTCCAAGCTCGGGCGGGATCGGT
This sequence comes from Gemmatimonadota bacterium, assembly GCA_022823225.1. Taxonomy (GTDB): domain Bacteria; phylum Gemmatimonadota; class Gemmatimonadetes; order Longimicrobiales; family Gaopeijiaceae; genus Bin94. Next base: position 8,784 of record JAJDXM010000018.1, read on the forward strand.
CCACTGAGGTTGTTTTCGTAAATGTAGAGGTGCTCCAAGCTGGCCATTTCCCCGAGTTCGGACGGGATGGGGCCACTAAGCTGATTCTGTTCGAGAACCAAATGCTTCAGGTCGGTGAGGTTACGCCATCCGAAGAAGGGAAGTCCCCCCGTCAGGCGGTTTTGGTCCAGACGGAGTCTCTCCAGCTTCGTCATTTGGAGCACTGACGCCGGAAATCGACCTTGGAGGTTGTTGTCACCGAGCTGCAGGAAGAGAACCTGCTGGTTGCCGTTTCCCCACGGATGCACGCCGTACCAGTGCCCAACCGGTTCGTCGGACAGCCATCTGTCCGACCGGTGCCATTCTGCACCTCTCGTATCACGGTACAGTAGCTCAAGGTTGTGACGATCATAGCTCAGCCTCAGCACCACACGGCGGCCCTGTTGGACCTCTGTTGGCTGCTCGCAGGCGACCAAGAGCATGAGCGCGGACGGCACGAGGATGGCGAGGCGTCGTTTCATAAGGCCAATGTAATCGACATGGCCGCCTGATGGGCGAGGACGGGGCGCGCCGTGCGGCGTCCGAGCCTTGGGGCCGTGGTCGGGAGCACCCCGGCGGTTGGGATGCCCAGTGCGGGCTATCGCGGCGGGTGGGGATGCGCCCCCCCATCCGCCGCCGGAAGTCTCTGCGGACGAGCGAGCGGCGGCTGATCGTCGGTTGTGGAGACCAGTCTTGCGCTGAACCCGACTCCGGCCCGAACATTTGGCTGCATGGAACTCACCGCTTTCACCGCACTTGTGCCTCCCAATAGCCAAGAGCTGCATCCTCCGGCGTGCCGCTCCTCCGATCCGCACCCGGGGCTGATCGCCGCGCGGGTCCGGCTTCGGGGCTCCGCTCTGGTCGCGGCGGCGGTCGCGGTTGTGACGGCCTGCGGGGACGAACCAATGACACTGGCCACGCCGGACCCGTCGGTCCCCACCACGGTCGCGATCTCGCCCGCCTCCGCAGCGTTCCGTTCGATCAGCGACACTGTGAGAATGATCGCCACCGTGAGCGACCAGTACGGTTCGGCGATGGCCGATGTCGCGGTCGTGTGGAACAGCGGCAATATAGCCGTCGCCGCCGTGACGGAAGGGCTCGTTACCGCGATGGGCAACGGCAATGCGACCGTCACCGCTGTGGCCGGGTCGGCGGTGGCCAGCGCGAAGGTGGCGGTGGAGCAGTTGGCTAACACGGTCATCGTGACTCCGGCTACGGACTCGGTCGCGGAAGGCGACACGCTTCGCCTCTCAGCCGTTGCGATGGACGGGAACGGGCATGTGGTAACAGGTGCGGAGTTCGAGTGGTCGTCAGACAACGGGTCCGTGGCGGGGGTGACCAAATTCGGTCTGGTGCATGCTGCTGCGGAGGGTACGGCCACGATCTCGGTCGTGTCGGGGAGCGCGCAAGACGCAGCGCATATCACCGTGTTCCACCCCGACCGGGCGGTCCTGGTCGCACTCTACGAAGCGATGGACGGGCCGAACTGGGTGAACAGCGAGAACTGGCTCACCGACGCTCCGCTCTGGGATTGGTACGGCATCAGCTTGCGTGGTGGTCGGGTGGCCATGCTAAACCTCAGGAAGAACGGACTCACCGGCTCAATACCTCCCGAACTCGTTGGGCTATCTGGTCTGCGATGGCTGCTACTGGACGAGAACGCTCTCAGCGGCCCCATCCCGTCCGAACTCGCTGGGCTCACTGATCTGCGTTGGCTGTGGCTGGACGGAAACGCGCTCACCGGCCCCGTTCCACCGAAACTTGGCGACACGAGCTTGGAAAGCCTCGGCCTTTCGGACAACGAGCTTTCCGGTCCGATCCCGCCGGAGTTGGGCAAGAACCAAAACCTCACGGACCTTAGTGTAGCCAACAACCCCGGTCTCCGAGGAGAGATCCCCCCGGCCATCCTGCCGAATCTGGAGAAATTGTACTCGTATGGGACCGGCCTTTGCGTAGCTCGCACCGGCGATTTTGACTCGTACATCACAAGGGATCACTGGATTGGCTACGCCTGCGGTGAAACGGAACCGGGCTTTCAGATTCAGCTGGTATTCGAGCCGGATGTCCCCGAGTTCATCCGCGATGCGATGAATTCCCAAGCGGAATACTGGATGGAAATCCTCCGGGAAACGGAAGCCCCTGACATTTTTGGCACAGCCGACTGCCACGGCGTGGGTCGGATGCAACAGGTACCCGTCATCGACGATGTCCTCGTGGTCGTCAGTATGTGGAAAACCTATACGGCAGGAATCTGCGGAAGCTACCGCATGTTGCGCCACCGCATCCCTGACCGTGGCGGTGTGGCATTCGAGAGGAACTGGCTGGACATTGACTCCCGCTGGGTCGATCTCGTCGCCCGTCACGCGCTCGGCCACGTCCTCGGGATCGGAACCCTTTGGGATATCCGCGGCCAACTAAAGAATCCGAGCACATCGAAAGAGGTGCGGGATACCTATGTCGTCTCGCCCCTCGCGGAGAGAGCATTCGATGCGGCTGGTGGCGCGAGCTACACCGGGCCGAAGGTGCCTCTGCGCCATCGCAGAAACTACACCTCTCACTGGCGACCCGAGGTGTTCGGGTCCGAACTCATGACGGGGCGCTGGAGCGACCACGTGCCAACGAGCGCGGTGACGCTTCAGGCGCTCGCGGACCTCGGCTACACAGTCGACCTGAGCCTCGCCGATCCGTATACGCTCCCCGGTGCAGCAGCAGCTTCCGCTATTGGAACGGCAGCGTCGCTATCTTTCGAACTGGGCTGGGAGGGCCCGTCCTCGGTCGTGGTGTGCCCTCCGCGAGACCGGCCCTTCGAGGAGCCGGAGGCCCTTGGCTTTCGGGATCTCGCCGCTCCGGTATCGGTCCAAACACTCTGCACGTCGATTCGATGGACGCGGGGGCGATTCTAGGGGCCGACTGCGAGGATTTGATGCGGCGCTGACCTGTGAGTATCCATCTCACAAGCGGACACCCGTTTTTCGCGAAGCAACCTGCCTCGCAGCGCCCCTTTGCGACGCTTCCGCTTCGACGCCCGTTCTTGCCCGGTTCGATCATCCGTGAACGCTCCCCGCCGGGCTGGGCGTCGGGAAGGCCGGGCAGGAGTACTCGCGCGGCGGCTGCGCCGTCCAAGTGCGGTCCTGTTGCACCAGGGCGTTGGCGAGGACGAGGAGCTTCCGCATCACGGCCGTCAGGGCGACCTTGGGCGGCTTCCCAGCGGCTCGGAGCGCCTCGTACTTCCGCTTGAGGTCGGGATTGTGCTGGACCGCGACCACCGCGGGCATGTAGAGCATTCTGCGGACCCGGTGCCTGCCGCCCTGGATGAAGCTCCGTCCCTTCCAGCGTCCGGACTCCCGGGTGACCGGGGCGAGTCCGGCGAGGCTGGCGGCGCGCGACCGAGTGAGCATACCGAGTTCCGGCAAGTGGACGATCAGTCCCGCGGCGGTGATGTCCGAGATGCCCGGGATCGAGGTCAGGATCTCGGCCCGGCGCTCCATTTCCTTCTCCTCCTCGATCCGCTGCCGGATCTCGGCATCGATGAGCTTGAGCTGGCGGTCGATCTGCCTCAGCCTCTGCTTGGTGACCCGCTTGCCCGCGGGAGTGCGCAAGTTCTTGCCCCGGTTGGTGGTTGCGGTGCGATCCCCGACCAGCGCGTCGCGGATCAGGTGGAGCTCAGCGAGGTCGCGCTGCCCCTCCGACCGCGCTTGGGTCGGGCGCAGGTCTTCGACGGCGGCCGCCATGGTGGCCAGCATCCGGGCGTCCACGGCGTCGGTCTTGGCGCGCCGCCCGATGGAGCGGGCGAAGGACCGGACTTGGAAGGGGTTGATCGCGTACAGGGGGAGCCCGGCCTTCAGGAGGGTGTCCTCGAAGTCGCGGTGGAAGGCTCCGGTGGGTTCGTACGCGATC
>JAJDXM010000029.1 GCA_022823225.1 Gemmatimonadota bacterium
CCTACTTTTCCCCAGCGTTCCATAGCGTTCCGACGCCGTCCACGACCTGTTTGCGGTCGCTGCCAGTGGCGCGGCAAGACGCCCCCCTGGTGAATTGCGGAGTGATCGTCCAGTGGCATGGAAGCCGGTCCGACGAGGCCCGGTCTGACTGGGTTTGCTGCCGCAATGGATCCAGCGGCTCGTCGCGGCGTGCGGGAAGTCGGATCGCTGATATTCCTGTGCGGCCCGGGTCCTCGGGACATGGGAAAGACAGGCACGGCCGCGCCCTCGGCCAAGCCGCCGGACTCGGCCATCCACGATCGGGTGCTCGACCGGAGTTCCTACAGCGTCGAGGTCCACCGCGGCGATTTGGAGCGCTTGGGGCCGCCTTTTGGCCCTACCCTTACCCCTCGGAGACCGGAGATCGTCGACCTGAGGCCATTGTGCGGCCCGTAGATTCCCCGAAATGTGCACGAAACGTGCGGAAACGGCCCCCGGGGCCGGGGAAGCGGCGGTAGGTCGGCGGCCTATCCCTGCGTGACGTAGCTACTCCACGCCTGCATGACCTCGGCACGGTGCTCCAGCAGATCGGAGCGCTGATACGCTTGGACGACTCGGCTCTTGGGCACGTGGGCGAGGCAGGCCTCCGCAACCTCGGCCGGCACGCCCGACTCGGCCATCCACGACCGCGCGCTCGAACGGAAGCCGTGAAGCGTCGAGTCCACCCCGGCGATCTGGAGCACACGCGCCACCGTCTTCGGCGCAAGCGTTCTGCCGGTCCGCGACGGGAACACGAGCGGCGACTCGCCCGACAGCCTGCGCGCCTTCCTCAGCACGCCCAGAGCGCCCGTGCTGAGCGGAACGGCGAACTCGCGGCCCGCCTTCATCCTCGAAGCGGGGATGGTCCACCTCGCCGCGTCCATGTCGATCTCATCCCAGAGCGCGCCCCGGGCCTCGCCCGGGCGCACGGCGGTGAGCACCATCAGTTCGACGCACAACGCAGCCGTACTCCCGTCCCCCACGCGCCGGATGGAACGAAGGGCCGCCGCGATCTCGTCATGAGGCAGGGCGCGGTGATGGCCCCCCGCGCCGCCGTTCGGCTTCGGCAGCGCCGCCACGGCCCTGTCCACCGGGTTGTCCCGGCGGTAGTTGCGGCCGATGCTCCACCGGAACACGGCGGCGATGCGGTGCTTGGCCTTCCGGGCGGCGGTGGGCATCGAGTTCCAGATCGGGCCGAGGCACGCCAGCACCTCCGCGCTCGTAATCCGGTCCACCCGCTTGTCGAGAAGCGGGGAGGCGTGGAGCCGGAACGTGGACTCCCACTGCTGCGGCAGAGGGCTCCCGGCCTTCCACGAGTCGCGATGCAGTTCGATGGTCCGCCGCGCGGCTTCGGCGAAGGTTGGAACGCCGCGCCCGCGCGGGTCCTGTCCCCTGCGGACCCTCCGGCTGTTGTCCAGCGCCTTTTCCCGGGCATCGGCGAGCGTGACCTCGGGGTACGGCCCGAGCCCGATCGAGGTGAGCCGTCCGTCGATCCGGACGCGCTGCCGCCATGTCTTGGTGATCCGCCCGTTGGCCGTCCGGTACACCCGGAGACTGAGCCCCCGCCCGCCTCGTCCGTCGCCGTAAACGCCGGGGCGGCCGACCGTCCGCACGAAGGCGGCGGTGAGCGTCCTGGGTCGCTTCGTCATGCGGTTCCTTCCGTGACTGTGTATCACATTCCAAATCACTACACAGGGAAGAATACACGGGACACCAGCGGACGGCAAGAGATGATGCAACTCGGGTGCTCTCTTGGAAAGGTATGTCTAGTAAGGTGTTATGAATGACATGGTGTACCCTACTGGACTGCATGGGACATACGATATCTAGTTCCGCCCGAACTCGGTAACCTCACCAACCTGCGGGTGCTTGCCCTGACGGGAAACAAACTGACTGACATCCCGCGGGAACTTGGCAACCTGACCAATCTGGAGAAGCTGCTAATGCAGTTCACCGCGGTGACACGCATACCTCCGGAACTCGGGAATCTCTCCAACCTGAAGGAACTTTGGCTGAGCTTTTCGGGGGCCCTGTCGGGCCCCATCCCGCCGGAACTCGGTAACCTTGCCAACCTCGAACTCCTGAGTCTCTCGTTGGCCTCCCTCACGGGCTCGATCCCCCCGGAACTCGGTAACCTTGCCAAGCTGAAGACCCTGCGTCTGCACAGGAACCGGCTCGAAGGCTCCATTCCCCCCGAACTGGGCGGCCTCATCAGTCTCGAATCCATGGATCTCGGCTCCAATCGTCTGACCGGAGCCATCCCCGCGGAATTCGGCAAGCTTGCCAGACTGGAGGAGTTGCTCGTCTACGATAATCAATTGACGTCGATTGCCCGTGGGATCGGCAGCATGGAGAGTCTGCTGTCGCTGAATGTCAGCAGAAACCGTCTAACCAGCGACGGATTGGTTCCAGGCGTATTCTCCAATCTTCCCCGGCTGGAGGTGCTGGACCTCAGCGGGAACCAGTTGAAGTTCATTCCACCGGGGATGTTCCTGGGTCTGCCTCGACTGTCACACCTGAGGTTGGACCAGAATCCCGGCGCTCCGTTCACGCTCACCCTGAACGCCCGTCGTGTCGACACCGAAGAGCTGTCGGCCCCGGGTCCGGCTACGGTGGAGATCCATCTGGCCGAGGGAGCGCCGCTGGATCTCAGGATCCCGTTATCGATCCACGGCGGGTCGGCCTCCCGGGACGCGGCCGTGCTGCAAACGGGAAGCGACCGGAGCACCGTTGTGACGGTAACCGGGGACGCCGGCCGTCGGACCGGCACTGAAGTGGTCGTGGGACCGCTCCCCGAGCTTACGGACCGGCTTTCCGGCCTTCGATTCGAAGTGCCCGGCTCGCTCGTCCTGTTCGGAGATGTCCCGAACCGTTCTCCCGTCCCGACGCGCAAACTGCCGTGGATGCGAATGCGAGTGGACGATGCGCCCAGGCAGATTCGTGTGTCCTCCTACTTCCATGATCCTGACGGACATGGGATGAGGTACTCGGCCATGTCTGGAGACCCGGACCTGGTTTCGGTCTCCGTGGCGGGCAGTCTGCTTACCGTGACGCCCCTGGCGCCGGGGTCGGCGGCGGTCACCGTCACGGCAACGGACCGGGGCGGGCTGACGGCCGAGTCTTCATTGACGGTGTCCGTCCGGGGCGTGCGCCGCGGATCGTACGCGATCGACATGCTGATGACGGACTCTCCCGGCCAGGCGTTGGAGGCGGTGTTCGACGACGCCGTCGAGTACTGGGAGTCCATCCTTGCGGATACGGAGCTTCCCGACATTCCGGTCGGCACGAACGTTGCGCTGGGTTGCCAGGGTGTCACAACCCACCAGTCACTTGGAGTGATCGACGACCTTGCCATCGTTGCGTCCATCGGGGACATCGATGGTCGAGGGGGTGTCCTGGGGTGGGCGTCCGTGTGCGCCATCCGCGAAGAGTCGCAGCTGCCCCTGATCGGTGCACTGCGGTTCGACGCCGCGGATGTGAATGTGCTCCTGGAAAGCGACGCCATGGAGGAAGTGATAATCCACGAGATCGGCCACCTCCTGGGGATCGGCACAGTGTGGGACCATCACCGCCTGTTGATCAATCCGTCGCTCCACGACAACCCGGGGGCCGACACGCACTTTCGGGGTCCGCTGTCCATCGCGGCCTTCGACAAGGCCGGCGGCGACATCTACACCGGCGGCGAAAAGGTGCCCGTGGAGAACTTCGCGGTGCGCGGTTCAGGCGATTCCCACTGGCGGGAGTCCGTTCTCGACCGCGAACTCATGACGCCGTCGCTGAGCCTGGGCGTGCCGAATCCGCTGAGCGCCATCACAATCCAGTCGCTGGCGGACATGGGATACACCGTCGATGTGAGCCTGGCGGAACCGTTCCGCCTGCCGGGCGCAGCCGACCGGGCACCTGGCGAGGACGTGCGCAAGATCGAATACGGTGACGACGTAAGGCGCGGTCCGATCGTGGTGTTCGGCCTCGACGGGCGGGTGGTCACCATGATCCCCAACTGACACCAGTTCCGCGCACCTCCTCCGCGGAACTGCAGCGGTTGGCTCCAGCGGCAAGACCGCTCTCGTCACGGACCCGGCCCGGCCGTGCGAAGGATAGGCGACCGGGGCTTGTGAATCGTTTCACAAACCCGTCAGGCGCCCATCTTCGCATCCAGCGCCATCTCGTCCTCGTCGATGGCTCCCCACAGCAGGAGCGCCCCCGCCGCGATGATCACCGACGGGTAGAAGAGCACGTTCGAGCCATCGAGGAACCATCCCCATGGGTCGATGATCGACTTCCAGACTCCGATGGCCGTGAAGGCCAGGATGGCCAGCATCAACGGGTAGGTCCTGCGCCGCTGCAGGCCCAGGATGACCAGCGCCCCGAGCAGGATCTCGATGCCGCCAAAGATCTGCTGCACGACGGCCTGCGTCCCGATTCCGAAGTAGAACGTCTCCGCTACCAACTGGCCGTGCCCCACGTCCTGGAACTTGTCGATGCCCCACAGGACCAGCAGCCAGCCGGTGGTCACCCGCAGAAGAAGCAGTCCCCAGCGTTTCATGATTGGTCTCCCGGTTTCGGGTGGTGTCGGCGGCAGGGCCTGGCGGGCCACCGCGCGGCGTGATGGCGTTCAGTCTTTGGATGCGCGAAGGGGTGCGTCAAGTGCACCGGAGCCGGACTCACCGCAGCCGGGAGCACCGAAGGATCCCTTACCGCCGCTTCCAGGCGTACTCGGTGAGCCTGGTCGCTCCTTCGCCTGGCAACCTCCTGCCAAACACCACGCGTCCCGGAGCGTACCCCAGTATCTCTCCCGGAGCCGGCTCGTCGGTGACCACCCGCGCGCCGTTCACGAACACATTCACGTAGACGGACGTTTGCACGTAACGATGGGACGACGGAGTGCGGCCCATCAGGAGTTGATCGATGTCGTTGGCCGATTGCCCGGAACGCCCTCGGCGATATCTGCCGTGCGCGACGATGAGCACGCTATCGGACACCGCCGCCAACCCGGTGATGACGGTGAGGCCGCTCAGGTAGTTGGCGACATCCTCCTCGCTCTCTGCGGCGAACTGCCCCGGCCCCGGGCGCTCGCCCTGCATCCAGGACGGGGGTGGAGTGCTGATGCTGTCGCCAGAGGCTCCATCCGGGCCATACATGCGAACGACATAGGTGAAGGTGGCGGCGGCGAAGACGGTGCGATCCGTCCGTGCTCCGTATGTGCGCGCCCAACTGGGCCAGTAGGGCACGTCGTGGTCCGGCGGATAGCCCATCAGGGCACCTGCAACCCTGGCTCCATCCTCGGGTGTCAGGAGCCAGGGTTCCGAGCCCACGCCGCGCAACCTCCACGGTTGTTCCGGGAAGGTCGCACGGTCGACGAGGAGTTGCCGTATCACGCTGTCGGCCATGGTCACCGTGTCGACCACTTCGAAGTAGTCCAGCCATCCCTCGTCGGCGGTGGGCGCATCCCGGGCCGCGCAACCTGCTGTGAGGATCAGGGCTGCGAGAAGATGAGCCGGTCGGCCGGCTGCGGTGACGAAGTTGCCACTCATTTCGACTGCCGCAGTTCCAGGATCGATATGGTCCAGGGGTTCGGTGGTTCCTCGGATATGGCGTGCAGACCCCTTCGGCCACCAGCCACTACCCGGGTAATGGGCGGCAGCTCGACGTCCTCAGCGATCTTGACCCTGGTGCGCAGATCGTAGAAGTCCACCGAATGATGTTCCTCGACGACCCGGCGAGTTGCGCCCAGTTGCTTTAGCGTTCCATGGGTGACAGCCAACAGGCTGTCCGCGACCACCGCCAGATTGGCAATGATCGTGAAGGATGACATCCACCGGTTCGTGCGGTCCGCAGCGTCCGGTCCACTGAGGGCTCCGGGTTGCAGGACCGAAGCTTCACGGAAGGATGGCGGCGGTTCGCCGAATGTACCCAGGACATCTCCGGACAGATTGTAGAGATGGAGCGGGTACAGAAAGGAGTAGGCGGCTACGACGGCTTCATTCGATGCGGTGAACCGCAGTCTCGCATAACTCCCCCAATAGGGCGTTTCAGGGGTCAGGCTCGTCGCGTGAATGCGGCTGTTCCACATGGGCTTCCAATCCGAATCCATCATGGCGAACCCCATGGTGCGGCGAGCTGCAGTTGTCATCGCCACGTATCCGTCTCCAGCGCGCTCCACCCGGCCCCGGGGAGGCGGGAGAACCTGGAAGCTCGTATCGGGGACGAGGTCCGCGCTCAACGCGGTGACCCGGCTGAGTCGCGGATCGACTACCAGGACGCGCCCGTCCCCGTCTTCGACAAGTCCTCCCACCCCCCGGAACTCGAACGGCCCTTCACCGAAACTGCCGAACTCTGCGACCAGGCGTCCCCCACGGTCGTATCGGCGAATCCGCGGAATCAACCGGTCCCCGACCAGAAGATCTCCGTTTGCGGCGATGGCCAGTACCCCGATATCTCCAAGTGGCGCCGCTTCGGTTTCCTCCAGCTCGATCCGTTCGACGACCTCCAGGGAAAACCCGGACGACCGGGAATCCACGACATTGTCGCCGTCACTCGAGCCGCATGCCGCCAGCAAGCCCAGAGAGCCGATCAGGCTCGGCCGAATCGGTTCGAATCTCACTGCTCAACTACCTCCTGCAGCATATTTCCAGCACCCAGTAGCAGCCGTCGTCGTAGTAGCACTCTCCGGCCCAGCGGTACCCCATGTTGAGAAAGCACGGCCCGATGCCGGGCTTTCCGGCGTGCAGGCACATCGTCTCCGGATCGGGAGGGTCGGGAGGGAGTAGTTGGGCCGATGATAGCCCAGCCGTGCAGGCGACAATGGTGAGGATGCTCGCAAGGAAGCGAGTGGTCTTGAGTCCGTTTTCCATTCCTGAACGTGTGGTCATGGTGTATCTCCGTGTGTAGATGTTGGAATTCCGCGAATCGCAAGGGAGGTGTTCAGCCCCTTTAGCGCGCCGACCTGTGCCTCGAAACTCCAGCCACAGTCGGTCGCCATGTTCCGGCTGTCCGCGAGCAAGACGATCCCTGATCCGTCGACCAGGAGCTTGGTGTTCGGCGGAACCCAACCGACTGCCTGCGCAACCAGTTCGGGTTTGGTCTGGATTACCTCCGTGGTCGTAAGCGAGCGAAGTCGTGCCTTGGCGGTTTTGCTCGGGGTTCCTGTGTAAACCAACAGAAAACGATGGTCCTCCAAGGTCTCCAGCCGGCTCCACGGGCCAAGGCTGTCGAAGCAGTCCGGACACCGCTCCATGTCCAGCAGCCACACCACGGTGGGGCTGGCGTCCACCTCCGCGCGCAACGCGCTCTGCGGCACCAGCGACGCAAGGTCGATCCGCCCTCCAATGAGGCGATCCTGCGCCAGCATTCTGGCCGCAGGCCCTTCCAAACGTACAATCTCCTGGTCGAGAGTCTTCTGTGAACGAACCGCCAATACGGCGATACATATAGCCAACGCGAGTGCTGACAGACCAGTGACCTCACGGAACATTCCGGGTGCATTACTCCTTGAATTCGCGGTTTGATGGATCAGTGATGGATCAATTTGATGGACACGTCATCACTCTGTCAAGTGAATCGGTTCGGGGTGCTACGAGGACGGGTCGACAATCGCAGGCAACAGATTTGTAATGTTTGCTTGTCAATATGTAATGAGTTCATTACACACCTGATTGCGCTTGCCAGCGTCTCCCGGCTACCGAAAACGCGCTCCGCTGAAGCCTCTCTACGGCCTCACCTCCCCCTCCCCGGCCGCCTCCACCGCACCGGCGGCGGGGGCTCATCCTCGAATGCGACCGTCCCACCGGCATCCAGCAGCCTCAGCGCCTCCATGACCGCCGCTTCCAGCTGCGGGTCGCCCCCGGCGATCACCGGCGCGGGGTCGTTGCGGACCTCGATGTCGGGGGCCACACCCTCGGCCTCGACCGCCCACTCCCCGTTCACGTCGAAGAAGCCGCCCCGGGGGGCCACGAAACCGCCGCCGTCGATGAGGGGGGGCGTGTCCCAGGTCCCGACCAGGCCACCCCACGTCCTGGTGCCGACCAACGGGCCGATTCCCCGGAAGCGGAAGAGGTAAGGCAGAAGGTCGCCTCCCGACCCCGCACGCTCATTGATGACCATCACCTTGGGTCCGAAGAGCGCGGCCATCGGCTGGGTCCAGGGCTTGCGGTCGCCCGCGCGCGAGTTGAAGTAGCCGGTGAGGTCGCGGTCGAGCATGTCGACGATGTAGTCGGCCGCCGATCCGCCGCCGTTGTTGCGCTCGTCGATGACCGCGCCCTCGCGGTCCTGCTGCGCGTAGTACATGCGGTTGAAGTTGCGGTAGCCGCCCTGGCCGGTGTTGGGGAGCCAGACGTAGGCCAGCCGGCCCCCGCTCATCTCGTCGACGCGCGCCTGGTTGGCTTCGACCCAGGCCCACTGGCGGAGCGCACCCTCGCTGCCGGTGGGCTGGACGAGGATGTCGCGGGCGTCGTCGGAGGAGGGGGAAGACGCCACGGTCAGGCTGATGACCCGCCCGGCAGTCCCCTCGAGGAGGCGGTAGGGGTTGGTGGGAGCGCGCAGGTCGGCCCCGTCGATCGCCAGCAGGTAGTCGCCTTCGCTCACCTCCATCCCCGGGTGGGAGAGCGGCCCGGCCAGGCCGGGGGTCCAGTCGCCGCCGTCGTAGATGCGCGCGATGCGGTAGAACCCGCCGTCCTCCTCCAGGTCGGCGCCGAGGAGGCCGGTGCGCGGGCTCTCCAGATCAGGGTAGTCGCCTCCGCTCACATACGAGTGCCCGACCGCGATCTCGCCCGAGAGCATGTCGAGCAGGTGGTTGAAGTCGGAGCGGTGGCGGACGTCCGGAAGCCACTCGGAGTACCAGTCCCACACGTCGTCCCAGGGGGCGCCGTGCTGGTTGTCGACGTACAGGAAGTCGCGCATGAAGCGCCAGCCGTCGCGGAGCATCTGGGCGTACTCGGCGGTGGGCTCGACGCGCACGCGCATGTTGTTCAGGTTGAGTGCGCCATCGCCGCCGGAGGGGGCGCGCGCGGTGCTCACGATCCGCCAGCCGCCGCTGTAGTAGAGCATGTGGCTCCGGTCGTGAGAGATGGCGACGCGGCCGCCGCTGTCCAGGAAGTCCGCGTCGTCGCGGTCCTCGATGGAGTACTTGCGGGCAGCGCTGCCGCCGCCGAGAACGAAGACCGTCCCGGAGGGACCGGGGGCCAGGCCGGCGTAGTTGGCCGAGCCGATCCCGGGAGCGTCGAGGATGCGGTCGGGCAGACCGTCGAAGTCGATGGTGACCTCGGGAGCGTCGTCGCTGGAGCCGCCGCGGCCGGACCCGCCGTCGCCGGAGGCGTCCCGTTCACCCTGGCCGGATCCGCCCGCTTCGGCGTCCCCTTCGTCCCCTTCATCCTCCGCCCCTTCCCCACTCTCCTCCTCATCGCTCTGCGGCAGGAAGGGCGAGGCCTCGTCGGCGCTCAGCAGCGCGAGGTACAGCGTGCGGGTCACCGGACGGTCATACGAGGTCATGTCCAGCCAGCCGGTGTTCAGCCCGTAGTCGGTGGAGGCCAGGAAGTACAGGTACTTGCCGGACTCGTCCCACACCGGCGAGATCGCGTCGGACATGCCGTCGGTGAACTGGCGCGTCTCGCCGGTTTCGGTGTCATGGACGAAGATCGCGCGGAGCTGGTTGTCGAGGCGGCGGGCGTAGGCGAGCCAGCGCGAGTCCGGCGACCAGACCGGGTTCATCGAGCGCTCCGGGTGCGCGAAACGGTCGGTGTCGATGTGCTGCACGTCGCCCGACTCCAGGTCCAGCACCAGCACCTGGTAGTGGGTGTTGGTGAAGGCGAGCCGGGTCCCGTCCGGCGACCACTCCGGGCGGAAATGGAAGGACGGCTCGGCGATCTCGATCCGGCGCTGGTTCGACCCGTCCTGGTCGGCGATCACGAGCGCATATTCGTCGCCGGCGTCGTTGAACCAGGCGATGCGCGAGCCGTCCGGCGACCACACCGGGTGACGGTCTGCCACCCCGGGGGTGCGCGTCAGGTTGCGCCACGAACCCTCGTCGGCCGGCACGCTGAAGAGCTCGCCCCGCCATTCGAAGATCGCCCGCTTGCCGGTCGGGGACAGGCGGGCGTCACGCAAACCGCCGGCCGGAACCGTCTCCCACCGCGGGCGCGACCAGTTCATGTCGCCGGCCACGTTGATGACCAGCTGGCGCGAGGCACCGGTGGCCGGATCGATTTCGTGCAGGTAGCCGGCCTGCTCGTAGACCACGACCCCGTCGCCCGCCCCGAGGGACATCACGTCGAAGTCGGCGTGGTTCGTGACCTGCCGCTCCTCGCCGGTGCCCGGGTCGAAGGACCAGACGTTGCTGGCCCAGTCCCGCTCCGACATGTAGTAGACCACGCCGTCCATCCAGACCGGATCCATCTGGCGCTCGCCCTCCCAGGGGGGCGTCGTGCGTTCCCAGGTCGAGGTGGACACGATGCCGATGGGCTGCGCCTGTCCGCCCCGGTAGTTGCGCCACCCGGGGTCCCAGTAGCCGATCTCCTGGTAGGCGATGCGGGCGCCGTCGGCGGACATGCCGCCGAGGTAGGCCTGGGGCAGCGCGAGGGCCGTGGGAAGGCCGCCCGATGTGGGCACGGTGTAGAACTTCCAGAGCTGGGTGGGGGCGCCGTCGCGCCCGGAGCGGAAGAGGATGTCGCCGTCGGGGGTCCACCCCTGGGCCACGTCGGCGGAGGGGTGCCAGGTGAGGCGGACGGGGTCGCCGCCGCCGGCCGGCATCAGGTAGACGTCGGTGTTGCCTTCGTATTGGCCGGTAAACGCGATCCAGCGCCCGTCAGGGCTGAAGGAGGCGTCGGTCTCGGCACCCTCGGAGCTGGTCAGGCGCACCGCGTCGCCGCCGTCCCGCGCGACCTTCCAGAGGTCGTTGGCGTGCGTGAAGACGATGTGGGTGGCGCTGACGTCGGGCTGCCGCAAGAAGCGCGTGCCCTGGGCGTGGGCGGGGTTGGGGGGGAGGGCGAGGAGGGCGAGGAGGGCGAGGAGGCCGAGGGCGGGGGGAGACAGGGGGTGGCGGAAGTGAGATCGGGTGGGGCGAGACATCGGCTTGGGCTCCGGGCTGGTGTGCAGGCGTGGTCGATGAACTCGGTAAGCTGGCAGATGGGGGCGTGGTCGCAAGGGGGTGGTGAGCCCCTTGCGCCAGTCCGTCAGCCGAAATTCCACGGGTTTGCGACCACAAGGTCGAGCCCGTGGAAATCCGTCACGTTGCGCGTCGCCACCGCGAGGCCGCGCGCCCTGGCCGTCCCCGCGATGAGCGCATCCCCCAGGTCGAGCGTGCGCCCGCCTCGACGAGCGTCAACTCGAAACTGCGCGGCCCACGTCGTGACCTCCGCGTCCACCGCAATGACTCGATCCTCGTATCGGTGAAGGAGCTCCGCCAGGGTTCCCCGCAGCGCGTCCCGCCGCCCCCCCGAGGGCAGGAGGAGCACTCCGAATTCCAGCTCGTGCAGCACGAGCGTCGACAGCCAGAGATCCTCTTGCGCGGCGAGGAACGCGATCACCGGCGGGGCGGGCTGTGGCCTCGTCAGTTCCGAGATCACGTTGGTGTCGAGCAGAACTCCGGTCATTCGCCCTCGGCCGATGTGAACGGGATCTCCCGGCGGGACTCGCGTGCCGGGGGAATGGCCAGATTCGCGCCGCGAGGCACATTGTCGACAAGCCATCGGCCGAGGGGATCGCGGTCGGGCGCCCGCTCGCGCCACAGGCGCTCGGGCACGACGATGAACGTCCGTCGAACGCCGATGCGCTGCGGTCCCTGCTCATGCGCGAGCCGCAGGATCTCCGACAGCCGGGCCTTCGCCTCGGCCACCCTCCAAGCGCGCGCGGGTGCGGCGGCATCCATCATGAGCCTCCTGTCAGCTGCTGTCCGGTCGATTTTAATGGTCCAATAAGAACTAGTCCAATATGGACCTGTTACAAGAGATCCGCAACGGTCGCCTCTGGCGCAGGGGCCTCAAAGGAGGGGGTGAACGCGGCACACTTCTGGCCATTGAAAATGTCACACTCCGGCGGTCGCCGTAGTCCTGGTGGATCGTCACCGACGAGCCTCCGGCCATAGATTATTGGGGGTATGCGCCGAAAGCCGACCCAGGGAGCAACATGAATCCGCGTCTGGACACCCTGCCTCCGCCTCAACGCCGGCTGTGGCCTGAATTGCGAGCGACTCCGGGTCGCTTCGTGCTGTATGGCGGGACCGCGATAGCGTTGCGGCTCGCCCACCGAGAGTCGGAGGACTTCGACTTCTTTTGTTCGGAGCCCCTCGAAGGCGACGCGCTGATGGCCGGAATCGCGTATCTGAGCGGCGCGACGGTGGTTCAGCGAGCGCACGACACGCTTACGTGCATGGTCGATCGCGGTGGACCCGTGCGCGTGTCCTTCTTCGGAGGACTTTCGCTCAACCGCGTCGAGTCGCCGCAGGCGGCCGAGGGCCCGGGCATTCTCGTCGCTTCGCCACCGGACCTGGGCGGCACCAAGGCCCAGGTCGTGCAGAGCCGGGCACTCTCAAAGGACTACGCCGACATCGATGCGCTCATGAGGTTGGGGGAGGTTCCGCTTGCTTCCATGCTCGGCGCGGCGCTCGCGATCTACGGAGAGCGCTACAACCCCATGCTGACCCTCAAGGCCCTGACATACTTCGATGACGGAGACCTGACGGAGCTCCCCGCAGTCGTGCAAAGGCGCCTTTCGCGAGCCGCCGCCAGGGTGAATCCGGGGTCGATCCCGCACTACGAACCTCGTCCGGGACTCGCGCCACGCAGCCCGCGACAAGGTCATCCGACATGACTTCCACGACCCGCACGCCGCAGCAGCACACTCCGGAACTGCTGGCGGTCGCCAGGCGGATGGTGTGGTTCAAACCACCGGCGGCGACACTCGCCGACGACACCCTGTTCCTCAACTACCTCATGATATACGGCACCGTCGAGGATCTCGCGGTGGCGCGGCAGCACTACGACGACGATGACTTTCGGGCGGCGCTGCGACACGCGTTGCCCGGGATCTTCGACCCGCGCTCGTGGGCCTACTGGCACGCGCGGTTGGAAATGGGCCCCACTCCTCCACGGCCGTCCCGGCAGTTCGGCGCGTAGCTACCGCCCCGGCCCCAGCAGCACCGCGTTCATGAAGAGGAGCTGGGTCGCCTCGG
This sequence comes from Gemmatimonadota bacterium, assembly GCA_022823225.1. Classification (GTDB taxonomy): domain Bacteria; phylum Gemmatimonadota; class Gemmatimonadetes; order Longimicrobiales; family Gaopeijiaceae; genus Bin94. Next base: position 13,181 of record JAJDXM010000029.1, read on the forward strand.
CGTAGGCGCGGTAGTTCGGGTCCTCCGCGAACGCCACGAGCTGACCCTGCCCCACGGGCTGATGGATCAGGAACGCCTTGTTGGCAAGCTGCGGCCTCGACTCCTCCCACACGATCCCGCCCAGCACCAGGCTGTCCAGGTCGCCGTAGCGGCCCACGTTGGCACCGTCGTCCAGCGTGATCGGGCGGAACACGCGCGAGCCCTCGACCAGGACGGCGATCTCGCCGTCCGTACCGGCCGACAGCCAGTGCTCGGTGTCGAGGACGGTGCGGAGGATCGCGCCGGGAACGCCTTCGGGCGACTCGTCCTCGGGGGAGATCGCGTCAAGGTACTCGATGGGCTGGTCGGGGGTGCGGGAATCAGGTGGATCGTCGCCTTCGGCCCTGCCTCCCCGGCGCTCCGCCGTGGTGGCCAGCAGCCCGGCCCGAGACGCCCAGCGTGAGGACTCGGCCATGGTGATCATGGTGCCGCCGTCCCGCATCCATGCCTCCAGCCGGTCCGTGAAGCCCCCGCCCGCGGCGCCGCCGTAGTTGCCGGACGGAAAGACGATCACGTCGAAGTCGGCCAGCCGCGCGCGTCCCAGGCTGGATGCCCTCACCAGGGTGGTGCGCTGGCCGTAGCGCCTCTCGAGCACGTACCGCGCCCACCCCACCGAGTAGCTCTGGCCGGGCGCGTCGTACACCAGCATCACGCGCGGCTCGGCGAGCGCGCGCACCCGATTGCTTCCCAGCGACATGCCCTCGCTCACGTACGCGCCGTCGATCGGCACCACCTCGGCGCGGTGGCGCTCCGCGATCCTGGCCAATGTGCGGCGCATCTCCGGTCCGTTCTCGGCCACCCGCACGATCGCGGTGCCGACCCCGTACCGACGACCGCCCAGCGTGAATTCGGCGCCCGCCGCGCGCACCCGCACCCCCTCGCGCAGCGCTTCGGCCACCGCCGCCGCCCCGTTCGTCCCCCACGGTATCAGGTAGCCCACCACCGCCTCGGGCAGCTCGGCAACGGGCTCCGCACCGCCGCCCGCCACCGTCTCGGTCGCCCGGAGCCCGGCGCCCCAGCCCGCCACGGGCTCGCCCCTCGCCCCCGTCGCGGATGTCTCGATCGCCTCCACGTCCCAGAGCAGCGACTGGCTCCACGCGGTCAGGTCGTAGATCTCGTCGGACTGGCGGTTCGCGCGGCGCTCGATCTGCCGCTGCACGAAGTCCTCGGCCATCGGCACATGCGGGTCCAGCAGGTTGTGGATCAGGCCGTGCAGCGGCTGGTCCAGCGGCACGATGAAGCTCGCCTCGGCAGCGAGCGTCCGGTCGTCAACGGCGACCGGCCCGGAGGCGCGATGCACCTCGACCCCGTTCTCCACCAGCATCATTGCCAGACGCTCCGCCATGCCGGGATCGTGCGCGGAGTGAAGCACGATCTCCGCCGGGCCGCTCCGTCCCGCCTCCACGCCGCCCTGCCGGAAGGCGTGGTAGTCGCGCAGGATCCGTTCCCGGTTCCGGGCTGCCGTGAGCGCCGTCTCGATTGCGGCGGTGAAGTGATGGCGCACCCCGTCGGCGTAGGTGAGCAGGTCGCCATCGGACCGCCTCAGCCCGAGCGCCCGGGCGCTGGCCTGCTCGAAGGTCATCCCGAGCGCGCCCTGCCCCATGGGCCACATGTCCATGTAGCCGGGGTAGAACAGGTCGAAGATCTCGCGATTGAAGTAGGCGATGCCGCGCTCGTCGAACCTGGCTGCGATGGCCGACCCGATCACGTCCATCAGCTCGATCTGCCGCTCGCCGTACCAGGGGTTGGATGGCGGGGCGGTGGGCGGAAAGAAGTAGGTGGAGTTGCCGCCCATCTCGTGAAGGTCCGCAACCACCTGCGGCCGGTACTCGAGGAGCATGTCGACCCTTCCCCTGGTCTCCGGCTGGCTCTGGATGAACAGGTCGCGGTTGAGGTCGAACAGGTAATGGTTCGTGCGTCCGCCGGGCCACGGCTCGTCGTGCTCGGCGGAGACCGCGGCCTCGTCCGGCCATCTTGCCTGCGCGATCCGGTTCTGATAGACAAAGCGGTTTCGCCCGTCGGGGTTCTCGAGCGGGTCGATCAGGACCAGCGATTCGGACAGGATCAGCTCGACATCGGGATCCCCGGTCGCCGCCAGCAGATGGTACGCCTCGGCCATGGCCGCGCCGCTCCCGCTGATCTCGTTGCCGTGGATCGCATGCATGAGCGCGGTCACCACCGGCAGCTCCGCGATCAGGGCCTCGGCCTCGTCGACGGAGAGGCCGCGCGGATCGCTCAGGCGGGCCAGCCCGGCCTTGACCTCGTCCAGACGCGCCATGCGCTCCGCCGATCCGATCACCAGGGCGACCAGGGGGCGGCCCTCCCAGCTGGTGCCGTAGCGCACCAGGTGCGTGCGCCCGGGAGCCGCTTCGGCCAGCGCTTCGATGTAGCGGATCACATCGGCGGGCGGCGTGATCGCCTCGCCGAAGTCGTGGCCCGCTACCTGCTCCAGCGTCGGGATGTCGGGATCGTAGCGGGTGCCCGGGGCCAGATCGGGGGTCTGGACGGGCGCGTGGACTGCCGCGGCGAGGGCGAGGGCGGTGATCAAGGCGGAATCTCCTTATGAAGTGGCCGGGGGCGGGGGCGACCGGGGCGGGTGGCCAGCCGGACGCGCGCAACTCAATGTGGGTGGATCGGGGCGAGGGACAAGCGGGGGGGTGGCAGGTGCTCCGGCTTGACCCGTCCGTCGGCGGGCATCAAGCCCCCCGGGACGGTGATCCGAGCTTCCTGCCGGTCCCTCCTGCACGAAGGCCCGACTTGACCGATCAGGCCATAATAGCTACTCTGTCCACATGCGAGAAATCACTGCCAAGGAGGCCAAGAACCGGTTCGGCCAGCTGCTTCGGTCCGCCCAGCAGGGGCCCGTGCGCGTCACCCGGAACGGCACGCCGGTGGGCGTGGTACTCTCGGTGGAGCAGTTCGAACGACTGCGCGGAACCGCCTGGGACCGGTTGGCGGCCGCGATGGACGCCATGAGCCAGGAGGCGGCCGCCAACGGCCTGACGCCAGCGGCGTTAGAGTCCCTGCTTGCCGATGAAAGCTGACAGGGTCGTACTCGACACCAACGTTCTGATCAGCGCCGCCCTCACCCGGACCGGGCCACCTCGCAGGGTGGTCGATCTGATCAGAGCGGACAACGGGATCCTCCTGTTCAGCGACGAGACGTTCGCCGAGCTTCGCCATCGGATCCTCGGCTCCAGGTTCGACCGCTACGTGGGTAGGGAATCCCGAGCAGCCTTCACCGCGCTGCTGGCCGCGGTTGCGGAATGGGTGCCGATCGCCGGTGCCAGGCTCGGCTGCCGCGACCCGACCGACGACAAGATCCTGGAGACGGCTCTCATGGGTCGCGCCAACCATCTGGTGACGGGAGACGGCGATCTGCTCACCATGTCGCCCTTCCATGGGATAGCGATCATCACACCGGCCCGCTTTCTGGCGCTCCACGGGCAAACGAGCGCGGCCGCAACCGACCCTTCATAAGCGCGATCCTGCCACCTGAAGCAGGACCTTGTGGAACCACCCTCCCATCGTGCCGGCGGGCTGGACTGACGAACCCGAGTCCAGCTCACAGGCTTCCGCAAGGTACCGGCTCGGCAACCCGGATGCCGACTCTGCTCTCACGAGCCGCTGATCCCACCCCCCGCATCGGTGAGCACGTACTTCTGGTTCGGCGCGCGCGGATTGTCGGGATTCGTCAAGCGGACCAGCCCGACCTCCAGCATTGGCTTGACATGTTTCCGGCGAAAGTGGGAGCGATGCGACACGCGTTCTCGGGCACGCCCGGCGGCGAGCGGTATCGATGCCCCCCCGTCAATCCTTCTTCTCTGCGCGGTAGCGCCGGGTCTCGCGCACCGCGATCGCCATCGCCTCCTCGTCGTTCTGCCCGGCGCTGGAACGCGCTTGAGCGACGATCTCCCGCGCTTCCGTGCGCTCGCGTCGCGCCTGCGCAACTTCATAGCTCGCCTGCATGCGCATCCAGTGCTCGGCGGTACCCCAGCCGATGGCCTCCAGGGCCAGAGCCATGTTGGGAGACACCCCTGCCTTGCCGTTCAACAGGCGCGACAGTGTCCCGCGCTCACACCCCAAGCGCTCCGCCGTCTCCGTTACGTTCCATCCGACCTCCTCCATGCTCTCCCGGATCAGTTCGCCCAGGTGTGGCGGGTTGAGCATCGGACCTGCTCGGTCGCTGTCGGTGGCTTTCATGCTCGGCACTCCCATTCGGTCAGTGGTAGTCGATCAGGTCCACGTCCACCGCCTCCCCGTCCTCGAAGCGGAAAACGACGCGCCAGTTCCCCGATACGCGCACGCTCCATTGGCCCGCTCGATCGCCTTTCAGCGGGTGCAATCGAAACCCGGGCGCGTTGGCGCTACCGGGATGAGTCGCTTCCTGTAGGCGGAACAGAATCCTTCGAAGCCGTGGAACGAGATTCGGCGACACCCGAGACCGGTCGTCCCGCTCGCGCAGCGCCCGCAACCCTCTGTGCCTGATCTTCATTGGCTAGTGTAATGCGTAGCGCTACACGCCGCAAGCCCAGGATCACATTCTGACCAGGCCATGGTAGCCCACCCCCCAACCCCGCTTGCGTCCCCGCCCGCCCCTCCCCATTCTGTCCCTCCACCTGGGCGGCGCACCCGGTCCCCACACCAGGAGCGGGCACCCGATCATATGACGCGAGGCGTCGGCGGCCGCGGTGCGCCCCCAGGCACTCATCTCGGCAAATACCCCCCACACCCCCAGGAGGCGCCATGCCCACCGTCACAATGACCGTGAACGGGATGGAGCGGTCGGGAACGGTCGAGGGCCGAACACTCCTCGTCGATTTCCTGCGCGAACATCTCGGTCTTACCGGAACCCACGTCGGGTGCGACACGAGCCAGTGCGGCGCGTGCGTGGTCCACGTCAACGGGTCGTCCGTCAAGAGTTGCACATCTCTGGCGGTGCAGGCGGACGGCGCGGACGTCACCACGATCGAGGGCCTCGCCAACGGCGCCGACCTTCACCCCATGCAGGAGGCCTTCCGTGAGCATCACGGACTTCAGTGCGGGTTCTGCACGCCGGGCATGGTGATGAGCGCGGTGGATCTGGCGAACCGGAATGCCGACCCCAGCGAACACGAGGTCCGCGAGTGGCTGGAGGGGAACCTCTGCCGCTGCACCGGCTACCACAACATCGTCAAGGCCGTCCAGGCCGGGGCGCGGGCAATGGGAGGTGGGTCATGAGTGGCAACGGCACCGGAATCGGAGCATCCGTCAAGCGGAAGGAAGACGCGCGCTTTCTCACGGGACGCGGCCGCTACACCGACGACATCAATCTGCCCGGGCAGCTCTACGGCTACATCCTGCGGTCGGGAATGGCGCATGCGAAGATCGGCGCGGTCCACACCGACGCGGCCAGGGCGGCGCCGGGCGTGCACGCGGTCTTCACGGGCAAGGACATGGAAGGCGTGGGCGGCATCCCCACCGGGTGGCTGATCCACAGCAAGGACGGCTCGCCGATGGTGGAGCCGGGGCACCCCGCGCTGGCCATCGACAAGGTGCGCTACGTGGGTGACTGCGTCGCGATCGTGGTGGCGGAGACCGCCGAGCAGGCCAGGTCGGCCGCCAACCTGATCGACGTGGAGCGCGAGGAGCTTCAGGCGGTGGCGTCCATCGAAGCCGCCGAGGCCGACGGCGCGCCTCTGGTCTTCGACGAAGCGCCCGGCAACGTCTGCTACGACTGGGAGGTCGGGGACAGGGCCGCCACCGACGCGGCATTCGACGCCGCGGACCACGTGGTCTCGATCGACGTCGTCAACAACCGTCTCATCCCCAACGCGATCGAGCCTCGGGCGGCGATTGCAAACTACGACCCCGCGACCGGCGACTACACCCTCTATACCACCAGCCAGAACCCCCACCTGGTCCGCCTCCTCCTCGGCGCCTTCGTCCTCGGACTGCCCGAGCACAAGCTGCGGATCGTGGCGCCGGACGTGGGCGGCGGCTTCGGCTCGAAGATCCCGCACTACGCGGAAGAGGCGATCCTGACGTGGACCGCCGGGCAGCTCGGCCGGCCGGTCAAGTGGACCTGCGAGCGCCTCGACGCCTTCAAGTCGGACACGCACGGGCGCGACCACATCTCCACCGCGAAGCTCGCGCTGGACGCGGACGGCCACTTCCTCGGCCTGCACGTCACCACCAAGGCCAACCTGGGCGCGTACCTCTCCACCTTCGCGACCTGCGTTCCGACGTACCTGTACGGCATCCTCTTCGCGGGACCGTACACCACGCCGGCGGTCTACTGCGAGGTCAAGTCGTTCTTCACCAACACGGTGCCGGTCGACGCGCTCCGCGGCGCGGGGCGGCCCGAGGCGACCTACCTACTGGAGCGGCTGGTCGACAAGGCCGCCGTGGAGCTCGGGATGGACCGGGTGGAGATCCGCCGCAAGAACTTCATCCGCGAGTTCCCGTATCAGACGCCGGTCGCGCTGCAGTACGACCACGGCGACTACGACGCCACGCTGGACCTGGCGCTCAAGGCGGCCGACTGGGCGGGCTTCGAGGGACGGCGGGCCGAGGCGGCGGCGCGCGGGAAGCGCCGCGGGATCGGGATCTCGACCTTCATCGAGGCGTGCGGGATCGCGCCATCGGCGGTGGTGGGGTCTCTGGGCGCGCGCGCCGGGCTCTACGAGTCGGGGAGCGTGCGGGTGCATCCGACGGGCTCGGTCTCGGTCTTTACCGGGACGCACAGCCACGGTCAGGGCCACGAGACCACCTTCGCGCAGATCGTCTCCGACATGCTCGGGGTCGACTTCGACGCGGTCGACGTGGTGCACGGGGACTCGGCGAAGATCCCGTTCGGCATGGGGACCTACGGCTCGCGCTCGCTGGCGGTGGGCGGGACCGCGATCTACCTGGCCGTCGAGAAGGTGATCGAGAAGGGCAAGAAGATCGCCGCGCACCTGCTGGAGGCTTCCGCGGAGGACATCGAGTTCGAGAACGGGTCCTTCACGGTCGCCGGGACGGACCGGTCGAAGACGCTCGGCGAAGTGGCGCTGACGGCGTACGTGCCGCACAACTACCCCGAGGGGCTGGAGCCCGGGCTCGAGGAGACCGCGTTCTACGATCCGCTCAACTTCACCTTCCCGGCGGGGACGCATATCGCCGAGGTCGAGGTCGACCCGGAGACGGGCGAGGTGGAGCTGGTCGCGGTGACCGGAGCGGACGATGTCGGGCGCATCATCAACCCGATGATCGTGGACGGGCAGCTGCACGGCGGTCTCGCGCACGGGATCGGTCAGGCGCTGCTCGAGGAGTGCGTCTACCAGGACGACGGGCAGCTCGAGACGGGGTCGTACATGAACTACACGATGCCCCGCGCGGCCGACCTCCCGTCCTTCAACATCAACCACAACACGACGCTCTGCACCCACAACCCGCTCGGCGCCAAGGGCGTCGGCGAGGTCGGGTCGATCGGCGTGCCCCCGGCGGTGATTAACGCGGTGATCGACGCGCTGCGCCCGCTCGGGGTGAACGACATGTCGATGCCGGCCACCTCGCAGCGGGTGTGGCAGGCGATCCAGCGGGCCAACGGCTAGAACGGGAGACGAGACTCGTGAACGATTTCACATACCACGCACCGACGTCGCTGGACGATGCGCTCGCGGCTCTGCGCGGTGCCGAGGGCGGAACGCTGATCGCGGGCGGGCAGAGCCTCCTGCCGATCATGAAGCTGAACCTGGCCGCGCCGACCGACGTGGTGTCGCTGGCGGGCGTGGCGGGGCTGGACGGCATCAGTGACGACGGGGACTCGGTGACCGTGGGGGCGATGTGCACCCACGCGCAGGTGGCCGGGTCCGCGACCGTGCAGGGGCGGATTCCGGCGCTGGCGGCGATGGCCGACGGGATCGGCGACGCGCAGGTGAGGAACGCGGGCACGATCGGGGGCTCGCTGGCGCACAACGACCCCGCCGCGGACTACCCGGCGGCGTGTGTGGCGCTGGGCGCGACGATCGTGACCGACCGGCGCGAGATCGCGTCCGACGACTACTTCCAGGGCATGTTCATGACCGCGCTGGAGGACGACGAGATCATCACGGCGGTGCGGTTTCCCGTGCCGGCCCGCGCCGCCTACGCGAAGTTCGCCAACCCCGCATCGAAGTACGCGGTGGCGGGCGTGATGGTCGCGGACGGGCCCGCCGGGGTGCGGGTGGCCGTGACGGGCGCGTCGGGCGACGGCGTGTTCAGGATGGCCGCGATGGAGGACGCGCTGCGGGGCTCGTTCAGCGCCGAGGCGGTGGCGGGGATCGGGGTGTCGTCGGACGGGATGCTGTCGGACACGGCCGCCGGAGCCGAGTACCGGGCGCACCTGGTGGCCGTGATGGCGAAGAGGGCCGTGGAGGCTTGCGGATAGGGGGCGTTCGGGGGGCAGTCACTGGAAAGGGGCGAGGAGAGGGATCATGCGCCGCCGCTCCTGCCGGTAGATGCGGAAACCCGAGTCGAGGGTCATGATGGAACCGTCCCGGATTCTTTCGACGATGTGCACCAGACAGGCATCGGCGAACGACATGGGAACATCGGCGTATCGGCGCATCAGACGCGCCAGGGAGTCCGCGTCCGCATCGTCGTCGAAGACACTCACGACCTCGAGCACGCCCCGTCGCACGAGCCTCACTGGAAGGCTCGGATCCGCCCCAGCGCGCCGCAGCAGGAATGATGCCTCCGAGAGAACGGCTTCGCAGGTGAGCAGGGGCGCCCGGAGGTCCTCGAATCGGGTGCGGGCCCAGTCGTGCCGCGCTTCGTCCGCGTCGAGGAGCGCGACGATCGGTCCGGTGTCAACGACGACGGTCGGGCGCATGCGGACGGGCGTCGGTGATCATCGCCTCTTCGAGGAGCCTGTCGTCGGTCCCCAGATCGCTTCGCCCGCTGCGTACGGCGCCCACGAGGTCGCCCGCCAGTTGCGCGCAACTCGGGGGGACGGCACAGGTGTTGTAATCGAGCGCGCGGTCTATCATCTCCCGCACGAGCGCAGACTTCGTGATGTTGCGTCGTTTGGCCTCGGCGGCCAGCGCGCCGTACATGTCGTCGGGCAGCTTGAAGGAAAAGGTGCTCATGGAGATAATGTAATACGATCTGCCGCGACTCGTAATACGATCGGTGTGAGCCGTTCCGTACGACGCCGGACGGCACCGTTCGCGGCGCGGCCGGCAACATGACGCATCGCGCACAGCCTCCCGGGCCGCGTCCCAGTGCGGTCGACGACGCAGTCGCATTGTTGCGGGACCAGGGGTATGTGGCCGATGTGGGCCTGGGCACTGCGCTCTTCCTGGCGCTTGAACTAGGGCGGCCGCTCCTGCTGGAGGGCGAGGCCGGCGTCGGCAAGACCGAGGTCGGGAAGACGCTCGCCGCAGGGCTCGGGCGTCCGCTCATCCGGCTACAATGCTACGAAGGGCTGGATCTGGCGTCCGCCGCGTACGAGTGGAACTACGCGAAGCAGATGATACATATCCGGGCGGCGGAGGGAGGCAGGGATGGCCCGGCCTCGGGGACACGCGGGTCCAGCGCGACCGATGGACCGCCCAGCGACACCGATGCCGCCACCACCAACCTCGCCCGCGACGTCTTCTCCGACGACTTTCTCATCCGCCGCCCGCTGCTCTCGGCCCTCGACCCCGAGGACGGCGTCGCCCCGGTCCTCCTCATCGACGAACTCGACCGCACCGACGAGCCCTTCGAGGCCTACCTGCTGGAGGTCCTGTCCGACTTCCAGATCACGATCCCTGAACTCGGCACGGTCACCGCCGCCGAGCCCCCGCACGTCATCATCACCTCCAACCGGACGCGCGAAATCCACGACGCACTGAAGCGCCGCTGCATCTACCACTGGATCGACTACCCCACCGCTGACCGGGAACTGGAGATCCTCGCCTCGCGCGTGCCGGACGCGCCCGAGCAGCTGAGCGTCCAGGTGGTCACCTTCGTGCAGAAGGTGCGGGAGCTGGAGCTGTTCAAGCGGCCGGGCGTGGCGGAGACGCTGGACTGGACGCGGGCGCTGATGGCGCTCGACCGCCACACGCTGGATCGCGAGACGGCGCACCGGACGCTGGGGGTGCTGCTGAAGTACCAGGACGACCTGGAGCGGATGGCGGATGGCGGGGTGGAGGAGGTGATGGAGGCGGTGGGGTGAGGCGCCATCCGATATAGCGCTGGAAAACGCAGCTTTCGAAGGCTAGCGTTTCCGTGTACCCCCGCGTGGGTTTTCGAACGCACGCCGTCGCTCAAGCTCGACCGGAAGAGACGACAACGAATGTCGGAAGTCACCGTAATCTCGGCTCCCGCGCCTTGCACCTTCGAGGAAATGCGTCGGCGAGCGGGGCCGGTGCTGCACGCGGCGGACGTGAAGCGCGCCGTCGTCTTCGGGTCAGTGGCCCGCGGTGAGGCCGACGGGTTTTCCGACCTCGATCTGGCCGTCGTGATGGACACGGATCTTCCACGCCCGGAGCGGGCGCTGGCCCTGACCAGGGAACTCGATCGGGCCCTGCCCATGGTGGTCGATCTTCTCGTCTACACGCCCGATGAATTCGCCGCCTGCGAAGCTGACGGTTTCGGGATTTTCCACCTGTTGCGCCAAGAAGGCGTCGAGATCCTGGGAGAGGACCGATGACGTCTGCGGTGCAGGCGCACCGGGGGATCAAAGCTGCAGTGGACGACCTGCGCCACGCGCGTCACTCCGAGGAAGGGGGGTTCCATGCTCATGCGTGCTTCTCCTCACAACAGGCGGCCGAGAAGGCCGTCAAGGCGGTTCACTACGCGCGCGGTGCAAGGGCGGTCATGGGGCACAGCGTCCGGAACCTGATCTCGAAGTGCACTGGCCTGGCGCGCAGCGCGTGGATGATGACCGGTATGCTGCTGGTGCTCACCGGCGGCCAGGCATGCGGGATCCTCGAAGTCCTTGAGGTCTTTGACGAGAACCTCGCTTGCCCCGCGTTGACCCCGCCGGGCATCCGGGTCGATGTCGTGGACGCGAGCTCGGGACGGCCCGTTCCGCACGCCGCGAACCCGACCGGCTCCGTGACAAGAGGGAGAGTTCGTGAACCCATGTCCCTGGTCCCTGTCGCGACCGGGGAAGATCACATCCGATTCGAAGGAGCTCATGGCCCCGCCGGGATCTACGATGCGGAGATTATCGCCGAGGGCTACGAACCCTGGCGCGCGAGCGGAATATCGGTTCAGGTGGACCGGTGCCGTCACCCTACTCGAACCGTGAAGATGATCGCACGCCTGTTGCCTGCAACACCAACGGCGTAGTCCACCCCCTCACCCCACCCTTCCGAACCGCACATCGCGCGTCCGCACGTTCGACAGGTAGAACCCGATCACCTCCCCGTTCCGGTCGCGCTCGAAGGCGAACGAAAAGCCGCCGCCCGAGAAGCTGTCCTCCTCGCCCGGGTTGAGAGGCACGCGTCCCAGCCGCCGCTGGCGCATGACCAGCTCGCCTTCCTCGACCGCGAAGTCGTAGAAGGTCTCCAGCTCCTCGCTGTAGAACCGCCCCGCGAAGTCCGCCAGGTCTGCGGCCGTGGGCGCCCATTCCTCGGCGCCGGCCTCGTCATCCGCCAGCCGCGTCGCTCGCTGGTCCCCGTTCTGGTGCAGGATCGCGGCGTTCACCGCGCCGCCGTCGTCGCGCAGGAAGGTGACCGACGCCTCGACCGCGAGCAGTGAGAACGTCGAATCCGAGGTGGGCACGATCTCCAGCCGCTGCTGACCCGTCGCCTGCGCGTAGAAGGTGCCGTCTTCCCGGGTGAAAGTGAGGATGAAGTTGGGCGCGGCGTCGAGCGCGTACCGCCCCACGAATTCGTCGAAGTCCTCGGGGTCGTAGGCATCGCGATCGAAGTCGCGTTCGGCGTCGGCCTCGTCCCCTTCCGCTCCGGCATCGTCCTCCACCGCCTCCATCGCATCCTCGAAGAACGACGCCGCCAGCTGGAAGGCCACGTTGCTGCCGAACTGGGCGTGGTTGCTCTGCACCGTGATGCCCGCGTTGATCTCGGGGTAGTAGACGAGCTGCGAACGGTGCGCCACGTCCGCGCCGCCGTGATGAACGCGCTTCAGCCCGCGCTGCTCGTCTACCGACAGCCCGTAGCCGTACCCCGTCTCCTCGCCATTGGTCAGCACGAACGAGGTCATCATCTCGGCGAAGATCTCGGGCGTGCCGACGCGGGGGTTCGCGTAATTCTCGACCCAGGTCTGCAGGTCGGCGATCGTGCTGTACATCCCGCCGGCACCGACAGCGCCGCCAAGGTCGCCGATCTGGCGGTAGCCGTCGGGCGTGGGCGTGTAGCCTTCGGACTGGTTGGGGACCATGTGGCGGATCGAGGGCCGGACCATCGTTCCGGTCATGCCGAGCGGGCCGAAGACGTTCTCCTGCATGAAGACGTGGAAGTCCTGGCCCGACGTGCGCTCGACGATCACCGCCGCGAGACCGAACGCGGTGTTGTTGTAGTTCCACTCCGCGCCCGGCGCGTTCTGGAGCGCTGGCTGGCGCTGCGCGATCTCTATGATCTCCGAGCGGTCGATCCAGTCGCCCCGGTCGAGGCGGCGGCCGGTCATGCGCAGCAGGTTCAGGAATTCGCGCAGGCCCGAGGTGTGGGTGATGAGGTGCCGCACCTGGATGGTCTCGTCGAATTCGGGCAGCTCGGGGATGTGGGTGCGGATGTCGTCGTCGAGCGACAGGAGGCCGCGTTCCGCCTGCAGCATGATCGCGAACGCCGTGAACTGCTTCGAGGTGGAGCCGATGTTGGTGCGCGTGTCCTCCCCGAACGGGATCCCGTACGCGAGGTTCGCCATCCCGTAGGTCCTCGAGTAGAGCGTGCGGCCATCGCGCCACACGCGGACCGCGGCGCCGGGCGAGTTCGGGCCGTCGAACCGCGCCATCATCTGATCGGTGAGGCGGCGCGGGTCGGTCGCGACGGGTTCGTGGCGGAGGAGGGTGATCTCGTAGGCGCCGGCGAGGGCGTCATCGCTCGCGGCGTCGCCTCCAGCGCTGCCCACGCCGCTTCCACCACCCCCCGTCACGAACAGTTCGAACGTGAGCGCACCGGCGCTGGTCGTGCGTCCGCCGAACCGCAGGTGGCCGCGGCCGAGTCCTCCAAATCGCCCGAGTTGCGTGCCGTCGGAGTCCAGCACGCGGATGGTCACGTCGACCGAGATCTGGTTGACTTCGCCGAGGACGAACCGGTCCTCGTCAGCATCGAACGTGTAGCGAGCGGTGTCACCGGCGGCGAGGGTGGCCGCGACGGTGCGTCCGCGGCGCAGTTCGGCGGCCTGGGCGGACACTTCCGTGACGGCGATCCCAAACGCGAGCAGGAACAGGAAGATCCTGTAGAAACCGGGAAGGCAGTGGTGAAGGAGGTGGTGCAGGGTCAGCCGGTCCATGGGGAGATTCCGTTGGCAGGGGAGCGAAGCAGATCGTCGGACACGCTAGGGCAGACCGATGCCGCCCTGCAACTCCCGACTACGCGGCCGCGTCCTCCACGATAAGGCGACGCCCAACTTTCCGCAGAGCCTTCTCCACCTGCCGGATGTGCGAACGATGACTCGGATTGACGAGCTTCCGCACTGCGCCTTCGCTCAAACCCATGAGCCTGGCCAGACCCACTTTGGTCAGCCCCTGCTCACGCATCGCCGAATAGAGCGCGAGCTTCGCCGCAACGACCGTCGGAACCGCGACGATTTGCTGCCCCGGGGCGACCGGGTCCGGCGAGGGGATTCCCTCGCGGCACTGCACGTAGGCCCCTAGTGCTACCGCCAGAGCGTCTTCCGCCATTGCCAGTGCCTCTTCCCGGTCGTCGCCACAAGTGAGCGCCTCCGGTACATTCGGGAAGGAAACGGAGTAGCCGCCCTCCTCCTCGGGCGACAGAACACAGGGATACGCGTATCGCATCAGAAGTCCTCCGAACATTCCATGACTGCCTTTCCCGCGACTCGGATCAAACCGGGCCTCCAAGCCTGCCTTTCTGGCATTCACGCCCCCATTATCGTACGAAAAGGTACGAATGTCGAGTGGACCCGTCGGACGCCTCGTCCGGGCAACCATCACCCCAAATGACCCCCCCCGGCCGCCTCCCCGAGAACGTCGCGCACTTCGTGCGCCTGTTGCGCGCGGCCGGACTGCCCGTCGGACCCGGCCACACGATCACCGCGGTGCGGGCGCTGGAAGCCATCGACGTCACGGCGCGGCAGCAGTTCTACTGGGCCCTGCACGGCACCCTCGTGGCCAGGCGCGAGCACCGGCACATCTTCGAGAGCGCCTTCCGGCTCTTCTGGCGCGACCCGTTCGGGGCGGACGAGGCGCTCGCCGCGCTGCTGTCGCGCTCGCAGATCCCGGTGGAGAAGCCGCCTTCGCCGCGCACCCCGGCCCGCCTGTCCGCCGAGGACGATTCCGCCCCCCGCCCCGCCGCGCACCCCACCGACGCCCCCGTGCAGGAGATACCCCTGCGCATGGCCTGGTCGCCCACCGAAGTCCTGCGCACCAGGGACTTCGAGGACATGACCGCGACCGAGGTCCTCCAGGCCCGGGAAATCATCCGCACGCTCCGGCTCGACCTGCGCCCGGTGCCGACGCGCCGCCACGAACCCGACCCGCGCGGCCGCTTCATCGACCTGCGCCGCACGCTGCGGACCGCCGTCCGCACCGGCGGATTCCCGCTGCCGCTCCAGCGCAACTCCACGAAGACGCGACGGCCCACCATCGTCGCGCTCTGCGACATCTCCGGCTCGATGGAGGCCTATTCGCGGATCCTGCTGCACTTCTTCCACACGCTCACCAACGCCGCCGACCGGGTCCACACCTTCGTGTTCGGCACCCGCCTCACCAACATCACCCGGCTGTTGCGCGACCGCGACGTGGACCGCGCGCTCGACCGCATCGGCACGGAGGTGCGCGACTGGTACGGCGGCACCCGCATCGGCGCCTCGCTGCAAGCCTTCAACCTGCACTGGTCGCGTCGGCTGCTCGCCCAGGGCGCGGTCGTGCTCCTGGTCACCGACGGGCTGGACCGCGAGGCGGGCGAAGGGATCCGCGCCCAGGCCCGGCGGCTGCGCAAGTCGTGCCGCACCCTGATCTGGCTGAACCCGCTGCTCCGGTATCGGGCGTTCGCTCCCCGGGCCGCCGGGATCCGGGCGCTGCTGCCGGAGGTGGATGAGCACCGGCCGGTGCATAACCTGGAGAGTCTGGAGGAGCTGGCGGGGGTGCTGCGGTGGCCGCACCGGTCTCTCTGAACTGGCGCGCCACCCCATCCCACACCTATGATGCCTGCAACGCGCGCCGGCCAAGGCGGCCCCGCGCCCGGTTGGAGCAAGGAGAGACACACGATGAAGAACGGATTCTCACGCCGGCATTTCGTGGGCGGCGCAGCAGCGGCTCTGGGCGCGCTCGGACTTCGCCCCGGGTCCGCCCTTGGCGCCCTCAAGCTCCCCCCGCCCCCTCCCGGCCTCGCCCAGCTCGACCCATACGACCGGCTGGCCAAGCTCTCCTCCAACGAGAACCCGTACGGCCCGTCCGACAAGATGATGGAGTCGATGAACGCGGCCTGGAAGTACTCGAACCGGTACGGCTACCCCGACGGGGACATCCTCGAGAAGATCGCCGAGCACCACGGCCTGGACACCGACCACATCATCATGAACGCGGGTTCGGGCGAGACGCTCAAGGTGGCCGGCATCGCCTTCCTCGGGCACGAGGAGAAGGTGGTCGGCGTCGAGCCCACCTACATGAGCGTGTACCGGGTGGCGACGGGGATCGATGCGGACGTGATCGCGCGGCCGCTGCTGGCCGATCACACCCAGGACATCGACGATCTGATCCAGGTCACCACCCGCAACTACCGCGACGTCGGCCTCGTCTACATCGTCAACCCCAACAACCCGACCGGCGTGGTCGTCCCCGACTCCGACATCCGGCACCTCCTCGACAACATCCCCGAGGACATCCCCGTGCTGATCGACGAGGCATACCACCACTTCGTGCGGGATCCGCGGTATTCGAGCGCGGTGAAGTACATCAAGGAGGGCCGCAAGATCCTCGTCACGCGCACCTTCTCCAAGATCTACGGGATGGCGGGACTGCGGCTCGGCTACGGCATCGCGCCCCCCGAAATGATCCACGAGATGCGCACGTACGCCACCGGCAGCGTGAACGCGCTGGTGAGGTGGGGCGGGGTGGCGGCGCTCGAGGACCACGCGTCCGAGAAGTACGTCCGCGACACCACGATCAAGCTTCGCGAAGCCACGATGGCGGACCTCCGCGACCAGGGCTTCGAGGTGATCCCGTCGGAGACCAACTTCTTCATGGTGCATACCGGGCGGCCGGCATCCGAGGTGCGCGCCGAATTCCGGAGGCGCGACGTTGCGGTGGGACGCGACTTCCCGCCGATGCTCGACTACCTGCGCGTGTCGATCGGGACCGAAGACGAGATGAAGCGCTTCATGGCGAGCTGGAACGAGATCTTTCCGGACGGGATGAGGGCGACCGGAGCAAGGTAGCGAAGGCTACGCGCCTGCGAGATTGGCGTACCTGTCAACGTAGCCGCGAACCCGGTACTTGCGCGCGGTGTTGGCGGAGCTCATGTAGCGGACCTTGCCGAACACCGGCCGTTCGGGCCCCCAGGCCCGGTCGTGGAGGCCGAGCACCCACAGGATTCCCGTGTACGAGTTGGGGTCGCGGCCGTCGAGCGCGTACTTGTCGTTGAGATGGATCATGGTCCTCAGCGCACCGCGGGGAGTGGAGCTCCATTCCAGTATCTTCTTGCCCCATAGCATCCGCAGATAGTTGTGGATCCGGCCTTCGCGCCTGAGCTGGTTCTGCGCGGCGTTCCACAGGGGGTCGTGGGTGCGGGCCTCCTCGAAGTCCTCCGGCGCGTAGGTCCACTCGCGCGGGTCAGCGGCGTGTTCCCGAAGCGTGCTCCGCGCCCACCGCGGCAGTTCCGCGAACGAATCGCAGTCCTCGACATGGGCACACCGGTTGAACCCGAGTTCCCGCCAGGTGACCAGCTGGTCCAGGAAGGCCTCCGCGCCTTCGCTCATTCCCCACCAGCCGGCCCTGCGCCCCCTTGCGCCGGGGACGACCCGCGCGGGGGTCCACGCCTCGCGCTCGGCGACGCGCGCAAGGATCTCGTGCGCGGATATGTGGCCGAAGTGCAGGTAGGGTGACAGGCGGCTGGTCGCATCGCGCTCCGGATGGTTGCGGTCACTGGCGTAGCGCTCAAGACCCTGATCGAGAAAGGTCGCCAGCCGCTCCCCCGCCCTGACGGCGCCGCCGTGCAGCTCCACCGGGCCCACCGTGTGGTCGATCGGGAGATTGCCGATGATCGCGGATGCGCGCGAGAGGTCCGCATGGGGCCACCGTGAAAGGATGGCGGGGGGAATCCCGGCCGGGTCGGCGCGCGCGGCGCCGGAACGGCCTCCGCGTGGGATGGCGGCCAAGGGGTCGGGCGCGGGCAGATGGCCGAAATGCGTGGGGAGGTGGCCGTGCAGGCAGCGGCGGAATGCATGGGCAGTTGCAAAGGTGCGCCCAGCGGCGCGCATCGGGACAATGCCGTTCGAGTCGACGGCTTCCAGGCGCCGACGGATCCGACCGGCGGCCGCCTCCAGCATGCGCGGCAGAAAGAAGGTGGGATAGTCGTCGGTGACGACGAGAGCCGCACGCCGGGAAAGCGCCTCGAGAAGGCCCCTGCAGGCACCTCGACGAGGCTCGACATAGGGGTAGTAGGTCACCCCGCAGGCCTCCAGGTGCGCCCGGTTGTCGACCATCCCCTCGATGACGAACCGATGAAAGCGATCGCAAGCCCAGCGATAGTCGGCGCGCAGAGGTTCGAACACCAGGAGAGGAAGCCGCAGCCTGCGGCAGTGGCCGACCGCCCTCTCCAGCGCGAAGTTCCAACGGGTGCGCCTCGCGGAAGTCATCCAGTACAGGACGTATTCGCTGCCGCTGTCGACGGGTGCCCCGTTGCACCGCCGGACACGCGCCGGGCACGCCTCGCCGGCGGGGTGTCGTCGAGAAGGGTCCCCCTCGATAAATTGGGGTTCGATGTGCTCTGAGGAACGGGTCATCTCTCCTCAAAATGGATGAAACCAACGCCCCATGACCAGGCCCTCCATCGCGGACATCGCCGCCGAAGTCCGCAGCGGCGCGGTTTCGGCGCAATCGATTGTCGAAGACGCCGTTCGCCGCCACGAAGCCGGCACGCTCGGCGCCTACATCGTCTTTGACGCGGATGGCGCGCGCCGGCAGGCGGCGGAGGTGGACCGTGCGGTTTCTCGCGGCCGCGATCCCGGCCCCCTGGCCGGAGTCACCGTATCGGTCAAGGATCTCTACGGCGTCGAGGGTCTGCCCATTTGGGCCGGAACCAAACGGGAACTCCCCGTGGAGTGGCGCCGCGAAGGGTTTCTCGTGCGTGCGCTCCGGCGCCTGGGCGCGGTGATCGTCGGCAAGACGCACACCGTCGAGCTCGCGTTTGGCGGCGTCGGTCTGAACCCCAACACGGGAACTCCGGTCAATCCATGGGACGACAGGGCGCACCGGGCGCCG
This sequence comes from Gemmatimonadota bacterium, assembly GCA_022823225.1. Taxonomy (GTDB): domain Bacteria; phylum Gemmatimonadota; class Gemmatimonadetes; order Longimicrobiales; family Gaopeijiaceae; genus Bin94. Next base: position 31,776 of record JAJDXM010000029.1, read on the forward strand.
GGCGGATCGTCCTCGGGAGCGGGCGTGAGTCTCTGGGAAGGCTCCGCCCGGATCGCGCTCGGGAGCGACACCGGCGGCTCGGTGCGGATTCCCGCAGCGGCGACCGGGGTTGTCGGACACCGGCAAACGACAGGGCGGTGGCCGACGACCGGCGTCGTACCGCTGTCGACGACTTTGGACACCGTCGGACTCCTCACGCACACGGCCGAAGACTCACGGTACGCCTTCGCGGTCATCGATCGGCTGGCCGGACACAGGCCTCCAGCCGAAACCGAGGGTCCGCGGGTGTCCGGGATCGCCGGCCTCCGTATCGGAATCCCGCGCCGGGGACTGTGGCAGGAATCGGACGCAGGGATCGCCGGCGTCGCCCGCGACGCGCTCGCCGAGCCGGAAGGCGGCGGGGCGCAGATCCTGGAGATCGACGCCCCGGAGCTGCGCGAGGCGGGCGAACGCTACCTGGCCGGAGAATTGGTGCAACCCGAACGCGCCGAGTCTCTGGAGCGGCACTTGCCCGGCTGGACCTCGATCCTCGACCCGACGGTCGGAAAGCGGCTCGAATCCGCGCGCGCGGTCAGCGCGGTCGACTACGTCGCCATCCTTCGCCTGCGCCGACGCCTCTCGGCCCGCCTTCACGCCCGCATGGAGGCAGACAAGGTCGAACTGCTCGCCACCCCCACCCTCCCCATCACCCCGCCACCCCTGTCCGCTCTCTCCGAACTCGACGCCTACCGCGCCGTCAACCGCGACATGCTCTACGGCACCGGCCCCGCGAGCATGCTCGACATGTGCGCGGTGAGCCTGCCAGCCGGCCTCGACGATCACGGCATGCCCGTCGGTCTCCAGCTGATCGGCCGAACGGGAACCGACCACCGGCTGCTGGCCCGCGCGGTCGCCGCCGAGGCGGTCCTCGGGACGAACCTGGAGCGGCTGGGCGTTCCCCCGCGCGTGGCCTGAACGGTGTGAGCCGGTGACGTCGGGTCAGCCTGCGCGCAACGCCCCGATCACCTGCGCCAGCACCGCCACCGCGATCTCCTCGGGCGTGCGCGCCCCGATCGGAAGGCCGACCGGCCCGTGGATACGCTCAACCGATTCCGCCGAAAAGCCCGCTTCGGCGAGGCGCTCCCGCCTCGCTCCCTGTGTCTTGCGGCTCCCCAGCGCCCCGATGTAGAAGGCTTCGCTCCTGAGCGCCGCGATCAGCGCGGGGTCGTCGATCCTCGGGTCGTGGGTAAGGGCCACGATCCCCGTGCGGCGATCCGGGGCCAGCGTCCCGATGACATCGTCCGGCCACTCGATCACCACCCGCGCATCGGGGAACCTTTCCGGCGTGGCAAACCCTTCCCGGGGATCGAGCACCGTTACCTGGAACCCGGCGATCGTGGCCATCGGCACCAGCGCCTGCGCGATGTGGACCGCCCCGACGATGATCAGCCGCGGCGGCCGGATGTAGGGGCGCAGGAAGACATCCCCCTCCGTTGTCTCCACGGTCGTTGGCACACCCGTTCTCAGCGCTCCCGCGACCGGACCGTCCGCACTGGCGTTCCCACCCGGCACCAGCCGGTACGAAGTCGCTTCGGCATCGACGAGTTCCTGGACGCCGTCCGAAAGACGGGTCGCCAGCACGACATCGCGGCCGTCCGCCTGCGCGGCCACCAGTTCCCGCAGGAGCCCGGCGTTCATGCTTCCCGGTTCGCCACCGGCTCCACAAGGAGGTGTACCGTCCCCCCGCAGGCGAGCCCCACCTCCCAGGCCATTTCGTTCGTGACTCCGAACTCCAGCGTCCGGGGAGCGCCGGTCTCGATCACTTCGAGCGCCGTCCGGATCACCGCGCCCTCGATGCAGCCTCCGGAAACGGAACCCGCAAAGTCGCCGCGCTCGGTGATCGCCATGTGGCTTCCGGCGCGCCGCGGAGCGGAACCCCATGTGCGGGTGACGGTCGCCAGCGCCACGCGCCGACCCTGTTCCACCCACTCCAACGCTTGCGCGAGGACGGGATCCACGTTCCTGTGTGTGCTGTCACGCTCCATGACTCCAAGTCTACCACCACCGGACAGGTACGCAACGTTGACGGCGAGCGGCAACGACGAGCTGCATCAGGCGCTCATACGGGATCACTTCCGGCGTCCTCGCAACCGGGGCGCGCTCGGGGCGCCGTCCACCAGCGGCAGGGCCCACAACCGCTTTTGCGGCGACACCGTGCGGATCTGGGTGCGGATCAGGGACGGGCGCCTGGCCAGGGTGACCTTCGACGGCCGAGGGTGCGCGATCTCGCAGGCCGCAGCCTCAATGCTCACCGGCGTGGTCACCGGGCAAAGGGTCGGGGCGGTCCGCGAAATGCGTGAGGCGTTCATCGGTGCCCTGGACCCGGGCGCAGCCGCGCTTCCGAGCGAGTTCGGCGACCTCCGTGCTCTCGTCGGCGTGGGTCGCTTTCCCAGCCGGATCAGGTGCGCAGTGCTGCCCTTCGACGCGCTGGAAGAGGCGATTGGCGAAGGCTAGCAGTCGGGGGCCAGCCCGCGTGGCAACCGGGGGGGAGGAGGAGCCGGTGGCTCGCCGCTAACGGTCCCCCGCCCCCCCTGGATACCCGCGGGGCAGTCGCACGCGCTGTGGCAGCCGTTCCTCCATGACATCGAGCCCGCGCCGGTCGCGGCTACGGTCGGCCAGCTGTCCCACGCCCGCGTGCAAATCGAGGACGTGGAGCACGGATGCGTACTTGCCCATGGAAACGCCCGAATCGCCCCGTTCGATCTTGTGCAGCGTCGTTCGGCTGATCCGGGCCCGTTCTGCGAGCGTCACGGCGCGGACGCGGCGACGAAGCCGCGCACTCTTGATGTCCGCCCCCAGCTTGTCAAGCACCTCACGTACGGGTGGCGGGAGCGGATTACGCGACCTGTTCGACATCATCCACCCTCACCCTCCAGCCCGCTCCGTTGACGCAACAATGATGGATCGCCCACCTCCGTTTGGCCGGTGACCCTATCTTGGAAACAGACCTGGGAAGCCCCCAGTACCGACCCAGTCTTCCACACATTCATCCCCCTTTGCCGTACCGGTGGATTTGCCCGGTCCGCGTCGAAGGGGAGGCGGTTGCCGGGTCGTTGTCACCAGTACGGCAGGGGAACCAACCGTGGCCCTGCCTATTCGCCCCGAGAGACGGGCATGGGAGCTACCCATGCCCGCCCTCGGCCAACCCGGTTTTGCGCGGCCAACTGGCCGACACACCCGTTGCTGGTAAAGGCTCTTGTATTCAGCAGGCGACCCAGCGAATAGGGCCCCCCGTACTGGTGACAGTGGCCAATATACCGATCATCACCTTTGGACGCAAGACAGCCCGAAGCTTGGAACGCGGTCCTCCTCCGCTTGACGGCAGCCGTCCCTCCCGCCTACCATATCTCGACAATCCGAAACGGCCGGAGGGGCGCACGGAAGCCGGTGGAAGTCCGGCGCGGCCCCGCCACTGTGAGAGGTCCGGGAAACCCCGGAGCGCCAGCTCGAACAAGCCACTGGGATCGCCAGTCCCGGGAAGGCGAGTCTGGCCGCCTCGAAGCCAGGAGACGAGCCCCGTCCGGCACCCACCAGCATTAGTTCTTCTCGCGCGGGAAGGGAGAGCCGACATGACCTACCGACCCTGGGCATCCGCCCACTGCACCGCGATCCTCCTCACCGTTCTTGCCGCGCCGTTGCAGGCTCAGCAGCCGGTCCGCCTCGACGGGCTGGTGATCACCGCGAACCGCTGGGCCGACCCGGAGTGGACCGTTGCTGCGCACGCCACGGTCATTGACGGCACGGAGCTCGAGCAGGCCGGAATCGAATTCGTTGCCGATGCGCTCCGGCGCGTCCCCGGGCTGATCGTGGTTCGCGGCGGGTCCTTCGGCGCGGTCACCTCGGTCTTTCTGCGCGGTGCAGAGTCCGATCATCTGCAGATCCTCGTCGACGGCGTAACCGTGAACGAGCCGGGAGGAGCCTTCGACTTCAGCGCGCTGACCACCGACAACATCGAGCGGATCGAGATCATACGGGGGCCCGCATCGGCGCTCTACGGCTCGGACGCGGTGGGCGGAGTCATCCAGATCTTCACACGGCGCGGAGCCGGCACACCAACCGGAGAGCTTTCGGTGCAGGCAGGCAGCTACGGGACGCGGCGCTGGCAGGCCGGAGTGTCCGGAGGCACCGAGGCGGTATCCTACAGCTTCTCGGTGGGGAGCCGGAATTCCGACGGAATCCTCGAGTTCAACAACTCGCTGCGGCAGACGACCGCCGCAGCGCGGGTGCAGGGCCGTCTCGACGAAGCCACGGACGTGACGGTGGCCACCCGGTACGACGACCGCACCTACCACTTCCCGACCGACGGCACCGGCGCGGTTGTCGACCGAAACGCCTACACCTTCGGCGACGCGCTCTCGCTGAGCCTGGACGCGGGCCGGCGCTGGAGCGACGCGCTGGAGACCCGGTTTTCGTACAGCGTGCACGAATCCGACACCGGGTCCGAAGACGAGGCCGACGGTCCCGCCGACACGCTCGGGTTCTATGGGTACAGCAGCCTGAACGACATTCGGCGCACCGTGGCCGATCTGCGGGCGATCTGGCGCGGCCCCGGCGGCGCGGCCATCGCGGCAGGGTATGAGATCGAGCAGCAGGCGATTCGCGCCTTCAGCCAGTCGCTCTCGCAGTACGGAACCAGTCCCGCGAGGTCGCGGAACGAACGGTCGAATCGTGCCGCATACACCCAGCTGTCCTGGGTGCGCGGCGCCCTCGCGCTCAACGGCGGGGTGCGGGCCGAGGACAACGAGCGCTTCGGCGCGGCGGCGACCTGGCGCGCCGGGGCCGCCTGGCAACCTTGGGGCACAGGGACTCGGCTGCGCATCTCGGCGGGCAGCGGAATCAAGGAACCCACCTTTTTCGAGACCTACGCCGCCGGTTTCGCGACCGGGAATCCCGAGCTGGAGCCCGAGAGGTCGCTCAGCGTCGAGGCCGGAGCCGACCAGCAACTCGGAAATGCCGTCACCCTGTCGCTGACCGCGTTCAGCCAGAGCTACGAGGACCTGATCCAGTACACCTTCTCCACCCCCGCGCCCGGCGCGCCCAACTTTCACAATGTGGCCAGGGCCCGGAGCCGTGGCCTGGAGGCCGAAGCCGGCATCGAGGCCGGGCGCTTCACCGCAACGGGGAGCTACACCTGGCTGGACACGCGGGTGGAGGATTCCGGGTTCGACGAGGGCCCGGGCGCGACCTTCGTGCAGGGAGGCCCCCTAATCCGCCGCCCCGAGCACAGCTTCGCGGCGACCGCGTTCGCACAGGCAACGGGCGCGGCCACCCTGGAAGCGAGCGCCCGCCACACCGGCGAGCGGGAGGACCGCAACTTCGCCAGCTTCCCGGCGACGCCGGTGGTTCTGCCGGCCTACACGGTGGTGGACCTGGCGCTCAACCTGGAACTGCGGGCGCCCGGGAGCCGGCCCGGTTTCACCCTCACCATCCGCACCGAGAATCTCTTCGACGCCGACTACGAGGAGGTATGGGGCTTCAAGTCGCCCGGGCGGGGGCTGTACCTGGGAGGAAGGGTGGCGCTCTAGCCGTCCGAGTATTCGGCAGTGCCTCGACCAGGATCCCGCCCCCAACGAGCAACCGTCCATGGAAATCATCGACATGCTGCGCAGGCCCGAGGGGAAGACTCTTGAGTTCAAGCGGGAGCGGCTGGTCGAGCGCTGGCTGGTGCGCTAGGTGGGGACCGGGCCCAACGATCCGCGCCGCAAGTACATGATCGCGCTGGACTGAAGCTCCGCGCCCTTTCCCCGCTCCGGCCAGGTGCGCTACTGTACCCTGCGATAGCGAGCACCATCAGGAACCAACCAGGACATCGAGGAACCCCATGTCAGCAGGCCGCCACGCCCGCCCCTTCGCCGCGCTCTTCGTTCTGTTCGCGCTGGCCGCACCCCACACATCCGCCACCGCCCAGCTCACCACTCCCGAGGAGCAGTTCGGCTACCGGATCGGCACCGACTACCAGCTCGTCAACTTCCAGCAGCTGACCGAGTACTGGCACATCCTCGCCGAGCAGTCGGACCGCATGACCCTGGAGTCGATCGGGAAGACCTCGGAGGGGCGTGAACAGTGGATGGCGACGATCACCTCTCCCGCCAACCGGCCCAACCTGGAGCGCTACAGGGAGATTGCGGCGCGGCTGGCCCGGGCCGAGGGCGTCAGCGAGGAGGAGGCCCGCGAGCTGGCCGCCGAGGGCAAGGCGGTGGTGTGGATCGACGGGGGACTGCACGCGACCGAGGTGCTCGGCATCCAGCAGCTGATGGAGCTGGTCTGGCAGATGGTGAGCCGCGACGACGCGGAGACGATGCGCTTCCTGGACGAGGTCATCCTGCTGGCGGTGCACGCCAACCCGGACGGCCATGCGCTGGTCGCCAACTGGTACATGCGCAACGACGATCCGCTGGAGCGCTCGAGCGGCAACGTGCCGGTCCTGTACAACAAGTACGCCGGACACGACAACAACCGCGACTTCTTCATGGCCTCGCTCGCCGAGAGCGAGAACATGAACCGGGTCATGTACCGCGAGTGGTTCCCGCAGATCGTCTACAACCACCACCAGACGGGGCCGGCCGGCACGGTCATGTTCGCCCCACCCTTCCGCGACCCGCCGAACCACAATCTCGACCCGATCATCCTCACCAGCCTCGACCAGGTCGGCTCGGCCATGCACAGCCGGTTTGTCGTCGAGGGCAAGGGCGGCACGACGATGCGAAGCGGCGCCGGCTACTCCACCTGGTGGAACGGCGGCCTGCGCACCACGCCCTACTTCAAGAACATGATCGGGCTGCTCACCGAGACGATCGGCCACCCCACCCCGATCGAGATCCCCTTCCTCGCGAACCGCCAGCTCACCCACGGCGACCTGCCGCTGCCCGTCAATCCGGGGACCTGGCACTTCCGCCAGTCGGTCGACTATTCGCAGACGGCGAACCGGGCCGTGCTCGACTACGCGTCGCGCAACCGCGAGCACCTGCTCTTCAACATCTGGCGCATGGGGATGAACTCGATCGAGCGGGGGAGCCGCGATTCGTGGACGGTCCTGCCGAAGTGGATCGACCAGGTGACCGATGAGGTCGGTGGGCGGGGTTCCATGGAGGACTACGAGTCCTACCTGCGTGATCCCGCAAAACGCGACGCCCGCGGCTACATCCTGCCTGCCGGACAGCGCGACTTCCCCACCGCGACGCGGTTCGTGAATGCGCTGCTGAAGGGTGGCGTGCGGGTGCACCGGGCGACGGACGACTTCAATGTCGGCGGGAAGGACTACCAGGCCGGCTCGTATGTGGTCACCGCCGCGCAGGCGTTCCGCCCGCATGTGATCGACATGTTCGAGCCGCAGAACCACCCGAACGACTTCCAGTACCCGGGCGGGCCGCCGATCGCGCCCTACGACAACGCCGGGTGGACGCTGGCGCTCCAGATGGGCGTCGAGTTCGACCGCATCCTCGACGGCTTCAACGGGCCCTTCGAGGAGATCGCCTGGATGGCCGAACCGATCGCCGGGAACGTGACCGGCGCCGCGTCGCCGGTCGGCTACATGACGGACCACGTCAACGCAGCCTTCACGGCGGTGAACCGGGTGCTCGCGAGCGGAGGAGAGGCGTACTGGACCGAGGGCGCCTTCGAAACGGCCGGCATGGCCTTCGAGCCCGGCGCGTTCTTCATCCCGGCGGCGTCGGCCGATCGGGCGCAGCTGGAGGCGTGGGCCGCCGAACTCGGCGTCGGCTTCCACGGCGTCATGTCGGCTCCGGCCTCGACGATGGCGCTTTCGAACGCGCGCGTCGGCCTCATGGACCGGTACGGCGGCTCGATGCCTTCCGGATGGACGCGCTACATCCTGGAGGACTTCGAGTTCAACTTCGAGATGATCTATCCGCCGGACGTCGATGCGGGCAACCTGAACGACCGCTTCGACGTGATCATCCTGCCCGATGGCGCGTTCGCCGGCGGCGGCATTGGGGGCGGGGGCCGCGGCGGATTCCGCTTCGGAGGACCGAACGAGGACTTCGTGGCCAGCCTCCCGGACTCGCTGAGCCGGCGGCTCGGGCGCCTGTCGGGCGAGACAAGCGTCCCCGCGCTGCGCGAGTTCATCGAGAACGGCGGCGCGGTGATAGCGGTCGCAGGCTCAACATCGCTCGGCGTGGCGCTCGGTCTGCCGCTCGAGAACTTCATGGTCGACGCGCAGGGCCAATCGCTCTCGCGGGACGACTACTTCACCCCGGGCTCGATCCACAACATCGCCGTGGAGCACGGCAGCCCGCTCACCCGCGGCCTCGGCGACCGGGTGAACGTGCTGCACAGCCACAGCCCCGTCTTCCAGATCGGCGACGGCGCGGCGAACGTGCGCCGCATCGCGTGGTACGACACGGCCGAACCGCTGGTGAGCGGCTGGGCCTGGGGCCAGCAACACCTCCAGGGCGGCACGAGCATGATCGAGGCGGACATCGGCGCCGGGAAGCTCTTCCTCTTCGGCCCCAAGATCACCTTCCGCTCACAGCCCCACGGCACCTTCCCGCTGCTCTTCAACGGCATCCACTACGGCGCGGCCAGGCGTAGCGGGCCGGTCAGTTGAGGGAAGGCGAGGGCCCGGGCCCGGCAGACGACCGGAACCCGGGCCCGGCAGGCGCCCCGGGCTCTGCAGATCCGACCCCGGCGGACGCCCCGCCCAGCGGGCATACCCCGGAAAGCGTCCCCGACATGCCCGAGCACCCGTTCGCCAGGGTGCGGACGCGCACGGTCATCCCGTGGATGATCATCGGGACCCTCCTGCTCATTGCGGCATTCCACGTCGCCGCCTGGATCACACCGCTCGACCTCGACGGCGACTCGGCAACCGAACTGGCGGGTATGGTGGCCGGGTACGCGGCCCTGCTGACGTGGATCCTGTGGATTTGCAGACGCTCGGGCATCGGGCTGCGACAGTTGATCGGGCACCCTCCGACCGGATTCATCTGGCTGACCATGCCCGCCGTTCTGGTCGTGGCGATGATCTTCTCGATCGGGTCCTGGTTCCTCTTCGCGTACGCCCTGTCCATGGTCGCTCCCGGCGTTCTCGAGTTCCTCCTGACCACGATGGAAACGCCCGTGGACCAGTCGATCGGCTACCGGATCGGCATGTTCATGGTCGTCGTGGTCATGGCGCCGGTCCTCGAAGAGATCTCCTTTCGCGGCCTGCTGCTGAATCGCTGGGGCTACAAGTGGGGGCTCGGGAAGGCTCTGATCGCCACCTCGCTGGTATTCGGGATCCTGCACGCAAATCCGGTCGGGATCACGGTGATCGGCCTTGTGGCCGCCATTCTGTACCTCCAGACCCGCTCCCTCATCGTCCCGATCGCCCTGCATGCGCTGAACAACCTGGCGGCCACCGTGATCGGGTACGTCCTCGAATGGTCCGAGCCGGGCGAGGCCTGGGGCGGGCCGCTGGACATCGCGGCCGAGATGGAGGAGATCCGGGCGTCGGGACTGGCCGGGGTTGTTCTCGTGGCGGTTACGCTGCCGGCAATCGTGTGGTATGTGCGGAGGCACTGGCCGGGGAGGGATGCGGCGGGGCCGTATGTCGCGGGACCGGGCGCCCCCGGGACTGACGCGCCGGTGCCCCCGGGCTGAGTCACCCGGGCCCTGGGGCTGGACGAATTGCGTAAATACACAATTTATGTAATTTGACGGCATGCCAGAGGTGAACAGGTCCGCAGCGTCGTCCGGCGGCCGCGTGGTGAGCGCCACCGAAGCCGTCCGGAGCTTCCGCGCCATCGTCGCGCGCGTGCTCGAGGAACGGGCGGTCTACGTCGTGGAGCGGCGCGGGAAGCCGGTCGCCCGCATTGGTCCGGTGGCCGATCCGCCCCTTACCGGCGCGATGTTCGCCGAGATCGTTCGGTCCGGATCGGCGGAACTCGCGGGGGCCGAATACCTGCGTGCCGTCGAGGACGGGATTGCGGTGCTGAATCGCGCCGAGGTACCGGGGGATCCTTGGGAACGCTGATTGATGCCAGCGTCCTGATCGCCGCGGAGCGGGGTCGGCTGGATGTGGAGACGATCTTCGCGGCATCGGACCGGCGGGACGAGCCGGTGGCCATCGCCGCGATCACGGGCTCCGAACTGCTCCATGGGGTCCAGCGGCTTGCGGGCGTGCGGCGGGTTCGCGCCCAAGGCTGGGTCGACCGGTGGCTCGACGCCCTGCCGGTGATCCCCTTTGACTCAACCATGCTTCTGCGGGGTCTTCCGCTGTGTGCCATCGGTATGGCGGCGGCATGTGCCGGCGAAACCGGCCGCGAGACCGAGCCCCAGGTGTCCGTCGAGCTGCAGACGGCCGAGACACCCCTCTACCACTCCGCGAGTTCGTCCGACCCCCGGGTAGCCACCATTGGTGCCTTGAGTGGGGCCATGTTCCTGGAGCCCGATCGTTTCGTCTTCGTCGACGCCCTCTCCCGGCAGCTGGTGTTCATTGACGCGGTCTCTGGTGAAGTCCTGGTGGTGGGCGGGCAGGGCGACGGGCCCGGAGAGTATGCGTTCCCCCGGCTGCTGAGCCCGCTGGACAATGGAGGCGTGGCCGTTTGGGACCGCCTGAAGATGCGCCTCACACTGGTGAACCCGGACGGCACGGTGGCTCAGACGGCCAACTACACCAGCATGGCGACGTCGTCACCGGACTTCCTTGTCGGCAACGTATCGGTGGTAGCACGATTCGCGGACGGCACTTTGGCATTCAGGGAGCCACTGCGGATTCCGCGCAATGGGCAGCGGCAGTTGGTTGGCGAATACCGGGATACTCTTCAATACCTGATTCAGAGCCCCACCCAGCCCCCCCGGCCCGTGGCGCGCCTGTTGGACGCCGAGATGAACCGGAGTGTACGGGGATCCAACCGGTCGGAGAGCAGGGTGATCTTCGGCCACTTGTCGCTGTCGACCCAGGCGGGTCAGCATCTGGCATTGACACAGACGGACATGGGCGTCGTTCAGATCCTTGATCGCTCTGGCGCGCACGTCGGCACTGTGCCGTTGCCGTCGGGCACAGCAGTGACAGAGGATGACGTTGCCGCGGAACGGGCCCGTCGCAAGGCCTCGGCGGAAGCGACGGCGAGGAGGTTCGCGGAACTTTCGGGCGACCCGGTCTCCTCGGTGGACCTCGACGAACGCATCGCTTCCATTCCGGTCCGGAGGCTTGCCCGCCCCATCGATCGCTTGGCTGGGGATCTGAATGGCCGTCTCTGGCTGCGCCTGTTTCGTCCTGGCGCGGAATGGGAGGAATGGCAGGTCTGGGACATTGCCGGGGAGGTTCCCGCGTTGCAGTTCGTGCTGACCTTGCCGATGGGCGAGGAGTTCCTTGACGCCGCGGGGAATCGCGTCCTGCTCCGTCAAAGGGACGAAATGGACGTCAGCTCCCTGGTGGTGCGGCAGATTGACGCGATTCGCCTGGTTGCCAGTGAAGGTGCGAATGGGGCAGACTGAAGACCGCGATAACACGCTGGAGCGGGTTACGAACGTCGCGATTATCTTGGTCTCGGTCGTATTCCTCCTGAGTCACTCCGCTGACATGGTCGATTGGGTGAAGCAGCAGGCCGGTAAAGCGACTGATCGAAGGCTCGTCGCACACACCTGGGAGGAGTTGATAGATACCGAGAGCCTATTGGACGATGGCGAGAAGGCCGTACCAGACCATACCGGTGCTACCGCGAGTGAACGCGGAGCTTACCGAAGCACTCCGTGCAGCTTCTGGCGTGATCACGACTCAGTGATTGAGCGTCCCCACCCCTTACGGGCAGACTGAGATGGGCTACTCAGAGCGACTGCCAGGTGCGGTTTGGACAGGGTGGCGGGTTCGCTGGGCCTGCCTCGTTCCAGTACTCGCGCTCGGTTCCCCGGCATGTGAGCGTCCGGAATCCCAGGACCGGATTGTCGGTGTAGTCGAGCGAGACTCTGCGGGAATCCGCATCATCGAGAACCACGCTCCGGCGTGGAGCACCACCGACGCCTGGGTCATCGACTCCGAGCCGGAGTTTGCCATTGGCGGCTTTGCGGCCGGGCAGGCGGTAGCGGTCGATACCGCTGCGCTGGTTTGGGACATTACTTCCGCGGCGCCCCTTTCCAATGGCATGTTGGCCATGCTGTCGCCCCGCGGCGACTCGAAGGTGTTGGTGTTCGAGCCCTCAGGAACGCTCTTCGCATCATTCGGGCGGGAAGGCCGTGGTCCCGGAGAGTTTTCAAATCCCCGGCACCTGCAGGTGCTCCCCGGGGACACGATCGTGGTATGGGACCACAGATATGGCCCGATCAGCTACTTCGATCCGTCCGGGACACTTCTGAGGGATCGACGAGTTGACTTCGGTCGTCTGATTGAAATGTTGCCGGAGGGCCTGATGCCCGGCGAGTCGGTGTATTCGCCGCTTCCCGATGGCTCCTTCATGCTGGCCGCGCGTGAGCGCGAATGGAGGGTGCCTGCCCGGGGCTACTACCGGCCTCCCCGCCAATTCCTGAGAATGGATTCCACATACTCTGCCACCGAGTTTGGTTGGTGGGGAGCCGAGGAGGGGTTCCGCATCTACCCACCTGCGAGCGCGATCGGGTACCTGCCGTTTCCCGCCAGATCATCGGTCGCTGTGGGGGGAGAACCGCTCTCGGTGTACATCACCAATGGGGACAGGTACGAGATTCACCAGTTTTCGGTCCTCGGAGCTCTTCAACGAATCATCCGCGTCACGTCCGATCCCGTCCCGATCACCACCGCGCAACTGAACCAATGGAAACAGGGGATGAGGGCGGCTAACCCGAATTGGGATTGGGGCGCCTGGGAACGGTCGTTCGGCGAGCTTGCGGAGAGACCCTTCCGACCGGCCGTCAGCCGAATGCTGGTCGATACGCAAGGCCATCTCTGGGTGTTTACGGGTATTACGAGCACGGAGTGGCATGTCTTCAGCGAGGAGGGTCGTTGGCTGGGGACACTTGACACGCCGCGTGGGCGCACGTTGTGGGTCGGTGAAGACCTGCTAATCCTACGGCGTACCCACCCGGATACGGGTGTTGAGACTGTTGTAGGGTACCGGTTGGAGCGGGGTCGGCTATCGAATGGGACGGGCGGACGGCCCAGGTGATTCTCCGAAAAGGTTAACCCACAGGTTCAGGAGGTTGTGATGGCCGGTGTCTTGGTTTTCAACAGAGTTCGAAAAGGTGAGTCAACAATGAGAACCGTACGTATCATTCCCCGAGACCTACGTGGAGGCGGGGTGCTAGGCTTCGCCGTGGCTTTGTTCGTACTAGTCGGAGTTGCACCGCCGGTTCAGGCACAGGTGTGCGCATCGTGCCTCAGTGGCTACCGCTACAACTATTACGAAGAAGACGGATCCCCTGACATCGGACACGCGTTTCCGTATGGCGAAGATGGGTGTGCGGGAGGGGTACTCCTTCCGACTTCGTGCGTCCTCTGCGGAGGCTCATCAAGATGCCATGAAGAAATAGAGACTGGTCCATGCCATATTTCCTGTGGCCCGGCAACTGATGCCCTCGCCGCTGTCATAGAGATCCAAGACGCTTTAGACCGGGACGACGTTACATTGCTTGCGGCTGCAGTGTCGCGAGAGAGAGTTGGTGTGTCCGCCGAGTTCATTCGTGAGGGAGGCCGGATCGATTTGATCCTGCCTTGCGACCCCAACGTAGCGTTCCGCACCATACCGGTCCTGCCACGAACGAACGCGGAGCTTGCATGGGCGCTCCGCTCAACTTCGACGGTAGTCACGACGCCGAGTGCGGCTGCGATGTAACGCGACGCGTTTAGCAGTTAGCTTTGACCCTCCGGCCGCCAACTGGCTTGTTGTAGCGCCCTGTCGGCGCAACCCTTCCGCAGGCCCTCAGCCCGATCCGTTGGTGGGAACCGCCTGGTGCTCGGGGTACGACACACGGCGAGGTACTACAGAGGCTGGCACTGTACGCCCTCTGGATCCCGAAGGAACCGCGGCTCCTCCGAGCGCGACCGACCTCGACCACCCCGACTTTCGAGGCGTGAGCCCCCTCGGGGTCGCTCCCGTTAGCGGTTCTGCGCGCCACTGTGATCCCCCGGCCCATCGTCAGCGCCCCTGGGCATCTCCCTCCCGAGGGGTGGCCATACAGTTAATAGACACTTCCCGGGCCCGAATCGTGCAATTCGGGTAGTTTTCGGACATGGCTTCCCCCGAGTTTCCGACCCGCGTCGCGGCGATCGACGCCGGGTCGAACGCGATCCGGCTGGTTGTGGCCGACTTCGGCGGGCCGGGATCGTACACGGTCGTCCACAAGGTCCGGGAACCCATACGGCTTGGCCACCGCGTCTTCACGGGCGGCGGACTCGACGACGGAACGATGGACGAGGCGGTGCGGGCGTTCGGGGGATTCCGGCGGACCATCGACGAGCTGGGCGTGGTGGCGCATCGGGCGGTCGCCACCAGCGCGACCCGCGAAGCGGGCAACCGCGACGAATTCCTTGCCAGGATCGTCGCAGAGTCCGGAATCGACCTCGAGCCGATCAGCGGGGCGGAGGAGGCGCGGCTCGTCCACCTCGCTGTGCGCACCCGGGTGGATCTCTCGCGGGGGCGCTGGATTCTGGTGGACCTGGGAGGCGGCAGCGTTGAGGTGTCGCTGGTCGACAGCGCAGGGATCCTCTGGAGCGAATCGTACCGGATCGGCACGGTGCGGCTTCTGGAGACGCTTGCCGCGGCGCGCGGCTGCCACGACTCGCTGCGTGAGTGGGTGGGGCGCCAACTCCGCCCCCTTACGATTCCCGCGCCTGATTCCTACCCCGGCCCCACCGCGTTCGCGGCGACGGGCGGCAACATCGAGGCGATCGCGAAGCTCGCGCTGAGCTACCTGGATCCGCTCAAGCTGGCCATTCTGCCGGGCAACCGTCTCGACGCGGTGATCCACCTCCTGAACGCGATGACGGTCCCGGAGCGGATCGCCGAGCTGCGCATGCGTCCCGACCGCGCCGACGTGATCCTCCCGGCCGCGCTGGTGTACCGCCACTTCGCGCGGCTCGCGCAGGCGGAGCACATCGTGGTGCCCAGCGTGGGCGTGAAGGAGGGGGCGCTGCTGGATGTGGTGGCACGGGGGACCTGAAGCCGGGCGTCCCCGCGCTCAATCAGTTCGCCAGGTAGCGGATCTCCTGGACCGCGACCGACAGCCCCGCCAGGCTGACCGGCTCTTCGGCCTCGACCTCCGCGAGGATTTCGTGGAAGCGGGACAGCTGCGCCTCGTCCCCGTCGAAGCCCAGCGCGATGGCCAGCGTGCCCTCGCCTTCGAGAGCGCTTCGCGTGAGGTTGCGGCGGATCGCGCCGAGGTCCTGAACCAGTCCCAGGGCCCAGCGCTGCTGCCACCTGTCCTGCCCGCTCCGGTGCTCGATCGTGCGGATGAGCCAGGGGATCCGCAGTTCCTCGGTGACCCAGTAGTAGACCGTCGCCGCCTTGACCGGATCGGTGTCGGTGGTCCGGGCCAGGTGCAGGATCTCGAGCAGGTGGTCCAGGAAGTGCAGCGCCATGAGCTTCTGCACGAACGGCTCGTCCTCGGGCCGCGGCGTTCCGCTCTTCACCCTCGACATGTAGTTGTCGCGGTCCTCGCCGGCGACGATGTCGTGGAACTTCTCGCGCAGCGCCTCGAGGCCCACCTTGCTGCCCTCGATCAGGGCGGTCGTCGACTCCTCCGGGTCGCAGTTGGTCAGCACCCAGCGGGTGGTCTGCTCCAGCACCCGCGCCAGCCCCATCGTCCAGCGGTAGGTGACCGCCGTGGAAACGCTTTCCTCGCGTGCCCGGATCTCCTCCAGGACCACGTCGTGCTGCGTGAGCCTCGCCGCGACGAGCCAGGCACGCACGATCTCCACATCGTCGCGTCCGGTCTCGCGCGCGAGCCGGTCGACGAAGGTGGATCCCATCAGGTCGACGAGGTCGTTCGTCATCTGGCATGAGACGATCTCGCGGCGCAGCCGATGGTTCGAGGCGCGCTCCCGGCCGACCACCTCGAGGGCCTCGGGCGGAAAGTAGTTGAAGAAGAAGTCGGCCGCCGAAGGATCGTCGGGAAGCTCCGAATCCAGGAGGGCGGACTTCAGGTGCAGCTTCGCATAGGACAGCAGGACCGAAATCTCGGGGCGGGTGAGCGACTGGTGCGCTTCCCTGCGAGCCTCGAGCGCGTCCCACGAGGGAAGCCCCTCCGCGTCCCGGTCGAGGAGCCCCGTGCGGCCGAGCCGCGACATGAGCTGCCAGAACTGGCCCACCCCGCGCCGGGCCCGGTATTCGTCGAGGGACACGGCCTGACATCCCGACTCATTGTCGCGGACGACCAGTTCCGCGACGGTGTCCGTGAGGCGGTGGAGGAGCTCGTTGCGTTCGTCGCGCGAGACCGCCCCGGTGTTCAGCACCTCGTTGAGGAGGATCTTGAGATTGACCTCCCGGTCCGACAGGTTGACGCCGCCCGAGTTGTCGAGCGCGTCGGTGTTGATGCGGCCGCCGCCGAGCGCGTACTCGACCCGCGCGGCCTGCGTGAGGCCGAGGTTGCCGCCTTCGCCCACGACCTTCGCGCGCAGGTCGCGGGTGTTGATGCGCACGGCGTCGTTGGAGTTGTCGCCCGCGTCGGCATGGCTCTCGCCGTTCGCCTTCACGTAGGTGCCGATCCCCCCGTTCCACAGCAGGTCGACGGGCGCCTTCAACACGGCGCGGATCAGGCTCTCGCCGTCCAGCGACTCCACGTCTTCGTCCACGCCCAGCGCCGCCTTCACCTCCGGCGTCAGGTCTAGCGACTTCACCCCCCGCGAAACCACCATCCCACCCGGCGACAGCTTCTCGCGGTCGTAGTCTTCCCACGTCGAGCGGGACTTCTCGAAGAGCCGCCTGCGCTCTGCGAAGGAGACCTCCGGGTCCGGGTCCGGGTCGATGAAGACGTGGCGGTGATCGAACGCGGCCACGAGGCGGATCTCCGGCGAAAGGAGCATGCCGTTGCCGAAGACGTCGCCGCTCATGTCGCCGATTCCGACAACCGTGAAGGGATCCTGCTGGGTATTCCGGCCCATCTCGCGGAAGTGGCGCTTGACCGACTCCCACGCGCCACGGGCGGTGATGCCGACCTCCTTGTGGTCGTACCCGTTCGACCCTCCGGACGCGAAGGCGTCGTCCAGCCAGAAGCCGTACTCGGCGGCGATCGCGTTGGCGGTGTCGGAGAAGGTGGCGGTGCCCTTGTCGGCCGCCACGACCAGGTAGGGGTCGAACCCGTCGTAGCGGATGACGCCCTCCGGGGGGGCCGCGGCCCCGTTCAGATCGTCGGTAATGTCGAGCAGGCCACGCACCAGCGTGCGGTATTGCTCCTTCGCCTCGTGCGCCATTTCGTCACGGGTCGCAAACTCCAGCCGACAGACGAAGCCGCCCTTCGAGCCGCTCGGGACGATCAGCGCGTTCTTGACCACCTGCGTGTTGACGAGGCCCAGAACCTCGGTGCGGAAGTCGTCCGGGCGGTCGGAGTGGCGGATTCCGCCGCGTGCCACCGCCGCACCGCGCAGGTGAATCCCCTCCATGCGGGACGAGTGCACCCACACCTCGTACATGAGCCGGCTCTTCGAGACCGCCTGCAGCTGCGCACAGTCGAACTTGAAGGACACATACGGCACGCCACCCGACCGGCGGGTGGGGCTGCGGCCGCCGCTCTGGTAGTAGTTGGTCCGGATCGTTGCCAGAATCACCGACTGGTACGCGCGCAGCGCACGGTCGTGCGCGAGCGAGCTGACCTCCACCAGCTCCTGCGTGATCCGGCTCTTCAGGTCGGCGGCCTTCCTCTCGCGGTCCTCGATTCGGTCGGGCCGGTCCGGGTCGAAGCGGACCTCGAAGAGCTGGAACAGGAGCCGGCCGATCGTCGGGTAGCTGTCCAGGGCGGTCGGCAGAACCGACCGGCTCGGCACGGCACCGATCTGGAAGGCGTAGCTGGAGTAGGCGCGGAGGACGTCGATCTCCCGCCATGCCATTCCGGTCCGCTGGACGAGCCGGTTGAAGGCGTCATTGGCGGAGTCACCCGCCCGCACCGCCAGGATTGTGTCTGACAGGACCTGGCCGCGGCCCTCCACGTCCACGTGCTCCCCGTCCGAGGTCTGCACGTCGAAGCTGTAGATTGCCGAGTCCTCCTGCCCCTCCTCGCGCAGCTCGAAGGGCGACACCGCGATCACCCTGAGCCCGCAGTTCTCCAGCACCGGCATGAAGTCCGACAGGATGATCTGGTGGTGCCTGATGTAGACCTTGAGTTCGCACGTGCCCCCGTCGGAGTGGTCGTCGAAGAAGCGGACCGACTCGGTCCGGCCCTCGGCGCGCATCGCCTCCAGCTCCAGAATGTCGCGCACCGCCACCCGGGGATCGCTCGCCGCCTTGTACTCCGGGGCGAACGACTGTGCATAGTGCCTTGCGAGCTGGCGTGCTTCATCCGGCGGGCGAATCTCGTCGAGAAGGTCCATCAACTCGTCCAGCCACGAGCGCGTGAGGTCGGCAACCCTCGCCGTGAGTTCCTTGCCGTCCACCTCGGCGAGGCGGGCGGGTGGGCCGCCCAGGTAGAAGTGCAGACGGGCCTGGTCGCCCGCGCTCATGGCCAGATGGTAGTTCAGAATCTCCGCCGAGTAGCGCTTCACCAGCCACCCCTCGAACTCCCGCCGGAAACTGCCCGAAAAACGGCTGCGCGGAAGGACGACCATGATCGAAACGCCGCGGCCCAGCGCGTCGCGCCGCACCGAGGCGAAGACTTCGGCCGTATTGTAGCGGATCAGGATCGTGCGGATTTCCTCGAGGATCTCTTCCGCCGAGGCGAGGAAGAGCTCCTCCTTCGGGAGCGAGCCGAAGATCGTGATGACTTCCTTGTAGTCGTGCGATCCCTCCGCGAGCCCTGAGGCCTCCAGAACGGCGGTCAGCTTCTGGCGCAGGATCGGGATGTCCTGGGCGGGCTCGGCGTAGGCCGCCGAGGTGAAGAGGCCGAGGAACCGGTGTTCTCCCACCACCGTGCCGTCGGAGCGCAGCTTCTTGATGCCGATGTAGTCCATCCGCGCACGGCGGTGGACGGTCGACTCGGCGTTGGTCTTGCTGATGATCAGGAGCGGGCCGGACAGCGCGCGCTCCTGCATCTCCGGCGGGAGTTCGCTCATCGGCACCGGGCGCGCGTAGGCCGACGCATCGTCCTCCTGCAGGATGCCGAGACCCGACCCGGGCTCGACCATCACCGCCAGCTCGCCGTCCGCGCCATCCGCAGCAAAGTTGTACGCCCGGTACCCCAGGAAGACGAAGCCGCCGTCCCTCAGCCACCGCAGGAAAGCCTGGATCTCGCGGAATTCGTCCCGCTTCTCGCGCAGGTCGCGCATGCGGAAGTTCAGCTCAGAGACCACGTCTCCGATCGTGTCCACCATCAGGCCGAAGTCGTCGGTCGCCTTGACCACGTCCTCGAGCCGGCGCGCCGTCTCCTCGCGGAGCGAATCGAGCATCTCCTGGTCCTCGACGCGCGTGACCTCGGCGTAGACCATCGACTCGGTGCGGCCGCGCCCGCCCGGGGGCAGCAGATCGGTGATCCGCCCGTCCCCGTCCCGCTCGACCGTCATCAGCGGATACACCAGGTGCGCGATCCTGCGCTCCTGCGAGTGGAGGAACTCGCGGATCGAGTCCACGATGAAGGGCCGCTCGGAGATGTTGGTGCGAACGATGGTGACCGGGGCGTACCAGCCTGTCGCCGACTCCTTGGGATTCAGGACCTCGACGTCGACCCGGTCGGGCCGGCTCCGGTTGAGGAAGCGGAAGGAGTTGTGGCACATCTTGGCCAGGTGCGCGGTGCTCCGCTCCTCCAGCAGGTCGACCGGCGCCTTGCCGAGGAAGAACGGGACGAACTTCTCGAGAAGGCGGTAGCGGTCGTCGTCCGCCTCGTCGCGCAACACGGCCAGAACATCACGAGCCGCCTGGGCCTTTTCCGGCGACTCCGCCCCGGGGGCCGCGGGGGTGCCGGACTCGTCGAACCCGCTGGATGAAATCATCTTCGTCCGACTCTCCGTGTCGGGGGTGGCCATGGCAGAAGATTACCCAACCCCTTCGGAAGCCGCCAGACGTTACCTTTGGAGAGCGAGATCCGCCCCGGCGCCGCCGTGTTCGACCGGACTTGCCCGCGGGCCTTCGGTTCGGCCCACAACCGTCAACCCGGAGTCCATTTGCGCTTCATCCACATCTCGGATGTTCACCTGGATACGGCCTTCGCGGGGCGTCCGGACCGCCTGCGGAGCCGCCTTCGCCACGCTTCCCTGGAGGCGCTCGCACGGTGCGCGGCGACCGCCAGGGACGAAGAGGTGGACGCGCTCCTGATCGCCGGAGACCTCTTTGACGGGGCGTTCCTGTCGTTCGAGACCGAGCGGTTTCTGCTGGAACAGCTCGGCGACCTCGGCCACGCGGGCATCCAGGTCGTCTACGCGACCGGGAACCACGACCCGGGACGCGGTCGGCGCAGCAGCGACCTCGACTGGCCCGCCGCGGTCACCGTCATCGCCCGGGACGATCCCGTCACGGTCCCCGTCCACGGGCGCGGCGGCGACCTCGTCGGCCACGTCACCGGCGCCGGACACACCACCCCGCGCGAAACCGCCGACCTGTCCCGGCGGCTCGTCCCCACGCCCGGCACCACCGCGGCGCAGGTCGCGCTCCTCCACACGCAGGTGTCGACCGCCAGCGCCCGCGACGTGCACCACCCCTACGCCCCCTCGAAGCTCGACCAACTGCGCGCGGCCGGGTTTCACTACTGGGCGCTCGGCCATGTGCATCTCCGGCAGGAGCTGTCGAGCGATCCGCCCGTCCACTACTGCGGCAACCTCCAGGGACGCAACCCCCGCGAGACCGGCCCCAAGGGCGGCCTGCTCGTCGACCTGGGCGATCCGGCCCGGCCGCTCATCGAGTTCCGGGAGTTCGCGCCGGTGCGCTGGGAGAAGCTGGAGGTGGCTTCGCTGGCCGGCGCGACCACGCTCGACGAGATCGCCACGGAGGTCGAGCGCGGCTGGGACGAAGCGCGGGCCGCCGACCCGGGCAGTGCGGGCACCGAGTGGATGTTGGCCGTGGAGCTGGCCGGCCCCTCGCCGATCTGGCGGCAGCTGCGCGAGCCCCGGGAGCTGGAAACGATCGAGGACGAGGTCGCGGCCAGGCTGGAAGTCGTCGGAGCCGAGGTCCGTGCCGGAGGCGTCCACCCACGGGCGCGCGTCGAGGAGCACATCGATCGCCGGGACGTTCTGGGCGCGACGCTGCAGCTGTGCCGGGACGTGGCCGGGGCCGCGGACTCGCTCGGCCTGACCGACGCCGACCTGGCCGGCTTCGATCCGGAGCGCGACGGCACGGTGGACGCCTACCTCGCGCGCCTCCTCAAGGGCGGTGGAGAAGAGATCCTCGACCGCATGGTCGAAGCGAACGAGGCGGGATAGCAGTGAGGTTCGAGTCCATCCATGTCAGCCGCTACGGCTGTCTGGCGGATCTCTCGACGGGCGACGAGGCTCTTGGGTCGATCGTGGTGGTTCTCGGCCCCAACGAAAGCGGCAAGTCCACCTTCTTTTCCTTCCTGACCACGCTCCTCTACGGCTTCCATCCGGCTACGCGCGCAAGTCACCCCTTCACCCCGTGGGCGGGCGGCGACTGCGAGGGGCGGGCCGCGCTCCGGCTGGACGACGGCACCGCGCAGGAGGTCAGCCGCCGCCTGATGTCGAGCGCCCGCGGGCTGCTCACCACCGACGGCCGGACCGACAACATCCGCAACCGGCCGCTGGAGGCCGTCGGGCATGTGACGCCCGTCGTGTTCCGGCAGGTCTACGCGCTTACGCTGGCGGAGCTGGCGGGGCTCGAAGGCGAGAGCTGGGCACTGGTGCAGGACCGCCTGGTCGGCGCGATGGGCGTGAAGGATCTTCGGCCGGCCAGATCGGTCGCGGCGGAGTTCGAAAAGGAGGCCAATCGGCTGTGGCGGCCCGACAACCGCGGCCGTCCGCGGGTACGCGAGCTGCGAAGCGAACTCGCCGATCTGAACGAGCGGAGGCGGCGGGCGCTGGAGACGGACGGCCTTCTGCGGAAGACCGCGCGCGAGCGGGCCGAGGCCGAGGAGGAGCTTGCCGAGCTGCGCCGGGAACGCGAGCGCGAGCAGGAGCGGAGCGAACGTCTGGAGCACCGGCTGAACCGACTGTTGCCGGTGCGCCGCTCTCTGGCGCGAATCTCGGAACTTCGCCGCGATGCCGGGCCGCCCGAGGCGCTGAAGACCTTGCCGGACGATCCCCCGGGGCGGCTGGAGGCGCTGCGCAACCGCCGCCTGGAAGCCGGAGTGAAGACCGAGGAGTGCGACCGGGAGGCGGCGCTGTGCCAGGAGACGCTGGACGAGTACCGGGAGCGCTACCAAAGGGTGGCCGAGGCGGAGGATGCCGTGCGGGATGCGGCCGCCGGAATGGTGGCGATGGCGGGCATGAGGAAGGAGCTCGACGCGGCCACCAGGGAGGTGGCGGAGCTCGAAGCCGCCTGCACCGGGCAGGGCGCGGAGCTCTTTACGGTGCCCTGGGACGAGATTCCGCCGGGCGACTACGCGGAAATCCCGCATGGGGAGCTGCGCGAGCGGGTGGCCGAATACGGGAAGTCGCGCGAGAGGCTGCTGGCGCAGCAGCAGAACGAGAACGGTGACGACAACGCGCGGGTGCCGCCCCTGACCCGGCCGGGATGGGGCTCGCTGGCGGCCGGACT
The DNA here is from genome assembly GCA_022823225.1 of Gemmatimonadota bacterium. GTDB lineage: Bacteria > Gemmatimonadota > Gemmatimonadetes > Longimicrobiales > Gaopeijiaceae > Bin94. The sequence goes on from JAJDXM010000029.1 coordinate 54,512, forward strand.
TGTCCTCCTGGTCGGAGGTCTGGGACTGGGGGCCTGGCCCCTGTTCTTCGAGGATATCGCGCTGCGGGTGCCGGGCGGGACGGAGTTGACTGCGAACCTGGCGCTCATCGCCGCCCTGTTCCTGGTCGCGGCCGGGCTGACCACCGTCGTGGTGCGGGCCGACAGGAAGCGCCGCCACTCCAGGTACACCGACGCGCTCGCCGAGGCCGCGCGGCAGAGGAAGACGAGAATCGCCCTGCTGACAGGCAAGGAGAAGGAGGCGCGCGAGGGGGTTCGGACCCTCGTCGCCGCGCTGCCGGTCGCCGACGCCCACCTCGAGGCGCCGGGACTCGAACTGCCGGCGGCACTTGAGAGGGTCACGGAACTCGCCGAGCGGCTGCAGAAGCGCAGGCAGGACGTGGAGCGGCGCCGCGAAGAGATCGCGGACGCCAGCGCGCGGATCGCCGAAGTGCGCGCGGCGCTGGCGTTTCATTCCGGTGGCGAAACGCCGGTGGCCGCCCGCGTGCTCAACTCGCTCCTGGCCGCGGCGATCAAGTCCAGGGAGGCCGCGGGCGCGTCCGAGCAGCAGCTTGCGCGGATCAACGCCGAGCGGGAGCGCGCGGAGGCGGAAAGAAGCGCGGCCGCCACGCAGCTCGGCGAACTGGAGGAACAGTTGGCGCCCTTCGCCGAGGACGATCCCGAGCGAGCTGCTCGGATTGCCGCCGACCGCCTCGAATGCCGGCGCCGGGCGAGCCAGCTGCGGCAGGAGCTGGAGCGGGCTCATCCGGACCTCGACGATATTGCCGCGGAGGTCGCGGCGGCCGAGGCCGAAGGCGAGAGCTGGGAAGGGCTACCGGAGAAGCTGGACGATTCGTACACCAGGCGCGAGGACCTCGCCAACCGCGCAGAGCGGCTTCAGGCGAAGATCGGGCGGCTGGAGACCGAGATCGAGCATCTGCGCAAGGGCGATACTGCCGACAGGATCGAGGGCCGGATCGAAGTCGTCAGGCAGCGGGTGCGGGAAGCGAAGGAAGGCCGCGACCGGGCCTTCGTCCTCGCCCGTGTGGTTCGCGAAGCCGACCGCCGCTTCCGCGACGAGAACCAGCCCGAGCTGCTCCTGCGCGCCAGCCGCTACCTCAGCGAGGTCACGCACGGCCGCTACGACCGGATCGAACTGGGCGACCCCGGCGACGAGTCCTTCCAACTGCGCGAGCCGGCAGGCACCCGGACCCGCAAGGTGGGCGAAGCGCTATCGCAGGGCACGAAGGAGCAGGTCTACCTCGCGCTGAGGCTCGCGATCATCGGCCACCTCGACGCCGACCGCGAGCGGATCCCGCTCTTCATGGACGAGACGCTGGTCAACTGGGACGCCTGGCGCCGCGACCGCGCCTTCGGGATCCTGGAGCGCGTCGCCGCCGAGCGCCAGGTCTTCATATTCACCTGTCACCCCGCAATGGCGGCCGAGATGGAGGACCGGGGGGGAAGGATCATTCCGCTGGCGGAGGTTTAGCAGTCCGTGGATAATCTCCGCGTAGCACCGAGGGAGGCGAGGCGCCGGGCTGGCAGGTTGCTGGTGGCGAAAATCACGGCAAGAAGTCACGTAAGTCCAATCAGGACTGCACGATCTGCGCTTCTTGCCGTTGGATCATAGCGAGTTCCGCCGAGCGCGAACAGCAAGAGAGTCGC
>JAJDXM010000030.1 GCA_022823225.1 Gemmatimonadota bacterium
CCGATCGTCATCGGACGAAAGTCCTTCGTGACCGACTCTTGCCGCTCGGCTCGGTCGTGGTCCGGACCGATCACCGGCGGATCATGCGCTTCGGTGACCTTCGCGCTGACTGTCGCTTCACCGAACGAAAGCTCGACGATCGAGCCTAAGTCGGCTTGCGGGCAAGCGTAGTAGACGGTCGCTTCGTACTCGCCGGCTTCGAGAACGTCGATATCCCAGCTGATGAGGTCGTCGACGCTCCCCCACTGCAAGAAGAACGAGGCGTTGGGAAAACGGTTGCTGCGCATGACCGTCCCTTGCGCGACGCCGTCGCGGGCTGGAAGCAGCGTGAAGGCCTTGTGCCCGACCGGGAAGCCGCGGTCGTCTGCGCCGAGCTCGGCGTGGATCTCCGCGGTCATGGCGTCGAGAGCCTGTTTGAGCCGGGCCGCTTCTGCGGGATGTTGGTCGGCGACGTCGGTCCTTTGACCGGGGTCGGCGGCAATGTCGAAGAGCTGGCCCTCCGTGTCCATGCGAAAGCGCTGGGTGCGAACGCTCGACGCTCCCTTGCCCGGCCGGAACGAGAAGATCTCGCGGTCAGGCCAATCACCGGCCGAACCGTCCAGCAGCGGCTTGACGCTCTTGCCATCCAGAGGTTTCTTGCTGATCAGATCGATCCCGGCGATGTCGGCGAGAGTCGGCAGCAGGTCGATCGCTCCCGCGATCTGGTCGACTCGCAGGCCAGCCTCGATGCCATCCGGCCAACGCATCAAGAACGGCACGCGAACGCCGCCTTCGTCAATCGAGCCTTTGCGCCCCTTCATGTCCCCGTTCCAGCGGACGCCGTTCGGCCCATTGTCGGAAAAGTAAATGAAGACCGTGTTCTCTGAAATGTCGAGCGAGTCGAGCTTGTCGAAGATCCGGCCGACGTTCCAATCGATGTTCTCTACCATGGCGAGCGCGGCCCGGATGTGACCGATGCGCTCTTTCTCCGGCTCGCGGTTGTGCATGGCCAGCGCGGCGCCTTCAAACTTCTCGTAGAACCGATCCGGGACCTGCATCGGGGAGTGCGGCGTGTTGTAGGGCAGGTAAGCGAAGAACGGGCGATCCTGGTTCCGCTCGATGAACGCCATCGCGCGCTCGGTGAGGTCGTCGATGATGAAGCCCTGGCCTCGCACCAGCGCGCCGTTGTGATCCATCGGGGCGTCAAAATAGTGCGCCCAATGGCCCGAGGTGAAGCCATAATACTCGTCGAATCCGCGGGAGTTTGGATGGTAAGGGTGCTGCCCGCCGTTGTGCCATTTGCCGAACGCGCCGGTGGCGTATCCGGCGGCCTGGAAGGTCTCGGCGATCGTCGCCTCATCGAGGTCAAGGCGCTCGGAGCCGGCGCTGGTGCCGTAGACGCCGCCGCGCGGATAGTAGCGTGCCGTGAGGAACTCCGCGCGCGTGGGAGAGCAGACCGGGCAGACGAAGAAACGATCGAACAACGCGCCGTCGCGGGCGAGCGAGTCAATGTTCGGAGTCGAGAGGTTCGTATTCCCGTGGACGCTCAGGTCGCCCCAGCCCTGATCATCAGCGAGAACGATCACGAAGTTGGGAGGACGATCCGCGGACGGATCCCGGTCACTTGACGGGGCGCACGACAACCCGACGCACAAGGCGCTCAAGAGCAGCTTCTTCATGTTGACGATTCTCCAGTCATATCCGAGCGCCGCACTCGATCGAGCTCTACGATTGGCGACGGTTCCTCGCCTTGGCCGGCCGACATTTGAACCACTGTCCGGTCTTTGCGGTGCTCGAGTGGGAGAAACGCCAGGCGGATACGCGGTCATCTAGCCAGCGGGGGCGCCTGCAATTCGTTGCGAAGCCGCTCGAGTTCCGCCTGCAACTGCGGAATCACCTCCGCATACTCCGGGTCGTCGTAGAAGTTCCGCCTCTCCTCGGGATCCTCCTGCAAGTCGATCAGCTCCCAAGCCGCCGGCCCGCCGTAGCGAGTGTCGTAGTGGTGGATCAGCTTGTAGCGCTCCGTGCGGACTCCATAGTGCGGGACGATCTCATGGCTGTTGGGGTACTCCCAGTAGTGGTAATACATCGACGTCCGCCAGCCGGCCGGCTTGGCCCCGCCGAAGAGCGGCCGCAGGCTCGCCCCCTGCATGTCGGCGGGAACTTCGACGCCCGCCAGGTCGAGGATCGTCGGGGCATAGTCGACATTGAGCGCGAAGCCATCGACCACTGTGCCCGGCCGGATCATCTGCGGATAGCGCATGGCCAGAGGCAATCGAAGCGGCTCCTCGTACATCAGGCGCTTGTCGAACATGAAGTGATCGCCCACGAACATCCCGTTGTCCGACGTGTAGATCACCACCGTGTTCTGCGCGAGCCCCTCCTCGTCGAGGAAGTCGAGAAAGCGCCCGACGTTCTCGTCCACCGCCGCCATCACGCGCATGTAGTCCTTCACGTACTGCTGATACATCCAGTCGTTCAGCTCGTCGCCTCGGAGCTCTTCCGGAGGGTGGAGCTTGCCGAGGTTGCCCCGGCGGTTCCAGCGCAGCAGCAGCTCTGGGACGAGGCGGGTGTTCGACGCCTGCACGGCTTCAGCGCGGCCCGACAGGTCATCGTCGAAGGTGGCCGGCTGCGGGATCTGCTCGTCTGAGAAGAGGCCCTCGTGTCGTTTCGCCGGCTGCCACAGGCCGTGCGGCGCCTTGTGGTGATAGAGCAGCGCGAAGGGCTTGTCGGGGTCGCGCCCGCGCACCCAGTCGATCGCGAAGTCGGTGATCAGGTCCGTGACGTAGCCTGCATGCTCGACGCGCTCTCCCATTTCGATGAAGGAGGGGTCGTGATAGGCCCCCTGGCCGGGCAGGACTTTCCAATAGTCGAAGCCGGTGGGCTCGGACTTGAGGTGCCACTTGCCGACCACGGCTGTCTGGTAACCCGCCTGTCGCAGCAGCTTGGGAAAGGTCTGCTGCGAGCCGTCGAAGGTATCTCGGTTGCTGCGTTGGCCGTTGATGTGGCTGTACTTGCCGGTTAACAACGTGGCCCGGCTGGGGGCGCAGAGCGAGTTGGTGACGAAGGCGTTCCGAAACAGCGCCCCTTCTTCGGCGATGCGGTCGAGGTTGGGCGTAGACGCCCGGCTCGGCCCGTATGCGGACATCATCTGGACGGTGTGATCGTCCGTCATGATGTAGACGAAGTTCGGTCGCGGAGAGGGAGCAGTCGGCGGCGCCGCGCAGGCTCCTAGCAGCAGCGCCGCTTGGACGCACAGCAGAACGGCTCGCATGCGGGCCACAGTGTAGCAGCGGCGGTCGCAGGGAGTCGTGACGCCGCCCGCCCAGGCAACAGTTGAGAACCAGCCTTCCCACGCCGGCGAAGCTGGCGCCTCGAAGTACGATTCGTTCTGTTTGCTCATCCGGCCCCCATGAAGATGGTATAGCGGCTGCGGCTGAAACCTAACAATCCTCTAACGAATATCCTTGTCCGGCAGCTCCATCAAAACGCTCGTCTCGCCAGGATCACATCTTCGTAGCGAGATCAGCTGATCGATTCACAAGGAAAGAACCCCAGCCGTGATCTCGCGTTCGTCGTGGACTGGGGCGCCACCGGTCGAGCCGTCGTCACTCAGCGGGTACAGTAAGAACCCCGCTTCCGCTCTTGCTGCGATCTGGCTGGATTTGCAAGTGCTGCGTCGTCAGCTCAACGTCGCCGCGAGCCGAGGCTCCCGCTGGCTCGGATGGTGCTCAACAGCGTGCATTGGGCGGTCTACGAAACGCCCTGGGACCCGACGTCATGATCCCACTTGGCACGTTGAACGTATGGACAAGTGATCGAGACCTAAGCTGCTATCGCGGCCCGCGCCGCGTCAGCGCCGCGAGACCCAGATCGGGCTCGACCAGGCTAGCTCCTCATCCGCCTGCTCGACTCGGACGTAATACCAGTGCTCGCCGGCGGGCGCTTCCAGAT
>JAJDXM010000025.1 GCA_022823225.1 Gemmatimonadota bacterium
CTCTGGAAGACCGCCGCCGGGCTCGCGGCTGAAGTCGAGACCGGCGGGAATCATTCAGCGGGAAATCGGGCTGTCGAACATGCAACCACAACCACCGCAACAAGATGCGAAACTTCAACCACATGTCAGCCCGGCGCCTCGGCACTCTCGGTAGCACGCGAACTTCCGGGACGGGACATTAGCAGCCCGTGGACAATCCCTCCTAGCGCCGCCACAGCGCGCGCAGCAACTCGCCGCCGAGGACTTCCACCTGCCAGCGCCTCACTTCGCGCAGGGCGGCGAGTGCCGTCCGGTCCGCCGGCATCGCCGCGACGATGTCACCGAGGACCTGGTTCGCCATGATCCGGCCGCGGTCCAGCCCCAGCCTGTCGGCGGCCCGGTTGCGGGCCTCCTTCAACCGGTCGAGTGCAGCCTCCTCATCCGGTCCCGGCCGGGCCCCTCTGGCCTCGGGCCGCGGGTACGGCGCGAGTTCGCGTTCGGGCAGCGCTTCGACCCCGCGGAGTGCCTCAATCAGCTTGTGGCCCTCGCGCCTGGCAAGCTGCGGCCGGAACCCCTTCACGGCGGCCAGCGCGCCCAACGAGCGAGGGCGGGCCAACACCGCAGCCAGGAGCGCCGCGTCCGGGGCCACGCGGAAGGGCGCGCGGTCCAGCGTGCGCGCAATCCGGTCACGCCAGGCGATTGCCGCCCGCAACGCGGTCACGGACCGGTCGTCCATCTTCCGGGCCGCCTTGAAGCGCGTCACGGGGTCGACCCCGGCATCGATGCCCGCCGTCGCGGCAACGTGCTCCAGGAGCCGGTCGTATTCCTCGCGCGCCCACGAAAGCCTCCCGAGTTCCCGCAGTCCGTCTTCCAGGACATGCACGAGCCGGTGCAGGTGGCGTGTGTCGCCCGCGGCGTACTCGATCATGTCCCGTGGAAGGGGCCGCTCCGCCCAGTCCGCCCTCTGGTGTTTCTTGGAAACCATGACCCCGAGGTGCCGCTTGAGGAGCGCCTGCAGGCCGATGGCGGGCTCTCCCAGCAGGCTGGCTGCGACCTGGGTATCGGCGAGCGCGGCGACTCGGATTCCGAGGTCCCGCCGCAACAGCCTCAGGTCGTAGTCGCCGCCATGCATCACGGTCGTTCGCCGGGGGTCTTCCAGGAAGGGCTTGAGGTGCGGAGTGACGTTCAGGGCCAGCGGATCGAGCACGAAGGTCCGCTGCGGCGTGGAAAGCTGAACCAGGCAGAGTCGGTCGGAATAGCGGTGGAATCCGGCAGCCTCGCAGTCGACCGCGACGGTGGGTTCCCGCGCCAGGAAGTTCTCGACGCGGCGGGCCTGGTCGGCGGTCTCGACGTAGGTGATGGCATGCACGAACATGTTTCGGTCCCGTGTCGTGGTTGTCGCGGCGCCGGTACCGTTCGTACACGGCCTCGCGCCAGCGTAGTTTTACAAGTGTCGGCAGCCCCACCCCAACTTCCAGGAGGCCACACGGACCGATGATCAGAACGAAGGTCATCGCCACGATCGGGCCGGCCAGCGCCAGGCCGAATGTCATGCTCGACCTGGTGCGGGCAGGGATCGATGTCGCCCGAATCAATATGTCTCACGGGGACCACAGGTTCCATGAGCAGAGTATTCGGATGGTGCGCGACGCGGCCGGCGAAGTGGGTCGTCCGGTCGCGATTCTGATCGACCTGCAGGGTCCCAAGATACGGATCGGGGACCTGCCCGAACCCGTCCTGCTCCGGGATGGGGCCGCGGTGACGATCGCGCCCGAGGGGCTGCACGGTGCCGGCGAGCTGCCCACCACGTACATGCCGCTGGCGCGGGAAGTGTCCCCGGGCACCCGCATCCTCCTCGACGACGGTCTCCTCGAACTGGTGTGCCTGCAGTCGCAGGGTGGACGGGCCCGGTTCGAGGTCCTCAGGGGCGGGGTGCTCGGATCCAGAAAGGGAATCAACCTCCCGGGCGTCGATCTCAATACGCCCGCAGTTACCGACAAGGACATGGAGGACCTGGAGTTCGCCTACTCGATGGAGGCGGAGTACGTGGGTCTCTCCTTCGTGCAGAAGGTGGAGGACGTCCGGATCCTCAGGGCGCACATGCGCGGAAGGGCGTGGCTGGTGGCGAAGATCGAACGGTCGCGTGCCGTGGAGGAACTCGAAGGGATCCTGGAGTACAGCGATGCGGTGATGGTCGCGCGCGGCGACCTGGGGGTGGAGCTGCCCTTCGCCTCGGTGCCCCTGGTGCAGAAGCAGATCATCCAGGCCGCCAACGGCTATGGGTGTCCGGTGATCACCGCCACCCAGATGCTCGAATCGATGACATCGTATCCGGGGCCGACCCGGGCGGAGACCTCCGATGTCGCCAACGCGATTCTCGACGGCACGGATGCGGTCATGCTGTCCGGGGAAACCGCGGTGGGGAAGTACCCCGCCCGTACGGTCGAGGTCATGGTGAGGATTGCGGGCGAGATCGAGGGCAGCGGCGTCCTGGCGAAGGGCCCCCACTACCTGTCCCAGATGGGTCCGGTGCAGCGGCGGGGCGCCTCCAAGCGCGAGCACGCGGTCGCGGCCTCTTCCGTGCGTTCGGCGCGCGATCTGGGCTGTCCGGCGATCATCGTCATCACCCGGAGCGGCTTTTCGGCGAAACTCGTCGCTTCCTATCGGCCGGCGACCCCCATCTTCTCCGTGTGTACGGAGGCCAGGGTGCACCGGCAACTCTGCGGCGTGTGGGGGGTGTATCCGGTGTTGGCGGAACATGGCGAGATCACCTATGAGAACCTTACCGAACTGGGCAAGCAGGTGGTGCTGGAATCGGGGCTCGGCCGCCAGGGCGATCCGGTCATCGTCACGTCGGGCCTGCCGTTTCATCGGCGCGGCTCCACGAATACGATGAGGGTGGAGCAGCTGTGAACGAGGGGCCGTTGTGACGCTTACCTTCCTCGGAACCGGAACGTCCTTCGGGGTGCCCGTGATCGGGTGCTCGTGTCGCAACTGCACATCCACCGATCCCCGCGACCGGCGAACGCGCCACGGCGCCGTGATCGGCCTGGATGGAGGCAACCTCCTGGTCGACACGCCCCCGGAACTCCGTCTCCAGCTGCTCGCGTGCGCGATCGACCGCGTGGACGCGGTGTGGTACACGCACCTGCACGCCGATCATGTGCACGGGATCGATGACGTCAGGATCTTCTCGACGCGCGGCCGCGGCCCGGTGCCCACCTACGTGCCGGAAGAGATGCGTCTGCAACTCGCGTCCCGCTTCCCGTACATCTTCGACGAACGGATCGAGCTCGCGCGCGGGACGACCAGGCCCCGACTCGCACTCGGCACGTACACCGAGGGGGTGGCGTGCCGCATCCTCGGAATCGACGTGCTCCCGTTCCGGGTCCCGCACGGTCCCGAGGATGCGTTCGGATTCCGTGCCGGCCCCCTGGGCTACGTGACCGACGCGAAGCGGCTGCCGGGACCCGCCCGGGATATCCTGCGCGGCGTCGAGGTGCTGGTCCTGAACGCCCTCTGGATCGGGTTCCCGCACCCTACGCACTTCAATGTGGAAGAGGCGGTGGAGGCCGCGCGGGAGATCGGTGCGGCCCGCACCTACCTCACCCACCTGACGCACCGCGTGGGATACCGCGAACTGTCGGCGTGGCTTCCCCGGGGGATCGAGCCGGCCTTCGACGGGCTCGTGGTCGAGGTGGCCTGAAGGGTGGCCGGGGCAGGAAACGGGCGGCTCCCCGTGATCCGCTTCGACAACATGATGGCGGGCAGGCTGCGGCGCGGCGGAATCGAGCCGGCGCGGTTCGACGGTGAGCTCTCGGACCGCTTTCGTGACGCGTTCAACGCCGTGGAGGCCCGTGCCGCAAGAGGCGCTTCCGGGTTCCGCGACCTGGCGCGCAAGGGGGCCCTGGCGAGGCGGACGGTGGAGTTGGCGGAGACCCTGGATGGCCGCTTCGATGATCTGGTCGTGATCGGGATCGGGGGATCGGCGCTGGGAACAATCGCGTTGCGGGACGCGCTCCTTCCCCCGGGGTGGAACGAGCTGGACCGCCGCGCCCGTGCCGGCCGCCCCCGGCTCCACCTGATGGACAACCCCGATCCGGACACGGTGTCGTCGTTGCTGGGGCGCCTGAACCCCGGCCGGACGCTCTTCAACGTGGTGAGCAAGTCGGGGGGCACAGCCGAGACCATGGCACTGTTCCTGGTCGTGTGGGATCGGCTGGCCCGGTCCCTCGGGCCCGGCCGCGCATGCGATCATGTGGTGGTCACGACGGATCCGCGGCGCGGGACGCTCAGAGAGGTGGCGGAATCGCGGCGGCTCCGGTCGCTCCCCGTCCCGGAGAGCGTGGGCGGCAGGTTCTCGGTGCTCTCACCGGTCGGAATGCTGCCGGCGGCGCTCACCGGAATCGACACCGGAGCCGTCCTGGCGGGCGCCGACGGCTGCCTGCGGCGCTGCGGGAGCGCCGAGCTGCGGGAAAACCCCGCCGGAGTTCTGGCGACGCTTCTCCACGCGGCCGATGTGGACGGGGGAGCGCGCATTCAGGTCTTCATGCCGTATGCGGACCGGCTGCGCGGGTTCGCGTACTGGGTGCAACAGCTCTGGGCCGAATCCCTGGCGAAGGCGATCGGGACGGACGGCGCGCCCGCGATGACGGGGCCGACGCCGCTTCCGGCCTTCGGGGCGGCCGATCAACATTCCATCCTCCAGCTGCTCATGGAAGGCCCCTTGGATAAGGTGGTGGTCTTTCTGGGGTGCCGCGCGCCGGAGCGCGACCTGGCGATCCCCGGCGGCTTCCCGGAGACGCCGGCGCTTTCCTATCTGGGGGGACACTCGCTCTTCGACCTGCTGGACAGCGAGCGGCGGGCCACGGCGGAGGCCCTGAGGCGGGCGGGCCGCATGAGCCTGACCGTCACGGTGGAGCGTGTCGACGCGCATGCGATCGGTGCCCTCTTCATGCTCTTCCAGCTCTCGGTGGTCTATGCGGGGGAGCTCTACGGAGTCGACCCGTTCGACCAGCCCGGGGTGGAACTCGGCAAGTCGCTGACCTGCGGAATGATGGGGCGCGGCGGTTATCGCGAGCCGGACATCCCGGCGGCCGATCCCCGTTGGCGGACCTAGGCGCGCCGCGTTACGTTAGTCCCGCCAGGGGGTGCCGATTCGCAAGGGGGCAGGATGAGCGCCGACAACGACCAGCACACAGTGATCATCGAGAAGGACGGCCGCCCTGAAATCGCGGCGTTTCTGCTGGGGGCGCTCGTGGGCGCCGGGATCGCGCTTCTGTTCGCCCCGAGTTCGGGACAGGAGACGCAGCGACGCATCCGGGAGCAGGCCAGGAGGCTCCGGACGCTGACCGAGGACCGGGTTCGCAACCTGCGCGAAGATCTCGGCACCCGTCTGGAATCGGCGCGGAGGGTGGCGGACCATGGGCGGCTGGCGGCGGTCGATGCCCGCGCGGAACTCGAAGACAAGCTGGCGCGCTCGAAGGCCGCGTACCGGGCGGGGCTCGACGCGGCCGGCGAGGAATACGGGCGCCAGCAGGACGATTCGGAGGACAAGGACCCGGACAGGGGCGACGAATAGGCAGTCCGTACGCGAGGATCCGGGGCCCAGGACGAAGCAACCCGGTCACCTGAAAGGAAAGGGACTCTGTGAAGATCTACCTGGACACGGCGAACCTGGGGGAAATCCGCGAGGCGGCGCGGTGGGGGATTCTGAGCGGAGTGACCACCAACCCGAGCCTGATGGCCCGCGAGACGGGGGCCGGCTTCAGGGAGACGATCACCGAGATCGCCAGCCTCGTGGACGGTCCGATCAGCGCCGAGACCGTGTCGGAGGACGCCGACGGCATGGTTGCGGAGGGGGTTGAGTTCGCCGCTTGGCACCCCAACGTGATCATCAAGGTGCCGAGCACGACCCAGGGGTTGGAAGCGGTGTCGCGTCTGGGCCGCCGCGGCATCCGCTGCAACGTCACGCTGGTCTTCGGCACCGGGCAGGCGCTCCTTGCCGCGCTGGCCGGCGCCTTCGTCGTGTCTCCCTTCATCGGGCGCCTGGACGACCTGTCACAGGACGGAATGGAGCTGATCCGGGAGATCGCCGCGGTCTTCGAGCAGAATCCCGAGATCCGCACCCGGATCCTTGCGGCCTCCATTCGCCACCCGCGCCACGTGGTCGAATCCGCGCTGGCCGGCGCGCACATCGCGACCTGCCCGTTCAAGGTGCTTCAGAAGTGCATGCGGCATCCCCTCACGGACAGCGGGATGGCGAGCTTTCTCGCGGACTGGCGTGCCCGTGAAGCCACCATGGCGCTCGCCGGCGCGACCGCGGGGTAGCAGGTCCGTGGGACGCTCCCGCGCCGCAACCGGTGGGACGTGGCGACCTGCCCAGGTCCGTGGGACGCTGCTGGTCGGGCTGGCCGTGATCCTCGGACACGCCGGCGCACCCGTTTCGGCCCGTTCACAGGCCAAGGTGGAGTTCCTGGGGGAGTCGGCGGGCGAGGGCTCGGTGGTCCTTGCCGCTCCACTGATCGACGTCGACGGGCCCTACGTTCTAGTGCACCTGGCCACCAACCGCGTCTACATCTTCGAAGGCACCGTTTCGCTCTGGTCCGCGCCTGCCGGCACGGGCACCGGCTTCCGGCTTTCCGGGAGTGGTCAGAAGTGGACCTTTACCACGCCGAGCGGCCTTTTCAGGGTCAGGAGGAAGGAAAAGGATCCGGTGTGGATTGCTCCGGACTGGTACTATGTCGAAAAGGGACTGCGGGTCCCCTCTCCCGACAGTCCCTCGCGGCGGATTCCCGGGGCCATGGGGACCACCGCCATCTATCTGGGTGACGGTATCGCAATCCACGGGACCCTCAGTCCCGGGCTCATCATGAACCCGGATCCCGACAGCCGCCGCGTCTCGCACGGATGCATCCGCCTCACCAACGAGGCCGCACGGGATCTCTACCACCTGGTCGAGGTGGGCACGCCGGTTCTCATCTATTGAGCACGCCCCCTTCGGGTGACGGAAAGCGGGTCATCGCCCGGAATCGGAAGGCACGCCACCTGTACGAGGTCCTCGATGCGTGGGAGGCCGGGCTCGTCCTGCAGGGAACCGAGGTGAAGTCGATCCGGACCGGAAGGGTCGCCTTCCACGACGCGCACGCGCGGGCCCAATCGGGTGAACTGTGGCTGCACAACCTCCATATCGGCATCTACGAGCCCGGCAATCGCTGGAACCACGACGAGACCCGGCCGAGAAAGCTCCTTCTGCACAAGCAGCAGATTCGCCGGATCGCGGCAAAGGCGGAGGAGAAGGGGCTGACCCTGGTTCCGCTGGATCTGTACCTTCGGAGGGGAAGAGCGAAGGTCACGCTGGGACTCTGCCGCGGCAGGAAGCACCGGGACCGAAGAGAGGAACTCAGGCGCAGGACCATGCAGCGAGAGGCCGAGCGGGCGATGAGGGACCGGAGATGAGCGCGGCCGTCGAACTCTTCTCGACGCGCTTCGCCAACCCCGTGCTCCTTGCCGCGGGCACCTGCGGTTTCGGCGAACCCGTGATCGACGTCATGCCGCCTCGGGCGGTCGGCGGGATCGTGACGAAATCCGTGACGGTCGAACCCCGCCGGGGGCACCCGGCGCCCCGCGTCGCCGAGTACGCCGAAGGGATGCTGAACTCGGTCGGCCTGGCCAACCCCGGCGTCGATGCCGTGCGGGCCGGGAAACTGCCGTGGATGAAACGAAACCTGGGGGGACTGCCGGCGTTCGTGTCCGTCGCCGGGGCGCGTGCCGGCGAATACGCGCACGTCGTGGGTGCGCTGGACGGAGAGGATGGATTCCTCGGCTTCGAACTCAATCTGTCATGTCCGAACGACTCGCACCTCGGTGGAAGGCCCTTCTGCCTGGATCCGGACGCGCTCCGGGAGGTGCTCGACCTGGTCCGCCCCCTCACGGAGCGAACCCTGCTCGTCAAGCTGGCCCCCAACGATCCCGATATCGCGGCCACGGCGGCCCTGGCCGTCGCCGCAGGCGCCGACGGCATCACCGCGATCAACACAATGCCCGGCTTCCTTCCCGGCGCACTCAATGGGGCAAGCCTGGGCGCGGGGCGTGGGGGCACAAGCGGGCCGGGGCTCCTGCCCGTGGGGGTGGCCACCGTGCGCGAGATCGCCGGCGCGGTCGATGTGCCCGTGATCGGCGTGGGCGGGATCCTCACGGGACGGGACGCCAGGGCCTATCTGGGCGTCGGAGCCTCCCTGGTCCAGGTCGGGACGGCGTCCTTCGCGGATCCCCGCTGCGCGGCGAGGGTGGCGCGCGAACTGGAGTTCGGCACGTGACCGCCGCCCCCCGCGGGACGAGCGGCCGGATCATCGTGGCGCTGGATCTTCCCGATGCCGCGCGCGCGCTCGACATGGTCGGGCGCATCGGCCCTGCCTGCGCCTTCTACAAGGTGGGCCTCGAGCTGTACACGGCCGAGGGGCCGGCGGTCGTGAAATCGCTCCGGGACCGGGGCAAGGACGTCTTCCTGGACCTCAAGCTGCACGATATCCCGAACACGGTGGCGCGCGCCACGGCCCGTGCGGGCGAACTGGGCGTGCGCTTCCTCACGGTGCATGCCCTGGGCGGCGCGCCGATGCTCGAGGCGGCGGTCGGCGCGGCCCCGAGTCCGATGACGATTCTGGGGGTCACCGTGCTCACGTCGCTGGACGCGTCCGGGTTGGGGACGCTTTTCGCGCGCCGCGTGGACCGGGTGGGCGCGGAGGCGGCGCGTCTCGCGCGGATGGTTCGGGGGACGGGGGCGGGGGGGGTGGTGTGCGCGGCCGGCGAGGCGCACCTCATGCGTGAGGTCCTCGGGCGCGACGCACATGTCGTCACTCCCGGAATTCGGGGCGCCGGGCAGGCCCGGCACGATCAGCGCCGCGTGCGCACGGCGGCCGAAGCGTTCGCCGCCGGCGCCACTCACATCGTGGTCGGCCGCCCGGTGACCACCGACCCGGACCCCGCGGCAGCCTTTGCGCGCATCGCCGCCGAGGGAACCCCGTCGACGGATCGCCGATATATTTCGGACCCGGCCACCTGATCGCGCCTCCGACATGACATGAAGCTCTACGATTCGCTCCAGCGGAAACTCCGCACCTTCGAGCCCCTGAATCCGCCCAGGGTCAGCATCTACGGATGTGGACCCACCGTGTACGACTATGCGCACATCGGCAATTTCCGGGCCTTCCTGGTCTACGATCTGCTGCACCGGCAACTGCGCGCGAAGGGAAACGAAGTCGAATTCGTCGTGAACTTCACGGACGTGGACGACAAGACGATCGACGGCGCGGCCAGCGCGGGCAGGACCCTTTCCCAGCACACCGGGCGCTTCGTCGACGCCTTCCTGGCCGACGCTGCGACCCTGGGCTTCCTTCCCGTCTCCCAGCACCCGCGCGCGACGGGGTTCATCCCGGCGATGGTGGACTTCGTCGAGCGGCTCGTGGAGAGGGGACACGCCTACGCGGCGGACGACGGATCGGTCTACTACGCCGTTGCATCCTTCGCGGACTACGGGAAGCTGTCGGGTAAGGGTGGAGAAGACCTGGCACGCCGTTCCCGCATCGATGGCGGCGAGTACGCCAAGAACGACCCGCGCGACTTCGCCCTCTGGAAGGCGGCGCAGCCCGACGACCTCAAGGTCGGGGCGGTATGGGACTCGCCGTGGGGACCGGGTCGCCCGGGTTGGCATCTGGAGTGCTCGGTCATGGCGGGATCGCTGCTGGGAGACACCATCGACATCCATGTCGGCGGCGAGGATCTCCTCTTCCCGCACCACGAGAACGAGATCGCGCAATCCGAAGGTCTGACCGGGCTCCCGCTGGCCCGCTTCTGGGTGCATGTCCGACACCTCAAGGTTGAGGACCGCAAGATGTCGAAGTCTCTCGGCAACTTCCACACGGTCAGGGAACTGGTGGAAGAGGGCCACGACCCGGCCGCGATCCGGTGGGTCCTGATCTCCGCCCACTACCGGAGCGAGCTGAACTTCACCCTCGACGGGTTGTCCGATGCGACCGACGCGGTGCAGCGCCTGCTCGACTTCCGGCGCCGGGTGACGGAGACCCCCGAGGACGCGGGGGCGGATCCATGTCTTGCCGCCCCGGCGCGCAGCCATCTCGAGGCCTTCGGCGACGCGATGGACCGGGATCTGAACGTGCCGCGCGCGCTCGCCTCGCTCTGGGGACTGGTCCGGGACGTGAACGCCGCCCTCGACCGGGCGCACGGAGGCGTGTGTCGCGAGGACCGCGACGCAGTGCTGGACGCCCTGGAGGGGATGGACCGGGTCCTGGGGGTTCTCGAGCTGGCCGCCGGCTCCCGGACGGTCGACGACGAGGAGGAGCGCGGCATCGCGGCGATGGTCGAGGCGCGAACCCGCGCCCGCGCGGAGCGCGACTTTGCCACCGCCGACCGGCTCAGGGCGGAACTGGAGACGCGCGGGGTCGTGCTGGAGGACACTCCGTCGGGTACGCGATGGAAACGGGTTCGAGCCGGCGGATGAATCCGGGAGCGGGGATCGCCGGTGGACCGAGCCCTTCCGCTGCGTCGCATCCAGGGCCAGCTTTGGATTGCGTGCTGACGTAGCTCAGTTGGTAGAGCAGCTGATTTGTAATCAGCAGGTCCGGGGTTCGAGTCCCCGCGTCAGCTTGTCCCGCGTTGATTTGCGTGCCAAGAAGGGTTACCTTTCTGTGCTCGTTTCCATCCGGGCCCGACTTCAGAGGCAGCCAACGTCGGCGGCCATGGGTGGAAACGTGTTTTTTGGTGGGGTACCGAAGCGGCCAACCGGGGCAGACTGTAAATCTGCTGGCGAATGCCTACGTAGGTTCGAATCCTACCCCCACCATGGAGGGGTTTCCCTCCGCCGAAAACGCGTGAGTAGCTCAGTTGGCTAGAGCATCAGCCTTCCAAGCTGAGGGTCGCCGGTTCGAGTCCGGTCTCCCGCTCTGGGGGTCCGCTGGCGGCGGCCCGATGCGCAGGAACGGAAGAGAGGTGCTCTGGTAGCTCAGTGGTAGAGCGCTTCCTTGGTAAGGAAGAGGTCGCGGGTTCAATCCCCGCCCAGAGCTTGGCGGGACGGGGGTAGCCGTCACCGCTGCGGGACCGGAAACCAACCCAGACGCGAGGAAAGAATGGCGAAGGAGACCTTCGAGCGCACGAAGCCGCACGTGAACGTGGGGACGATCGGGCATGTGGATCACGGGAAGACGACGCTGACGGCGGCGATCACATTGGCGCAGGCGAAGAAGCACG
>JAJDXM010000066.1 GCA_022823225.1 Gemmatimonadota bacterium
TCTTTGCCGATTTGCCGCGAAACGTGGTGCGCCAGAGTCTGATGCGACCATGGGGCAAGGGCAGCAGATCGTGCAGTCCCAGTTGACTTTAGACGATTCCTTGCCGTGAATCACGCCGAGCGGCAGCCGCTGTCCCAGCGGCCGCGCCGCGGCTCGAGCAGCATCAGAGACTCTCCGTACAGCGTCCCCACGTCGATGTCGTGGGGGAAGCGCCGGTAGACTTCGGCCATGGCCCGGGCGTACTCCTCGTCCATCTTCCTGCGGGACTCCGAATCGTGCTCAGGAGCGTACCGCACGGCCATCGCCTCGATCAGCGCACGCTCCACCTCGTTGGCGTATTCCCCGGCGAGCTTCTTCGCCTTCATGATGTTCTCGTACGCACGCGGGGCATCGTCGCCGCCCATGCCGCCGTTCAGGTAGGGTCCCCAGGCCCAGGCCTCGCCCCAGAAGCACATCGCGCAGTTGGGATCCTCCCGCTGCGCCTGGCGGAAGGACCTGGCCGCGCGGAGCGGCGTGAACGCATACATCATCTGCACGCCCTGGTCGAAGAACTTCTGCGCCTCGGGCGAACTGGTCGTGATCGGGCGGGTGAGGGGCCCCAGTGCCTCGGCGTAGTAGGTCGCCTCCTCGTCGAACCCGGCGGGGTATTCCATCTCCTGGGCCGACGCGCGATCGGGCGCGATCGCCGGGAGGGACGAGATCAGGACGGTGGCGACGAGGGCGCGACAGCTCCGGGTACAGGCGTATTCCATGGGTCGAGTTCCAATCGGGTCAGGTGTTCGCGGCTGGTTTTCCGGCAAAGTGCGGGATTCGGGGGCGCGCCGCCAGCCCCGGCGGCCTTCGAGCGGACTGCGGGGACTGTCCGCGGCCGGCTGAACAGCCCGAACGGCTCACGCGTAGTACATTGGATTGGCCCCATCGATACGTTGCGGTCTGCCGTCGACTTCCACCCGGACCAGGAGGATGCTTGCTCCCCGACCTCGAGCGGGAGCTTCTGAGAAAGTGTCAGGCGGGCAATTCCCGTTTCTTCGAACCCATCGTGCGCGCATACGAACCGTCCGGGTTGAGGATCGCGCTGGGCATGCTGGGCAATCCGGATGATGCGCGGGACGCGCTCCAGGACGCTTTCGTGAAAGCCTGGCAATCGCTGGGACGTTTCGACCTGAAGCGTCCCTTTGGACCCTGGTTCTACCGGATCCTGCGAAACCAATGCCGCGACGCGCTACGCAGCCGCAAGGTGAGGTTCCGTGTCGAGGCCCTGGACGAGCAGTTGGAAATGCGGCCCGCCGACGCGGAGTACGGCCCGGAGCGAAGAAGGGAGCGCAAGTCCGCCAGGGAGCGGCTGTGGAAGGCGCTGTCGGAACTGAGTGAAGATCATCGGGAGATACTCGTACTGAAGGAAATCGAGGGATTTCGCTACGGCGAGATTGCGGGCATACTTGGAATACCGGAGGGGACGGTGGCGAGCCGTCTCTTCCACGCGCGGCGGGCACTGGCGGCCGTCCTGAAGGGGACGGAGGCGCACGACGCATGACAGGCAGGCGGAAGTCGTGCCGGAGGAGGTTCGGCCCATGAACAGGATCGTGCCGGCAAGGGTGAATCACGAGGACCTCATGCGGTTCCTCGATGGAGAGGTTACGCCCGAGGAGCGCGCCATGGTCGAGAGGCACCTCGAGACATCGAGCGAACTGCGCAGGGAGGTGGCGATCTTCCGCTCAATGAAGGAGGAGCTGCAGGACCTTTCCTTCGATGCGCACGGCGGCGATTCCGTCTGGGCCAGGATCCGTTACCGGATCACGATGCCGGTGGGGTGGGTGCTGTCGGGCTCCGGTCTGGCCGCGTGGCTCGGCTACGGCATCTGGGCGTTCCTGTGGGCACCATCGGGGTTCTGGATGAAGCTCGCGACCGCAGGCGTCGCCATCGGTATCCTGGTCCTCCTGGCGCACGTCATCTGGGACCGCTACAAGGAGTACGGAACCGATCCCTACCGGAACGTCCATCGATGATCCTTGCGACATCGGAGGCGGTGGCCGGCCACCGCGTGGTGCGTACGCTCGGTCTTGTCCGCGGAAGCTCCGTCCGCGTCCGCCATATCGGCCGCGACCTGATTGCGAGCCTGCGCAATCTCGCGGGCGGCGAGGTCTACGAGTACACCAAGCTGCTCGCCGAGGTGCGCGAGCAGGCTGTTGACCGGATGATCGCCGAGGCGCACGCGCTGGGGGCCAACGGGATCCTGGCGATCCGGTTCCAGTCGGCCGAGGTCAGCAAGGGCGCCGCCGAGATGATGTGCTACGGAACGGCTGTGGAGTTGCGCCCCGAGGCGGCCGTGGCGCTACCCGGGGAGGGGTAGGCGCAGCGACCCGCCGGTGCTGACCGCGGGCGAGGACCGGGTGGAAGCGCTAGTCGCCTCCCTGGGTCCGGTAATTGGCCATCTGCATGCGGTGAACCTGGTTGATGATGCTCACAAGAATCAGGATCAGGGGGACGGCGAGCAATTGCCGGACCAGGTCTGACGCGCTCTCGGCTGCTTCCGTCGAAACGGACCACGATACGCCCTCGGCTCCAGTGGTCAGAAGCCAGAGCGCCCACCACGCGGGAAGCAGCGCCGGCCTTTCTTCATCCCACCACCGCCGGGGGTTGAAGCTGGCCTGGCAGATCTCCTTCATCGCCTGATACGGCTTCCAGATGGAGGCAATGGGAATGAAGTACCACCCCACGGCCCATCCGGGCGTGAACTTCATCCCGGCCGCGCCCAGCTGGTGCGCGTTGTAGTTCGCACGATGAATCCACATCAGCACCGAAACGCTGGTGGCCACCAGTAGGAGGGCTGTCAGTGAGGCGCCGAGCCCGACGAGCGATTCGAGCGGGGCTGCCAGGGGGGGAGCCTCCTCTCCGCGGTTCGAGAGCCACCAGTAGTCGCGCGCATTGGCGGCAACCGCGACGAGGATGAGCGGGATGTTCGCGTAGAGCAACACCTTCGTCGTTCTCGTGCGGTCGGTCGGATCCCTGAAGCCGGTGTGAGGGACGGTCGTCATGTTGCTGCTTCCTCGCTTTGGTTGCGGTAATGGACCATCTGCATGTCGTGGATCTTAGTGATGATTGTGAGGAGGATGAGCGTCAGTGGGAGGTGGAGCAGTTGGTTCGCGAGGCCCATGGCACCTTCCACAGTTTGGGCATCGCCGGGCTCCAGGGCCAGCCTCGCCACGGCGAACACCAGCAGTTCCCCCCACACGGCAATGAGCCACAGCGCCCACCACCAGTCCAGGAGCGGAGAACCGCGCTGTGACCTCCAATCTCCCGGGTCTACGCTCACCTGCCAGATTTCCTTCATCACCAGACACGGCTTCCAGAGGAGCCCCGGCGGCAGAAAGTACCATCCCGCTGCCCATGATGGGGTGAACGTCATTTCGGCTGCGCCAAGCTGACCCGCGTTGTGGTTGGCGCGGCGGGTCCAGAGCGGCACGAGGATAACGGTGCCATAGACCGCCAACAGTTGTACCGCCACCCACAGGCCCCAGACGACCGGTGAGAGTTCAACAGTCCCACCGACTCTCTCGAGAGCACGGATTGACAGCCGGATGGCCACGATTGCGACGTGTGCCCACAGGAATCCCCTGGTCCACCGGGTCAGCCTGGTGGGATCGCTGAAGCCGCCTGCCGAACCGGCGAAGACTCTGGAGAACGCCTGATAGTCGCGCAAGTTCAGCGCTGCGGACGCGGTGCGAACCTGCACCAGCGCGTAGAGCGAAGCGCGCTTCCATTCGGCCAGACGATTCAGGACCCGGCTCAGGGTCCCCCACCCGGAAACCCCACGCACACCGGCTCGAAGCCCGCCAGCCTCCTGGCCATGACGCGCGCGGCCTCGGGGTTGGAGTCCACCAGAACGTAGTCGCGGCCGTTGCGGGCCGCCGCCTCGCCCGTGGTTCCGCTTCCGGCAAAGAAGTCGAGCACGGTGTCTCCGGGGTTGGAGTGTACCTTCACGATACGTTCCAGCACCCCCAGGGGCTTCTGTGTGGGGTAGCCGGTCTTCTCCCCTCCGGTCGGGCTGACGATCGTGTGCCACCACACGTCGGTGGGAGTTTTGCCACGGGCGGCCTTCTCCTTGCCGACCAGGCCGGGGGCCATGTAGGGGATACGGTCCATCTCGTCGAAGTTGAAGGTGTAGTCGGCGGGGTCCTTCGCGTACCAGAAGATGGTGTCGTGCTTGGCGGGCCACTTCCGCTTCGGACGGGCCCCGTAGTCGTACGCCCAGATGATCTCGTTCATGAACGACGTGCGGCCGAAGATCTCGTCGAGCAGGATCTTGCAGTAGTGGGCTTCGCGATAGTCGATGTGCAGGAAGAAGGAGCCGGTGGGCGCGAGGATGCGGCGGGCCTCACGGAGGCGGGGCGCGAGGAAGCCGAGGTAGTCGTCGTGGCGGTCGTCGTAACCGCTTTCGCCGACGACGGTGGTGCGGTAGCGCTTGCCCGCGAAGCCGGTTCGGTCGCCGCTGGCGTCGTCGCGTTGGACCTGGATGCGGGTACGCCGCTGGGCTCTGCCCGTGTTGAATGGCGGGTCGATGTAGATGAGCTGGACGCTGCCTGGTGACATATCGCGCAGCAGCGGGAGGTTGTCGGAGAGAACAATCCTGCCCGCCGGAGCATCCCGGCGCCCCGCAGCCACGCCTGAGGCCCCGGACTCAGCCACGGGTTTGCCGGCCCGGCAACAGCGCTGCGGTTCCCTAGCAGTCCGTGGAATAAGTCCCCGCTGCATTCGTGAGGCGATGCATCCGGGCTGGCCCGCGGTGCAGACGCACCCGCGATGTCAAGAGAACTTTACGAGTTGTCATGTTTACTTCACTTTTCTGGTTCCTGAAGCACCGCTCTGCGTTGCTCCTCGGGCAAATAGCTCCGCTATTCGCCCTTCGTCGCGCCTTGCCAGCCCGGCGCCTCGCCTCCCGCGGTGCTACGCGGAGATTATCCACGGACTGCTAGTTGCCTCCGTTGTCCGAGACCGCGCGCTCCTCCTTCGCCCTCCTTACCATTTCGCGCACGTCGGCCAGCAGCTGCTGCGCGTTGTACACGATCCCGTCCTTGATGGTGTACTTGATCCCGCCGACGCGCTCGGTCTCGCCGGTCTCGTCGTTGAGCTTCACGGCGCCGTTGCCGTACAGGACCTTGAGGTTCTGCAGCGGGTTCTCGTCCACGACGACCAGGTCGGCCTTGAGGCCCGGACGCAGGATGCCGAAGTCGATGCTGGTTCCCTTGGGGTCGTGTAGCTCCTCGGCACCGAAGAGGGTCGCGGAGCGGATGACCTCGACAGGGTGGAACCCGGCCTCGCGCAGGAGTTCGAGCTCACGGATGTAGTCGAAGCCGTAGAGCTTGTAGATGAAGCCGGAGTCGGAACCGGTGGTGACGCGCCCTCCCGCGTTCTTGTAGTCGTTGAGGAAGTGCATCCACTTCTGGAAGAAGCGCTTCCAGTGGTATTCGTCCTCGCTGGTCCAGTAGAACCAGTAGGAGCCGTGAGCGCGCCGGGACGGCTGGTAGAAGTCCCACTGGCTCGGCAGCGTGTACTCCTCGTGGAAGTCGGCCTCGCGGGAGCGCATCACGTCGCGGCTGGCCTCGTAGATGGTCATGGTGGGGTCGATTCCGAAGCCGAGCTCGAGGAAGCGGTCGATGAGGTCGTTCCACTGCTCGGAGCCGGGCTCGGCGGCCTGGTTCCAGAGGCGGCCCACGTTGCCGAAGCGGTGCTGCTCGTCCTGGTAGTTGTAGTCGAGCGGCCAGTCCTGGACGCTGTAGTCGGTCAGCATCGACTCGAAGAGGCCGTAGTAGTGGGTCATCATGTCGAGGCCCGCCTCGGCGGCGTCGAGCGCGGTCATGCGCACCACGCCCATCTGCCCGAGGTGCGCCACGGAGCCGAGGCCGAACTTCTTCCCTTCGTCGATCACCGCGGCCATGATGTCGGGATCCATGGCGCCGAGCTTGAGGCCGTCGATCTTTGCGCCATCGACCTCGACCTCGGCGGCCCACCGCACCCACTCGCGCGCTTTCTCGGGGGAGTCGATTGGGCCGCGGTCCCAGGCCTCGCCGGGGCGGGCATAGGTGAACATGCGCGGCGCGACGATCTCGTTGCGCTCGGCCGCCGCCTTCTCGCCGAGCGCCCACATCATCGGGCCGTGACCGACGCCGCGCGAGGTGGTGATGCCGTGTCCCATCCAGAGCTTGTAGACGTATTCGGGCTGTGGCGCCTTGGGGTTGCCGCCGGTGTGGGCGTGCATGTCGACGAAGCCGGGCATGACGTACATGCCGGTCATGTCGATCTCCCTGGTGGCGCCGGAGGGGCGGCGGTTCTCGTCGATCGGCACGCCGGGATACCCGACGGTCTGGATCTGAACGATGCGATCGCCCTCGATCACGATATCCACGGGGCCCATGGGCGGGGCGCCGGTGCCGTCGATGACGGTGGCGCCGCGGAGAATCAGGCGTTCGTGGGGGCCGTCGCCCTCGTCGGCGCCACGGGGGGTGGTGGGCTCCATCTGTGCGGAGAGCGCGGCGGGGACGGTGGCAAGGATCGCCAGGGTCGTGGTGAACACGCGGAGCGAGACGCGCGGGGACTTCATCCGGAACCTCCAGGGTGGGTCGACGCAGTGTGGCGGAAACGTGATATAGTAGCCGCATGGTGCAGTTGGGTACAGGACGGCCGCAAGGCGAAGTTCGAGCGCCGGCCGGGTTGGCGGTGGCGGCCCGCGGCGGGGGGGTGGTGGACGCGTTGGCCCGAAACACCCTTCCCCCGCACCCGTGAAACGCAATACCGTTGTCCATGACCCCTTTCATCTCCGGACAGGGCGACCCGCAATCGCTGAGCAGGGAGGAAGCCGCGGCCGAGATCGCGGAGCTCAGCGAAGAGATCCGCCGCCACGACGATCTCTACTATGTGGAGGCCGCGCCGGAGATCGCCGACTCGGCCTACGACTCGCTGTTTCGCCGGCTTCAGGCACTGGAAGCGGCCCACCCGGATCTGCTGGCCGCCGACTCGCCGACGCAGCGTGTGGGTGCCGACCCGCGCGAGAGTCTGCCGAACGTCGAGCACGCCGTTCCGATGCTGTCGCTGGACTCCGCCCACGGGATCGAAGCGGTTCGCCGCTTTGACGAGCGGCTGCGCAAGACGCTGGAAGGCGAGGAGATCCGGTACGTCGTGGAGCCGAAGCTGGACGGGGCGTCGCTGGAGCTGGTCTATGTGAACGGCGTGCTCGACCGGGCGGTCACACGGGGCAATGGCCGCGTCGGCGAAGGCGTGACCGAGAACGCGCGTACGATCCCTTCGGTCCCGCTGCGCCTCCGCCAAGATGATCTCGCGGTGCCATCGTTCCTCTCGGTTCGGTGCGAAGCGATCATGTACCTGGGCGACTTCGAGAACCTCAACCAGTGGCGGCTCGAGGCGGGCGAGGCACCGTACCAGAACCCGAGGAACGCGACATCGGGGGCGTTGCGCCAGCTCGATTCGCGTGTGACCGCGACGCGCCCGTTGACGGTGCTGGCCTACGATGTGCTGGCAGTGGAGGGGACGAGCTTCGCGACGGACTTCGAGGGACTGGCCGCACTGAAGGCGTGGGGCCTGCTTACCCCGGAACGGATCCGGCTGGTGGATTCGGTCGAGGAGATCGCCGAATACCACAGCCGCTTCGAGGCCGACCGGGAGACACTGGACTACGAGATCGACGGGGTGGTGGTCAAGCTGGATGCGCTCGAGCCCCGGGAGCGGTTGGGAAGCACATCGCACCACCCCCGGTGGGCGATCGCCTTCAAGTTCGAGCCGCGCAAGGAAGTCACGAGGATCGACCGGATCTTCGTTTCGGTGGGACGGACGGGCGTGCTTACCCCGGTCGCGCTGCTGCGGCCGGTGGAGGTGGGCGGGGTGACCGTGTCCAGGGCATCGCTGCACAATCGCGAAGAACTCGAGCGCAAGGATGTGCGTGAGGGCGACCTCGTGCGGGTGCAGCGCGCCGGAG
This sequence comes from Gemmatimonadota bacterium, assembly GCA_022823225.1. Lineage (GTDB taxonomy): Bacteria > Gemmatimonadota > Gemmatimonadetes > Longimicrobiales > Gaopeijiaceae > Bin94. Next base: position 7,988 of record JAJDXM010000066.1, read on the forward strand.
ACGTGATCCCTCAGGTGGTGGAGCGGATCGACGAGGAGGGGCGGGAGCGGGGCGCCACGTTCGCCATGCCCCGCGCCTGCCCGTCATGCGGGACCGAACCGGTCGAGAAGGGTCCGTTCACCGTCTGCCCGAATCACTTCGCGTGCCGCGCGCAGCTGAAGGGACGCATCACCCACTTCGGGTCCCGGGGCGCGCTGGACATCGAGGGGCTCGGGTCCGAGACGGCGGCGCTGCTGGTCGACGAGGGACTTGTCGCCGAGCTCGCGGACCTCTTCGACCTGAAGGAGGCGAACCTTGTCCCCCTCGAGGGGTTTGCCGAGGTCTCCGCACGCAAACTGGTGCAAGCGATCGACGAAAGGCGCACCGTCGAGCTCTCCAGGTTCCTGGTCGGCCTGGGAATCCCCGAGGTGGGGGCCGCGGTCGCGTCCGATCTGGCTGCCCATTTCCGCGGAATCGATGCATTCAGGGAGGCGTCGCCAGAGGCGCTGGAGGAAATCCACGGCGTGGGCCCGCGGATGTCGGCTGCGATCCGCTCGTTTCTCGATGAGCCGCGCGTTTCCGGCGCTCTGGACCGGCTGATCGCCAGGGGGTTCGAGTTCGGCGTACCGGAAAGGGCCGTGGAGGCGACTGGCGGGGTTGCGGGCAGGACGATCGTGCTCACCGGGGCGTTGGAAGCCTTTTCGCGGGGCGAATTGAAGGAGAGGCTCGCGGCACTGGGTGCCCGGGTCACCGGTTCGGTGAGTGCTCGGACGGACTATCTGGTAGTTGGCGCGAATCCGGGGTCGAAGCTGGCGAAGGCCGAGGCGCTCGGTGTCGAGGTGCTGACGGAGGCGGAGTTGCTGGAGCGCTTCGCGGTCGAGTTGGGCACGACCGGGTGACGGACGCGACGGGCCCGTTGAAGACCAACGCGGAGCTTGCGCGGCGTGTTTCGGAGTTGGCGGACCTGATGGCACTGGACGGCGCGAGTGTCCACCAGGTGTCGCATTACCGGCGGGCGGCCACCGCGATTCGGCGCTTCCATCACCGTCTCGCCGATCTCATCACGGCAGGTACGGATCTGACCGGCGTGCCCGGGATCGGGAAGGGGCTGGCCGGGTTTCTGGACGATCTGGTGCGGCGCGGCGCCTCGCCGCGGCTCCAGAGATACCGGGACAGGATCCCGGCCGGGCTGGTGGAGGTGATGCGTCTGAACGGCGTGGGAGCCGTGCGCGCGCGAACGCTGGGCCAGGCCGGCGTGGACTCGGTGGCCCGGCTCGAAGAAGCCCTGCGGGCGCGGACACTGCACCGGCTCGATGGATTCGGGCCGGCTGTAGTGAGCCGTCTCCGCCGAAGCCTCGCCGCGAGGAGAGCGCTGCTGGGGAAGTCGCTCCTGCCGGACGCGGATCGCGCGGCTGACAGGGTGGTCGCCGCGCTCAAGGGCGCCGGGCTCGAGGTGCGGATTGCGGGCGACATCCGTCGCCGGGTGGAGATCGTGGAGAGGGTGGACATCGTCTGCACCGGGTCGCCAGAGGATCTCTGGGACGTGGCCGATGCGTCCATGCCGGAGCGCCCGGCGGGAATGCGCGGCGACAACCCGGTCCGGCTGGCACTCGACGGCGTGAATGTGAGGATCGTCGCGTCGCCCGCGGAGGTGGTCGATCAGGTCGCTCACCACCTCACGGGCCCGCCGGCGTACATCGCGGCCCTGGCGGCGCGTGCCCGGAGCCGTGGACTCGAGTTGACACCGACCGGTGTAAAGCGCGCCACGGCCCCCGGCGCGGCACCGGTCACCGGCGGTGGAGAGCCGGCCATCTACGATGCGCTGGGCCTGCCGTGGATCGCGCCGGAGCTGAGAAGGGATGCGGAGACCCTCGAACGGGCCGAGGCCGGACTTCCGTCGCTGGTGCGTCATCGCGACATCCGGGGAGACCTGCACATGCACACGACCTGGAGCGATGGCGCGGCTACGCTCCGGCGCATGGTGGAGGCCGCCGCCAACGCGGGCTACGGCTACGTCGCGATCACCGACCACTCGCCGTCGACCGGGGTGACCGGGGGGTTGGACGCGGCGGCCCTGCGTGCTCAGGCAGCCGAGATCGCCGGCGTTCAGCGGGATTTTCCCGATACCCGGATCCTGCGAGGTTGCGAAGTGGATATCCTGCCGGATGGTTCGCTCGACCTGGAGGATGAGGTTCTTGCCGAGTTGGATCTCGTGCTCGTTTCCGTGCATTCAGCGCTCGAGATGACCGAATCGCGCATGACCGCCCGAATCATAGAGGCGATGCGCAATCCGCTTGTACACGTCCTTTGCCACCCCACGGGCCGCAGGCTGGGCCGGCGCCCCGCCTGCCCGGTGGACATGCCCGAGCTGCTGCGCGCAGCAGCCGGGTTCGACGTCGCGGTGGAGGTCAACGGCATGCCGCAGCGCCTGGACATCGACCACCGCGGACTTTGGCTGTGCAGGGAACTCGGGGTTAAGGTCGTAGTGAGTTCGGACGCACATTCGGTGGCCGGTCTCGGCAACATGCACTGGGGAGTTGACCAGGCTCGGAGGGGTTGGTTGCAAGCAAGCGACATCCTGAACACGCGCCGCTTCGGCGAAGTGGAGGCCTGGATTGGCCAGAGGCGCGGATCATGACGGTTGTCGCTCACATCCTGTACCTGGTCGGCGGCTTCGGCGCCCTTTATTTCGGCGCCGAGTGGCTGGTGAGGGGTGCCGCGCGCATCGCCTCGACGATGGGCATCAGCCCGGTCGTCGTCGGCCTCACGCTGGTCGCGCTGGGCACCTCGGCGCCCGAGCTGGTCGTCGCGATCTACTCCACGCTGGAGGGCGACGGCGGCCTGCTGATGGGCAACGTGCTCGGGTCCAACCTGGCCAATATCGGACTGATCCTGGGCGCGACGGCACTGGTCAGCCCCCTGGGAGTCGCGGACCGCGTGGTCACGCGCGACATCCCGATCATGCTGCTCATCACCGTGTTTGTCTTCCCCCTGATCCTGGACGGCGCGGTCGACTGGGGCGACGGAGTGATCCTGCTGGTGATGCTGGTGGTATATGTGGGGTTCACTTTCGGTACGGCCGAAGAGGAGATCCGCGACATCCAGGAGGAGGTGGGAAGCCTCACGGAGAAGCCCGAAGAGGTCGCAAGGGACATGCTCCGCAGCCTGGGACTGGCGGCGGCCGGCGCCATCGGCCTCGCGGTTGGCGGCAAGGCGATCGTCGTGGGCGCGACCTTCGTGGCTGAACAGATGGGGCTCGGCACGGACAAGATCGGGCTTACCCTCGTGGCGGTGGGAACTTCGCTCCCGGAGCTGGTGACATCGATCGTCGCGGCCGTCAGGCACCAGCCCGATCTCGCCGTGGGCAACGTCGTCGGCTCGAACATCTTCAACCTCACCGCAGTCATGGGAGCCGCCGCCATGGTCGAGGGCTATCCGGTCGGGGAGTCGATCCTGTCGTACCAGCTTCCCGCAGTTCTCGCCCTGTCCCTGCTGGTATGGCCCGTCGCCGCGAGCGCCCGCCGGGTGAGGCGAACCGAAGGCTTCCTCCTGTTGGTTGGCTGCCTTGGTTTCATGACCTGGATCACGCTTGCCAACTGAGCCCGCCGATCGCGACTGGGCCGGCCGGCTGGCCAGGGTCGAGTCCCGCAATGTGACCGACGTGCGGCACGCTCCACCGTTCTGGACGGAGGCGCGCGGACCCCGGGTGCGGGACGCGGCGGGAAAAGTCTACCTGGACTTTACCGGCGCTTTCGGGGTCGCGCTGGCCGGACATCGCCATCCTCTTGTCGAGGCGCGGTTGCGCTCCCAGGCCGGGCGCCTGCTGCACGGGATGGGGGACATTCACCCGCCGGCGGTCAAGGTGGAGTTTCTCGAAGCGCTGGCGGCGATTCTCCCGTGGCCCGAATCACGCATCATTCCGGGACTCAGCGGTTCGGACGCGGTGGAGGCTGCGCTTAAGACGGCCCAGCTCGCCACGGGCCGCCCCGGGATCGTCGCCTTCGCGGGGAGCTACCATGGCCTCACGCTCGGGGCGCTCGCCACCACGCACCGGGACCATTTTCGCACGCCCTTTTCCGAGCGCCTCGCCGATCAGGTGCGCTTCGTGCCGTTCCCCGCCCCGCCCTCGGGTGCCATCGGGGTGCTGGGCACCGTGACCCGTCTGCTCGACGGCGCATCCCCCGTCCCGGTCGGGGCGGTCATCGTGGAGCCGATTCAGGGCCGGGCCGGCGTTCGCATCCCGCCGCCCGGATTCCTGGCGGAACTGGCGGGAATTGTCGCCGAACGCGGCGCGCTGTTGATCGCCGACGAGATCTTCACAGGGATGGGGCGCACCGGCACCAACTTCGCCTGTGACCAGGAGGGCGTCACGCCGGACCTGGTGTGCCTGGGCAAGGCGCTGGGAGGTGGCATGCCCCTTTCCGCATGCTGCGGCCCGGTGGAGGTGATGAACGCGTGGCCTTCATCGACCGGCGAAGCGATCCACACGAGCACCTTCCTGGGCAACCCGATGAGCTGCGCGGCCGGGCTGGGGTTTCTGGAGGCGCTGGCAGGAGACGATCTCGCCGGTCGTGCCCGGCGGCTCGGGGCCGAGGCGCTCTCGTTTCTCTCCGAAGCGCTCAACGGTTGCGACCGCGTCGCCGCGGTTCGGGGGCGGGGATTGATGCTGGGCGTGGAGATGCGGGACGCGAGCGGGCCTGATGTCACGCGCCGTGCACTCGAGCGCGGACTGATAGTTTTGCCGGCCGGCGAGCGGGGCGAGGTCGTGGAGTTGACGCCGCCGGCGATCCTCACGCGGGACGAACTGCGCGCGGGCCTCGAGATCCTGGTCGCGGCGATCCGCTAGCGCGCCGAGGTCGCGACGTCGATCCGTTCGGCGAGCCTGAGGTCCCGCTCCGTGATGCCGCCGGCGTCGTGAGACCAGAGGCGCAGGGAGACTTCGTGGTGGCTCACCGTGATCTCCGGGTGGTGCTTCAACTCGTCGGCAATGGTCGCCACCCGGTTGACGAAGACGATGGCGCTGCGGAATGACTGGAAAACGTACTTCTTCCGCAGCGTTCCGTCACGGAAAGCCCATTTGGGATGGACCGCCGTCCACCCTTCGATCTCGCCAGGTGGAAGAGTCCCGCTCATCGGTGTCCGCTCCATCTTGGCAACAGGCCTCGGTCTTGCCTGGGGGGGTCCAGGCCATTCTTGCGTATTATAACCATACGGTGGGGCAGGGGAAGCCGGTGAAACCACCTGGCACCCGGGGGCCGCCTGTCCCCGGGGTGTCCCGCCGGGCCGGGAAGTCGCCGAAACCGGGGTCGCGGCCCGCGTTACCCGGGTCGGGCCCATCTTGTGTTTTCCATTGTACTTGCCTTCATTGCAGAGGGTGCAATCGGGGGACTCGAGAAGAGCGGGGGGGAAGCCTGCCAGTGACATCCCAGACGGCCGGTGAAGCTGCACGGCGTTCGGATCCGGGGCGGGAGACATCGATCGCCGTGCCGAGCGCGTACGCGGACGGGTACGCTCGGGCTCGTGCGAGAGATCCCGCATTTGTCGACGCCTACATCCGCCACACGCACATCGGCGATCCGCTCGCTGACCCGGTTGCCGCGGAACTCGCTAAACTTCCGTCAAAACAGGTCCACGCCCTGCTGGCGCGAGTGCTGCAGGATCCGTACGACCTGCCCGAAGATACACCAGAGTCGCTCCGTCACTTCATCGACGAAGTCAGCAAGGTGCCGGACTGGTTCGACGAGGACATCGCCCTGGTCGCCTCACGGGCTTTTCTGCGCAATTCGGATCTGGTCCTGGCCGGTCTGGTGGGCGGGAGCATCGTCGAGGGGTTCGCCACCCTGATCAGCAAGTCCTTCCGAATCCGGGGCCGGGTCCTGGGATCGGGGGTTCGCCGCCTGAAGCAGAACGGCCTGCAGCTGATCGAGCAGTACCTCCCCGGGGGCATGAGTCCGCTCGGCGACGGATGGAAGCTCACGCTGCGGGTGCGGCTCGTGCACGCCCAATCGAGACTCCTGATCAAGGAGTCGGATGAGTGGAACCGGGAGCGCTACGGGTTGCCGATCAGCGCCGCGACCATGATGCTCGCGGGTTCGGCCTTCTCGGGCCGGCTCATGCAGCATGTCGCAGCGCTGGGGGGAGACTTCAGCGACGAGGAGCGCGAAGCGTACGTGCATGTGTGGCGCTACACGGGGCTGCTGATGGGGATACCCGGCGAGCTCATCTTCGACGACCAGGCTTCCGCGATCGAAGCTTTCGAGATCGGCCGGCTGTGCGAGCCGCCGCCGGATGAGGACGCGATCATCATGGCGAACAGCATCGTCAACAGCGCGCCCCTCGTCATCGGCATCACCGATCCCGCGGCCCGGCGGAAGCTCGCAGTCTTTGTATATCGGGTCTCCAGGGATCTGATCGGCAACGAACTCTCGGACAGCTTCCTCTTCCCCAGGAGCAAACGCCGGGTGGTCCCGTTTCTCCGGCTCCAGAACCGGACGAAACGGCTGGCAGGGAAGGCGATTCCCTCCTGGCGCCGGAAAACCGACCTGGAGCGGTTCAACGCATTGATCGACTTCGTGAACCTGGGAAGGCTGGAACACTCCTACAGTCTGCCCACGGCCCTCCACGACGAACTCTCCGAGGAGTGGTAGGGATCGGCCGACCCGGGCCGCGGCGCACCTGACCCGGGGCGTAGCGCTACTTGCGGACGGTTCGCCGCCGCCACGACGCAAAGTTGAACTGGATCATCACCAGCGCCGGGACGATCAGCATGAGCAGCGCGGTGGCGACGACGACGCCGAATCCGACCGACGTGGCCAGCGGCACCAGGTGCTGGGTCTGAACGCTGTCCTCCAGCATCAGGGGCGCAACCCCCAGGAAGGTCGTGATCGAGGTCAGCAGGATGGCGCGAAAACGCGCCTTGGCGCCGGCGATTACGGCTTCTCTCGGACTCAGGCCCGCTTCCCGCGATCGGTTGATGAACTTGATCATCATCAGTGAATCGTTCACGACCACGCCGCTGACGCCGATCAGTCCCTGAATCGAAGAGAATCCGAGGCTGAGCCCCAGGATGAGGTGACCCGCAAGCGCCCCTACCAGTCCAAGCGGGATTGCCGTCATCACGATAAGCGGCTGCGAGTACGATCCGAAGGGGATCGCCATCAGGGCGTACATCACGAGGAACGCGAAAAAGACAGCTCGAGGGAGGGCCTCGTTGACTTCCCGCTGTTGCCGCTGCTCGCCGCCGTGGACGTAGGAGAACCCGGGATGATCCGCCTGAAGGGCTGCCAGAAGCCCCTGCTCGAGGGCCCGGTTCACGCTCTGGCCGGTCACCACGCTGTTGTCCACGTTCGCCGTCACCGTGATCACGCGCTGCTCGTTGAGCCGGTGAATGGTGGTCGGTGACCTGGCGAAGTGCACTTCGGCGACCTGGCCGAGTGGAAGCTCCACGCCGGCGGGTGTGCGCACGAGGTAGCCTTCTATGTCGGCCGGCGAATCGCGCTCTTCTTCCGGCAGACGGACGTAGACTCGCATTTCCTCCCGGCCGCGCTGCACCCGCAGCGCCTCGCTGCCGAAGAAGGCGGCCCGGACCTGCCTGGCAAAGTGATCGAGGGTGAGGTTCAGCGTCCGCGCCGACGGCTTGAGTTTCAGTTGGAGTTCCTTGACACCCTCGTCGTGATTGGTGCTCACATCGAAGACGCCGCCCATGGTCGACATTCCGGCAACAACATCGTCCGCGATCAGCGCCAGGCGCTCCGGATCGGGGTGGGACAGCTCGAGATGGACCGGGAGACCCAGTCCGAGGGCACCGGCGGAAAACGCCAGCGACCGGGCTTCGGGGATGACTCCGGCCTCCTCGCGCCAGAGGTTCCGGAACTCCGTGGAGGTGAAATCGCGCTGCTCGGGGGCTGGGAGCTTGAACTCCACCGATCCGATGTGGCCACGCGGCACCTCCACGGCATCTCCCCCAAGGGGGTCGAACAGTTGGGTGACCTGCCCGATCGTCACGCTTACGTCGACCTCGGAGGATTCTGTCCGCTCCGAGAGCGCCTCGACGACGCGATGTCCGGCGGCCTCGAGTTGGGCCGCGACCTCGGCCGTGCGCTCGCGCGGGGTGCCCACGGGCATCTCGATGTTGGCCGACACGATGTCGCCCTCGATCTGCGGCAGGAACTCGTACCTGACCAGGCCGGTCGAGACGATCGCGCCCGACAACAGCATGAGCGCGGCGACCCCGGCCAGTACGACCGCCGGATAGTTGGTGGAATAGCGGAGCGCCCGGTCGAGCGGGCCGTTGACGAAGCGCCTGAGGAGCGCGTCGATGGTTCCCTGGGTCCGTCGCAGGGCCCGGGCGGGCGCCGAAGTCGGTTTGCCGGGTGTGGGAAGATGGGCCAGGTGGTGCGGGAGCACGAGCAATGACTCCACCAGCGAGAGCATGAGCACGGCGATCACGACGATGGGGATGCTCAGCCCGATCTTGCCGATCGGACCCGGCACGGTCAGCAGCACCGAGAAGGCCGTCACGGTGGTGAGCACCGAGAAGATCACGGGGCCGGCGATGCGCTGCGTGCCCCGGATCGCCGCCGTAAGTCCCGCGGCGCCCTTTTCCCGTTCGGCGTAGATGTTCTCGCCAACGACAATCGCGTCGTCGACCACGATCCCGAGCGCGAGCACCATCGCCATCAGCGAGAACATGCTGATCGAGATGCCCATCAGCTGCATGACCAGGAATGTCCCGGCGAAGGAGACCGCGAGACCCAGCGCGACCCACATTGCCAGCCTGATCTGCAGGAAGAGCGCGAGGGCCATGAACACCAGCGCGAGACCCAGCATGGCGTTCTCGATGAGCAGGTTCACGCGGCCCCGGAGGTCGACCGAGTCGTCCCGCCAGATGTCCACGTGCACGCCCTGCGGCAGGGTGGGGACGACTTCCGAGTCGACGTATTCCCGCACCGCTTCCGCGATGTCGAGCACGTTCTCGCCCGAGGTGCGGAAGATGTCGATGCGGGCGGCGGGCTGTCCGTTGAAACGGGCCACAAGATCGGTATCGGCGAAGGCGTCGCGCACGGTCGCGATCTGGCCCAGGCGCACCGATGTGCCATCCGCGCGGGTCAGGACGACGATGTCCTCGAAGTCGTACTGTTCGTAGTTCTGGCCGAGCGTGCGGACGCGGATTTCCTCTTCGCCGGTGGAGATCTTGCCGGCTGAGAGTTCGAGCGAGCCCTGGCGAACCGCGAGCGCGATGTCCTCCAGCGTCAGACCGAGCGACCGCAGGCGGGCGAGCGGCACCTCGATCGAAATCTCGTAGTTGCGCACCCCGCTGATCTGCGCGTAGGAAACCGCGGGCAGGGCCACGATCCCGTCTTCGATCCGGTAGGCCAGTTCCTTGACGGTGCGTTCGGACGCGGCACCGGACACGACGAGGCGGAAGATGCTCTGGCGGCTGGTGATTTCCCGGATTTCCGCGCGCTCGGCGCCGGCGGGGAAGGTCAGAATGCGGTCGACCTGGGCCTTCACTTCGCTGAGCGCCTGGCTCAGGTCGGTTCCCTGCCTGAATTCGGCGATCACGGACCCCAGCCCTTCGGCCGCCGACGACTCGGTCCTCTTCAGGCCTTCGACCGCCTGGATCTGCTCCTCGATCTTGCGGACGATCGATTCCTCTACCTCCTGCGGCGCGGCACCCGGGTACGGCACGGTCACCTGGATGCGGTCCAGCGAGGCTTCGGGAAGGAATTCCTGTGGGAGAGCAGTCGCCGAAATGAGCCCCACGAACAGCAGAAAGCCCATGAGCAGGTTGGCGGCAATGGGGTTTGACGCCATGAAGGCGACGGGGCCGCGGAAGTCGCTGGCGGCCGCGCCTGCGCCCGAGGGACTCGACCCGGTGGAAGGCGGGCCGGTGGATTCCGGGGGATTCATGCGACCAAGGTGTACCGGCTCGCCAAGGGGCCGCAAGGGCCGGCGCACCTCTGCCGGGCATCGGCGGCTCCGGTGCCCCGGGCGAGCATAAACAAATGTTGACGGGGCGGGTCGCGGTGTCGAAAATCAACCATGGCAACACTCCAGGAGCTGCTCGTGCGGTCCAGCCGCACCTTTGCGGTGGGAATCGAGATCCTGCCCGAGCCACTTCGCGGCGAGATCACGGTCGCCTACCTCCTGCTGCGCGTGTCCGACTACCTGGAAGACAACCAGGAACTCGACGACGCCCGGAAGATCGCTCTGCTCGGCAGCTGGAGACGGGTCCTGAGCGGCGAAGAGGAGCGCGCGCTGCTGATCGAGCGGCTCAAGGCGGCGCGGGAGGACACGCCCGACGCGTTCGTGGCCCGTCACGCGGGCACCGTGCTCGATGGCCTGGAGCGGCTGGCCCCCGACGCGCGTGAGATCCTGACGCGGCGCGTTCGCGAGTCGAGCGCCGGGATGGCCCGCTGGGTCGGGCGCGGGTCGGTGTTTGAGGCCGAGGCGGACCTGGACGACTACATGCACGAGGTTGCGGGCCGTGTGGGACTCCTGCTGACCGAACTGTTCGCGCTCCGGCTCTCGGGACTCGCCGGCAGACGGGAGCGAATGATGCGGCTGGGACGCGAGTTCGGGCTGGCGCTCCAGACCGTCAACGTGATCCGCGGGCTGCACGAAGACCGCGACCGGGGGTGGGTGTATGTCCCCGCGGAGTTCATTCCGGACCCGGAGACGCAGCCGGCGCAACTTTTCGAGCCGGGCCGGCACGGGACCGCGATGGCGGTCCTGGGCAGGCTGGTCCGGAAGGCCGAGGGGCACCTGGACGCGGCCCGCTCCTACATTCGCATGATCCCGCGGCGCCACCACCGCGTGCGCCTGTTCTGCATGCTGCCGCTCTTCTTCGCGGTGCGCACGCTCGCCCTCAGCCGCGGCAACCCGGCCGTCCTCGACCGCGAAACCAAGATGACGCGCCGTGAGGTGGTCGCGGTCACCAGGAACGCGAAGCTGCTGGGATTCGCGAACGCGTGGATGGACTGGTACTGCCGGCGGCTGGCGGTGGTGAGATGAGGGCCGCCGGTGCGAGAAACCCCGGCCCCACCCGCCGTTGACGCCCACGTTGGAATTCGGTAACTTACAGATCTCATTGCGGGGTGGAGCAGTCTGGTAGCTCGTCGGGCTCATAACCCGAAGGTCGCGGGTTCGAATCCCGCCCCCGCTACTGTGGTCAGCAGGTTCCGGGAACGCCGCCCTAGCGCGGCGTTTTCTGGCGTATGCACATGGGATGGAGTTGGGCCAGGTAGCTCAGTTGGTAGAGCACGCGACTGAAAATCGCGGTGTCGGCGGTTCAATTCCGCCCCTGGCCATAGGAATCACAGGTCCGTAGCTCAATTTGGTAGAGCACCGGTCTCCAAAACCGGCGGTTGGGGGTTCGAGTCCCTCCGGGCCTGCGTGCGTGGGATCACGCCCTCATCGTCTAACGGTTAGGACACCACTCTTTCAAGGTGGAGATCGGGGTTCGATTCCCCGTGAGGGTATGGGCCTGGAAGGTGGTCTTCCGGGGCCGCGAACAGGAGGGGGCTGTAGCTCAGTTTGGTTAGAGTGCCGGTCTGTCACACCGGAGGCCGCGGGTTCGAGTCCCGTCAGCCCCGCTGGAGGTGCTGTTTGAAAACCGGGTCATGGAGATGAGGGGCCGTAGCTCAGTTGGGAGAGCGCCTGAATGGCATTCAGGAGGTCAGGGGTTCGACTCCCCTCGGCTCCATTGGGAAGAGAAGGTGTGCCGGAAAGCTCGGGTGGCGGAATTGGCAGACGCGCAGGATTCAGGATCCTGTGGGGGTTAACCCCGTGAGGGTTCGAGTCCCTCCCCGAGCACTGCCGTACCTGCAGCAGGACGGGCCCACGTGCTGGAATTGGTAGACAGGCTGGTTTGAGGGACCAGTGTTCGAAAGGACGTACAGGTTCGAGTCCTGTCGTGGGCATGGGGTGGCGGCGCCAGGTTCGGGCCGCAGGCCACCTGGGCGAGTTCGTCTCGCCGAGCGCCCGTAGCTCAATTGGATAGAGTACCTGACTACGGATCAGGGGGTTGGGGGTTCGAGTCCTCCCGGGCGTACTTGGCCGGCGCAACCGTCGGCAGGGGCGCGTAGCTCAGTCGGCTAGAGTGCCACGTTGACATCGTGGAGGTCACAGGTTCGAGTCCTGTCGCGCCCATGGCGGTCCAAGGTTCCCCGGGCTGCTGCTGGAGGAGGGGCCGTAGCTCAGTTGGGAGAGCGCAGCGTTCGCAACGCTGAGGTCAGGGGTTCGACTCCCCTCGGCTCCACTGGTCGCGGCGGGAGGGCGCACCACCCCCCGCTTGCCGCCAAGGGAGAACATCGCCACCGTAGCTCAGCTGGTAGAGCACGTCACTCGTAATGACGGGGTCGTCGGTTCGAGTCCGACCGGTGGCTCTAGACCCTGACGTTACGTTAGGGTCGCGTTGGAGAAGTGTACGGTACATAGCCCCGTGGTGTAATTGGCAACACGTCTGACTCTGGATCAGAAGAGTCCTGGTTCGATCCCAGGCGGGGCTACTTGGAGGGATGGCTGAGCGGCTAAAAGCGGCGCCCTGCTAAGGCGTTGGTCCCAGTGACCACGTGGGTTCGAATCCCACTCCCTCCGCTGAGCGTAAGCAGGAGGCGTAGTCCTAATTGGTAAGGCACCGCACTCGAAATGCGGCGTGCGCGAGCACTTGGGGGTTCGAGTCCCTCCGCCTCCGCTTGAATTCGATGGATGTGCCCGCGGAAGCACCGCAGCGGGCCGCCAGCAACACTCCTTCGCATGACTATGGACCCGGTTGTCACGGGGCGTGGCTCAGTCCGGTAGAGCGCTGCGTTCGGGTCGCAGAGGTCCCCGGTTCGAATCCGGGCGCCCCGATTACCCGGAAGAAGGGGCCGCGCGCCCCCGCTTCCGGTTGCAGGACGGGTGGCCGAGTGGCTTAAGGCGCACGACTGGAAATCGTGTGGGCATCTGCCCGCGTGGGTTCGAATCCCACCCCGTCCGTTGAGCGTGAGCGAACTGATGGGGTGGGGTTCGAACTTGTTCGAGCCGGAGGCGGCCGCGCCGCGAGGCGCGGGCGCCGGAGACCATCGAGGACGGCGGAGCCGCCCGGAGGTAAATCCCACCCCGTCCGTGAGCGTGAGCTTGCGCTACCAGCCCGGAGCCGCCCCGGCCAGGATCCGATAGAGATGGATCTCCTCGCGGTCGAGCGCGTCGCGCACGACTGCGAGGACCCAGTCCGTCCCCCACCGCTTGACATCGAGGCCAGCCGGGAGTTCGACGGTTGCGACGGTCCCGTCAAGCCGCACCGTGATCCACGTTCGCGGGGACGCCGTGCCCAGCCCGTATGCGCCGACGGCCACACCCCCATCCGTCCTGCCCACGATCATGCCGAAGCTCGGTGTCGTCGTGTGCCGGGCGATCGCCCGCAGGTCCTCCTTCATCTCCTGGAGGGCGGGACCCTCCACGGCATCCCGATACCGCTCGCCGATAAACGCCTCGAGGAGTTCGTCCGTCACCAACCCGGACCCGGCTGAGGACCGGACGATCAGGCGCAGCTCACCCCTGGCAGAGTACTTGCGCGCCTCCCACCGATCGTCGTCGGCGATCCAGACGCCGTCGGCCGTGGCGGCGAGGTGGAGGCGCCGGCCGAACGGTGGTTGGGTGACCTCCAGGAGACCGTCTTTTCGGAATATGGCGACTTCCTCACCGGGCCACGTCCCGATCGCGTGCATGGAATCTGCACCGGGTGGAATCGCCACGATCTCGACCGCCGGACGGTCGGAGCCCGGCACCGGATTTGGCTGGGAATATGCCGCCCCGACCAGCGAGCCGTCGTCCACCAAGCCCATCGGTACCGCTGGTATTGGGTTGGACGACCGATCAACCGCGTCGACGGTCCCGAAGCTGCGGACGTACTGGCCCGCGGCATTGAAAACTGTGACGCGCCGCAGGCTGCGGTCCCCCGCAACGAGAGTGTCCGGGGACAGGAAGGCCAGCCAGTCGAGCGACCGGAACTCCCCTGGCCCATCTCCCGTGCCACCCCAGGTCGCCACCCGTTCTCCGGACGAATCGAACACCAGGATTTCGTTTCCACTCCCGTTTGCCACCGCGATGCGACCCCGCGGCAGCAGTTCCACATCCCGGACATCGTAGAGCACGGCGAAGGCGTCGTCCCCGCCGCTTCGAATGACCTGTTCGGGCTCGGGGGCCAGCGCGAGCCGCGGGACGACATCCAGGGGCGCATCGCCGAGATAAACGACCCGCACGCCAGCGCTGTCGGTGACGGTGGAGGTGCCTGGGAGCGGTGCGTTGGCATCTGGCGAGCAACCGGCCCAAACGGCCGCCAGGAGCACGGGGGTGCGATGCATCCAGCTGATCGGGGGTCTGGTCCAATTGGTAGTGTCGTCGTATTTCATACTATTATAGTAATACTACCATGATCGTATGGCGACTTCGAACGAAAGTGCTGTTCAGGCCGACACGCGCCGATCAACGAGGAGGGCATCTTCACGCCCGAAGTGGTCGCCACCGCCGACGTGCCGCTGAGCGAGAGCAACCAGGTCGCGCTGCTTGCGGACGAGCGCGTCGCGTGCGTCGTCGATTCCTACGAGAGCCGGGTCCGCTGCGTGGACACGGAGGGCGGCGTTGTGGGAGTCTTCGGCCGGTCGGGAGAGGGTCCGGGCGAGTTCGGCACCGGCAGTTCCGGGGGCATCGACATTGACCTCTTGCGGGGCGAGGCGGGCACGGTAGGGGTCTATGACGGGTTGCTGGGCCGCTTCACCGTCTTCGAGCCATCGGGTGCCCATGTATCCGAGGTGCGGGTGCCATTCCTGGATCCGTCCGGACGGGGCGGAGGGATGGGTGTTCAGGGCCTGCGAAGGTCGTCTGATCTTCGTCGGCGACACCGGTGACGCCACGGTGCTGCGTGCGCCTAAGGAACTCCCGGACGTGCGGGACGTGGCAGACTGGAGGCTCGGGCGGTAGCCCCCGTCACCTCCGAAGCCGCACCGCGTCACCCAGTCCGTGCGTCGTGGCGATCTCCAGCCCCCCGCCCCCCCGCAGCCCCGCCGGCAGCGTCCCGTCCCAGTCCCGCAAGATGGCCCGGATGCGCCCCGTCTCGCGCTCCGTCACCACCGTGATGGCGCGCTCGTCTTCGCGGTCCACGGCAGCCCACCCCTCCGGCCCGGTGAGGACGATCCGATCCAGCGAGTCCTCCCACTCGGGATCCAGCGGCACGGTGAAGAAGAAGTGCTTTCCGCCATGGCCGTCCTCGGTTGGCATGAAATCCAGATCCAGCAGCGTCCGGCCACCCGCGCCGAGCCCACGGATGCGATACGGACCGGGCTCTTTGGGGAGGCGGGGCGCGGCATGCGTCGAGTACACCGGCTCCAGCTGCATCTCGCCATCCGCCACGCCCCCCCACAACACCAGCATGTCCGAAGGCGGAACCGCGGCAGCCATCGCGGCACTCGCGACATCCCCGGCCTGATCGGCCCGATGGTCGATGACTTTCCGGAAGTGGAAATCGCTGATCCACGGGCGTGTCCTGCAATAGGTCATGATGTCCTGGCCGCGGTCGGGAGACACCGCCGATCCGTCGCGGAAGTCGTAGCCCCACACGCCGATGCTCCCGTCCCGGTAGGGGAAGGCGGGATCGACTCCCGGAGGATCACCGCAAGGCGCGTGCCTCAGTGAGACATTGTGTCCTATCTCGTGTGCCAGGGTATTGGGGCTCGGCACACCGATGCTGATCCAGCCGGGCAGCTGGCCCCGGCCGCCCACGGATCCCAAGTCTGCGGCAACCCCATAGTAATGGCCGTTGCCGCTTTCCGCCGTTCGCAACGCCGCAAGCTCTCCGAACAACGCCACCTGCCCGTCCGTCGTGGTGATGTCCACCGAGGTGTAATAGACTTCGTGAGGACTGACGCTGAACTCGGCGAAGGGAAAGGCGTGCTTCAGCAGTCCAACCTGGGGACTCCCGGCGGAGACCTCGCGGACCCAAGCCAGAATCGACGTATCGGGCGCCGCCTCCTCCAGGACCGGGACGAGCGTGAGCTGCAAGTCGGGCACCTCGACGACGCTCAGCGAATCCGAGGCGGTATCCGGGAAACGGGTCCGACTTTCCGCCGTCAGCGGCAGGTCTCCGTCCGGATCCACCTCCACGAACACGTGAACGCCGGGCGTGAGCACCTCGGCGGGAATCACCGCATTGTAGGACGACGCGACATCCCCCTCGCGCGCCTCGGCCGGGATCCGGTTGTCGTCGCGCGTCATTTCCACACGGTGAAGCTCGTCGCCCGCCGGGCCCGTGAAGACCGCCAGAACATCGGGTTCGAAGTACCCGCGCGGCTCCTCGGCGGTGACGAAGGCCCTGAGCAGCGCGTCCCGGTTCGCCACGAGTCGCACCCGCCTTGACGGAGTCTGCACCGACTGTGTGAGGTAGACCGTTTCGAGCGACACCGTGACCTGGTCGGGATTGGCGCAGGTCGCACCGGCGGTTTCGGCGATCGCGGTGAACCAGGCCTGAAAGTTCGGGGAGGGGGACGCGCAAAGGCCGGTCCCATCGAAGTCCAGGACGCGGAGGTGGTCCAGCCGCCGAAGACCGAACGGGAGCGCGCCTTCGAGCCCCTGGTTCCCGCCCACTCGCAGCTCGGTCAACTCCGAGAGTCCGGCGACAGCGTTCGGAAACGCGCCGGACAGGTCGTTGGCCGAGAGATTGAGCACCCTCAACTGCGTCAGATTGCCGGTTTCAGCCGGGAGGGGACCGGCGAGGCTGTTGCCGGGCAGCGTGAGCTCCACGACGCGCCCGTCCCTGGACGTCACACCGTACCAGTCGCCCACGTCCGCGTCGCTGAGCCAGGCGCTGCGGTTCGCCCACGACCCGCCACCGGTCATTTCGTGAAACTCCGCCAGGGCGAATCTCTCGACCTCACCGGGATCACACTCCGCTGCGGCAAGGTTGGGAACCGCCTGCAACCACTCCTGGAATTCATCGTCGACCTGCGGGCACAGTCCGGTGTCCTCGAAGGTCAGCGTCCGCAGATGCTCGAGACCCAGCAGACTGCGCGGCAGAAGTCCGGCCAGCTCCCGGTTCCCGCTGAGGGTAAGAAACCCGAGCGAGCCTATCTCGCCGATCCCGGCGGGAAGCCCGCCACTCAGAGCATTGTTGTGGAGATACAGAATCCTCAGCGGGAAACCGCCCAGAAATGGCGGGATCACGCCGCTCAGGCTGTTCTCGTGAGCGCGCAGGTCCTCCAGCGCCGTCAGGTTGGCGAACTCGTCCGGTATGGGGCCCGCAAGCTGGTTCTGGTGGATCCAGAGGAGGTCGAGCCGGGACAGCTGTCCGAAGGCCGAAGGGATTTCGCCGGTCAATTGGTTGTCGTAGAGGTACAGGTGTTCCAGGGTCGCCAGTTCGCCAAGTTCGGCCGGAATCGTCCCGGTCAGGTCGTTTCGCGAGACCGACAGCAGCTCGATCGAATCAAGATCGCCGAACTCCGGCGGGATCGTTCCCGTGAGTTGGTTGCGGCTGAAGTTCATGTATGTCGCGTTGTCCAGCCGCCCCAGTTCCGGAGGTATCGGACCCGAGAGCTGGTTCCAGCCCACGGTGAATCGGTGAAGCGAACTCAGGTTCCCGAGGGACGGGGGTATCGGGCCGGACACCCCCGTGTTGAACAGGTCCAGCGTATCCAGTCTGGTGAGAGCACCGAGTTCCGAAGGAATCGGTCCCTCGAGGCTGTTCGTCCGCAGGGTGAGCATGGTGAGGTTGGTCAGATTCCCCAACTCGGGCGGGATTCGCCCCGAGATTCGATTCCCATTGAGGACGAGCCTCTCCAGCTGTGCCAGACTGCCGAGTTCCGGCGGCAATGTCCCCACAAGGTTGTTGTCATCCAGCACCAACCCGGTGACGCGGCCGGCCGAGTTGGTATCGACACCGTACCAGGTGCCGATGTCCGCAACGGTGTTCCAGTTGCGGTCCTGCTGCCAGACCGACCCGGTGGTCGAGTTGTAGAGGGCGACCAGTGCCGCTCTGTCGGGATTGACGGGCTCGACCGGGGTGACCGGCGGCGGTTCCGGTGCCGTGGGCTCCGGTTCGTCCGAGCAGGCGGCCGCCAGCAGGATTGCGCACAGAACCGCGCAACCGGAGCGTGATGCGGAGCGTGTCATTCGTTGTCCGATCGGTTGCAAGCTACATCCACCTTCAGTCAGGGCACGTCCATCTTCCACCAATCCTACGCGCACCTCCCATCCGTTTGATACTCGGCCGACGCCCGCGCGGATCCGGGAATGGCGGCAAGCGCGACGATCGGTGCGCGCATTTGAGTGGGACTCGCCGGCGCGATAGGTTCATGCCCTGCGCCCTTATGGAACCTTCCAACCCGGGCTCGGCGAAGGGCCCGTCGGAGGTGGCAATTGATCAGTCCCACTGTGCAGCACGACGCCAGGCCATCCCCCGCCCCCCACCCCCCCACCCGCCGCGCCTTCCTCAAGGCCGGGGCCGCCGCGCTCACCGGCGCGGTCATCGCCCCGGAGCGCGTTCTGGCCGATCCCTACGCGCCGCTCGACCTCCGCGCGACCCCGCCCCACCCCGCCGCCCCGCCCGGCACAACCCTCCACTCCACCCCCATCCGGGTCCGCGGCGTCGTGCGCTCACGCGGCTCCGGTCTCCCCCGCGTCCCCGTCACCGACGGCGTCCAGGTCGTGGACACCGCGCCCGACGGCACTTTCGAGCTGGTCACCGTCCCGCAGCAGGGGTTCGTCCGGATCACCCTGCCATCGGGCTACCGCATCCCACTCAACGGCCCCGGCACCGCGCGCTTCTACCAGCCGCTCACTCGGGGCAGCGAGCAGTCGGCCGTTTTCGAACTCGAGCCCGATCCGGTCCCGCAGGACGACCACACGCTCCTCCTTCTCGGCGACATCCAGACGCAAAACGCCACGGAAACCGGCTGGTTCCTCTCGCAGTCGGTGCCCGATCTGCGCAGCACCGTGGCGTCGCTCGGCGACGAGCACGCCTTCGGGATCTCCTGCGGCGACATCATGTTCGACAACCTCGAATTCTACCCCGACTACGAGCGCGGCGTGCAGGGAATCGGGATCCCCTTCTTCCAGGTCGTCGGCAATCACGACCTGGACATGGACAGCCCCACCGACCGCGGATCGGTCGAGACCTTCGGCCGCCACTTCGGACCCGGGCACTATTCCTTCAACCGGGGCGCGGTGCACTACGTGGTGCTCGACGACGTCTTCTGGTACGGAAGCGGATACCTGGGCTACCTCGACGCCGACACCCTGCGCTGGCTGGAGCAGGACCTTTCCCGGGTGGAACGCGGCTCGCCCGTGATCGTCGCCACCCACATCCCCGTCATCGGCAGCCAGCACCTCCGCCTCGGCGAGGAGTCTCCGAGCACCCGCCTCGCGATCACGAACCGCGAAGCGCTCTACCGCCTCCTGGAACCCTTCGAGGCGCACATCCTGACCGGCCACACGCACGAGTGCGAACACGTCTTCGAGCACGGAACTCACGAGCACGTCACCGGAGCCGTCTGCGGCGCCTGGTGGAGCGGCCCGATCTGCCACGACGGCACGCCCAACGGCTACTGCGTGTACACCATCCGCGGCGAGCAGGTGAGCTGGCGCTACAAGGCGACCGGCCACGAGCCCGACTACCAGATGCGCCTGCACCGCACCGGAACGGACCCCTCGGCCCCCGGCGAGCTGCTCGCGAACATCTGGGACTGGGACCCGGAATGGACGGTCCGCTGGTTCGCGGACGGCGAGCCGCGCGGCGAGATGGAGCGCCGGCGGGGCCTCGACCCGCTCAGCGTGGAGCTGCACTCCGGACCCGATCTGCCGGCACGCCGCGACTGGGTGGAGCCGGTGCCCGTCGATCACCTGTTCCACGCCGCGCTGACCGGCGAAGAGCGCGAGGTCGTGGTCGAGGCTATGGACCG
Organism: Gemmatimonadota bacterium; assembly: GCA_022823225.1. Taxonomy (GTDB): domain Bacteria; phylum Gemmatimonadota; class Gemmatimonadetes; order Longimicrobiales; family Gaopeijiaceae; genus Bin94. The sequence goes on from JAJDXM010000066.1 coordinate 27,898, forward strand.
GTTCGGGCGGGTGTACAGCGGGGTGTGGCGGAGGTAGCCGTGACGGCAGGGGGGACCGGATGCAACCGACCGCACGCCTGATACTCACGACCCTGACCATCGCGGCGCTCGGGTGCGGGGAGGCAGCCGAAGGGCCGGGCCGCTCCGACGCCGCGACGGCCTCCGCGACCGTATCGGCCACCGATTCCGCCGGGGTGGAGATCGTGCACGTCTCCGACCTGGGCGCACTCGACCTTCCCGAACTGAACGTGCGGCTGCTCTATTCCACCGCCGCGGATGTCGAGTTCCATCACGTGGTCGGCGCGGTGTTCCTTCCCGATTCTTCGCTCGCCGTCGCGGACAGGGGGGCGTCCGAAGTCCTCTTTCTCGATCAACAGGGGAGCGTGCGTGAGCGGGCAGGCCGGGAGGGAGAGGGGCCGGGAGAGTATGTCAACATGGCCGGGATCGGGGTCGGCGCGGACGGCAATCTCGCCGTGTTCGACGACCGTCTGCAGCGCTTCACCTTCCTGAACACACAGGGAAGCGTGACCGGGGTTCAGCGCGTCCAGTTGAACGAGGTCTATGTCCCGCTGGTCCACCTGGCGGACGGAGGGTTTGTCGCCGTGCTCGAGACGCGTCCCTTCCGGCCCCACGGGTTTCAGCGGGGCCCACTCTTTCTGGTGGTCTTCGACCAGACGGGCGAGGTGGCGGATACGCTAGGCCGGTGGGCGGGAAAGGAGCGCCGCGTCTCGCCCGACCGGATGTTCCCGGTCGGATTCGGGGCCACGACGCTCTACGCGGGACGCGGGTCGCACGCGGTGCTGGCCACGACCGATTCGGTGGATGTAACGCTGTACGAAGCCTTGGCACCACGGACCCGCATCCGGGGAGGGCATGCGACCCGCGAAGTCACGTCCGAGGAAAAGGAAGCCTGGACCGAACTCTATCTCGAAGTCTACCCGGAAGACGTGCGTTCATCCTTTCGCCCGGACCTGGAGCAGGCGGGCGTGCGCGACACCTATCCTGCCGTCGGCGCGCTGAAGGTGGATGCCGATGGCGGGGTCTGGCTCGGAGGCTACCCCCGGCTCGACGACGTGGAGCGGAGTTGGACGGTTCTCGGGCCCGACGGCATCCCGGTCGGCAGGCTCGGCCTTCCCGTCTATCGTGCCGAGTTGATGAGGGTCAGAGAGAGCGGAATCACCGGGTGGGCCGCACTTGACCTCGAAACCAGCATTCCCAGCGCCAGCCACGAATTGCTCGACGTGGCCGCCGGCCGCATCGCCGTCCTGCGCACGAGTGAAATGGGCGAAGAGTTCATCGAGGTCTACGCGGTCGAGTTGCCGGGGTAGCATGAGACACCTGATCCCCATCGTCATCGTCACTGCCCTCGCGTGCCAGCCGGACGACACCCCGTCCGGCGACACCGGCCTGCAGGTCTGCGACAGCGCCGGCATCCGCATCGTCCAAAACGCGCCGCCGCCGGGTGGCTCGCGCCTGCCGTGGCGGATCGGCGCCGAGCCGGCCGTCACGGTCGGCCGGGCTGAAGGCGACGAGCCCTACCTGCTGTACCGCGTCACGGATGCCCTGCGGCTGGCCGACGGCAGGATCGTGGTGCTGAACAATGGAACGCAGGAACTGAGGGCGTTCGACGCGGATGAAACCCACCTGGCCACCTGGGGGGGCAGGGGCGAAGGCCCGGGCGAGTTCGGATCGCTGGCGGCCATCGAGCCCTGGCGGGGCGATTCCATCGCCGCGTGGTACGGGCCGCGCCGCGGCGTCACCCTGTTCGACCAGAACGGCAACTTCGGGCGCAACATCGTGATCGAGAGCGACGAGAACTCGCTTCTCTTCAACCCGAAGGCGACGGGGCCAAGTGGCGCGATTCTGGTGAGCCACGAACCGCACATGTACGAGACGGTCGAGGTCCAGATCCGGGATCCTGAAGGCAAGATAGTGGCTTCCCTGGGAATGCACCCCGGAAACGAGCGCTACATCGCCAACGAGAGAACGGAACGTTCGACGATGTACCAACCGCCCTTCAGTGCCCGTGCGGCCCAGACGGCGTGGGGCGATCTGTTCGTGCATGCTTCGACCGGCCAGCACGAAATCAGGGCCTACGCGGAGGATGGCACCCTGGCCCGGATCGTGCGCCTCGGTGTGGTGCGCCGCTCCCCGACACAGGCCCACATCGACGCCTACATCGAGGACCGGATCTCGTGGATTCCCCCGGAAATACCGCCGGAGGAGGTCGAGCAGTATCTGACCCGGCAGCGACAGGCGTGGGAGGCGGTCCCGGTGGCGGAGTTCCTTCCGGCGTTCAACTCGTTGATTGCCGATCGGGTCGGCCACCTCTGGCTGGAGGAGTTCGAGCCGCCGGGAGAGGAACGGCCGGGCGCGCGGTGGACGGTGCTGGACCCGGAGGGAAGGGTGCTCGGATGGGTGGAAACGCCGGACGGGCTGGACATCTACGAAATCGGTGCGGACTACCTGCTCGGGGATGTCCGGGACGAGCTCGGGGTGGAGTACGTTCAGCTCTGGTCGCTGGAGCGGCAGGAATCAATATACTAGTCTATATATTACGAACGCAAAAATATAGTTCAGTATATACGCAAAGCGAATAATCGTCACACAGGTCGCTGTGTAACCCCTTTTCCGGCCAGCAGCCCCCGCTTCCCCGACCCCGCGCGCCTCTGGCCTCTCGCCGGTTCCTCCCTTTCGCGCACGGGGTTTTTTCGTTATCGGTCACCGGATTGCGACGGATTCAACCCCACGACAAGCGAGTCACCCAAATGTTCAGCCGCGCCACGCTCCATCACGCCATCCCGGCCACGTTGCGCCGCACGGGCCGCACCCTGCCGGGCCCCGTCTTCGCCCTGGTCCTGACCTTCCTGCTCATCGCGCCGACCGCCATGAACGCCCAGCAGGGCGGGCCCCGGGGTGGCGGCGGGGGCGACCTCGGCGCCGGACAGGCGATGGACGACCGTTCCCTCGTCAACCGGGTCGCCGCGCGCTCGATCGGACCGGCCGTGATGAGCGGCCGCATCGTCGACATCGCCGTGGCCGAGACGCCCGGCATGCGAGGCGGCCGCCTGGGCACCATCATCTACATAGCCGCCGCGACGGGCGGGATCTGGAAATCGACCAGCGGCGGCGTCGACTGGGAGCCGATCTTCGACGACGCGGGAGTCGGGTCGATGGGCGACGTCACGGTGGCGCCTTCGAACGCCAACATCGTCTGGGTCGGCACCGGTGAGCCGAACAACCAGCGCAGCTCGTCCTACGGCGACGGGGTCTACAAGTCCGTCGACGCCGGCGAGACCTTCGAGCACATGGGGCTGCGCACCTCGCAGCACGTGGGGCGCATCGTCATCCACCCCGAGGACCCCGAAATCGTCTACGTGGCGGCGGTGGGCCCGCTCTGGGCCGCCGGCGGCGAACGCGGCGTGTACCGGACGATGGACGGCGGCGAGAGCTGGGAGCCCGTGCTCACTATCGATCAGCACACCGGGGTCACCGACATCGTCATGGACCCCACGAACCCGGACATCCTCTACGCGGCATCGCTCCAGCGCGAACGCCGCGCCTACAGCTACGTCGGCGGCGGACCCGGCAGCGGCATCTACAAGTCCATCGACGGCGGCGACACCTGGACGAGGCTGACGCGCGGGCTCCCGAGCTCCGATATGGGACGGATAGGCCTCGACATCAGCCTCAGCCATCCGCAGACCGTCTACGCCGTCATCGAGGGCTCCGAACAGGGCGTCTACCGCACCGACAACGGCGGGCGGGCGTGGCGGCAGATGAGCGACATCGCCTCGATCCCGTGGTACTTCGGCCAGATCCGGGTCGACCCGCAGGACCCCGAAGTCGTCTACCACCTGGGCGTCCCGCTGCAGCGGTCGATGGACGGCGGCGTGACCTGGGCCTCGGCCGCGAGCGGGGGAGTCCACGTCGACCACCACGCCATGTGGATCAACCCCGAAGACCCCACTCATCTCCTGCTCGGCAACGACGGCGGCTTCTACGTCTCGCACAACTTCGGCGACACCTGGGACTTCTCGCCCAACCTGCCGCTCAGCCAGTTCTACGCGGTCGGGATCGACATGCAGGAGCCCTTCTTCGGGATCTACGGTGGTCTGCAGGACAACTCGACGTGGGGAGGTCCCAGCGCGACCCGCAACAGCATCGGCGTCGTCAACGCGGACTGGTTCCGGATGCAGGGCGGCGACGGCTTCTACGCGGCGATCGACCCCAACGACCACAACATCGCCTTCGTGGAGTCGCAGAACGGGAACCTTGTCCGCTTCAACGGCCGCACCGGCGAACGCAAGTCGATCCGCCCGCGCCCGGCGCCCGGCGAGGACGCCTACCGCTTCAACTGGAGTTCGCCGATCCAGCTTTCGCCCTTCGACCCGGCGACCGTCTACTTCGCGGGCAACCACGTCTTCAAGAGCCCGGACCGGGGCGACTCCTGGGAGGTGCTGGGCGAGGACCTCACCCGCGAGATCGACCGCAACAACCTCCCCATGATGGGGTCGATCCCGGCGGCCAATGCGGTCTCGCGCCATCAGGGGACGGCCGTCTTCTCGAACATCTCGAGCATGAACATCTCGGCGCTCGGTCCCGGCCTCATCGCCACGGGGTCGGACGACGGCACCATCTCGGTGAGCACCGACGACGGCGAGAGCTGGCTCAAGATGACGAGCTTCCCCGGGGTGCCGGACACGACCTACGTCAGCAAGGTCCGCTGGTCCGCGCACGCTCCCGGCACGCTCTACGCGACCTTCGACGGACACCGGAGCAACGACTTCCGCCCCTACGTGCTGAAGAGCACCGACTACGGCGGGAGCTGGACCTCGATCAGCGGCGACCTGCCGGAGTTCGGCAACATCCGCGCTTTCGCGGAGCACCACGAGAACCCGGACGTGCTCTTTGTGGGGACCGAGATCCGGCCGTTCGTGACGCTGGACGGCGGCGAGTCGTGGGTGCCGCTCGAGAACGGCATCCCGCCGTCGCCGGTGCATGACATGAAGATCCATGCCCGCGACAATGCCCTGGTCGTCGCGACCCACGGCCGCGGCTTCTACGTGATCGACGACCTGAACCCGATCGTGCACCTGGCCGAGGCGAAGGCCGCGGGCGGGCCGTACCTGTTCCCGGTGGCGGACGCGCTGGCGTACGTGGTGAACACGGCGCCGAGCTCGGGGATCCACGCGGGCCGCGAATACCGGGCGCCGAACCCGGCGTACGGGGCGGGCATCGCGTACTACGTGCCCGACGGGACGAGGGGCGTGCGCGCGCTGGAGATCGTGGCGAGCGACGGGCAGACGGTGCGCACGCTGGACGCCGGATCCGGCACGGGCCTGCAGATGGCGCGGTGGAATCTGCGCTGGGACGCGCCGTGGTCGGGACCGCCGGCCGCGCAGCAGGGCGGCGGCGGCGGTTTCGGCGGCGGCTTTGGCGGCTTCGGAGGATTTGGAGGCGGTGGTGGTGGCGCGGGCCCGCCGGCGCTCGCGGACCAGTACACCGCGCGCCTGACGATCACGCCGCCGGACGGAGAGCCCATGGTCATGGAGCGCAGCTTCATGGTCGAGATGGACGAAATGGTCCGGATGACCCGGGCGCAGCTCGCGGAGTTGCAGGGGTTGCGGCTGCAGCACCGCCGCCTCTCCGCGACCCAGCAGATGGCGACGCGCCAGGCGCAGGAGATCCAGACCGAGTTGCGCGGGATCGAGGCCGCGATGGCGCGGGTGGAGGTGAGCGACGAGCTGCAGGCGCGCGCCGATGAGCTGGGCGAGCAGGCGGCCGCGGTGTTGAGGGGGCTGCGGGGTGGCGGTGGAAGGGGCTTTGGGGGTGGGGGGGGCGGGGGTGGGGGCGGCGTGACCGTGCAGAGCCTGCTTGGAACCGCCGGGGGGATGAACCAGACCTACTCGCCCGCGACGGAGGCCGAAAAGACCGCGCTGGAGGAAGCGGGCCCCGCGCTCGACGAGCAGCTCGCTGCGCTCAATGAGCTCGTGGCCGCGATGCCCGCTTTTCGGGACGCGCTCGACGCGGAGGGCGTGCCGTGGACGCCTGGCAGGCCGGTGAACCGGGGAGGCCCCTGATCCGGATGCGCGGGGCGCTCCCCTTCGACCCGGGGGGGCGCCCCGTTCAAGCAGCGCGAGGCCCCACAAGGCCCGGTGGCCCCTGAAACCACCCGTCGCGAGGTGTCGTACCTGTATGGCAGATGGAACCCTAAACCTGGAGATCTGCCATGTACGGCTCATACACCCGCATTCGCGTCCCGCTCCATTGCATCGTGTTCGCAGCACTGGCCTCAAGCACCTCCTGCCGGCAAGACATCGTTCCTGCCAGCGCGATCATGCACCCGACCGAGGAGAACCTTCCCGCTCCGGGCGGGCCGCTCGTCGGCGCCGATACGGTGCTGTCAGGCGTCTCCGACCCTCGGCGCGCCGCCGACTGGGCCGCAGCCCGCCGCGCCATCCTCGACGCCGAGCTCGTGACGAGCATCGGCGCGGCCGCCAGCGGTCCCGATGTCCTCGGAATTGTCGGCGACGCCGCCGTCGATGAAGACGGCAACGTCTACATCCAGGAAAACACGACGGACGAGCTGCTTGTTTTCAGCGCGTCGGGTGACCTTCTCCACCGCACCGGCGGAACGGGCGACGGTCCCGAGGAGTTCCGGGGGATCCGCCGCTTCGTTCGGCTTCCGGACGGGCGGCTGGTTGTGGCGCACGATGGCGGGGCGGCCAAGATGCTGAAACCGGGCGACCAGGGCTACCGGTACGCGGGGCTCCTCCTGGAGGACCAGACAAGGGAAATCCCCGCGATCCTCGACATGTGCGCCCTGGGTGACCGGCTCTTCCTCCACGCCACGAATCTGGGTTCGGCCGACTCGGACACCCACCGGATCGTCCGCGAAGTGTCCGCCGGCGAGGGGCGCTTCACGGCCTCTTTCGCGGACGGCTACCGGTCTGAGTTCGAGTGGGACCGGCAGCGGCGGTCCTACGGAACCATCGCGTGCGCCGACGGACCGGCGACTCTCGTCTGGGGCTCGTACTACTTCCCGATCGTCAAGGCATACCGGCCGGACAACACGCTGCTGTGGACGGCGCTGATCGAGGAATTCGAGCAGTCGCTGATCTACCAGAACAACGCGCGCAGCAGGTCGGTCAACCCGATAGGCAGCTCGCAGGAGTATCTCACCGGTGTCCACGCGCTGCGACCGGGGTTCATTGTCCTCCAAGCTGCGCACCGTGGTCGTCCGTTGCCGGATCAGGGGCTCGCGTCCATGCCGACCCTTCGACTTCGCACCTATCTGATCGACCAGGAGACCGGCAACGGGGGGGTGGTCGGCGACGACCTGCCGTGGATCGCCTGGATCGGGGATTCGAGCTTCATCACCGTCTCCAGCGATCCCTATCCGAAGGTGGAGGTCCGGGCGCTTCCTGCGGCCCTGGCAGTCCGCGGATAAGCCCGCCCGAGCACCGAGAGCGGCGAGGCGCCGCAAGAGCCCAAAACTTTCCCGGCTGACTCCTCGTCGGGTATTGGTGCGGTGCGCATCCGGCGCGTGACGCTACACCTGAGAGACGACTGGAGAAAGGGAAGACAGGATGACGGTGCGAACAAAATGCAGGGAGTTCGGAGGGTACATCGGGAAGGCGTTGGCGGTCCCCGCGGTGCTGGCGGCAGCCACGCCCGGGGCGCTGCTCGCTCAGGACGACTGTGAGTTCACTGAGGTGATCGAGCTTGCGGAACCCGCCAGGGGCACTCTGCGAGTGGACGCGGGAAGCGGGACTCTCTCCATCAGAGGTGTTGAAGGGACGGACGAGTTCCGGTTGGCGGCGAAGCTGTGCGCCTCCGACCAGCGCCGGCTGGAGGGGCTCGGCGTGACGCTGAGCGGCGACCGGCTCGACACCACCTACCCGTCAAGCCGGGGCGGGATCTTCTCCTGGGGTGGAAACCGGTACGCGCGGATCGATCTGGCGGTGGAGGTGCCTGTGGACACCAACCTGCGCGTGGACGACGGCTCGGGCATCATCCACATCAACGGGACGGGCGACGTGACCCTCGAGGACGGAGCGGGCAACATCTTCGTCAGTGATGTCGGGTCGCTCACCCTTGAGGACGGGTCGGGCAACATCGTGATCAGCGATGTCGGGTCGCTCACCGTCGAGGACGGGGCAGGCAACCTCAGAATCCGGGACGTGAACGGCGACCTTCGGCTGCACGACACTTCGGGGAGTCTCGACGTGACGGGCGTGAGCGGGAACGTCGTGGTCGACGACGGCTCCGGGAACCTGGTCATCCGCGATGTGGGCGGCGACGTGACCGTTTCCGATGGTTCCGGCAATGTCACGGTGGAAACGGTGGGCGGCAGCGTCCACATGGATGAAATCGGCTCCGGCCGCGTGACGGTGCGCGACGTGGATGGCGATCTGGTCGTGGCCGACGGACGACGTGAGCGGATCGACTACTCGCAGATCCGGGGGAAAGTGGACCTGCCGGGCGCGAGGCGGGGTGGGAGCGGCTGAAGCGACCGGCTACCTTGGTTGGAGCAGCCATGGCCGACACACTTCTCGCTGGGTACCGCCGATGACCGGTGGACCACGGACGGAGTCACACTGCGTGCAAGACCGCAAGACACCGCTGCGCCGCCTGCGCATCCTTCCGATCGGGAGCGCGGCCGCAGTTCTTTTTCTGGCGCCGGCACTTGCGCCCTCACCCGCCGACGCCCAGGTCCTGAACCTCCTGCGCGCCATCGGCGACGGTGGGAGCTGGGTCAAGCTGCCGGTGGAAGAAGGGCGAGCCTCCTACCGCAGCCCGGCGCTTCCGGTGGCGGGGATCGCGGTCGACGGGTGCGTGAGGGTATGGGTCGGCAACAAGGGTGCGTGGACCCTCCGCGCCCAGGACCTGCTGGGTGAAGCGAAGCTTGCGGTCACGACCGAACCCGACAAGCCGGTGAAGTTCGAATTCAAGGCCGGGTTCCAGGCCCAGCTCGATCTCGAGGTGGAATGGAGCGAATCCGGAGACACCGACCTGTACCTGTGGGTGGGGCTGGCTCTGAAGCAGGACCCGCCGCCCGAGGAGAGCGAAGAGGACGAGCGGGACATCTGCGAGCCGCCGCCTCCGTAGGCGGGGGTTGCCGCGTCGGACCCGGGATTGTCCACGGCCGGGCGGGAGAGCGCGGGTGGCCTGCCGCGGACGAAGGCCCTGCGGCTACTAAGCCCTCGCCCGGGCGTTGGCCAGCAACTCCGCCATCTCCGGCAATCCGATCACCTCGGTAGATTCCGCCATTGCAAAACGTTCGTGCCCCTGGCAGACCACGAAGGTTCGCTCGGGACTCAGGTCGCCGACCGCGTTGTGGAAGCCGCGGCCGAGGCGGGGCGTGAGACCGCTCTTGACTTCGACCGCCCAGGGATGCTGCCGGCCGGGCAACTCCAGCACCAGATCGATCTCGGCTCCGGCGGCGGTGCGGTAGAAGCTTGCGCGGGTGCCGCGGGGTGCGGCGGCGAGAAGGTTCTCGATGACGAACCCCTCCCAGCTCAGGCCCGCGACCGGATGCCCTGCCAGTGACTCGAAGCTGCCGATGTCGAGGAGCGCGTGGAGGAGTCCGCTGTCCCGGACATATACCTTGGGTGACTTGACGAGCCGTTTGCGCACATTGGCTACGTAGGGCGGGAGGCGCCGGACGAGGAAGAGACCCGCCAGCGTATCGACGTAGCGCGAAACGGCCGGGGCGCTGATCGCCAGGCTCCTGGCAAGCGTCGCGATGTTCAGCGGGGTACCCTGGGAGTGGGCGAGCATCGTCCAGAGCCGTCCGAGGGTCTCGGCGGGAAGACGCGTCTCAACGAATTCGGAAAGGTCGCGCTCGAGGTAGGTGCGGACGAAGTTGCGGCGCCACGCGAGACTGTTCCGGTCGGTCTTTGCGAGGTAGCTGTCAGGGAAGCCGCCCCGAACCCACAGCGAGGTCATCGTTGCGTCGTCCGCGGCCACATCCAGGACATCGAACGGATCGAGGGACACGAACTCGATCCGGCCTGCGAGCGACTCGCCCGCCTGCTTCAGCAGCTCAACCGAGGCGGACCCCAGGATCAGGAATCGTCCGGCTCGCCGGCCGGCTCGCCGTCCCTCGTCAATGAGGCCGCGAAGTTCGGGGAAGAGTTCGGGGGCGCGGTGAATCTCGTCCAGGATCACGAGACGGTGCTCGTAGCGGCGAAGGAAGTAGCGCGGATTCTCGAGCTTCGCCCGGTCGGCTCTGGCCTGAAGGTCCAGATAGAAGGCGTCCGTGGTTCGGACGACCTCGTGCGCGAGCGTCGTCTTGCCGACCTGCCGGGGACCGAGCAAGGCGGTGGCGGCCTGACGGGCGAGTGCCCGCTGCACGTAGATGAGGGATCTTCGAGGTATCATTCCTGCAAAATAAAGGTATACCTGCGATTTGCAAGGATAATTGCGATCAGCCTACCGTCCCACCAACTCGTAGACCACCACGCTCTCCACATCCATTTCACCCATTTCGACGCCCAGGACCCGCCCACCGGAGATGTCCAGGACGCGAAGTCCGTCCGGCACCGCCACTCGTCCCAGCCACTCCCCTTCGGGCGACAGGACGATGTAGGACGGCGCGGCCCTGGTCAGCTGGTAGGGCACGCTGTATTCGACCAGCCAGACACGGCCTTCGTCGTCTCCGATGGGTATGTCGAAGAGCGGCAGCGGTTGGCCGGGGTCCAATTCGTACATGCGCAACATGCTCGCGACGAGCTCGGCCCGGGCCGAGTCGGTCTGTGCCTGGGGATTGTACTCATGCGCGGTCGCGGCGAGGTCGGTCGCGAACAGTTCCCAGTGCTCTTCGGTGGGATGGATCCGTTCGGGATCCCAGCGGACGATCTGGCGGACCGAACCGTCGGTCCGGCGCCAGGTGAGCTGCGGCGTGTCGGTGCGCCCGTACACGAACTCGCCGCCGGCCACAAGAACGATGCCGAAGAACCCGAACGGGTTGCGGGGCAGGTGGTCCGGTGGGACAAACGGCACCCAGTCGTAGGTGGCGACGGTGTCCATGACTCCGGCGTCCGGATCAAAGCGGACCATGTAGCCGGGCAGCCACTCCTCGGGAAAGCCGCGCCGGTACGAGGCGGATGACATGAGAACATGTCGGTTCGCGGCCAGCCCGCCTGCGCTGAACGCCTGGCCCAACTGCGGCAGGATCGGCTGCGTGTCGACCAGCGAATCGCCGGCGAAGAGAGAGAATCGGGTGTTGAGGAAGTCCTGGAAGAAGAGACTGTCCCGTCCCAGCGCGATCATGGCCGTCAGGGATCCCAGGTCAGTCGGGCCCCGGCCGCGGGTGGCGAGAATCGTCCGGAAGGTGCCGTCCGGGTCCAGGAGCACGACGTCGCCGTTGTCGGCATCGTAGACGGCGGCGCTCCCGTCGCCCCGCAGCACTCCGCTCCAGATGGATGCAAACGGGTGATCGCCGGCGCCCGCGCCGTGGCTGTACACCGGAGTATCCATGTCAAGCGGAAGCCGTTTTTCTTTGTAGAGACCTGCCTCGCGGCGTCTCTCTCGACGGCTCGGTTGCGGTGTCCGCTTCTCCCCGGCTCGATCATCCGTGAACGCTCCCCGCCGGGCTGGGCGTCGGGAGGG
>JAJDXM010000021.1 GCA_022823225.1 Gemmatimonadota bacterium
ACTGCCACGCGACCTTCATCGGTTTCTTGCTGGATGTCGGGGTGCCTGAATGGGTGGCCGACCTCATTGAGGCCACGGCAGCGGGTGATGTCTCTTCGGCACGCGCGGCCTTGGCACATCCAAACGTATGACCGCCTGAAGCAAGCAGTGCGACCTATTAGACAAGAAACAAGAGCCCGTTTGGAGCCCGTGACGCCGGACGCTGCCAGCGGCCCCATGCTCACTCTAGGCCATCCTGGTTGGACGTTGGTACGGGGCGTGAACTGGAGAGGCCGTCAGACCGGCCCCGTTGTCGCCCGGAGAATCCCGCTTTTCTTTGCCGATTTGCCGCGAAACGTGGTGCGCCAGAGTCTGATGCGACCATGGGGCAAGGGCAGCAGATCGTGCAGTCCCAGTTGACTTTAGACGATTCCTTGCCGTGAATCACGCCGAGCGGCAGCCGCTGTCCCAGCTCTCGGAGAAGGGCAGACTGGACTCGTCGAGTTCCGGCTGTTCCGGGCCCGGTTCGGGCTGGTCCGCATCGCCCTGGCAGGCGGTCGTGCCAAGGCAGAGGAGAAGAAGGGAGGAAACGAGGGGCAGAACGGTGGCGGGCTTCATCGGGGACCTCCTGTCTGTCAAATGCTGCGCCCTGCGGCTAACGGGGACCAGCGGCAGCTATGCGCCCAATTTACACCTAATTTTTTAGTTTCGCCATCGCCGCCGGCCCCGCCTCGCTCATCCGCCCAGCCGCGGCGGTCTCCGGTGGTTGGTCCCCTGCTCGTAGGCGTAGGCGAACCTCAGCAGCATCGCCTCGGTGAACGCGCGCCCCATGAACTCGATGCCCACCGGCAACCCTTCCGGGGTGAATCCCGCCGGGACGGTTACCGCGGGGAAGCCGGTCAGCGGACTGAGCAGACGGTTGTCGCCGAGTCCGTAGTTGTCTCTGGGGCGCGGATTCGTTTCGACATCCTCGGCGATCCTGGTCGGCGGATGATCGAAGGTGGCGTAGACCAGCGCGTCGAGTTCCTGGTCGGCCATGGCCTTCAGCACATTCTGCCGAATCCGGTCACGCTTTTGGATGTACTCGAGGTAGCCGGGGTCGCGGGTCGTCTTGCCGAGCAGGCGGGCCATCCCGCTCGCGCGCCACGGGTTGACCCGGCCTGTCAGAAGGATCGACGCCAGCGTCCGGTACGGAGCGTGATGATGCTGTGCGAGGTAGGCGTCCGTCGCTTCTTCCGTCTCGTAGGAATTCAGTGCGAACACTTCGTTGACTTCCCTGATGCCCTCGATCCGCACATGGTCGACCACGACCGCGCCCAGCCCGCGCAAATCGGCTATGGCCGCATCGACCCTGGTCCGGACCTGGCGGAAACCTTCCATGTTGGTTCCGATACGACGGTCCATGGGATCGCGGATCACACCGATGCGTGCACCGGCGAGACCGTCGGAGTCGAGCGCGTCGGTGTAGGAATCCGGGACATGGCCGACGGACGCGGCGGTCACCGGATCGTTGGGATCGTATCCCGCGATCGCATCCAGGAGAATCGCCGCGTCGGTGACCGTGCGCGTCATCGGCCCCATCGTGTCGGTTGTGGGATTGGCGGGCATCATCCCGAATCGGCTCACCAGTTCCAGTGTCGGACGAAGGCCGACCAGCGCATGCACGGCCGCCGGGCCCCGGATGGAGCCGCCGGTGTCTTCGCCGATGCCGACCATGCCGAGATTGGCGGCGACGCCGGCACCGGTGCCCCCCGACGATCCGCTGGGGTTGCGCGTCCGATCGTAGGCGTTCCGAATCACGCCGAAATGCGAGCCGACATAGCGCGAGGCGAACTCGCCCATATTGGTCTTCGCGAGGATGATCGCGCCGGCTGTCTTCAGCCGATCGACGATCGTCGCGTTGCGTCCGGGCACGAAGTCCTCGAAGAGCACCGAGCCGTAGGTGGTCGGCATGTCCCTGGTCTCGATCTGGTCCTTCACCAGCACCGGTATGCAGTGCAACGGTCCGGCGGGGACTCCCGAGGCGGTGAGGCTGTCCAGATGCCGGGCTTCCGTGATTGCGTGCGGATTGGTTTGGGCGATGGCGTTCAGCCTCGGACGCTGATGGTGCGACAACGCGATCCGCTGCAGGTACTGCATGACGACGTTCTCGCAGGTGATCTCGCCCGACTCCAACGCCGAGTGGACATCGTCGATCGTGGCCTCCGCCAGTTCGAAGTCCTGCGCCTGCAGGTCGGTCCGCGCAAACGCCAGGACGACACCGAGGAAAAGCAGGGCCGGGGTTCTGCCGAAGAACTTCCAACGTGACATTGACATGACATAATGTACTGTATAGATGACGCGGCTCCGCAAGATCCCCCGACCCCACGGAACGAGCATGTCCCGATCCCACGCTTCGGCCGTCCTCGCCGCGGTCGCCATCGCCGTCGCCACCACGACCGCCCCACCCCCCCACCTCACCGCGCAGCCCGGCGGCCGCCCCTACCCCGCCGCGGCGCACGGCGGCAACTACATGCACAACTTCCATTTCCCCCCGGCGCCCTCCTCGTCGCCCTGGTACCCGGCCTGGCACCCCGGCGGCGAGCGCGTCGCGGTGGCGATGAGCGGCTCGCTCTGGGAGGTGGACATCGCGACCGGCGACGCGCACGAGATCGTGCACGGCCCCGACTACTACTCCTCGCCCAACTACTCCCCGGACGGCGCGTGGCTGCTCTACACCGCCGACAACGGCGGCCGCACCATCCACCTCGAGGTCATGAACACGGCCACCGGCGAGCGCCACCGCCTCACCGAGGGCGCCCACATCCACACCGACCCGCGCTTCTCCCCCTCTGGCGACCGCATCGCCTACGTCTCCACGGCCCCAAGCGGATACTTCAACGTCTACATCCGCCCCTTCGCCGCCGGCGCCTGGGCCGGCTCGGAGATCGCGGTCACCTCCGACAACTCCTTCGGACGCAGCCGCCTCTACTTCGGCCCCTGGGACATGCACATCTCCCCGGCCTGGCTGCCGAACGGCGAAGAGCTCCTGATCGTCTCGAACCGCGACGTGGCGCTCGGGAGCGGCAACGTCTACCGGGTCCCCGCGCGGGCCGGCGGCATCGACGAGCGGCAGGCCGTCCTCGCCGAGCAGACCCTGTACCGCACGCAGCCTGACGTCTCGTATGATGGCCGGCGCTTCGTCTACTCCTCGACCGCGGGCGCTGCGGACCAGTTCCAGAACCTCTATGTCCAGCCCACCACCGGCGGCGAGCCGTACAAGATGACGTTCTTCGACTTCGACGCCTTCCACCCGCGCTGGTCGCCCGACGCCGAGTGGATCGCGTTCGTGGCCAACGACGGCGGACTCCCGCAACTCCACCTCCTTGAAGCCAACGGCGGCCGGCTCCGCCGCGTCGACATCACCGAGCGGCACTGGGCCCGTCCCACCGGCACGCTTTCGGTCCGGACCACCGGCGCCGACGGCGCAGCCCTGGCCAGTCGCATTCACCTGACCGCGGCCGACGGCAAGTTCTACGCTCCCGCCGACGCCTACGCCCGCGTGGCCCGCGCTGGCGACCGGATCTTCCATCATCCGGGGTCGTTCACCGTCGAGCTGCCGGCCGGCACCGCCGAGATGACCGTGGTGCGCGGCTTCGAAACCGCGCCGCGGACGGTGCAGGCCGAGGTGCGAGCCGGCGAAACCACCGAGCTCACGGTCACCCTCGACGAGATCTCCGACGTCTCCGACGACGGCTGGTTCTCCGGCTCGACCCACGTGCACATGAACTACGCCGGGAACCTGCGCAACTCCCTTGAGAACCTGATGATGATGTCTGCCGCCGAGGACCAGGACATCGTCAACGAGCAGGTCGCCAACAAGGACAACCGCATCCTCGATCACCAGTTCTGGATCCCGGGCGGAGGCCCGCATCCGCTCTCCGAACCGGACCGTGTTCTGGTCGTCGGGCAGGAATACCGCCCACCCTTCTACGGGCACGTCTTCATGTTCGGCCACACGGACCATCTGATCGCCCCGTACGCGATGGGATACGAGGGCACCGCCATCGAAAGCCTGTACCCCAGCAACACCGACATGCTGCTGAAGGCGAAGGCCCAGGGCGCGACGACCGCGTACGTGCACTCCTTCTACAACGGGGATCCCCTCGAGGGGAACCTCGGGGGCGCGAAGGGGTTCATCGTGGACGCCGCGCTGGGTGCGGCGGACGCGGTCGAGTGGTCGACCCCGCAGGACGGGTGGCCGCCGCTCTACGCGGTGTGGAGCAACGGGATCCGGGCCGCGCTGGTCGGCGGCGAGGACGCGATCTCGAGCCTGCACGCGACGCCGCTGGTGGGATCGATGCGCACCTACGTGCGGACGCCCGACGGCCGGCTGACGATGGAGGGATGGTTCCAGGGGCTGCGGGACGGGCGCGCGTATGTGAGTTCGGGACCGCTGGTGGAGTTCGCGGTGGAGGGCCGCGGTCCGGGGGAGGATCTTGCGCTTGACGCGCCGGGCGAGGTGCGGGTGAGCGGCCGTGTGTGGGGGATCGTGGCGATGGCAACGGCGGAGGTGGTGGTGAACGGCGAGGTCGTCCGCACCTACACGTTCGAGGGCGACCGCATGTCGCTCGAGATCGATGACCGGATCGCACTGGCCGGCAGCGCGTGGATCCACCTGCGGGTGACGGGACTCCGCGAGGACCGCTGGCCGCTCGACACCTCGTACCCCCAGGCCGCGACGAACCCCTTGTGGGTGACGGTCGGGGGGCGGCCGGTCCGCAGTGCCGAGGCCGCGGAGTACGCGCTGCGGTGGATCGACAGGCTGCAGGAGATGGCCGAAGAGTGGCCCGGATGGCGGTCGGAGCGGGAGAGGGCACACGTGTACGCGCAGTTCGAGGAGGCGCGCGAGGTGTACCGGCGGCGGGGGGCGGCGGCGGTGGACGCGGTCACGCTGGAGGTGCGTGCGCCGGGGGAGCGGCCGCCGGGGTTCGCCCCGCCGCTGCGGCCGACCGTCACCGGGCAGTCCAGCGGGACCACCGAGGTGCTGCAGGCGATCAGCCCGGTATCGGAGCAGACGGTGTGGATCAGCGGACACGGCGGGGTGATCCTGCGCACCATGGATGGCGGGTCGAGTTGGGACCGCGTCGCGTCGCCCGGCGGCGATTCGCTCCAGTTCCGGGACATCCACGCGTTCTCGTCGCGGGTGGCGGTCGCGCTCACGTCGGGCGAAGGGCCCATGTCGCGCATCTACCGCACCGCCGACGGGGGCGGGACCTGGTCGCTGGCGTTCCTGATGGACGAGCCCGTCGGCTTCATGGACTGCCTCGACTTCTGGGACGGCGACCGGGGCTTCGCATACGGGGATTCCTTCGATGGGGCTCCGTATGTGCTGGTGACGGACGACGGCGGGCGCAGCTGGACCCGCGTCGCGGCCGGCGCGCTCCCCGCCGCAAACGACGGCGAGGGCGGCTTCGCGGCGAGCGGCACCTGCGCGCGGGCCGGCGGGCAGGGCCACGGTTGGATCGGCACCGGTGCGGGCGGCTCGGCCCGGATCCTGGCCACAAGCGACTACGGCGAGAGCTGGACCGCGACCGAAGTGCCGGTCGCAAGGGGCGACATGGCCGGGATCTTCACGCTGGCGGTGGATGGCGGGCAGCCGGTGATGGCGCTGGGGGGCGACCTGGGGTCGCGCGAGGCGGTGGTGGAGCGGAACGCGGCGGTCAGCGCCGACGCCGGCGAGAGCTGGACCGTGGCCGCGGCCGCGCCGATCGAGGGCGCCGTCTATGGAAGCGCGGCGGGGGGCCGCACATGGTACCGGGTGGTGGTGGCCGTGGCGCCGACCGGAGCCGCGTTTACCGACGAAATGGGGGCGACGTGGGAGGAGATCCCCGACGTGAGCGCGTGGGCGGTGGAGTTCGCCGATGGTGGGCGCGTGGGGTGGGCGGCGGGGGGCGGGGGGCGGATCTGGCGGATCGAGTGGTAGGACGTGATCCATGAAGCGGTGGGATGGAAGTGTATACACAGGGCATGGCGGAGTATACCCAGGGCATGTAGGTGTATGACGAGGGCATGGCAGAGTAGTTTGTGGGCCGCCACCGCGCTGGCCGCAACCGCCGCCGCGACGGCCGCCGCCGCCGCGCTCCCCGCCCAGGAAGAGCCGCCCACCGTCTCGGGCACCGTGGTGGATGCGCGGACGGGCGCCGCGGTCGAGGGGGCGGGGGTCGCGCTCGCACGTATCCGCGACGGGGTGGTGGACACGGCCCGCGTGGAGACGGTCACCGACCGCGTGGGGATGTTCCGGTTTGGGGTGGTGGGGCCGGGGGACTACGAGCTCGCCGTGACCCACATCGCGTACGGCGCCTTCCGCGAGAAGCTGACGGTGTCGCCCGACGAAGGTGTCGCGTTGCGCGTCACGCTGTCGGCATCGGCGATCGTCCTCGAGCCGGTCGAGATCGAGGTCATGAGCGACGAAGCCCGGCGCACCCGTGGCCTGGGCCGGGCGCAGCGAAGGCTCACCGCGACTGAACTGGCCGCGGTGGAGCGCTCCGGCGAACACCTGGCCAACGCGCTCGCGCGGCTCATGCCCGGGATCCGGGTCCGCAGCGGGCGCAGCCAGCCCGGGGAAGTCCTCTGCATCGAATTCCGCGACCCGGCCACGCTGATCGGCGGCGGTTGCCGCGCACCGCTCGTCATCGTCGACAACGTACGGCAGGCGAACGGCCTGGTGACGCTGAACACGCTCCCCATCGCGAACATCCACAGCATCGAGGCACTGAGCCCCGGCGAAGCGGGCGTCCGCTACGGCGCCGGTTCGGGCAACGGCGTCATCCTCATCGAGACCGTTTCGGCCGCACTCGATCGTCCCCGGACCGGCCCGGTGCGCGCCCGGATCTACGACTGGTCGCCCGAAACCGAGTCCTACCCCTGGGCACGAAACCTGGGGACCGCCGTGGCCACCAACGCCGCGGGGCTTCTCGCCGGATACGCGCTCTCGAGATCCTGTCTCAGCTACGAGACGCTGTCCCTTCACGTCACCGAAGCCCGGTGCGGGTTCGCCGCCAACACCGGTGCGCGCCTGGCCATCTACGCGGCGCCCCAGATCGGGGTCGGCTACCTCACGGGGCGCGTGGGCACGACCGAGCTTTCCCGCGGCAGCATGTGGAGGAACGCCGCGGCCGGGGCGATCCTGTCGGCGCCCGGTATCGTGCTGGCACTCACCGACGAGGACGACGGCTTCACCGGATCAACCGAGATCGGCGTCTTCCTGGCGGTGGTGGGCGCCCCGGTCGCGTCGGTGCTGGCCGACCGGTGGTTCCGCGGCCGCAGGTGACTGATCGGCGTTGCGCGCTAACTTTTCCAGGGTGTCGGCCCGGCGCGCGGGCCTCACGACCAAACTCCCTCAAAGAGCATGTCATGATTGCACAACTCAACCTTTCCGCATTCGATCAGATCGTGGCCGGGACCCGGGCGGTCCTTGCGGCGGTTCCCGACGAACACCTGGAGTGGCGTCCGCACGACAAGTCGTGGACGCTCGGCGAGCTCGCCACGCATCTGGCCAACCTGCCCAACTGGACCATGGCCACGCTGTCGGTATCCGAGTTCGACATCAGTCCGGCCGACGGAGGCCCCCCACCGATGGCTGCGCTCACCACCAGCGCCGAGATCCTGGAGGCGCTGGAACAGAGCGCGTCCGCAGCCCGGAGCGCAATCGAGGCCTGCTCCGACGCGGACCTGGCGGACCCATGGACGATGCTCGTCGGGGGAGAGGCCCGATTCACGCTGCCGAAGGGCACGGTCCTCAGGACATTCATCATGGACCACATGATCCACCATCGGGCCCAGCTCGGAGTCTACCTGCGCATGCTGGACGTTCCAGTCCCGCAGCTGTTCGGACCGACGGCAGACTTCCCGGACATGTAGGGGCCGCTGGCCGGATGACGCCGAAAACCACCCGGTCGGCGCCGGTCGGTACGGACCCGGCCCACCTCGACCCCGACCGCTTCGACCTCCTCACCTTCGACTGCTACGGCACCCTCGTCGACTGGGAGGCGGGAATCATCGCGGCGGTGCGCAAGGCCGCGGCAGCCCACGGTGCGCCGTCCGGATCGGCACCGGGCTCGGCGCCAGCCACGGCCATCTCCCCGCCCGGCGCGGCCACCTCCGGCCCGTCGCCCGGCGACGCGGCCATCCTTTCCGCCTTCGGCGCGGCGGAGCACGTCGTCCAGTCGGAGCGATACCGCAGCTACCGCGAAGTGCTTGCGCTCACCCTCGCCAGGATGAGCGGCGCCCTCGGCTTCCGCCCCACGCCGGCCCAGTGCGACGCCTTCGCGGCCTCCGTCGGCGACTGGCCCGCCTTCCCCGACACGGTGGCCGCACTTCGCCGCCTCGCGCGCCGCTACCGCCTTGGCATCGTCTCGAACGTCGACGACGATCTCTTCGCCGAGACCCGCCAGCGCCTCCAGACCGACTTCGACTGGGTGGTCACCGCGCAGCAGGTCGGCAGCTACAAACCCGCCACCGCGCACTTCGAGGAGATGTCCATGCGTTCAGGGATCCCGCGCGACCGCACGCTGCACGTCGCGCAGAGCCTCTTTCACGACATCGCGCCCGCGTCGGCGCTCGGGTACGCCACGGTGCACGTCGACCGACCCAGCAGGGGAGGAGGAGGAGGCGCCACGCCCCCCGCCGACGCCACACCCGATGCGACCGCTGCCGACATGGCCGGTGTCGCCCGCCTGCTGGGGGTCGCATGAGCGGCGAGCGCGCCGGCACCCCGGACGGCCGCGACGGCATCCACACCATCCGCGCCAGCGGGATCCACCGCGGCTGGAACGGCATCCACTACAAGACCGGCCTCTCGGCGAAGAACGTCCCCGCGCGCGAGCTCTCCATGAACGTGGCCCGCATCCCGCCCGGCGGGGTCGCCTTCGCCCACATCCACGTCGACTTCGAGGTCATGCTCTACATCCTCGAAGGCACCGTTCGCCACGACTTCGGCCCCCACCTCCGCCACTCCATCGTCAACCACGCGGGCGACTTCATCTTCATCGAGCCCGGCGTGCCGCATGAGGTCTACAACGACAGCGACACCGAGGACGTGGTGGCCGTGGTCGCGCGCTCCGACGCGTCGGAGTGGGAGAATATCGTCGACTATGACCGGGATACGGGGAAGGTGATTCCAAAGCGGGAGGCGAGCGGGGATTCATCCGCCAGCAGGACCGCAGGACGTTTCAGCTGAAACGTTTTCGGCCGAAACGCGATTCCATGTCCTGCTATCATTCATACACCTGCATTCGTATTCCGCAGGCAGGCAACCTCCACCGGCACCCTCACGATGACAGTGGCTACACTCAATGGACCACAGGTCCGCTCCCCTTGGGTCGGGTGGACGGCCCCATTTCTTCTGCTGTGCGTCGCATGCGGCGATTCATCCTCCACGCGTCCTGATCCTCCCCTGGTCGATGGCGAACGGCTGGGGACGGCTGGGGCCCACGAACACGGCATCGCTCGATTGGGTCTGGCCGTGGACGGCACCCGCCTCACCATCGATCTGCAACTCCCCGCAGAATCCGTTTTCGGCTTCGAGCACGCCCCGCGCTCGGCAGAGGAGCGGGCCACCGTAGCGGATGCCCTCGACAGACTCCGAACCGGTGGCGCTCGTCTCGTCGCCTTTCCGGACGGGGCCACCTGTGCGCTGGATTCGGCGGAGGTGGAGGCGCCCGAAGGTATGAAAGATGACCATGCCGGCGAGGACCAGCACGCTCACGAGGACGAGGGCACCCAACACGAAGAAGTGCACCTCCTCGCCTCCCTCACCTGTTCCGGCGAGCCCATCGGGCCGGCGAGCCTGCGGTTCGCGGACGTCCTGCCCGACGTGGTGCAGGTAGACCTGACGGTGTTTACCGCGGCAGGGGAGGCGGCCGGTCGCGTCGCGCCCGATGCCTCGTTCCGGTTCTGAGCCGGCGAGCGACCGATCCCACAGCCTCGGACCGGGGCGGGCGTTCCATGGCTGGATGGGCGTCAATTATGTAACCTATTGCCATTACTGATATTTGGTTATCTGTGACGATTGCTGTTCCCTTATCAGTTCGTGTTTCCTGAACGGGATGTAGATCAACGGCCTCGAACGCTCTCGGATGTGTCAGCGTCTGCGGCCAAGCCGCAGTAACCCGTCCGCTGCGGGGGGAGGGAGCGCCGAGCAGAGTCGGCGGATCGCGTGTGACTGCAGGACACTTCCAACCTCGTCCGGGTCCACGTCATCACGGCCTGACCGGACGCCATGTCCCACACTTCCGCAGAGTCCCGTGGTCGCTACATTCCTTGGTGCCAGCGGCAGGACTTCGCCAGAAAGAACGCGATCGAGTGGGACACTTCGGTGTGCTGAGCGGGGACAGCGAGGGCGCTCGGCCATGCCAACCGTGACTGACGGCTCAGGCTGTTAATGAGGGAAACGGCCACTCGGCCCGCGCCCGTTCCGGCACGTCGATCAATGACCCATCGAAGAAAAGAGGATCCCTTGAGACCTAACGAGATCAGGAAGTTGGAGGCGCTCGTTGAGCGGCTCCGACGCAGACGCTATTGGCGATGGACCCAAGAGCGGGCCATCGTTGACGTGCTGGAGATTAACTACCCGAAGCCGATGGACAAGTGGGAGATCGCCGCGGAGATGGAGAAAGGGGGATACGAGTTCGGCGCCCTCACGTTTGAACCCCAAAGGTCGGTCGGCGTCGTACTCGCCAAACTCAGCAACAGGGGTAAGGTGCGAAAGGTCACTGACGGACACGGTGGAGAGTATCCCGTCGACGCCACTTGGACCATCCCTGAGGGGAAGAAAGAGACAAAACGGTAGCATTCACCGCAGTAGTCGCCGTAGCGCGGCCTCAGCCTGTTCCACGATGTTGTCCGGGCACGGGACAGCATCCGTTCCTACCAATCCCCGCTCCAACATCTCTACCTCCGCGACGATCAATGCCGCGAGATGGCGATTCAAGGCGTCTGCGTGCCGGTCCCGCGCCGCCTGCACTGTAGGGTCCGTCACCGAAGTTCGGCTTCTGGCCAACACGTCCACCAGCGCCTCGCCGGCCGCCAACAGTTCAGTGTCACAGCCGCGCACGACAGCCCATGCGGCCCGAAGGTCGGCGGTTTCCTCAACCGGCTGCGTCGCCGTCAGGAAGAGGTATTCCTCCGGTCCGTCCACTTGGCCGATCGTGATCTCGGGCACGAGGATGGCCTCCGTGCCCCAGACGCTTCCGGAGAAGGCCCGGACACCCTCGAGGTCGCCTACGAAGCGCGGTACGCCTCGACCCCGATCGAGCTCGATGTCGGGCCCTGGAGCAGCGGGCCCCTGGCCGGCCAGACCCTCTTCGGGATCGTGGAGTTGCAGGGGCCCGACCGCTTCCGGGTGGACTT
>JAJDXM010000007.1 GCA_022823225.1 Gemmatimonadota bacterium
GCCTGACCCATCCATGTCCAGCACCCCTTCAAGGATCACCGCTCAACCCGGACGACTTGCCTCGGAATCGGTGGACGCCTTGGCCCGGAACAGCCGGACGGCTTCGCCCGGAATCGGTGGACAACTTCGTCGGAATAGGCAATTGGCGCGACTACCTACGATGCGTAGGCCCTCGACACTGGCAATCCCGAGTTCCTCGGTGAGGGTCACTCGGACCTGGACCGGTGTGATCACGTCAGGGGGAGGTTCCTGTTTCCGCCACTGTTGGAGGAATGCCGTCGCCAACCGAAGCAGGGAAAGCTCGTTGCGAAGTGAGCCGGTCGGATGAGCGCGTAGAACTGCCTCGGCCAAGGTGATAGAATCTCCGTCCGAACCAATGGCGGCGACACATAGATCGTCGCGCACGCGTGCTGGAAGATCTTCAAGGAAAGGAGCATCCGTCTCCGTGTCGATGAGTTCGAGAAGAAACGAAGGGGATCTCTGGGCGATCTGTTCCGTCCGCGACCGAGTGAGGTTGGGACGCGTCAACTCACCAGCCCGCTCTCGATCCACAAATGCACGTCTGGCGAGCACCGCGAGTGTCGCGAAGTCCCAACTCCGGAGGCCGAGCCGGTCTCCTTCACCCCGAAGGAATCGTATCAGTTCCCGATAGTGCCGTGTCTCCGGTAGCCTTCCTGTACGCTTGACGGGCGCCTTGTCGGGCTGGTAAGTGGCGAGGAATAGCAGCGCCTGCTGTCGGAGGTACCAAGGGATCGTCGCCGCTGGCAGCGCTACCAGACGCGCGGCCTCGTTGCGAAGCTCCTCGCGGTACAAGTCAAGGTCGATGCCGCCTGGAAGCGATTCGGCGTCCGGCACAAGGCCGGTCTCGGTGGCTCCTGCGCGTAGGATTTCAGAGAGGCAGTACCAAGCGACTCGTCTCGGTCCCTTTCGACGTCCCCCCTTCTCCGTGAGAGGACGAAGTAGTGCGAGGATTTCCCGCAATAGCTTGACATCCGGCCACAGGTCGAGGCCGATCCGTAGCAATCGGACGTTCGATGGGTCGTAGATCCATCGTTGAATCAGGCCCAGCGCAAATGCTCTCGCGTCCTCGTCCAGTTCGCGCCGCGTGCGAGCCACGCGCAGTCGCTCGGTAGGTGGGCCGCCGCCGTTCGCAACTTCAGACTCCAGCTCGTCGTCGCTTGGGAGCAGCGGTCTGATGGAACGGAAGGTGACGCGATAACGGGCAGCGCCGAATCTGGCGACCGTTTCGTCACGCACGTCCGGGACCGGAGAAAAACGCCAGCCGCTGGCGTCCCCCACGCTCAGGGCTTCCTGCGCGCGCATCAAGCCCTGGATCGCATCGAGGATTTCCTCGCCGCCGAGCGCGTCAAAGCCCCCCGATACCGCCGATTGGATTCGATTCATTTTCGCGCTCTGGCGCACCAGCGGTCGTTCGTCGCCGTCGAGCGCCGCGACGCGGGTCTTTTCCGAGGACAGCGTGAGGCCGCGCGCTTTCTCGTCCAGTATCCCGTTCAGCCACGTAGAGACCGTGTCCCCAAGATCGTCGGGGGAGCGATAAGAGTTCGGGGCAGCCACAACCAGGATCCGCAGGTCGTCGACGTAGCGGCACGAATCGGCCAACGTGATCCCGGGGGCAATATCGGTCCCGATAGCATGGCGTAACTTCTCGTCGAACGGAAGAAGGACGACATTGGCGAAGAAGCCGGAGGCAACAAGGCCCTGTGGCAGAGCCACCCGCGTGAAATCCTTCAGCTCCGCCTGCTCTTGGTAGATCCGTAGGTTCACTCCGTCGCGCCGATGCCAGGTCCAATTCAGCACGGACGCCGCCAGCGAAAAAAATGCTGGGTCATCGCCAGGGCGGCGGATTCGGTTGATGGCTGCCGAAAGCAGTTTCGGACTCACGCGGTC
This sequence comes from Gemmatimonadota bacterium, assembly GCA_022823225.1. Lineage (GTDB taxonomy): Bacteria > Gemmatimonadota > Gemmatimonadetes > Longimicrobiales > Gaopeijiaceae > Bin94. The sequence goes on from JAJDXM010000007.1 coordinate 1,909, forward strand.
ATAGAACTGCCTAAGATCTGCGTGGACGACGTATACGGCGCGTCCCGCTGCCGCCGGAAACGACTCGGCCGCGACTTCAGGACGCGACAGAAACGTCCGGTAGTCTTGGTAGTACGCGCGGTAGAGCTTGGTGGACCCCCAGCGGTGCCGAAGAACACCGTCCATTTCATCGCAGAACAGGCGGTTTCCGTAGGAGACCACCCTGCTACGTCGTTCCTGATCCCGCACTGACCACCGTGGATCCCCCTGTCGTGTCTCAACTCGGTCGGCGAGACAGAGCATCAGGGCGGTGGCCACTACTTGGTCTGCTAAATCGACGTGTGCAAGCGGTCGAAGCCGTGCTGACTTCGCCCCCTTGACCGGCGCCCACACTCCGTCCTGGACTTTCCAGCGCTGGCTCTTGGGGGCCGGAACGATGCGCAGCGGCTCGTTCTGCCAAGTCGCTGCTGACTGTAGCTGATCGCGGAGTTCTCCGAGAAACGTCGGCAGGTTAACGGCTGCGCGGTCAAGCGCGAGCGTGTCGGAGAACCAGTTGTGGTAGCGGATATGGGAGGCGGTTTTCTTCCAAGCTTGAACCAGGACGTACTCTTCCCGGAGCAGCTCCAGCCGGGGTTCGAGCTGGTCAGGAATCACGTGTCAGCCCTCCAGCACCTTGACTGGTTCGGCCATCACGTCCTGCGCGTCCTTATCCGCGCTGGCGGGCATGATCGGCTCTAGAGGAGGCACGGAACCGGTCCGTCAACCGCCGGATGAAGCATCGTTATCTCGCTGTGGCTCATCCTTGAATGTAGCAAGTACTCGGCGTAAGTCTGCCAGCCGAGTCGACCGGGGCTGGGGGGTCGTGGGCACCGAGTGCGGCTGCGCTCCGGCCAGATGGGCGGCTTCCATGTACGTCCCAGGTGGGGCTTCTGGGACATGTGGCGACCTTGCCGGAGGTCCCGGACCTTCAGACGCATGGCGTGTTTCTAGGAACTGGCGGTCCACCCTGCGAGACCGTCGTCGTGTGGCCGTGGTCCGAAGATGGGCAGGTGGCGGGAGCAGCGTCCATCGACTGCGGTTCTGGCATGCCTTCACCTCCGATGCCGCCGTTTTCCCGCCATTCTGGTGCGATTCTCCCGCTGTTTTGTTCGAATGAGATCAGCCACGCCCCTCCGGGCAGGGAATCGTCCAAAGTCAACTGGAACTGCACGATCTGCCATCCTTGCCCTTGACCCCCTCCCTCCCTTGACCCTGACGTAACGTTAGGGTTTGGCCGAGCCGCGAAGGCTGCCGCGGCCGGCAGCACGAGTGGATCTGACGCCGACGCCGGAGACGCCGTAGTGGGCCAGCGGGGTGATCGGGTATGCGGTGGTGCTTTGCGAGCGGCCAGATCGTCGCGCGGCCAACTTGCCACACCCACCTCGAAGCGCCGTTATCCGCTCGCTCAGCTCGTCCAGGAACTCGGACATCGTCAGTCCGAACGCGCCCGCGAACCTGGTCGCCGCCTCGACAGTAAGGCGTACTTCCTCTTTTTCAAGTCGCCGGACGTGCCTCTCCGATAACCCGGTGATCTCTGTCTGCTTCAGCCGCCGATCATTCCTCATGTCCTCGAGGGCCTGCGACACGTTCTCCATCTCGTACCGGCGAATCTCCACTTCAGCCAGAAACACGGGATCCACGGCCTGAAGCATCTGGGACGGACCCATATGGACGTCCTGGCAAGGCCAGTACAGGTAGGAACCGGCCGAGTCGATCTCGAAGCGACCGAACTCCTCGCGATCGAGCTTCCCTACCTTGGGAAGCCTTCCGATCGGGAACTCCCTCACGCTCATGTCGCCAAGCACCGCCACAAGAGAATCCTCCAGGACATACGCGTCAAGGATGCCCTCCCACGCGGCCGGTCGCGTGAGCGCGATAACCAGACGCTTCACCACCAGGGGGTCCCGGGACACTCGCAGCCTCCGGTCCGGCTTGTGAAGCCGTAGTGTCGAAGGAAGGCGGAGTGCCGCCTGCTCCGGCACGTCCAGCACGACCAGGTAGCGTGTCTCCGTATTCACCCAGCTCGGTAGTGTGACCCCGCTCGGGCCGATCAGCTCGCTGGCTCGGGCCACGACCAGGCTCGGCTTTGGTCCAGTTTGGGTGGTCGCCGACAACCGGCTCGCCAGAGAGCGAAACCCGGCGTCGGGCAAGCAATCCGCCACTGTTCCACAGAAGGCTATGCGGCCGAATGGTCGTGCGTCACTAGTACCGGACATAATATTACTGTAACCTATCTATAATGTCCGGTCAAGGCGCTACAGCCCGTGGGACAGGGATCGGAAGGCGTTAGGTTGGTGGCTGGAATCGGTCGAGATCCTCGACGGCCGGAACAACTTGATCGGGCACCCTCAATGGCAGGCGGTTCCCCGGAGTCGCATGCCTCACACGAAACCCATGGTGACCCCATGCAGCTGACGGACCGTACGAAATCCATCGTCCTCGTGGCCGCACTCGCCGCCGCGTCCTCTACCTGCGCCGACCATCGGCCCCCCGCCCCCTACTGGGAAAACACCGCCGTCTTCGCCGAAAACCGGGAACCGCCGCACGCCTCGTTCACGCCGTCCTCGACGCCTCGCGGTGCCGCCCAGGCAGCGGGTGGCTATCCCGACATGTCCCCGAACCGCATCAGCCTCAACGGAGACTGGAAGTTCCACTGGGTACCCCGCCCCGACGAGCGGCCGCCGGACTTCTTCGAGCCGGACTTCGACGTGTCCGGCTGGGCGACCATCCCGGTGCCGAGCAACTGGGAGTTCGAGGGCTACGGCCACCCGGTCTACCGCGACGAGTTCTACTCCTTCCCGGCCAACCCGCCCTTCATCCCCCACGACGACAACCCGGTGGGGTCGTACCGCCGCGACTTCGAGATCCCGCCAGGCTGGGACGGCCGCGAGATCTTCATCAACTTCGACGGGGTCTACTCCGCGTTCTTCCTATGGGTGAACGGCGAGTACATCGGCTACAGCGAGGGCAGCCGCACGCCCGCCGAGTTCCGGATCACCGAAGCCGTGCGGCCGGGTGCCAACGTGCTGGCCGTGCAGGTCTACCGCTGGAGCGATGGCAGCTACCTGGAGAGCCAGGACTTCTGGCGCGTGAGCGGGATCGACCGGGATGTGTACCTGGTGTCGAGGCCGACGACGTACCTGCGCGACTTCTTCGCCGAGGCTGAGCTGGACGACGACTACGAGAACGGGCGGCTGCGGTTCACGGTGAATCTGGCCAACCGGGGGCTGGGGGCGGCGGGCAGGCACGAGGTGCGATTGCAGTTGCGTGGCCCGGACGGTCTGCCGGTGTGGGAGGAACCCGAGGTGCTGGAGGTGGATGTCCCGCCCGGCGATGAAGTCGAGGCGACTGTGGTCCGGGACGTTCCCGCCCCCAGTCACTGGACCGCCGAGACCCCCGCGCTCTACACGCTGAGCATCGATGTGCGCGACCCGGCGGGCGAGTTCACCGAGTTCGTGACCACGCGGGTCGGTTTCCGGCGCGTGGAGATCGTCGACGGGATCCTGACGGTGAACGGGCGGCCGATCACGGTGCGCGGCGTCAACCGCCACGAGCACGACCCCGACCGGGCGCACGTCGTCTCCGAGGAGTCGATGATCGAGGACATCCGGCTGATGAAGCAGCTCAACATCAATGCCGTGCGCGCCGCCCACTACCCGAACGTGCCCCGCTGGTACGAGCTGACCGACCAGTACGGACTCTACGTGGTGGACGAGGCCAACATCGAGTCGCACGGGATGGGCTTCGAGCCGGGGGTGACGCTGGCCGGGCGGCCGGACTGGCTGGCCGCGCACATGGACCGCACGGTGCGGATGGTGGAGCGCGACAAGAATCACGCCTCGATCATCATCTGGTCGCTGGGCAACGAGGCGGGAGACGGAGCGAACTTCGACTCGACCGCGGCGTGGATCCGCGCGCGCGACCCGAGCCGCCCGATTCTCTACGAGCCTTCCGAAGAACGCGACAACATCGATGTCGTCGCGCCGATGTACGTGCGGCCCTACTGGCTGGAGCGGTATGCCCGGTCGGGCGCCGACAAGCCCTTCCTGCTGGTCGAGTACGCGCACGCGATGGGGAACAGCGTGGGCAACCTGGCGGACTACTGGGCGGTGATCGACGCGCACCCGCAGCTGCAGGGCGGATTCATATGGGACTGGGTCGACCAGGCGATGCGCGCGACCGACGAGCGCGGGCGGGAATTCTGGGCCTACGGCGGGGACTTCGGGCCGGCCGGAATGCGCAACGACGGAAACTTCCTGGTGAACGGGCTGGTGTCGGCGGACCGGCAGCCGCACCCGCATGCGTGGGAGGTGAAGAAGGTGTATCAGCCGGTGGGGGTGTCGACGGTGAATGGGCGTGGACATGGTATCGTGGTCGAGAACCGACGGGCCTTTACCGACCTGTCGGATCTGGAGGGAACGTGGGAGTCCGTGCTCAACGGACATCGGGAGCGGTCCGGACCGCTATCCCGGCTCACGGCGGCGCCAGGCAACAGAGACACACTGTGGCTGGAGGACTTTCCCCAATCCAGTCTGAGACCGGGTGTCGAACAGCTGCTCACGATCACGCTCCGGACCCGGGAAGACGGGCCGCTGATACCAGCCGGTCACGTCGTGGCCCGCGAACAGTTCCACATCCAGCACACCCGCCCGGAAGCGGGCCCCCTACCCGGCGGCCATCTCCGCACCGAGGAAACACCCGACGCCATCCAGGTGACCGGCGACGACTTCACGCTTCGCTTCGACCGCGGCACGGGCATCCTCGCCTCGATGCGGCTCGCGGGCCGCGAACTCCTGGCATCCGGTGCGCCGTCCGGCCCCGCTCCCAACTTCTGGCGCGCCCCGACCGACAACGACTACGGCAACGGCTTCCCGGTGCGGTCGGGTGTCTGGCGCCTGGCGGGCCGCCCCCCCTCCCGCCACCTCGATTCCATGACCGTCGCATCGGCACCGGACGGCGCGCGCGTCACCGTCACCAGCCACTTCACGCTGCACGCGATCGACGCACAGTACACCCTCGCCCACGAAGTCCACCCCGACGGCACCACCGCCATCTCCGCGCACCTCGCGGGTGTCGACGAGGACCTCCCCGAGATGCCCCGTTTCGGGACGATCCTCACGCTCCCCGGAGACCTCGACCGGGTCGAGTGGTACGGCCGCGGCCCCCACGAGAACTACTGGGACCGCCGCACCGGCGCCGCCATCGGCCGCTACACGGCCCCCGTCTCCGAGCTGGCCCACCCCTACGTGCGCCCCCAGGAGACCGGCACCCGCACCGACACGCGCTGGGTGGCCCTCACCGACGGTGCCGGGACCGGCCTCCTCGTCACGGGGCTGCCCACCATCTCCTTCTCCGCGCTCCCCTACACGATCGAGGACCTCGACGGCGGCGAGACCAAGTCGCAGCGCCACTGGGCCGACCTGGTCCCGCGCGACGAGGTCACCCTCACCGTCGACCACCTGCAGCAAGGCGTCGGCGGCGACGATTCGTGGGGCGCGGTCCCGCATCACGAGTACACCCTGTGGCCGCGCGAGATGGACTTCCGCTTCCTGCTGCGGCCGCTGCGCGCGGGTGAGAGACCGGATGGGGTGGGGAGACTGGTGCCCGATGCCGAGGCAGCCGACCCGATCTGGGACCGCACCCTCGCCCTCGACCACTTCGGCGAGGTCAACCGCGTCGACCACCTGGCGCGGGGGAGGCCGATCGAGGTCGAGCCCGCGTCCTCATCCCGCTACTCGGCCGCGGGCGATGCCGGGCTGGTGGACGGAATCCGCGGCTCGATCGATCGGCGCGGCGGGCACTGGCAGGGCTACCGGGCCGATGAGGTGACCGCCGTGATCCGGCTCGTCGAGAGTGCGGAGGAGGGAGCCGTGCCGGTGGAAGCCGTGAAGATCGGGTTCCTGCAGCACCCGGGATCGGGTGTGTACTGGCCGCACCGCGTCGAGGTGGCCGTGAGCGAGGACGGGGTGGCGTTCGGGGAGGCGGTGGAGGGGGAGGTGGGGGCGTGGCCGCGCCGCGGTGGAGAGGCAGCCGAACCCCCCGAAGGCGGTCGCCTGTACGTCAACGTTCCGCTCGACGGCCGCACCGCGCGGGCTATCCGCGTGACGGTGCAGACCTTCGGCGAAGTGCCCGACGGCTGGCCATCGGGCCGCAGCCAGGCCTGGACCTACATCGACGAGATCCTCGTGCGGTAGGGCGCGCGAGCGCCTGTCCGCTCATGGAGCAACCAATCAGGGAAACCGAATCATGAGACGACTCGCCACAGGCCTTCTGGCCCCGCTCGTTCTCGCTGCATGCTCGCCCGAGGATTCACCCTCCGCGGAACCGGTCGCCTCCACAACCGAATCGGCCCACACCCCCACCGACGCCGACCGCGCCGCCATCCTCGGCACCGTTCAGTCGCTCTTCGACGCCCTCGCCGCAGGCGACGGGCAGGCCCTGCGCGACATCATGCACCCCAACGTCCTGATGCACTCCGTCGAACGGGCCGCCGACGGTACCCGGTCGAGCTCGACCTCGACGCTTGAGCAGCTCGTCGCGCGGGTCGAGGGCAGCGAGCAGGTCCTCACCGAACGCATGTTCGACCCCGAGGTGCGCGTCAGCGGCGACCTCGCCATGGTGTGGACGGCGTATGATTTCTACGTCGGCGACGAGTTCAGCCACTGCGGCGCCGATGCGTTCGTGCTCACACGTTTCGGAGATTCATGGACGGTCGTGTCGCTTTCCTGGACGCGCCTCCAGCCTCCGGAGTGCGAATTGCACCCGGAGGGACCGCCCAAATGACGCATGATCCATACTTATGATACATGAGTTATTTCAGTTATGAACATGATGCATTTTGGACTCATCCCCCCACCACCCCCACGAACTCCTCATCATCGATAACGACGAAGGTGGCGTTTGCGATGGCCACCACCTCGCCGTCCGACGCGCGCTTCGCAATCCCCTCCATCTCCACCAGTTTCCGCTTCCTCGCCGTCTGGCGCCCCACCAGCTCCAGCTTCTCCCCCTCGCGGGCCGGCGTGCGGTAGCGGATCTCGCACTTGGCAGTGTAGGCGCGGGCGCCGCGCAGGTACAGCCAGTTGGCCATAACGTCGTCGAGCGCGCTGTAGAGCATCCCGCCGTGAATCACGCCCGGGTAGCCCTGGTGATTCTCGCCCGGTGTGAACTCGGACACGCAGACGCCGTCCTCCAGGCGGAAGGTCAGATGCAACCCGATCGGGTTGTCGGGCCCGCAGACGAAACACTTGTTGGCGCCCGTTGCAGTCTCCGGCGATGTGCCTCCGGATCCGGCCCGCATCGCCGCGCGGGGGGCCGTGTTGTCGGCGGCGCGGCCGTCCGTCCCGGCGCCTGCGGTCCGGCCCCCGCTCTCTCTGCTCACTCGGTCTCCCACAGCTCGTCGACGATCTCCTCTTCGGATGCGCTATGGAAGGTAACGGTCGCCCAGTCCTCGTCGGCACCCGCTTTCGGGAAGTGCCACACCCCGGCCGGCACGATGTCCCAGCTTCGGTCGATCGGCTCGGCGACGGGGTCCCGCGGATCCGGACTGCGAAGCTCTCGGGCCACCCACCCGCTTGCCATCGTCTGATGGATCCACCCTCCGCCCCTGTACGACGCCAGACGCTGCACGCTGTTGCGGTGCACCTCGGGCGCCGCCATCCGGGCTCCGCGACGCAGAAGGAACGCTCGGCACAGCCGCACCTTGCGCGCCAACTCCGGTCTCAGCCCGCCGGTGAACAGATCGATCGGGATGACCGCAGTCGCGTGGGGCGACTCCCTGGTCGATCGCAGTTCCGCCGCCAACTCCGCGAAGACCGCATCGATTGCCGCTCGCACCCGCGGCACGCTGAACACGCGCTCGTGCAGCGCCCGCAGCAGCGGCAGGGACACAGCCTCCGGCTTCATGAAGACCCCTCCGCCGGGCGACCGCCGCGCTGCCCGGTCCTCTGCCCGGTCCTCCGCTCAAGCGCCCGCTCCGCCGCCCGGCTCCACACCGCGTCGAACATCGGCTCGGTGAGCTTCCCGGTGAAGGTGTTCTGCTGGCTGGGATGATACGACGCGAGGACCGCCAGCGGTCCCAGCTCCACTTCGACGCCGTGGCCGAACCGCGGGCGGGGTCGCGGCACGGACAGCCCGCGCTCGCGCAGCGCCGCGAGGATCACCCCGAAGGCGAAGCCGCCCAGCGCCACAATGGTGTGGAGGCCGTCCCAGAGGAGGTCCAGCTCGCGCTGCAGATACGGGGCGCAGGCGTCGCGCTCCGCAGTCGTGGGCCGGTTCTTCGGCGGCGCGCACCGCACACCCGCCGTGACGTATGCGCCGATGAGTTCGAGCCCGTCCTCCCGGTCCCTGCTTAGCGCCTGGTTCGCGAATCCGGCCCTGTGCATGGCCCCGTACAGCCAGTCGCCCGCCCTGTCCCCGGTGAACATCCTGCCCGTGCGATTCGCCCCATGGGCGGCCGGCGCAAGCCCCACGACCAGCACCCCCGCGCCCGGGTCGCCGAAGCCGGGGACCGGCTTGCCCCAGTAGTCGTCTTCGCGAAAGGCGGCGCGCTTCTCGCGCGCCACCTTCTCCCGCCATGCCACCAGCCGCGGACACCGACGGCACCGGATCAGTTCCTCCCGGAGGCTGGTCAGCCCGGTGTCGGCCTGGTCTGCGCCGTCTCCCCGGCACCCGGTCCCGCGCCCAAATCGAGTCATGTAAAGTCGGCTTTACAAAATGTCATGTCCACTATACGTTTGGCGTCTTCCGTACACTCGCGCGCGCCCTCCCCGCAAGATACAAAGCCGCCCAATGAACGACAGCTACTTCACACCCGCCACCTTCGCCTTCCTGACCGATCTGGCTGCCAACAACAACCGGCCCTGGTTCATGGAGAACAAGTCACGCTACGAGGAAGTGCTGAAGGAACCGGCGCTCCGCTTCATCAGCGACTTCGGTCCCCGGCTCAAGACAATCAGCCCCCGATTTCGCGCCGACCCCAGGGCGAACGGGGGCTCGATGTTCCGCATCTACCGCGACACGCGCTTCTCGAAGGACAAGAGTCCCTACAAGACCCATACCGGCATCCAGTTCCGGCACGAGGCAGCAAGGGATGCGCACGCACCCGGCTTTTACCTGCACATCCAGCCCGGCAGCTGCTTCGCCGGCAGCGGCGTCTGGCACCCCGCCGGGCCCGCGTTGCGGAAGATCCGCGAAGCGATAGACGAGGATCCGGCGGCATGGAAGCGGGCCTCAAGAGGCAAGCGTTTTCGCGGCAGCTACGAACTTTCGGGCGACTCGCTGATCAGGGCGCCGAAGGGCTACGACCCCGGGCACCCGCTCATTGAGGACCTCCGCCGCAAGGACTTCATCGGCGTCACCCCGCTCACTGCGGACGACCTTGTCTCGGCGGATTTCCTCGACACCTTCACCGCCCTCTGCCGGGTTGCGGCGCCCTTCCAGCGCTGGCTCTGCGCGGCGCTGGGCGTGGCCTGGTGAAGCTGCGCGGGGGCGCGCTCGCTATCCCGCGGACCTTGCCGCCGAAGAGGAACTTCCCGGCCCGGCGCCCGAAAAGACGCCGTCCAGCCCCTCCTCCACCCGCTGGGCGAGGAATTCCACGGCCTGAGCCGGGATTCGGGTGGTCTCGGTGCGTACGAAATAGGGGTTGGCCGCGCTGTCGTCGCGCATCAGTTCGACGAAGCCGAGCGATTCGCCGCCTTCGCCCAGATACTCCGCCCGCATGATCATCCTCACGTTTTCCGGCGCGGGCCGCACCATGAACCCCTCGATGGCGAGCTGGTCCACGCGCTGCATGAAGGTCGCGAAGGCCAGATCCGGGACGCCTCCGCCGACCTCCATCCATTCGTCACCCTGCGCCGGCGACATGGCTCGCATCCTGCCCCCAACCTGGACGCGCACTTGCGCGATCTCGGTGCGGAAGTGGTGCATCCACCGCTCGCGAACATTCCCCTCTCCGTTGCCGAGCGCCTGCATGACCTCCCTGGAGAGGACGTACCCGAGTCCCGTGGCAGCCTCGAAGGCGTATTGATCGGGAAAGCCGTATACCGGATTCCCGAGGATCAGCTCGCGCTCCTCGTCGGTGAACCGCACCAGGAGCCTGCTCGTCGATCCTTCGACGCCGATATCACGCATCAACTCGGGCGACAGCTCGCCCATTTCCCGCAGCGTGCGGAGCCGGGCAATGCGTCCCACCAGTGCGGCCCCCGCCGGCCCGATCGGAAAATCCAGGGTGTCGGGACCGTCCAGCCCACCGATCTGGGTGCCCCACAGGTAGTCGCCGGCCGCGTCGGTGCGGCGTTCGATCCTGAGGTCCAGCTCCGGGGTCTGGTAGTGAACCAGCCGGACATCGGCGCTGTCGCGGTCCCAGATCCGGATGAACGTCTCGTTTTCGTCGAACGAGATGTCGCGGTTCCAGGTGAGCAGGGCGGCGATGACGGCCATCGCGAAGAGAACGGCGTGGGCTCTCAGGTCCGTGGTCGCGCTTGTGAATCGATTCACGATCCCCCCGCCTCCGCCGCGCCCCTGCCCTGCCGCCGCCGCGCGTAGATGATGGTGAGGCCCAGGCCCAGCACGACCGCCGGCGCCCCGAAGATGACCGCGTAGAACCACAACACGTTCTCGGCCCGGGTGTGAAGCACGGGCACGTCCTCCTCGGAAATCACTTCGCCGGCCAGGTCCTCCTCCCTGTGAAGCCAGAAGAGCCCGTCCCGGATCAGGACATCGTTCAGACCCCGGCCGAACCATTGATCCGAGAAGATCTCCGCGTCTCCGTAGAGCAGCGCCCGCATGCCCCGCTCGTCTTCCGCGCCGGCCGCACCGGCACCGTCGGTCCGCTCGACCGCGATCGCGAGAAAATGGTTGCGCTGTTCCTCGGTGTCGTCGTCGAAGGCAAGGTTGCCGTTCAGGTCGGCGTAGCTCGACAGCGGCGACTCGACGATTGCTTCCGTCCGGACGCCCGCAACATCCTCGGCCTGGGTGAAGCTCCCGGTCCCGGCCATCAAGACGCTCTGGCCGCTGCTCTGGCGGCTCGGCGTGGTCACGGCCGGGTGCATCGAGAACCGGCTTGTCATGAGGACGCGCGGATCGCTCGACATCCCTTCCTGATCGTCCAGAACCACAGCCGGATCGAAGTCCACGCCCAGATGGTCGCGCAGGCCTGCCATGGTGAACTCCGTCCCGGTCTCGAGGGCCAGCACGAGGGAGCCGCCCCGGTCCAGGTAGTCCCGCACGGCGTCGATTTCGGCTTCCAGGAAGGGTCTCCTCGGCCCCAGTATCATGAGCATGGCGGCATCGTCCGGGACCGCCTCGGCGAGCCCGTTGCCGACCCCCAGGTCGCGAACGTCGTAGTTCAGCAGACCCAGGAACTGACGGAGCCCCTGGAGTGGCGGCAACCCGGGACCGAACTCGCCGGGATCCGGCACCGGACCGCTCCCCGGATACTCGCCGGCAAGCGGATCGTTGAGTTCGCCGTGCCCTGTGGTCAGGTACACGGTGCGGTGCTCGCGGTTCAGCAGCAGGAGCCTCCCCTGAACGATGCTGTCCAGGACGCGCAGCTGAGGGCGCGCCTGCCCCATGTCCATCCCGAGAACGATCCGCTCGTAGGCGTCGCCTTTGCGGAAGTAGACCATCCCATCGCCACGGGCCTCGTATTCTTCCGCGCCCGCGGGATTGTGGAAGCGGTCGTACTCCTCGATCACCACCCGGCCCGTGATCCGGGCCAGTTCGTTCACATAGACGAGCACCTCGTCCTTGATCGGATGGACGTCGGGAAAGAAGAGCGCCACACGCAGCGGCTCGTCCATGCTGAGCACGATTTCGCGCACGGACGAGCCCGGCATGGCGGTCCGGTTGTAGCTGAAGTCGGCGGCGCGGTCGAAGGTTGCGGCGACGTACCCGATCAGGGTCAGGGCCACGGCCGCCAGGGCGACGCTGAGTCCGCCGGCCGCAGTCTGGCGCACCCGCAGGGCGTCTACGCGCAGCACTCCGGCGTGCCCGCCCTTCGCCAGCGCCCATTGCGCCCCGAGCGCCGGCAGCAGCGAACAGACCAGCAGGACCGACGACGCCGTCAGGAAGAACCGCTGGAAGCGCTGCTCGCTCCAGCTGTCCTCGAACTCAAGGCCGAGGAGGTCGACCCCGAACCCGGTGGCCGGGAGAAAGCCCGCCAGCGCCAGGGCGGCACCGGCGTAACAAAGCAACAAAACCATCTCCATCGACCTGGCGTCGTCCGAAGCCTTGCGCCAGTAGGTCGCCCGTATCGCCTTTGCGGCACCCACCGACGCCACGCCCGCCACGATCAGGCCGATGCGGAGGTATTCCATGCCGGCGAAGACGCGCGCGCCGGCATAGACGGCAACCAGCCCGGCCAGGAGCAGCCAGGTCAGCCAGGGACGCTTCACTCCCATCGCTTGGCCTCCAAGACCTTGGTCGCCGCAAAGAGGAAGAAGTAGATCAGCGACAGGTAGTAGACCACGTCGCGCAGGTGGAGTCTGCCCACCTCGAATCCCAGGAACTGGGTCCCGTGAATGGCCAGCGCCCGGAAGAAGCGCGAGAGGGGCGGGTCCATCGCCTGCGAGAGCGCGGTGAACAGGAAGAACAGGCCGGTAACGAGCGATGTCACCACCGCCGCGACCAGCTGGTGCCGGCTGAGCGCGCTGCCGAACACGCCGATGGCCATGACCGCGGCGCCGATCAGGGTGAGCCCCAGGTACCCGACCAGGATCTGCCCCATCGCGATCTTGCCGTTCACGAGAATCAGCAGGGGCATGTAGATGGTGGCGAGGTTGATCGCCGACAGGAACGCGAGCCCCGCCAGGAACTTCCCGAGCACGATCTCCCGGTCGCGCACCGGCGACGTGTCCAGGAGAAGCTGCGTGCCCGTCTGCCGTTCTTCGGCAAGAAGGCGCAGCGAGAGAACGACCGCCGCGATGCTGGTCATTCCGCTGGCAAGGTAGAAAAACCTGCGGAGCACCTGCCCCGACAGCATCGCGCCCTCCACTCCCAGGCCGAACCCGAAGAAAAGGATGCCGTCAATGAAGAGCACCACGGCAGCCACAATGTAGCCGATCGGCGAGCGCACGTACGCGTTGAACTCGCGCTGGAAGATGATCCCGGTCGCGCCCATCGTCAGTCGGCTTCCCCTCCGACGAGGCCGACGAAGAGGCGCTCGAGCTGCCGGTCGGCGCGGGCAAGCGCGATCACGTCGTGTCCCGCCTCGACCAGGGCGCGGCAGACCTCGGCGCGCACGTCGTTGGCTCCGTCCACGCTGAAGGTTGCGGTGCCGGCCTCGGCGGCCTTGCCCCGCGCGGCCCCCACGGGCTCAGCACCATTCACCCCGGCCACACCGCGGATCAGCGGACCGGGAGCGGGCACCGGGGGCGCTGCGGCCCTTACGGTCACGCTGAACCGGTGCGACGCAAAGAGGCGCGCCTCCAGCTCGGACTCGGTCCCCGAGGCCACGATCCGTCCGTCGTCGAGGATGACGAGACGGTCGCAGGTCTGGCTGATCTCGGGGAGGATGTGGCTGGAGATCAGGATGGTGTGGTCATCCTTCAGAGCACGGATCATGGCGCGCATCTCCATGATCTGCACCGGGTCGAGGTCGTGTGTGGGCTCGTCCAGGATGAGCAGATCGGGCTCGTGGATGATCGCCTGCGCCACGCCCACGCGCTGCCGGTATCCCTGCGAAAGCTGGCGCGCGGGCATGTCCGCCACCTCGCCGATGCGCGTGCTCTCTTCGACGACTGGCATCCGCTCGGCTACGGAGCCGCCGGTCATGCCCTTGAGCCGCCCCACGAAGGCAAGGTAGTCGCGCACCGTCATGTCCCCGTAGACGGGGGGCACCTCCGGGAGATACCCGACCCGCTTCCTCACCTCGTGCGGGTTCTCGAGCACGTCCAGTCCATCGATCCCGACCCGTCCCGAAGATGGGCGCAGCCCGCACGCGAGGATGCGCAACAGCGTGGTCTTGCCCACGCCGTTGAGCCCCAGGATCCCCACCGTGTCGCCCTTTTCGATCTCGAAGGACACAGGACCCAGCGCCCGCTTGGCACCGTAGTATTTCGTGACTTCAGTGAGTTCTACCATGCGACTCCGAAGGTCGGCCGGCCGGGTTTGACTGCGGGAAAACGCACCGATGCAAAGCTAGCAGACCCGATACTGGGACGTGAAGGGGAGAGGTCAAGGTTGCCCGGTACTCGGCACCTCGCCCATACGTTCCACCGTAGCGCGCGCCAGCACGCCGGCCGCCAGGACGCCCCGCGCCCGAACCCGGTGGTCGATCCGGCCCAGCAGCCAGGCTTCGAAGAGCGGAGGAAGCGACCGCAGAGGCTCCTCTCTCAGGGCAACGGCATCCATGTACCGCTCGAGAGCTTCCCGGGACGGAGAGTCCGCCGCGCCCAATTGCAGGAGGCGCGTCCAGTACTCCAGCTGATCGGCGTAGTCCGCAACGAAGGACGCTTCGAGTTCCGGCGCCAGCAGGAGACCGCGCGCTTCCGCGTCGGAGATCCTCATTTCCCGGGTGCCCAGGTCGGTTAGCAGATCGTCGAGAGCGTCCGGGGCGGCCTCCGCCCACCCCGCAAGCGCGGATGGCAAGACGAAGTGGAAGTCCCGCGCCACCACATCGGCGGTGAGCGAGCCACCATCCCAGGTCACCAGAGGAAGCCTGGAGTCAAGCCACGCGCCCGGCTCCTCGGCGATTCTGGCCAGGGTAACTGCTGCGCCTCCGGCGACCGTAAGGTTCCGCGCGGACCGCTCCGCCTCGTTTGCCGCCGCATCCGCCTCGAAGAGCCGCCGTTCCCGCAGAAGGCCCGTGAACTGGAATTCCACCTCGGGGAAGGTGGGCCGATAGAGGATGTGGAATCCCTCGCTGCTCTGCGTAACCGCGGACACCTGGCCGGGCTCCAGCCGGAAGGCGACTCGATCAAGCGTGGACGGCAGTTCGCCTGGCCCGAAGAGTCCCATCACTCCGCCGGATGGAATCGAGACCGCGTCTTCACTCTCGGCGACCGCGTCGATCCATGAGCCGCCCGCCACGATTGTCTCGAGCAGCCGCTCCGCAGTTCGCTGCTGTTGCAGGCGCTCACTGGACGACGCTTCCGGCCCCACCCGCCGAAACACCTGCGCGATCAGTCGCAGCGACCCTTCCGCGTGCGCGGCCGCGGCGTCGGCCGAGGTCACCGCGGCACCCGCACCCAGGCGGTCCTCCCGGTCGGCCGCCAGGTACGCCTCGCGCCGCGCCGCCCAGGTGACCATCTCGATCGCCTCGCTTCCCATGAGCGAGTCGCCGGCCGCTGCCCGCTGCGACAGGGCGGCCGCGGCGACCCAGTGGTCGGCAAGCTGGCCAACCGCTCCCGAATCGAGGGGAAACGGCTGTGCCGAGACGAGGATCACCGCCATGCGGTCCTCGGTCAGCCTCCAGTCGCCGGCGCGGGCGACGACCCCGCGGTCGGTCAGTTCACTGCAGCCGGCCGCCAGGACGAGCAGCGGCGCCAGCAACAGACTGGACGGCCGCGGCCGTGCCGGCGCGATGTTCACCGGGACCTACCTGATCACCACCGTGATGGTGTCGGCCACGGGGGGATCCAGGGGGATGTGCACGCCGTCGGCGACCACGGCGATGATCCGGTATTCGCCCGGGGCGAGTCCTTCCAGGGTGTACTCGGTCTCCGCCAGTCCCATGTGGTAGTGGACACCCTCGTCGTTGGGGATCGGCAGCGTCCAGTCGACATCGCCGTTCACGATCAGGTGATGGTGGCCGGTTCCCGGATCCATGACGCCGGCCTCGACGACCTCGAGGTTCTCGACCTCCATGACAACGAGCACCGGCCCGGCCTCCAGCTCAGCCCCGTCGGCCGGCGATACGATCGTCACGCTGGCCGGCGGCGTCACCTCCTCCATGGGCACCTCGTCTGCGCCCCCGTCCCCCCCTCCGCAACCGACCATGGCGGCAACGATTCCGAAAACCACGGTGCGGCATACGGTCCGGTCGTTCCTGGGCATCCTTTGTCTCCCTGTCTTTTCGCACCGTTGCATTCGCCGGGCGCGGTGCGCGGCCATCGGTGCGGGTGAGTTCCCTGCTCCTGGGACAGCCAAATTGGGGCGGGGGCGAGATCCGCGCCAGAGCACGGCAGGCCGTGGATTGGGACGGTCTCGCACGATTGACCGCCGCGGCGGTTGACAGTCTTCCCGGTGGCAGGGATTCTTCCCCGGCCATGTGCACACCATTCGTTCACGCTCCTGCGGTCGCGGTGCTCTGCTGCGCCGCCGCCCTCACCACCCCTCTCCCCCTGTCCGCCCAGGCCGCCATTTCGGCGCGGGTCGATCCCGACACCATGCCCCGCCCCACCCTTGAGGCGAGACGCGCGACGGGACCGATCACGCTCGACGGGGTCCTCGACGAAGCCGACTGGGCGCTCGCCGACTCCACCCGGGACATCTTCTATCAATCCATCCCGAACCAGGGCGCTCCCGCCAGCGAGCGAACCGTGGTGCGGGTGCTCTACGACGACGACCGCCTCTACATCGGCGCCACCATGTACGACAGCCGCCCCGGGGCGCTGGTCTCGGCGGGGATGGAGCAGGACTTTGCCACCCAGGACTCGGACATCTTCGGCTTCGCGCTCGACACCTGGCTCGACCGGCAGAACGCCTTCCTGTTTGCGGTGAACCCGGCCGGGGCCGTCTTCGATGCGCAGGCCTTCAACGACCAGCAATCGGTGAACCGGGCGTGGGAGGGCGAGATCGAGGTCTCGACGTCGATCACGGACGTGGGCTGGGTGGCGGAGGTCGCCGTGCCGATGACGACGCTGCGATTCCGTGCGACCGAGGGCGAGCAGAGGTGGGGAATCAACTTCTCGCGGCGGGTGCGCCGCATTTCGGAGGATTCGAACTGGGCGCCGCTGACGCGCCAATTCCGGATCTACAAGATGTCCCGCGCGGGCACGCTCACGTCGCTCAGGGGCCTCCGGCAGGGGCGCAACCTTTGGGTGAAGCCGTTCGTAAGCGGGGTTCGCACCGACGGTGCTCGGGCACCGTCGCCGGGGGAGGCGGTGGAGGCGGGGCTGGACCTCAAGTGGGGAATCACCCCCCAGTTCACCCTCGACGTGACGGCGCTGACCGACTTTTCCCAAGTGGAAGTCGATGAACAGCAGATCAATCTGACCCGTTTTTCGCTCTTCTTCCCGGAAAAACGTGATTTCTTCCTCGAAAACGAGGGAATCTTCGCCTTCGAGGACGCGCGCGTCCGCAACTTCCGCACCGGTTCGAGTCCCCGGAACTTCAGCCTCTTCCACAGCCGGCGAATCGGCCTCTCGGCAAACCGGGAACCCGTCCCGATCGCGGGAGGCGCCCGGCTGACGGGGCGCGCGGGCGGCTACGCAGTTGGTGTCCTGAGCATGCAGACCCTCGATGACCCAGAGCACCCGGGCGAGAACTTCTCGGTCCTGAGGGTCAGGAGGAACGTCCTCGGGACCAGCGACATCGGGGTCATGCTCGTCAACCGCGCGGGGACAGGATCCGCTATTGCGGGCAGCTACAACCGGTCTCTGGGCGTCGACGCCAATCTGCGCCTCGCCGGTGGGAGGATGCTGCTCAACTCCTATCTGGCGGTGACCGACGAACCCGATGCGAAGGGCGACCGAACCGCAGGCCTGGTGGAGGTTGCCTGGCGCGATCCGATCTGGAACGCGTCGATGCTGCTGAAAACCGTGGGCGATGATTTCAATCCGGGCGCCGGCTTCGTGGCCCGCAGGAGCGTGAGGCAGGGTTTCGTCACCCTCGGCGCGCACCCCCAGCCCCGCATTCCGCGCGTCCGCGAACTGAATCCCTACCTCGATGTCAACGTCTACACGGACCTGATGTGGGTGCTGGAGACCCGTGAACTCAAACCGGGCCTCGCGGTCTCGTTTCTGGACAGCGGCGTCCTCACCGTCGAGTACACCGCATCGTACGAGCGGCTGGCCCGGGAGACGCCCATTGCGGGCGCAACGATCGCGGAGGGCAACTACGACTTCAGCGCATTCACGGCCAGCTACCAGTCGAATCTGGGCCGCAAGGTCGGGGGGAGGATCTCGGTTACGCGGGGAGGGTTCTTCGACGGACGGCGCACCTCCGTCACCGGCAGCCTGACGCTGCGCCCCAGCGCCCGCGTCTTCATCGAGGGCTCGGCGCAGCGCAACCGGCTCACCCTGGGGGGCAACAGCTTCGACGCCAACCTCTTCGGCGGGCGGGCCCGCCTGGCCCGCGACACCCGCACCTTCCTCAGCGCCTTCGTGCAATACAACCAGTCGACGGAGGAACTCCAGACCAACGTTCGCTTCAACCTGATTCACGCACCGCTCAGCGACCTGTTCCTGGTGTATTCGGAACGGAGGGATGCCAACCCGTATCCCGGCGAAGCCGCGCTCATCGACCGGGCGATCACGGTGAAGTTCACCAAGCTGCTGGCGTTCTGACGGGCAGCCGGATCCGGCCGTGATTCGTTCCCGCCCCCGCCCCCGGTCACAGGTAACGAAAAGACCGGCTCGGTTGTCCTTGGGGCGATGAACGTCCACCTGATCGACGGCACCTACGAGCTCTTCCGGCACTACTACGGAGCTCCCGGCGCGCGGGACCGCTTCGGGCGCGAGGCGGGGGCCGTGCATGGGGTCCTGTCTTCGCTGCTTGGCATGCTGGACACCGGCGCGACCCACATGGCCGTCGCCACGGATCATGTGATCGAGTCATTTCGCAACCAGCTGTGGCCCGGCTACAAGACCGGCGACGGGATCGAACCGGCGCTCCGAGCCCAGTTCGGGCCATTGGAGGAGAGCTTGCGGGCCATGGGCGTGCAGGTCTGGGCGATGGAGGAACTCGAGGCCGACGACGGAATGGCGTCCGGCGCGGCGCTGGCGGCACGCGACCCGCTGGTGGACTGCATCTATCTGTGCACGCCCGACAAGGACCTCGCCCAGTGCGTGCGCGGGGGGCGCGTCGTGCAGTGGGACCGCCGCAGGGGCGAGGTGCGGGACGAGGCGGGCGTCATCGCCAGGTTCGGCGTGCCGCCCGCGAGCATCCCCGACTACCTGGCGCTGGTGGGCGACAGCGCCGATGGCTTCCCGGGCGTTCCCGGGTGGGGCGCCAAGTCGACGGCCACGCTTCTGGCGAGGTACCTGCACCTGGAACGGATCCCGCCCCGGGCCGGGAACTGGGACGTCACGGTGCGCGGCGCCTCCCGTCTCGCCGGCAACCTGCGCGAGCATCGGGCGAACGCCTTCCTCTTTCGCGATCTGGCGACGCTGCGCGACGGCGCGGCCCTCTTCGAGGACGTGGCGGAGCTGGAGTGGCGCGGCCCCCTGCCCGAGTTCCGCGACGCCGCCCGCGACCTCGGCGCGCCCGGCCTCTGGGACCGCGCACAACGAATCAGTCACAAACTGCGGGAGCTGCCCGTCTGAGGCCGCCTCCCGTCCATCCATCCCTCACCACGAGGAGACAGAAATGAAACTCAACACCCTGAACCGGCACATCGTGACCCTGGGCGCCCTTGCCGCGGCAATCGTCCTCACCCTGCCGACAGGCGCGTCAGCCCAGCGCGGCGCAGGAGGCGGAGCCCGCGGCGGGATGTTCAACAATCCAGGCGTGCGGATGTGGACCCTGGTTGACGACGACCTCGAGAAGTTCACCGAGGACCTCGCCCTCACAGAGGCGCAGACCGAAAGCATGAACGCGCTCCTCGCGGACTTCCGGGAGAAGAACGAGGGCGGGCTCGAGCGCTATGCGGGCCTGCGCGAAAGAATGGACGCCGCGCGCGGTGGCGGCGCCGGAGGCCGGGGGGCCATGCAGGGCGTGATGCAGGAATACCGTCAGGTGATGGAAACGCTCGGTCCGGTCCTTGAGAAGCTGCACGAGGATTTCGGCGAGCTGCTCGACGAGGATCAGACGAAGAAGCTGGCGGAGTTGCTGCAGCCGCCGCGGCGGCCGGGAGGCTGAGGGGACTGGCAGTCGGGGTCAGGCTGCGGGCATTCGCCGCTCGACTGCCGCGGCGTTTTGTCCACCGACTGCCAACCGTCAGCCGGTCACCTTCAGGATCCACCCGGAGATCAATTCCATCGCCTCCGGCGACCAGGTCTCCTCGATCGCCTGGTACTCGCTGGGGGCGCCGGTCTCCGCATGCTGGAAGAGGTGGTTGAGGTCCGGTAGCGCGTGGACTTCGTAGCGTGTGTTGCCGCCGCGCTGCAGGGCCGCCTCTATCGCGTGCAGGTTCACTTCGTGGGGGACCTGCAGGTCCTTTTCGCCGTTGATCGCCAGGACCGGCACGGTCACCTGTTCGAGCATAGCCGCCGGCTCGTAGGTCAGGAAGAAGCGAAACCACGGTGAGTTGACCCGCTGAACCTCGGCCTCGATGATCTGATCGCGCGCCGACTCGGTCCCACCCCGGTCCGGCCCCCCGAGGATCGCGCCCATCCGGTCGGCCGCGCGCTCGGGATCGTCCTCGGTCTTCAGCACCTCGAAGATTCGGCGCTGCCGCTCCCGGTTCTCGGCGATCGCGGCCTCGGAAGCGCCGGCCGCACGCGCGATCAGAGCCGCCTGTGCATAGAGGATCTGCTCGCCGTTCACGCCGGTGCCCGCCATCAGCACGATGTAGCTGACGTCGGACGACTGCACCGCCGCCATCGGCGCAATGACACCACCCTCCGAGTGACCGGCAAGGCCGATCGCGCCCGGGTCGACATCGTCACGGGATTTCAGGTATGCGACCCCGGCCAGCGCGTCCGTGGCGAAGTCCTCGGTGGTCGCGCTGGCGAAGTCGCCGGTCGACTTCCCCACGCCCCGATCGTCGTAGCGGAGCACGGCGATGCCGCGCCGCGTGAGGTGATCGGCCAGCACCAGAAAGGGCCGGTGGCCCATGAGCGCCTCGTCCCGGTCCTGGGGGCCCGAACCCGAAATGAGGACCACGGCCGGGAAGGGGCCTCCGGTCGCGGGCCGGGTGAATGTGCCGGCGAGGGTGTGTCCCTCCTCCCGGTTCGCGAAGGTGACGTCTTCGGCGAGGTACGGGTAGGGTTCCGAGGGATCCTGGGGGCGCCGCACCGGACCGGCTTCGCCCTCGCCGTAGGGCGCACGTTCCAGAATCAGGGGGAAGGATGCGCCCGCCTGGGTGAACGTGCCGGTGATCCTGCCGTCTTCGGCGGACAGCGCCCCCTTGTAGGATGCCCCGACCATAGGCATCGACATCGAAATGGTGTCCCCGTTCGTCGTGATCGTCTCGACGGGGATCTCTGTGTTGCCCTGGTCGATGGAAAAGACCGTGGCGCTCAGACCCTCGTCTCCCTCGGCGATCACGAAGCGCAGTCGCAGTTGTGCGGCGCCGGCGTCGAGGGTGCCGATCCAGTTTCCGGCGAAGTCCGACGAATCGGACGGGGTCGGCTCCTGGCCGGCGGCCGAAACGAACGTGGTTGCGGTACCCAGCGGCACGAGAACGGCGGCCATGCATGTCAGCAGGTGTTTCATCAGCAGTCTCATCCTGTGATCGAGATTCATCGAGTGTCTACCCGATACGGGCCTCCGTCGTTCGCCCTTCACACCTTCACCAGCCCCACCCTCCCCTTCCCGAAGACGTCCTCAAGCGCGCGGATGGTCGTGCGGTCCGGGAGCACCTTGAGCGTGCGGGATCGGAGCCGCGGCGTGGCCACCCCGTTCGCGTCCCCGACGACCACCTCTACCGGCGCCCCGCCGCCCCGCTCGACCATCACCGCGCGCGCCTTCCCGAAGGCCTCCCCGGGAAGGTCGCCGCGGCCGTCCAGCGTGATTCTCACCGCGATGCGGCCGCTGCCCGGGACCCCCTTCAGAGGCTCGGCCGAGTCAAGGAAGACTGGGGGGTCCTCCTCGTCCCGGTCGCGGTCGCTGACCTTGCCGCGCAGCAGCACCACCGCGTCGGTGTGCAGCGTCTCCTTGCTCGACTGCCAGACATCCTTGAAGGCGAGCACCGTGGCCGTGCCCTGGAAGCCCTCGATGGCGATCTTCGCCCACTCGGAGCCGTCGCGCCGCGAAACCTGGCGGGCCACGGCGGTGACCACGCACGCCATTTCGACAACGTCGCCCGCGCGGGCCTTGAGCGCGTCGGAACCCACCGGATCGAAGACCCCGGCGATTTCGCGATAGCGGTCGAGGGGGTGGCCCGATATGAAGAATCCCAGCGCCTCCTTCTCGCGGGTCAGCCGCTTGCGGTCGGCCCACTCCGGCACTGTAGGGAGCTCGGGTTTGGGCCGCTCCACTCCCGCGCCGCCGAAAAGCGACTCCTGTCCCAGCTCCGCCTCCTGCATGCGCGCCACCGCCTCGCCGTACGCTTCGCCCAGTCCGGCCGCCATCTGCGCCCGGTGCCCGAACGAGTCCAGCGCCCCCGACGCGATCAGCGCTTCGCACGCCCTCTTGTTCAGCGCCCGCGTGTCGATCCGTTCCAGAAAGTTGAAGAGGCTGCTGAACGGCCCTCCCTCCGCGCGCGCGGCCAGCACCGACTGCACGGCGGCAGAGCCCACGCCCCGGACCGCGCCCAACCCGAAGCGAATCGTGGAGGCGCCGACGGCGGTGAACTTCCACCCGCTCTCGTTGACGTCGGGGGGCAGCACGACCAGGCCGTCGTCGAGCTCAGGGTGGTAGCGGCCCAGACCGCGGCACTCGCCGATGTACTTGACCACGTCGTCGGTCTTGTCGAGCACCGACGAGAGGAGCGCGGCCATGAACTCGGCGGGGTAGTAGCGCTTGAGCCACGCCGTCTTGTACGAAAGGAGCGAGTAGGCCGCCGAGTGCGACTTGTTGAAGCCGTAGCGGCCGAAGGTCTCGATCTGCTTGGCGAGTTCCACGGCGGTGTTTCGGTGGAGCCCGAGTTCCGTCAGCCTCTCCTGGAAGCGCCCCAGCTCCTCGCGGATCAGCTTCGCGTCCTTCTTGCCCATCGCTTTGCGCAGCACGTCGGCTTCGCCGAGCGAATAGCCCGCCAGGTCGCTGGCGATGAGCATCACCTGCTCCTGATAGACGATGATGCCGTAGGTCGGCTCGAGGATGTGCTCGAGGTTCGGGGCAGGATACGACACCGGCTTGTGCCCGAGCTTGCGCTTGATGTACTCGTCGGTCATGCCGGAATCGAGGGGGCCGGGGCGGATGAGGGCGTTCGTAGCGACCAGGTCGTCGAAGCGGTCGCAGCGCATGGCCCGCAGCTTGTCCAGCGCCAGGTTCGACTCGAACTGGAAGACGCCCGAGGTCCCCCCGGCAGCCAGCATCCGATAGACCTCGGGGTCGTCGAGGGGAACGTCGTCCATGGCAGGCGAGTCGAACACCGTCCCGCCAACCGGGTGGCGGAACTCCCCGAGACGATCCCTTACCGCCTGCACGGCGTCGTGGATGACCGTGAGCGTCTTGAGGCCCAGGAAGTCCATCTTGAGCATCCCGGCGTCCTCGAGGCAGTTCATGTCGTACTGCGTGACGATGTCGGGCCGGTCGTCGCGGCTGCCCTGGCCGCCCGCCGCGCCGCCGTTCCTCGCGCCCTTGCCCTGCGTGCAGATCGGCACGTAGTCGTGCAGCGGTCCCGGCGCGATCACCACCCCGGCCGCGTGCACCGACGCGTGCCGGGACAGCCCTTCCAGGGTCATCGAGTAGTCGAAGAGCTGCTTGTGCCGCTCGTCCGAGGCGTAGAGCGCCTTCACGTCCTGAATCCGCTCCACCGCCTGCGCGACCGTGTAGCTCTGCATCGGCTGATTGGGGATCATCTTTGCAATTCGGTCCGTTTCACCCACCTCGAAGCCAAGCACGCGGCCCACGTCGCGGATCACGGCGCGGCTCTTCATCGTACCGAAGGTCACGATCTGGCCAACGGCGTCCCGCCCGTACTTGCCGCGCACATACTCGATCACTTCGCCCCGGCGCTCGTAGCAGAAATCGATGTCGATGTCCGGCATCGAGATGCGCTCGGGGTTGAGAAAGCGCTCGAAGAGCAGGCCGTAGGCGATCGGGTCCAGATCGGTGACCCGGAGCGCGTACGAGACGAGCGACCCGGCCGCGGACCCCCGGCCCGGACCCACCGGAATGCCGTTCTCGCGGGCCCAGCGGATGAAATCCCAGGTGATCAGGAAGTACCCCGCGTAGCCCGTCTTGACGATGACCTCGAGTTCGTAGTCGAGGCGCTTGCGGACTTCGGGCGGGAGGGGGTCGGCGGCGGGGTCGGCGGCCGAGTTGGCTCCACCGGCCAGGGCGGTCGCCCCTGCCGCGGCGCCCCCGCTGTCGTCCCGCCCCGCGTACCGCTCCCTGGCGCCGGTTTCCGCGAGGTGCACCAGGTAGTCGTTGTCGTCGGTGAAGGGGTCCGGGAGCGGGAAGCTCGGCAGGTGGTACTTCTTCTCGAGGGCAAGCGAGACCTCGTCCGCGATCCGGAGGGTGTTCTCGATCGCATCCGGGCGGTCCGGGAACGCCGCCGCCATCTCCTCGTGGTTCTTGAAGTAGAGGCCGTCGTCGTAGGTGAGGCGGCCCTCGTCGTCGTGGTTCTTCGCCGTGCCGATGCAGACGAGAATGTCGTGGGCGGGGTGGTGGTCGTGTTGCAGGAAGTGCGCGTCGTTGGTGGCGATGACGGGCAGCCCCGTTTCGTCGGCCAGCGCGAAGATCTTCTCGTTGACTTCGGCCTGGCCCGGGGTCCCGTGCGCCTGAACCTCGAGGTAGTAGCGGTCGGGGAAGGCGTTCGCGTACCAGTCGGCCACTTCGCGCGCCATGTCGTCGTTGCCGGCGTTCAGGTGGCGTGCGAGCTCGCCGGCCATGCACGCCGAGCTCACGATCAGCCCCTCCGAGTGACGCGCCAGCATCTCCCGGTCCAGGCGCGGACGATAGTAGAACCCCTCCGTGTACCCGATGGACGACAGTTTGATGAGGTTGCGGTAGCCCTCCGCGTCCCGGGCCAGGAGGACGAGGTGGTAGTGCGCCTTGCCCCCCTGCCCCGAGCGCGTACGCTCGCGCCGGTCCCCCGGGGCCACGTACGCCTCCATGCCGATGATCGGCTTGATGCCCTCCTTGCGCGCCACCTTCTGGAAGGTCCAGGCACCGTAGAGGCATCCGTGGTCGGTGAGGGCCAGCGCCGGCATTTCGAACTCCTGCGCCTTGCGGACGAGGTCCGAGAGGCGATTCGCGCCGTCGAGCAGCGAGTATTCGGAGTGGGTGTGGAGATGGACGAAGGACAATGGCGCCTGGGCAGGGGGAGAGGGGGGACGATCGGCGACGCTGGAAGCCCCGGCCGGCAGAAGGAACCGGCCGCCGCCCGGTGGTCCTTCGAATGTAGAGTGCGAGGGAAGGGCAGGACAGGTTCAACGCAACGGAAGCGGGGTGGCACGCATCCTGTCGGCAGGGAGGAGCAAGCTCATGAGCGAGAACACACCAACAATGAGATCAGCGCCCGGCATCCTTCGGCACGTCGGGTTCTGGATCCTGGTGCTGCTGGCGGTCTATGTCGTGTACGTGGTCGTCGACGTCGCGCTGCGCCCGAATCCGAACCGGCTTCCCGAGTTGGCCGCGAGGCTGCCGTTCATCGTCGGACAGATCATCCCCGTTGCGGTATTCGCCGCCACAACCGGCCGTTCCGGCCTTTTCGCGCGCGGAAAAGGCGTCCCATCGCGCAGCAATCGTTGGATCGGGGTGGCTCTCCTGGCCGGAGCGGCCTACGCGGTGATGGCCTGGGCCGACCCGCTCCTCGCCCCGCTGACCGGTTCGGACGCCCTCTTCCCGGCCGACCTCAATCGCGCCCTGGAAGCCGCCAGAGACGCGGCGGGCAGGACGTCGGGGGAGGTCTCGGCAGCGCATTCGGACGAGGCCGGCAGATACCTGCTGCAGCTCGTACTGCCGTTCACCACGGCGGCGATCGTCCTGGTCGCGGCCCTCCTCGGATCGTGCGGCTGCAGGGTGCTCGGCCATTGGGAGTTGGATCCGGATGACCCGGCGCTTGTCGTCCGATTCGTCACCTCCCTGCGAGACACTTTCCGATGGTGGGTGGGCGGCATCTACGCCGGCGCATGCTGGGGTCCGCTTCCGATCGCCGACCTGATTGCCGGGAGACCAGGCGTGTCCGCCGCCGCGTTGTTTACGGGGGTGCTGGCGGTGCACCTTTTCTTGCCGCTCCTGATCATCGCGGTCTGGGCGGTGGCGTTCTGGCTGGACAACCGAAAGTCGCGGGAATCGCGGCGTGTTTGATCGCGAACTCTTTCGAAAGGGCGATCCGGCCGTTTTCCGTCGGCTGGTTCGCGAGGTGTCTCCCCGCATGCTGGGAGTGATCCGCTCCTACGCCTCGGACGACGATCACGCGGACGAGTTGCTCCAGGAGAGCTGGGTCCAGATCTACCGGAAACGATCCAGGTTCTCGGGCAAGGGCTCCTTTGTGGGATGGGCGATGGCGGTCACCCGCAACGTGTGCCGGATGTCGTCGCGAAGCACGTCGGGCATGTTGCGGGCGGGGCTGGGCGATTATGCGCACATTCCCGACGTGGCCCCGGGTCCCGCGGCCCGGCTTCGGGAGCGGCGGCGGGCCAATGCGCTCCATGCGGCGCTCGAGAGACTGACAAAAAGGGAGCAGCAGGCGGTTGTGCTGCGCCTTCTGGAGGGACGGCGCACGTCCGAAGTGGCAACGCTCATGGGGATCAGGGAGGTTTCGGTACGATCGCTCATCCACCGGGCCATCCGCAAGCTGCGCCGGATGCAGAGCCTGAAGCGAGCGATCACGGACGCGGAGAGACTGCGATGAACGAGAAAAAACGAATGACGGTTCGGCGACCGGGTGCGCGCCGCGACCTCGACCCGGAGGTGGTGGACCGCCTTATCGACGCGGTTCTCAAGGGCGGACCCGACCGGGCACGGCACCTGGCGGAACGGGCTGGCAGCGAGGACGAGGCCGAGGTCGTGCGGCTTGTGGCCATGATCCGTGAGGTTGGCGCCGGCCGGGCTTCGCTCCATGAATCACAGGTGGCCGAGATCGTAGCCGCACTGCGTAGGGAAGACTCGGCCGAATCGTCGTCTTCCTGGCGGCAGCGCTGGATCGAGCTTTGGTCCCGGGACATCCTGTTCGTGGGGCTCGGCACCGGTCTCGGGATGGGATTCGGGTTGATGTCTTTGGACAGGGTCGCCTCATTCGCGCCCGGCAACCGGATCGCGGCGGCCCTTGTCGCAATCGTCTGCGCGTGGGTGTCCGTGCTGCTCCACCGCCGCGCCGTAGCCCGCGAACGGCTGGCCTCGGGGTGACGCCCGGGCGACACTGGACTGGCCGCTGTCGCCGCCCGGGCCGGGGGACCTTCCTCAGTTCCCTCCGCACTCGAAGGAGTTCATGATCTCGTCCAGCTGGATCATGTACTCGAACTTGTCGACACCGGGGGCATAGAGCCACGCATCGATGAGGTAGATGCGCTGCTGTTGCGGGCAGGTGACGGTCCGGGTGATGAACGGCCCGGCGGCCGGGAACTCGCCGGGCGGGTTCTCCCAGATCGCCCGAACCGTGTAGGCCTGCCTGCCGCCAACCTCCTCGGGGTCGGCCATCCAGCGGTCGCGGTTGACCACCTGCGGGAAATCGTAGTGGTCGGCCACGACCTGCGCGCGCCAGTCGAGCAGATACTCGTCGGTGACTTCCTCCGGGACGGCGCTCCGCCAGCTCACCGAGAACTGCCGGATCAGGTCCGCCGGGTTCGGATTGTCGTTGCGGAAGATGTGCACCGGGTCGCTGAGCGTGTATTCGTAGACCTCCGGCACCAGCAGGCTGAAGCCGTGCTCACCGCGAAGCGTCTCGGCCAGTTCGGCGTCGGGGCCCGTCACGAACATTCGTGCGACCACCCACTCGCGGTACTGCGCGTCGAAGATTTCGCGAAGCTCCTCGACCGACCCCAGCACGATCTCGCGCCCCGCATCGGCATCGATCCCATCGGGCAGGACCAGCGCCGTCACCAACTGCCCGCGCGACCACAGATCCGGCACCTGAACGATCGTGGGCGCCTCCACGGGCCCCTCGCTCGCGTCCACGGCTGCCGCGACCCACGGGTCCGATGCCGTCCCGATGACCAACTGCTGCTTCAGCAACCGCAGCCGGAGCCACACCTCATCGGCCGGATCCTGGTAGGAAACCCGGAACGCCGCCTCGTCGCGAACCGTGAAGACAAGACCTTCGAGAGCGTCGAGGACCTGCTCACCGATCGGGTTCCACAGATCCGGGGCGGCGGTCACCACGATCGCGTTGACGTCCCCCATGGACAGGGGGCGGCGGTCGCACCCCGCCACGGAGGCGATCCCCGCGACGCCCAGGACGATCCCCAATCTCCAGCGACGCGCTGCCCGTTGCGGGCGGACGGGATTCGTTCTTCGGGAGCCGTGGTTTCGCTGCTGCCCCGGGCCGGTGGATGTCGGACGGAAGGGTGCGCGATCTGGTGCTCGGGTGTGCATGGAGCGTATTCCTCTATATTGAGTCCAGGAACCGGTGCGACTGATACCGGGGTTGATACACTACAGCAGAGGAGTGGTTCCGGGCCATGGCGCGGACACGCATTCACGGGCGGGGAGCGGCCGCGATCTCCGTTCTTGTAATGTTGCCTCCCGCCGTTGCGGGTTGCGCGGCCGGCGGTTCACCGGATGCCTCGCCCGAGCCGGCCCCCGCGGCCCCGGTTGCGGCGACACCCGTTGTGCCCGCCGAGACGGCGGAGCCGCCCACCGAGGCCGCCGACTCCGCGGCCGTTCCGGACGCTGTCGGCGCCATCTTCACCGAGTCGCAGGCCGGTCGCGGCAGGACCATCTTCGACGAGACCTGCTCGGACTGTCACACCAACAGCGAGTTTCGAGGCAGGCTGTTCCGGTCGAACTGGGGGCACAGGACGGTGTACGCCTTCTATCGCACCGTCCGCTCCACCATGCCCGACGACAACCCCGGCGGACTGGAGCCACAGATGTATCTGGATGTGGTCGCCTATATCCTGAGCATGAACGGGCACGAAGCCGGCGATTCGGAGCTTTCGGCGGACTCCCCAATGCGGGAAATCCGGATCGATCCCGATTCGCGGGGCTGAGCACACTCCCTGGAGAAGCATCGCATGGCCGAGGAAGCAAAAGGGTTGAATCGCCGCAGGTTCGTGAAGGCGGCCGCCACGGGCGTCGGGGCGGCCCTGGTGGCCGGCGGCCGGCACCGCGCCGCCGGAGCCGAGGCAACGCCCGCACCACGCCCCCGCGAGTCCCGCGCGCCCTGGGTCCGCACGCGGCAGGCCCCCGACATCGCCGTCGTGGGAGCCGGCGCATTCGGCGCGTGGACCGCGCTGCACCTCCAGCAGTCCGGCGCCCAGGTCACGCTGATCGACCAGTACGGCCCGGCCAATTCGCGTGCGACCTCCGGGGGCGAGACGCGCGGTGTGCGCACCGGATACGGTGGCCGGAGCACCGGCCCGCTGTGGGTGCGCTGGGCCAGGCAGGCCATCGAGATGTGGCTCGCATGGGACGAGCGCTGGCAGGACATGCTGCTTCCCCGCGTGTTCTTCACCACCTCCGACCTGATCATGCGGGACGAGTGGACCGACTTCATGGAGGCCGTGCGCATCAACTGGGATGCAATGGGCGTGCGCTACGAGGTGATCGACGCCGACGAGATCCGGCGGCGCTGGCCGGTCATCGACGTGACCGACATCACCGTCGCGCTGTGGGAGCAGGACGCGGGCGTCGTGCGGGCCCGGCGCGCGATCGAGTCCGTCGCCCAGGTCTTCCAGCACGAGGGCGGCGAGGTGAAGATCGCCCGGGCGGCGATGGGTCCGGCGAGCGGCCGCCAGCTCGACGCGCTCCAGCTCGACCCCACCGAGTCGCTGTCGGCGGGCACCTGCGTCTTCGCCCTGGGTCCATGGTTCCCGAAGGCCTTCCCGGAGCTGATGGGGGACAAGGTGCGCATTCCCATCGGCCACGTCGCCTATTTCCGGACGCCCCCGGGCGACAATCGCTACAGCTTCCCGAACCTGCCCAGCTACAACTTCCCGGGGGTGACGGGATGGCCCGCTCTCGGGCCGGACAACCGCGGCTTTCGGGTGCGCACCGGCGGGCGCGGTCGCGGGGGGGGCGAGGCCGATACCGATCCCGACACCAGCCGCCGCTGGCTGCAGCCGGAGGAGCTGGAGAGGCCTCGCGCGTTCGTCACGCAGCGCTTCCCCGGGCTGGCGGAAGCTCCGATCAGCGAGACCCGTTCCTGCCACTACGAGATCTCGACTTCCGGCAACTTCTTCTTCGACCATCACCCCGACTTCGACAACGTCTGGTTCGCCGGAGGCGGGTCGGCCGAGGGCTTCAAGTTCGGACCGAAGATCGGCGAATACATGGCGGGCCGCGTCCTGGGAACCGAGACCGATCCCGAGCTGATCGAGGCCTTCCGCCTGCCGGCCGACGAGTCCGACCCGGGTCAATAGCCGCGCTCTCACTTGACCGGACGCGGTCGCCCCTCCCATTTGACTGTTGCAAAGCCGGACGGCGCGGGCCTGGTCGGTGTCCCCGAAGCGGTCGCTCCCTCCGATGTGCCTCTCATGTCCACTCCACGGAGACCGAAATGAACCACCACACGCCTTCCCTCTTCACGCGGGCGCTCTTCCTCGTGCTCGCCACCACGGCAGCCCTTGTCGGCTGGGGATCCGGAAGCGCCATAGCCACCGCCCAGGAAGAGGGCTCGATGCTGGTAGGCGGCCCCGGATCGGCCAACTACGACCTGGCCGCCCGTTTCGCCCCATACAAGATCGGCGACCTCCTGCATTCGACCCGTGTTCAGCCGCGCTGGGTCGGCGATACGCAGAAGTTCTGGTACCAGTGGGAGAACTCGGGCGGCACGCACTACTACCTGGTCGACCCGGAGCGCGGGACCCGGACCGAGATCTTCGACAACGACCGGATCGCGGCCGAACTGACGCGCATCACGCTTGACCCGTGGGACGCGCAGCACCTGCCGATCCGCAACATCCGCTTCATCAGCGAGGGCACGATCCAGTTCGAGGTGACGTCTTCCCAGGACGAGGTGATCGAGGAGGATGAGGAAGAGGTCGAAGAGGACCAGGAGGAGGAACGGCAGCGGCCGACCAGGCCCAGGACCCGCCGAAAGGTCCACCACTTCGAGTACGACGTGGCGACTCGGACGCTGCGCGAACTTGAGGACTACGAGGAGCCGCGGACCCATCCGTTCTGGGCCAGCATCTCGCCGGATACGAGCTGGGTGGTCTTCAGCCGCGAGTTCAACCTGTGGATGATGAGCTACGAGGACTACGAGAGGATTCTCGAAGCGCGGCACGGCAAGACGGGCGACGAAGCGGAGGAAGCGGAAGAGGCCGTCGAAGTTGAGGAAATCCAGCTCACGACCGACGGCGAGAAGGACTTCAGCTGGGGGTCGCAGGGACGGGGCCGGACCGACGAGGAGACCGAGGAGGAGCACACGAAGCGTCAGTCACCCGGCATCTCCTGGGCGCACGACAGCCGTCACTTCGCGCTGACGCGGAGCGACCGCCGGGAGGTCGGCATGCTGTGGGTGGTGCATGCCGTGGGGAACACGCGCCCGGAGCTGGAGAGCTACCGCTACGACATGCCCGGTGAGGAGAACGTCACGCAGGTCGCGCTGCACGTTTTCGACATGGAAGCGCGCGAAATGAAACAGATCGACGACGAGCCGTGGAAGGACCAGCGCATGGGGATCTTCAGCGACTTCAACTTCCCGCGCGGATTCGACCCGAATGCGATCCGGCAGTCCAGGTGGCTCTCCGACCAGGGCAACGAGCTCTACTTCTGGCGTCGCAGCCGGAATCAGCACCGGGTCGACGTGTTGCGGGCGGACCCCGCGACCGGCGAGGTGACGGCCGTGATCGAGGAGCGCCTCAACACCTACGTGGAGCACCAGACGCCGACGCGCATGGAAAACGGCGACCTGATCTGGTGGTCCGAGCGGGACGGCTGGGCGCACCTGTACCGCTACGCGCCGGACGGCACCGTGCGCAACCGCCTGACCGAGGGACCCTGGCATGTGGACGGGCTGATGGAGGTGAACGAGGACGACGGGTACGCGCTGGTGCGCGGGAATGCGCGGGAGGAGGGCGAGGACCCCTACTACATGCACATGTACCGGGTGGCGCTCGACGGCAGCCGCACGACCCTGCTCAACCCGGGCAACTACGATCACCAGAGCAGCGCGTCGGACGGCGGGCTCTACTTCGTGGACAACTTTTCCCGAGTGAATACGACGCCCGCGTCGGCGCTCTTCGACGCGTCGGGCCGCAAGGTCATGGACCTGGAGACCGCCGACATGTCCGCGCTCGAGGACGCCGGCTACGAGTTCCCGGAGGTATACTCCGTGAAGTCCGCCGACGGGGTTACCGACATCTACGGCGTCATGTACAAGCCCTACGACTTCGATCCGGCCAGGAAGTACCCGATCATCGCCTACGTCTACCCCGGGCCCCAGACCGAGTCCGTCTCGAAGTCCTTCTCGCTCAACTCCACCGAGCAGGCGCTCGCGCAGTTCGGCTTCATCGTCATCACGATCGGCAACCGGGGCGGCCACCCCGACCGCTCGAAGTGGTACCACAACTACGGGTACGGCAACCTCCGCGACTACGGGCTCGCCGACAAGAAGGCCGGCATCGAGCAGCTCGCCGACCGGCACGCCTTCATCGACATCAACCGCGTGGGCATCTACGGGCACTCGGGGGGTGGATTCATGTCCACCGCCGCCATGCTGGTCTACCCGGAGTTCTTCCATGTGGCGGTCTCGTCGGCCGGGAACCACAACAACGACGTCTACAACGCCAACTGGTCGGAGAAGCACGACGGGGTCAAGGAGGTGAAGGACACCGCGGGCGTGGTGACCAGCTTCGAGTACGACATCGACCGGAACTCGGACCTGGCGGCGAACCTGAAGGGACACCTGCTCCTGACCACCGGCGACATCGACAACAACGTCCACCACGCCGGCACCTTCCGCATGGCCGAGGCGCTGATCCGCGCCAACAAGCGCTTCGACTTCTTCATCTTCCCCGGCCAGCGCCACGGCTTCGGGAACATGAGCAACTACTGGTTCTGGCTCCGGGCGGAGTACTTCGTGAAGCACCTGCTCGGCGACGACCAGTGGGATGTGGACATCGTGGAGCTGCTGGGAGAACAGCCCAGGGGGTGATCAGCAGCCCAGCTCGACCCACCCCCGCTCGCACGCCAGGGCACGCAGCGCATCCGCGTCGCGTTCCCTGACCGGGCCCTTGCTCCCCCGCACCAGGATCGGCAACTCCTGCTGCGGGGGAGCGCCGCGTTCGAATGCGTCGGCGCCCTGCGCCAGGCGCTCGTCGCCGCTGGCGAGCCCCTGCAAGTTCGCGCAGCCGGGACCGTAGTTCCGCCGGCAGGAGCGCTCGAATTCGCCGGCCGCGCCCACGAAGTCGCGGTCCAGCGCCACAAGGAGCACGCCGAATTCGTTGCAGGCCCACCCGGAACCGAGGTCGCAGAAGTTCTGCAGCATGACGCCGGAGTAGTTGCACGCGCGGTCGTTGCCCGCCTCGCAGGCGCCGCGCCAGAAGGGATAGTACTGCCCGGGGTGATTGTCGCCGATCCCGCCCGCGAAGCTCATCGCGGTGAACGTGGTGGCCCAGACCGCCACGGTTGCGACGCGCCGCCGCGCGCCGCCCGGGTTCTGCAGCATGCCGATCAGCGCCGGCACCCTGTCGCCCAGGTAATTCGCCGCGCGGTCCAGCCGCGGCGCCAGGATGTTCAGGATCGGGACCGGCAGCAGCTTGTCGTAGAAGTTGGGCGCACCGACCGCGTCGAGCATGGCGGCGCTCGCGACCACCCCGGTGCCGTAGATCAGGCCGAACATGATGCGGCCCCCGTCCGAGCGCGGTGAGGTCGCCGGATCGGTGAAGAGGAGGTGCAGCCCCAGGAAGACCGGCACCGGGATGTAGGCGTCGTAGAAGAAGTAGATGCCGGTGGCCGACTGGTAGATGAGGCCGAAGCCCAGGATTGTCAGCACGGCGGGGAGCGTCATCATCGCGACGCCGAAGAGAAGCTGCGCGGGGATCGCCGCCAGGAAGATCACCAGGAACATCTGCGGCGGGATGAACTGGCTCTGCGCGATCTCGATCCCAAGCGTGATCTCGGTCGAGCCGGTCACGATCAGCGCCACCGACGCAACCGAGAGCGCCAGCGCCGAGGGGTTGAAGATGTGCCGCGAGCGACCGTCCAGCTGCCAGCGGATGAACTCCTTGCCCGCGTAGACGAGCACCACCATCGCGAACTGGAAGAAGAACCAGGGACCGGTGAACCACAGGAAGAGGTTCACGCTGAAGATCACCGGCACCACACCGAGACCGATCGCGTAGCGGCCCCGTCGGGTCCACGCGAAGAGCCCCTCGACCGCGACCGCCAGCAGCAGTTGCGCGAGGATCATCGGCGCCCACAGCTGCACCATGTCGACGAATGTTCCCCACCAGACCAGGAGCGCCCCCTGCGCCAGGGTCTGCATCCAGTGGGGCGTGCGGATGACCACCTCCAGCCGCAGTTCCTCGCCGCGCTCCCGGCGCGAGGCGTACAGCCACCCGGTCCAGACGAGGATCCCCGCCGCAGCCGCGACGAACGACCAGAAGGCGCCCGGGGCTCCTCGCACGCCGGAATCCAGGAGGAACGCCGCGAGGGCCACGGCGATGACGCATGGAATCAGTAGCGGACGCATGCGCGGGTTCAGGACCGCGAGGCGCCCCGGCCCGTGATCGGCCCTTTCGGCCGGCCCGGATGCTTTGTCCTGATCTCGACCGCGCCCAGGCGGCCCGGGGAACCGTAGCGGAAGAACCCGTCAGCCGGCGTGAGCACCTTGATGCTGGCGATCTCGTCGGGGTTCTGGTTGAGGAGAAGCGCGGCCACGTCGGACGGGAGACTCGGCGAGAGCAGCGACGCGGCTTCCGCAACCTCCGGCGGCGAATAGATCACGACTCCGTCCAAAACCAGGAGCACGGGATAACATCCGGTTCCCAGCTCCCTAATCTCCTGGACGGACGGACGCCGCCGGGAGGACTGGATGCAGAAGGTCACGCCGCCCATTCCCCCCTGCTGGCGGATCTGCAGGCGTGGCGGCGCCTTGCTGCGGATCACCTCCAGCAGCTTGTTGGTGCGTTCGCCCGCTTCGGCCACCGCCGCCTGACCGATGAAGTCGGAGCGGCGTCCGGTCCGGCGCGCCTCCAGTTCCTCGCTGCGCCGGCCCCGCACCTCCACCCCCGGAAGCGCCACCGGGCTGGGCGTTAGCCGCAGGACCCAGGTCTCCCCCGCGACAACCGGCACCTTCTCGTGGAGCGCGGTGTAGCCGGGGTGGTGCGTGGCCACCACCACTTCGCCCGCAGGCAGCGAGTCGAGGACGAAGTACCCGAATTCATCGGTGATCGTCCCCTTCCTCAGGTCGGGAAGGTGCAGGATCACGCCCGGAACGGGCAGCTGGGTGGCCGCGTCGAGAACCTCGCCCTCCACCTTGATCTGCGCGGCGGCCAGGGCGGGCGAGCCCGCCGCGATCGCCGGCAATGCCACCGCCAGAACGCGAAACCGCCCCCCAGCGCGATCGCTCCAGGGGGCGGTTCCGGTCATGGCCAGGCCTTGAGTGCTACAAGCTGAAGCACTTACCGGCGACAGCCTCGTTCACCTGGCACTCGTCCAGCGAGATCGGGAGGCACGAGGCCCTGCGGGCCACCGTCGCCTTGTACACCACGCCTCCCCCGTCGAGGTGCGGGTGATCCCACCGGTGAAGATCCCAGAGACGCCGACCCTCCAGCCACAGCGTGAGGTGCCGTTCCCGGTCGAGGATGTCCCAGCCGGACATCGAGGTGGGGTTGGCCCCGCCGCCGTCTCCGCCGGTGATCGAGCCGATCGTGCCGTCGGATTCCAGTGCGTCGAGCTCGAAGTGCGCGCGCACCGCGTTGATCTTGGCCATGGCGCCGGCAAGGTCGCCGGCCACAAGCGCGGCTTCCGCCTCGATCAGGCGCATTTCGGTCCCCTTCACCAGGGGAATGTCGTCGTCGCGCGTTGAATACTTCTCCTGACGATAGTGCGTCGTCGTGCCGTCGGCCCCGTTGCCGCTCGGGCACCCGGCCGCCGGATCGGAGCAGTCCGTCCATGGCGTGCGCGGATCACCCTCGCCCACGGTACCGGCCAGCGTCATCCACGCCGAGATCTCGTGGCGACCGTGGGTTTCGTTCCAGATCTGGCTGGTCTCGCGCGGCGAATTCGAAGAGTACGCCGCCGCGAATACGAAGTCCGTCGGCACCCTGGCGGCGTGCGCGACCGCGTTGCTCATGTCGCCCAGCCCCAGGTAGATCTGTGCCAGTGCACCCTCGGCGGCCGTCGCGACATCGGGCGTCCCGGCCGAATTGCCGTGTTGTATGGCGCGTTCCAGCAGCGGAATCGCGCGTTGGAAAGCGGCGTCACGCGGCATCGCGGTTCCCGGATCCGTTTCGCCTCCGGGCCCCGGATTCTCGTCGCTGTAGGGCTGGCTGAAGACCGTCTCGCAGAAGTTCTCCCCGAACCAGCGGTTCGCAAGCCCGGCAAAGAGATAGGCCCTGGCGGTCTCGGCGTTGCCTTCGAACTGGTAGCCTTCGATCCCCTGCATCCGGATCAGTCCACCCTCCGCGACCCAGCGCGCGCGCTGAACCGAATTCCAGAACCCGTTGGAGTCTTCGGAGTCGAAGAGCCCCCGGCGATACCGGCCGGTTGAAAAGTAGCTGCCCGATCCGACGATCTCGTCCGAGAGAATCGCGGTCGTGAAGGAAAGGTTGTCGTAGCCGACCGAAAAGTCCGCGGACATCCCCGTCACCAGCGACCGGACGCCCGCAGCGGTGTTGAGGTCGTCGTCCAGGATCTGTCCCGGGTTCTTGACGTCAAAGATGCTCTCGTCGCCACATCCGGCCAGCGTCGTGGCCAGGACGGCGCCCAGGACAAGTCCCGGGGTGATTCTCGTTTTCATGATTATCGTTTCTCCCGATTCCTAGAAGTCGACCTTGACGGAAAGCAGCAGGCTCCGCGCCGGTGGCAGGTTGTAGTACTCCTGCCGGAAGAGCACCTCGGCGGAGCCATCCTCGAACGCCTCCGGGTCGACGCCCTCGAAGTCGGTGAAGGTCAGGAGATTCCTGCCCTGCATCCGCACGGTGGCGCCCCGGATGTTGCCGGGCAACCACTGGTCCGGCACCCGGTAGCTGAGGGACGCGGAGCGGATCTTGAAGAAGTCCGCGGGCTGCGTCCACATGCCGTAGCGCACCACCGACCGGTCGCACAGCGCTCTCTCGCCGGCCGTGAGCTGATCCTGCATCCCCTGATTGTCGATCTTGTCGACGGTCTCGCGGCAGAGCGGCCAGACCCGGCGGCGCGTGTTCTGATACGCGGTGCCCGACGACAGCCAGTGCCCCGCCATCCCCTCGCCCAGCACGTCGACGGTGAAGCGCTGGAAGAAGGTCGCGCTGGTCCCGATTCCGTAGGTCATCGGCGGGGTTGTCGGCCCAAGGCACTGCTCCGCGTAGTCGGGTGCGCCGATCTCGTCCGGATTCTGCACGCGGTCGTGACAGAAGGACGGGAGAGGAAAGTGCACCAGCTCTCCGGGCGTGCAGCCCT
Organism: Gemmatimonadota bacterium; assembly: GCA_022823225.1. Lineage (GTDB taxonomy): Bacteria > Gemmatimonadota > Gemmatimonadetes > Longimicrobiales > Gaopeijiaceae > Bin94. Next base: position 39,514 of record JAJDXM010000007.1, read on the forward strand.
TGCCGATGAATCCGTTCCCGTCGAAGTCGGTCTGATTCGCCAGATCGGCGGTGCACTCGATCGGTGCCCGTACGTAGTTGCGCCACCCCACGTTGATGCTGGTCAGACCGCCGAGGTCGACCACGCGCGACGCGTTGCTCGAGAACCGGACGTTGGCGTCCCAGATCACGTCGCTGCGCGACAGCACGTTGAAGTTGACGAAGGCCTCGTGCCCGGAGTTGGTCACCTGGCCCACGTTCTCCAGCTGGCTGCCGACGAAGCCACCCGACGGCAGCTGCGTGACGAAGATCAGAGCGTCGAAGGTGTTCTGGTCGAAGTACTGGTACTCGAAGCTGATCCGGTCGTTCCAGGTCGTGCCCTCGAAGCCCACCTCCCACTCCCGGGTCCGCTCCGGTCCCAGGTTCGGGTTCCCCAGGTTGTTGGGGGTCACGCCCGGCCTGCCGTTGTCGCCGGCGACCGACGACCAGGTCCGTGCGGCGTCGAACAGCCCGGGCGCCTTGCCCGACTCGCCGAACGCGCCCCTGAGCTTCAACGTACCCAAGCCCTCCGGATAGAAGTCCTCGTCCGAAATGACGTACGAGAACGAAGCCTTCGGGTACGACTCCAGCCCGAAGTCCTGCCCGAAGGTCGAGTGACCGTCAACTCTCAGACCCAGCGTCACGAAGAAGCGGTCCGAGAGCCCCAGGACCTCCTGGAGGAAGAACCCGCCGCTGGTGACGGTGCTGTTGGCCTCGGAGGCCGACGTGATCGCGCCGGACTGGAGCAGCTTGGCCCCGGGGCCGGCGAAGTCCTCGCCGAATCCCGAAGTTCCGGTCGAGAAGTCGTTGTAGAGCTGTCCACCGAGCGAGAATGTCGACGAGACGCCGAAGATCTCGTTGCTGTAGCTCCCGGCGTAGTCCAGCGTCAGGTTGCGGCGGGTCCGCTCCACCGTCTCCCGGTTTCCGCCCTGAACATAGAAGTAGCCCCAGGGACGCTCCTCGAAGTAGGTGTCGCGCACCCAGTCGATCCCGGTGTTGATCCGGTGTTCCATGCCCGCCATCGGCGTCCATGTCCAGTTCACCCCGGTGGTGAAGTGGTCGCTGATGTTGTTCACGCCCATGTCGAGGAGCTTACCGTCCTCGTCGTTGGTGTAGTCGCTGCCGCCGCGGAATACGTTCAGCAGGAGTCCCTCGGCGTTGTTGCCGTCCGGAACCCAGGTGACGTCACGGTGCGAGTAGAAGCTGTTGAACCGCACGTCCATGCCCTCGGCGGGCGTGTAGGCGAAGTTGCCGCGCAGGTTCCAGGTCTCCAGCCCCTGCGTGGGCCGCGCGACGCCGTTCTCGTCCACGCCGGTGTCGAAGACGCCCTCTTCGGACCCCCACTTGGCGGACATGAAGTAGTTCATCTGCTGCGCGCCGCCGCGAACCGACAGGTTGTAGCTCTGCAGCGTGCCGTTCTTGAGCCAGTCGCCCCCTTCCGGGCAGCTCGGGTCCGCCGGGAACATGGGGTCGCCGCCGGGGAAGTTGTCGTCACCCGTGAAGTTGCAGTTGTTCATCCCGAGACCGGTCGGATTCACGTCCGGCGACGGACCGATGTGCCCCAGAGTGTTGAGTCCCTGGTCGACGGTGAGCGACCACGCGGGAGCGCCCGCAACGCCACGCTTGGTGAAGATCTGAATCACCCCGCCAGCCGCCTCGGTTCCGTAGAGGGTTGTCGCGGCGGCCCCCTTGATCGTCTCGATCCTCGCGATATCCGCCGGGTTGATGTCGTCGAAGGGGTTCATCTGCTGGTTCGCCTCCTGGGCGTGCACCAGCCCGCGCTCGCGGATGCGGACACCGTCGACGTAGACGAGCGGCGAATTGCTGAAGGCCACCGAGTTGTTCCCACGCAGCTTGATCGTGGATCCCGCGGCCACCTGGCCGCCGTTGGTGAGCACGGTTGCGCCCAGAGCCCGCCCCTGGAGGATATCGGCCACGCTGGTCACGGGTGCGTCCTGGAACGCCTCCTCGTTGATCTGGCTGACCGAGTTGCCGATCTCGCGCCGGCGAGCGGCTCCGGCAGTGCCCGTGACGACGATGCCCTCGAGGCTGAGCGCCTCGGAACGCATCTCGAAGTTCTGGACCGTGGCGCCGCCCTCCGTGACGGTGATTTCGGCGGTCGCTGTGGAGTAGCCGAGGTAGGTCACCTCCATCGTGTGCGTACCGACCGGAATGTTTGGAAGGACGTAGCGGCCCACGTTGTTGGCGAGTCTCCCGGCATCCAGGGCCGGAATGGCAACTTGCGCGCCCGCAAGGGGCTGCTGGTTGGTTGCGCTCCGCACCACGCCGGTAACCGTGCCCGTCTGTGCTTGCGAGAGCACCGGGACCGCAGCCACCAGCAGGGCGGCGAAGAGCGAGGGGAGGGCGGCCCGCCCGGCCGCCCGGCTAAAGTTGGTTGGTGACATTTTGCCTCCAGGTGAATTAGAAGTCACGGGAACGCGTTCCGTTTCCCGGCGAATAAGCATTCAGCAAAGTGCCGAATACCGCAAGTGGCGGCCCGCAGGTGGCCCGGGTCCTTTTTCGCCACACGCACTCCTGGCACTCCGCCGCCGCCCCTACCGCCCGATCGGCAGCACAAGCCGGAAGGTCGGACGGAAGGCGTCGATGACGGGACCGGGACCGTCGGGATCGGTGTTCTGGTTCCCCTCGAACCCCAGATAGGCCAGCGTCGCGACCGTCCCCACCACGGCCGACGAGAGCAGGATGCTCCGGACATGATCCGGATCCTTGCGCTCGGCCACGACAATCGCGTCCAGCGGGATGGCGACCTGCTGGTGGGCAATGGGGGTCGTCAGGACAAACACCGCGGTGTCGCTCCGCACCTCCACGAACCGGCCGTTCAAGTGGCGCCGGTCGCCCCCGATGAAGCCGAGGTGCTTGACCAGCTCCTCGGCTGTAAGCTGTAGACGGACCGGTTGCTGGGCCGGCAGTTCGTCGACGGCCACCTCCCGGTACGTGGCGCATCCGGCGGAGGTCGCGATAAGCGAAAATGTAAAGGCGGCTTTACTAAGTGTCATGTTTACCATACTATCCGCGTCTGCGGACCACGCGGGATCGATCGAAGAACACAGAAATATATATGGAAAGAGAGGGAGCCTGAATGAATAGGTGCCTCCGGACACTCATGGCATTGCTCCTTGCGGCGGCGCTCGCGCCCGTTGCGGTCGCGCAACAGACCGTCCCGCCCGCCCCGGACCAGGGCGCACGGCTGGTCATCCTCGGCACCGGCACCCCCAACGCCGATCCCGCTCGGTCCGGCCCGGCGGTGGCAGTCGTCGCGGGCGGGCAGGCCTACCTGGTGGACGCCGGACCCGGCATCGTTCGCCGCGCGGCCGCCGCGGCCGCGACGCACGGAATCGACGCACTGGACGCCAGCCGGCTGGACATCCTCTTCCTGACCCACCTCCACTCCGACCACACGGTCGGGCTCCCGGACGTGATCCTGTCCCCCTGGGTGCTGGACCGCCCGGACCCGATCCGGATCTTCGGGCCACCGGGCACCGCCGAGATGACGGGCCACATCGAGGCGGCGTGGCAGGAGGATATCCACATCCGCCTCTCGGGCCTGGAGCCGCGCGAGGCCAACCCGGAAGCCTATCGCGCGGTCGTCTCCGAGACGACGGGCGGCCTCGTCTATGAGGACGGCAACGTGCGCGTGACCGCGATCCCGGTGCTGCACGGATCGTGGCCACACCCGCTCGGCTACCGCTTCGACGCGGGCGGCACGTCGATCGTAATCTCGGGGGACGCGCGGCCGAGCGAGTCGCTCGTGGAGGCGTGCGGCGGCTGCGACATCCTGGTCCACGAGGTCTACTCGACCGAAGCGTTTCTCACCCGCCCGCCCGAGTGGCAGCGCTACCACGCCGACTCCCACACGTCGACGGCCGAGCTGGCCGAGATCGCCGGGCGGGCGCGGCCGGGACTGCTGGTCCTGTACCACCAGCTCTACTGGGGCGCCACCGACGAGGATCTCCTGCGCGAGATCCGCGAAGCGGGGTACACGGGGCGGGTGGTTTCGGCGGCCGACCTGGACGTCTACTGAGCCGGGCGCGATCCCGGCAGTTGCGATGGATGGGGCGCGATACTAGAATCCGCGCGCCGGAATGGCGATCTTATTAACCTCCAACCTGCACCGCCCCACGGGGGCTACGACCTCGCAACCAGGACCATGACGCGGTTCATGACACGGCGTTCCACAGTTCTTCTCCGGGTGGCCGGCTGCGCCGTCCTCCTCGTGGCCGCCGGGGCCTGCCAGGCCGCCCCCGGAGTGGCACGCGGCAAGGCGCTCTTCGACACGTGCGCACCTTGCCACGGCGACGACGGCGCCGGCGACGAGACGCTTGGCGCGCCCGCCATCGCCGGCGCGACCGACTGGTACCTCACGTCGCAGCTCAACCGCTTCCGGGATCGAACCCGCGGGTACCACTACCAGGACGCGGAAGGGCTGCGGATGGGTCCCATGACCCGGGCGTTCAAGGAAGTTGAAGACCTGAGTCTGATCGTCGACTACGTGGTGAGCCTGCCGATCGTCGACCCGCCCGCGACGCTGGACGGAGACATCGAGGCGGGCGAGGCGGAGTACGAGGCTCTCTGCTCGAACTGCCACGGGATCGACGGGCGTGGTGTCGACGCGGCCACCCCGGAGCTGAACGCACCATCCCTGCTGCATCTCAACGACTGGTACATCCAGTCCGCGCTGAGGAAGTACCGTGACGGGGTGCGGGGCGCGCTCCCGGGAGACAATGCCGGCGCCATCATGCGCAACCCGGTGCTCGGCATGTCCGACGAGAGGATCGCCAACGTGACCGCGTACGTCATGACCTTGCAGCGTCTCCCCCGCCGCATCCCCGGCCCGCCGCCGGAACCGCTCCCACCGCTCGAGGTCGACCCCTCGATCCTGCCCGAAGGCGTCACCGTGGCGATGGCCCAGGAGGGACAGGACCTCTTCCACGGGGCCGGGCTCTGCGCGAGCTGCCACCTGCGCCAGGGCGTGGGCGGCGGACTTGCCCCCGACCTCACCGACGCCGTGTGGCTGCACATCGACGGCAACTACGAGGCGATCGTGGATGTGATCATGGATGGCGTGCCCGTGCCGATCGAGGCCCCCGGGCCCATGCCGGAACGGGGCGGATCGACGATCACCGACGAGCAGGTGCTCGCAGTCGCAGCCTACGTCTACATACTGAGCCGCTGAACCGATATGGCAGAGAACCCGACCCCGGACACACCGACCCACGCGGAGCTGGCCGCGGCGATTCCGCCCGCACCGCCCGACGACGCCAATGACGCGATCATCTTCGCGAAGAGGACGATGAAGAACACGCTGATCATCACTGTTCTCTTCATCGGCATCGCGGTCGTCTGGACCATGTGGCTGAAACTATGAACAGCTTCTTCGAGTTCTTCCGATTCGAGGGCTTCGATCCGCTCATCGAGGTGGCGTCGTCGTACGCGGCCGACATCGATGGGCTCATCTGGCTGGTGCTGCTGGTGGTTGGGTTCTGGTTCCTCGTCGCCGAAGGCGTGTTCTTCTGGTTCATCCTCAAGTTCAGGGCGCAGCCCGGGCGCCGTGCAGACTACATCGACGGCAAGAACAAGAAGCACAAGCGCTGGATCACGGTGCCGCACCTGCTGGTGCTCGGCTTCGACGTGCTGATCATCGTGGTCTCGTTCAACGTCTGGTACAAGATCAAGATGGACCTGCCGGAGAACCCCGACTGCCATGTGCGCGTGATCGGCCAGCAGTGGGCGTGGACCTTCCAGCACGCCGGGGCCGACTGCGAGCTCGACACCGCCGACGACATCTTCACGGTCGACGAGCTGCACGTCGAGAACAACAAGGTCTACCACTTCGAACTGCAGGCGACCGACGTCCTGCACAGTTTTTCGGTGCCGGTGTGGCGGATCAAGCAGGACGCGATTCCGGGCCGCAGCATCACCGGATGGTTCCAGCCGACCGAGATCGGCGAATTCGATGTCCAATGCGCGGAGATCTGCGGGTTCGGGCACAGCGTGATGGCCGCGCAAGTGATGGTGGAGGACGCGGAGACGCATGCGGCGTGGGTGGCCGAGAACACGCCCGTTACGGAAGTGGCCGAGGCCGCCGTGGAGGGATCGGCGGCGGCGCCCGCCCCGGCGGGGATGGAGGACCGGTAGAATGGTTGAGCCAGCGGTCGATCTGACACACGGACACGCCCACGACGACCATGCCCACCATGGTCCCCAGGGCTGGCTGAAGTACCTGTGGTCCACCGACCACAAGGTCATCGCCATGCAGTACATGTTCACGGGAATGTTCATGGCCCTGGTGGGCGGGTTCATGGCGTACGTCTTCCGGATGCAGCTGGCCTTCCCGGATATCAGCGTGCCCGGCTGGGGGGGCGTGGTTTCGATGGGAGAATACAACTCCCTCGTCACCAATCACGGCACGATCATGATCTTCTGGGTGGCCATGCCCGTGCTGCTGGCCGCCTTCGGGAACTACCTGATCCCGCTCATGGTCGGCGCGGACGACATGGTCTTCCCCAAGATCAACCGGCTTTCCTTCCAGGTGTTCTTCGTCAGCACGATCGTCATTCTGGCGTCGCTGTTCGTGGAGGGGGGCGGCTTTGCGGGTGCATGGACGGCCTATCCCCCGCTGTCGGCGGACGCAACCTACAACCTCACACCTCTTGGCAGTACGCTATGGGTAATCGGGGTCGGGCTGGAGTTCGTCGCATTCCTGCTGGGCGGGATCAACTTCATCACCACGCTGATGAACTCCCGCGCACCCGGAATGCGCGCATTCGACGTCCCCCTTGTGGTGTGGATGATCGTGGTCGCGAGCATCCTCTTCATGCTGTCGGTGGGTCCGCTGCTGGCCGGCGCGATCATGCTGGTCTTCGATCAGACGATCGGCACCGGCTTCTACAATCCGGCGACCGGGGGCGACCCCATCCTCTGGCAGCACCTCTTCTGGTTCTTCGGGCACCCCGAGGTCTACGTCGTGCTGCTGCCGGCGATGGGCGTCGTGATCGAGATCATCACGACCTTCGCGCGCAAGAAGGTCTTCGGATACCGGATCGTGATCTTCACGGTCGTGGCTACGGGGGTGCTGAGCTTCTTCGTGTGGGCGCACCACCAGTTCATCGCGGGGATCGACCCGCGCATGGCGAACATCTTCACCATCACCACCCTGCTGATCTCGGTCCCGATCGCGGAGCTGTGCTTCGTCTACATTGCCACGCTGTACGGGGGATCGATACGCCTGACCACGCCGATGCTCTGGGCGCTCGCCTTCGTGGCCGAGTTCCTGATCGGGGGCGTCACCGGGATCTTCCTGGGCGCGGCCGGTGCGGACATCTACTTCCACGACACCTACTTCGTGCTCGCGCACTTCCACTACACCTTCTTCCCGATCGCCATCATAGGGACCTATGCGGCCTTCACCTACTGGTTCCCCAAGATGTTCGGGAAGATGATGGACGATCGGCTCGGCAAGTGGCACTTCTGGCTCACGATCATCCCCTTCAACATGATCTTCATCCCGCTCTTCGTGCTCGGGATGGGCGGGCAGCACCGCAGGATCTCCAACTACTCGAGCTTCTCCGAACTGGCGGGTGACGGCTTCCAGAGCGTCCGGATCTTCGCGACGATCTCGCTGCTGATCATGCTCGCCGCCCAGCTCATCTTCTTCTACAACTGCTGGAAGAGCTGGCGTTCCGGTCCGAAGGCGCCGAAGAACCCGTGGAAGGCCAACTCGCTGGAGTGGACCACCGAATCGCCGCCGCCCCACGGCAACTGGCGCCCCGACCGCATGCCGGTCGTCTACAGAGGGCCATACGAGTACAGCGTGCCGGACCGCGAAGAAGACTACTGGCCGCAGAACGAACCGGACGGTGCACCGCTGCAGGTCGTCGACCCGGACGCCGGAGAGCAGGGCCGATGAGGCCGATCGCGACGACCCGCGCCGCCACCGGCACCGAAACCGGCAAGCTTGCCGTCTGGTGGGTCCTCGCCTCCGAAGTGGTCATCTTCGGCGGCCTGCTGGCGTCCTACGTGATGTTCCGCCTCGGGCACCCGGAATGGGCCGACGCCGCCGCGGTCACGAACACCCACATCGGCGCCTTCAACACCTTCGTGCTGCTTACCTCGAGCCTCACGGCGGTGCTCGCGCACCAGGCCGCCGAGCGGGGCGACGGCAAGAGTGCCGCGAAGTTCCTGTACTTCACCATCGGGGGCGCCGCCGTCTTCATCGGGGTCAAGACCTACGAGTGGTGGTACGAGATCAGCCACGGCTACACGATCACCTCCAACGGCTTCTGGGCGTTCTACTACACCGCCGCCGGCCTTCACGCCTTCCACGTGATCGCCGGGGCGATCATCATGGCCTTCGTGGCCCGGGACGCCGCGAAGAACCTCGAACTCCACCGCGTCGAGCTGATCGGGATCTACTGGCACTTCGTCGACATCGTGTGGATCTTCCTCTTCCCCCTGCTCTACATCGCGAAATAGCTCATGGCCGGTCACTCGGAAGGCAAGGGACTCCTCGGCAACCACTACGTGAGGGTCTACCTGGTGCTGCTGGTGCTCCTGGCGATCAGCATCGTGGGACCGGTGGTGGGCGGTCTGCTGGACACGCAGGTCGAAGTCTTCGGCCGCGCATTCGGCCTCGGCATCGTGGTGACCCTGGTGACGGCGTTCGGGATTGCGGTCGTCAAGGCCTGGCTCGTCATCAAGAACTTCATGCACCTGACGATCGAGCGGGTGATTCCGAAGCTCTTCCTGGCCGCGTCGGTGCTGCTGCTCGCGCTCTTCTGGGGCGGCGTGGCCCCGGACGTGCAGAATCACGATGGCCGCTTGTGGGAGAATGAGGCCGCCAAGGAGGCGGTGGCGCGCGGGATTCCCTCGGCGGACTACGCGGACGAGGAGCACGCGGAGGACGAGTACGCCGACGCGGGTGACGACGCGGCTGAGGCCGACGCCGGCGACGTGGCGCACGCGAGCCTCATTCCGACCGAGAAAACGACCGAAAACCTGCTCCCGGGGGGCTACAACTTCACGCACGCCGCCTTCTGGACGGTGGTGGTGCTGGTCGCGATCGGCACGAACGCCGTCGCGATCATGCTGTCGATTGGCCTGGTGCTGCTGGCGTTGGAGCTGCTGAGTCGGATTCCGATCGTGCAGAGGATCGCGGCTCCGCTGCTCGACCGGATTCTGCGGCTGCCCGGGATGGGCAGGATCCGCGGCCTGCTGCCGAGCCGGCAGGAAGCCTGACGGGCCGCCCGGAGCAAGGGACCATGGCTGCGCGGGCGACGATCATCCCATTCCGGCCCAGGCCCGAGAAGAAGCAGCTGATCTCGGACGGCGTACTCGGGATGCTCGTCTTCGTCTTCGTCGAGATCATGCTCTTCGCGGGGTTCATCTCGGCCTTCGTGATCATCAAGTCGCGCGCCGTCGGTTCGGTGTGGCCGCCGGTCAACCAGCCGCGTCTTCCGGTGGAGAGCACGGCGATCAACACGCTTGCGCTGATCGCAAGCGGAGTGGTGCTGCTGATCGCGCACCGGGCGCACCTGCGCGCCAGGCGGTCCGGAGAGGACGGGGCGGTACGCCGCGGGCCCGGGCCGGCCAGCCCGCGGGGACTCGGGGGCCTGCCCGGTGACTCGACCGGCAGGCTTCTGGTCGCGGCGACGCTGCTCGGGGGGACGTTCGTGGTCCTGCAGGGAGTTGAGTGGCTGGCGCTGATCAGGGAGGGGCTGACGATCACGTCGTCGACCTACGGTGCGCTCTTCTACACGATCATCGGGGCGCACGCGGTGCATGCGGTGGCCGCGATCGCGGCGCTGGGGTGGGCGACGATGCGCTTGGGTGCCGGCCTGCTCACCCGGGAAGCGCTGTCCACGGTCGCGATCTTCTGGTACTTTGTGGTGTTGGTGTGGCCGTTTCTCTACGTCGTGGTGTACCTCTGATGAAACCCCGAACGACCGATCCGGGCGCCGAGGCGGCCGGCGGCCTGCCCGCGGCGCATCACTCAGCGCAAGGCCGGGTTCTGCGTACCGCGATGCGTATCGCGATGCCGCTGGTCGTGCTGGGCCTTCTGGCCACCTTCCCCGACGTCGCGCATGCCTGTCCGGTGTGCTTCGACCGCGACGACGAGGCCCGGATCGCGTTTCTCGCGACGACCGGACTGCTGACGCTGGTGCCGCTGGGCCTCGTGGCAGGAACGGGGATCTGGCTGCGGCGGCGCGCCCGCGAGATCGCGGAGGAGGAGGAGCGGGGGGAGGGGTAGGGCCAGGGGGGGAGCGTGGGACCGTCCACAGTTCAACCCGGACTTGCCATCCGGGCCAAGGGTGTTAACTTCTGTCTTACCTTGGCAGCTTGAATGGCGCCAGAGACCCCCAAGTGCGACCCCCGGAATATGAAGGCCAGAGACTCACGATCAGCTGCATGGTTCGACCGAGCGGCCAATGTCCGGCAGGCCGCTTTCTGGACGACGAGTTGACCGACGCTGAGCGGACCAAGGTGGATGTAATCTTCCAGCGGCTCGGGGACCATGGTCAGCTTTGGAATACGACCAAGTTCAAGAAGGTGGGCGCCGAAATCTGGGCGATCAAGAGCGGTCAGATCAGGATCTTCTGCTTCTGGGGCCCCGGCGGTCGCCTGATCCTGGCATTCGGCCTCCGCAAGAAGTCGAATCGTCACAGGCCGAAGGATGTGGCTCGCGCGGCCCGAATGAGAACGGAGTTCCTCGACCAGGAACAGCGAGAGGGATAAGAATGGCCAACGAGGCTTGGATTGAGAGGCAGACCCGCACCCCGGAGGCTCGGAGGCGGTACGAACAGGAGCGGCTGATCCTGTGGACGACGGAATCGATCTGCGAGGCGATGGAAAAGCGGGATCTCAACCACGCCGCCATCGCGAGGGATCTGGGCACCAGTCGGGCGAATGTTACCCAGCTCCTGAGCGGATCGCGGAACATGACTCTGCGTAGTCTCGCCGGTCTGGCACACGCTTGCGGCATGCGGGCGGAGCTCAGCCTGGAGGAGTTGACGGATTCCGTGTTCACCCGGATCGAGGATCACACTATCGCGGTCGTGTGCCCTGGCGTCCGTTTTCGAGCTGTGGAACTCCACCCGGAACTGGGCGTCGACGCGATGGTGCCGACGGGCTTCCAGAACGACCATGGCGACCCCGGACAACACCCCGCTCCTCTGCAACTTGTGGCGTAGGAATCCCTGATGGCCACCAACATGGAGCGTGCGAGTCTGGTAGCTCGTGGCGTGCAGATCGAGTCGGTTACGCTGACCCAGGTCTCAATGGAAGCGAATCTGGATCCGCAGGAGGCGATCCAAGAGTTGCGACTCGGACAGCGATTCCGCTGCCGATACGAGACCAGGGAGGCACAGCGCGATCGGCTCTTCGTCTACGTCAGCCTCCTCTTCGACGCGAGCGTCGGGTTGCCGGAACCGGCCGACAGTCCGGTGGTCGATCTGAGTGCGACTTTCCTGGCCACCTATCGGATCGAGGAAGCCGCGTCCTTTCCCGAGGACGCCCTTCAGCACTTCGCCGACCTGAACGGGACCTACAACGTCTGGCCCTACTGGCGCGAGCTGGTGCAGACATTCACTGGCCGGGCCGGGCTGAGCGGCATCGTCGTGCCCGTGTTCAAGCCGCGCGTGCGACCGGTACCTGCCCAGGAGGAACTCGCATTGGAGCAACACGGTGGCCCCACCGCGCCCGAATCTTCTGCTGCGCCGGGATAACCGTACCGGGCCGGCGCTCTGGACTTGCGCTTTGCCTTCCATGACAGCACATTGCTTGCATGGCCATTCAGATTACCATCCGGGGCGTTCCCGAGGACGTACGCGACGAGTTGGCGGCGCGGGCGGCGTCCTCGCGCCTCTCGATGCAGGAGTATCTGCGCCGCGAGCTTGAGAGGATCGTCGCGCGCCCATCCGTCTCCCGCTGGATGGAGGATGTTCGCGCTCGCAAGGAGGCTGCGGGGAATCGGGTGCCGAGTTGCAGCATTCTTTCCGCGCGTGACGAGGACCGAAGGTGACGGTCGTCGTTGACGCGACCGTGGTGGTGGCGGCGCTGGTGGATTCGGGGCCTGAGGGCCGCTGGGCGGAGGCGGTGGTGGCTGAGAACGCGCTCGCCGCGCCGGAAATCGTCCTCGTCGAGGCGACGAACATCCTCAGGCGCCTGGAGCGCCGCCGGGAGATTTCCCGGATGGAGGCGAACGGCGCCATGCGCGATCTGCTCCGCCGCGAGATTGAGTTGCTGCCGTTTGCACCGTTCGCGGAGCGGGTCTGGGAACTGCGCCATGGCGTGAGCATTCAGGACGCGTGGTACGTGGCGGTGGCGGAGGCGTTCGGGTTGCCGCTGGCGACGTTTGACGGGAGTCTGCGGCGGGCCATTGGGGTGAGGTGCCGGTTCATCGAGTCAGAGGTGGCTCGGGGAAGGGCAACAGAACGCGCAGCGGGGCGGACGCTGGGCGGCAGGCGCGAACGCGAGCCAACCGTTTGGGCAACCCCCAGCGCCGGCGGGATGCTGGAGGAGGCGATTCTGAATGAAATCGTCCGGCGAATCGTGGAAGTCGCTCGGCCGGAGAGGATCATTCTCTACGGTTCCGCCGCGCGAGGCGAGATGGATCCCCACAGCGACGTGGACCTGATGGTCGTCAAGGAGGGCGTACACCGACGAGACACGGCAGCGCTCATTCTGGACGAAATGGGCGGTGTCGGGGCGGCCGTGGATGTGGTCGTGGTGACGCCGGAAGACATCGAGCGGTACGGAGACAGCCACGCTCTCGTGATCAAACCCGCCCTGCAGGAAGGGAAGGTCGTGTATGAGGCCGCATGAGCGATTCGGGCCCGACGACCCTCTCGAGTGGCTGAACCGCGCCCGCAGCAATCTTGTTCGGGCCCGACACCGAATACCCGGCACGTACCTCGAGGACGCGTGCTTCGACGCCCAGCAGGCCGCCGAAAAGGCGATTAAGGCGGTGATGGTTTTTCGCGACATCGAGTTTCCCTACATCCACGAACTGGCACGGTTGATCGACATCCTCGAGTCCACCGGAGATCCGATTCCGGATGCTGTTCGGCGTGCTGGCCGGCTGACCAGGTACGCGACCGCAACCCGGTATCCCGGCCTGGAGGAACCCGTTACCGAACGCGAACACGCCGAGGCTGTCGAAACCGCCGAAGCAGTCCTCCGTTGGGCGGAATCACACCTGTGAGAGCTTGACCGGCTGGCAGCGTCGGGCAAGAATAGGTTGGGATGCGGATGTGCGAGGAGTGCTGTCGTCCAAACCGAGGGTTTCCGCGATGGAGGCACACAGTACCAGCCCCCCCGTGGCCATGCAGCGCAGGATCGTTGAGGCTTCGGTTGCGAACGCGCTCCCGCATTTCGCGCCCCTCGCGATCTTTCCGCTCGTCGCGTGCGCCGCGATATACGGCGGCTGGTGGATCGCGGTGCCGCTGGTCTTCTACGCGCTCGCGGACCGCTTCGACAGGATATTCGGCCTGGAGGAGCGAAACATGGATCCGGCCACCACCCGCGAGAGCCAGTTGTTTCTGTACAAGCTCTCGCTCTGGCTGTGGGCGGTGCTCTGGCCGGCCACGTTCGTCTTCGCGCTCTGGCAGGCACTGGTTTCCGATCATCTGGCCTTGTGGGAAATCTGGTGCGTGGCCGTGATTCTCACCATGGTGGGACAGACGGTCTTCATCGTCGGCCACGAGCTGGTCCACCGCCGCGCTCTCTGGGAGCGTCGCCTCGGCGAACTCCTCCTGGCTTCCGTCTCCTACCCGCACTATGCGACCGAGCACGTCTACATTCATCATCCGTGGGTATGCACGCCCCTGGACCCGGGTTCCTCTCCGAAGGGTCTGAGCTTCTGGCGATACCTGCCTGCGGAGGTGGCGAACAACGTGTTGGGGGCCTGGCGCTTCGAACGCCGCCGCCTGACGCGTCGCCAGCTGCCGGTGTGGCACCGTACGAATGCGTTCTGGCGCTACGCCGTGCAGCTCATCTTCTGGTACGGGATCATACTCTGGATGGGCGGTCCGTGGGCGGCCCTGGTCTACGTGGTTCTGTGCGCCAACGTCGTATTCTCGATGAAGATCAGCAACTATGTGCAGCACTACGGGTTGCGACGGATACGCACGCCCGCCGGCCGGTTCGAGCCCGTGAAGCCGCGGCACGCCTGGAGCGCGGCCTACAAGTTCACCAACTGGCTGTACTACAACATGCAGCGCCACGCCGATCATCACACGTCGAACCGGCGCTATCCGCTGCTTCAGCATCATGGCGAGGCCGCCTCGCCGCAGCTGCCGGGCAGCTACATTCAGATGAACGGCCTGGCCCTCTTCCCCAAGCGGTGGTTCAAGACCATCGACCCCCTGCTCGATCTTCAGCGGGCGAAGTTCTATCCCGAAATAGACGACTGGAGCCCCTACGACAGCCGGGCGTTCGCAGCGCGCCCCGAAGCGTTCGACGTGATCGCCGAGATTCACGCCGCCGCCCCTCGCATCGCCGGATGGATCAACCGTACACCGGCGTTGCTCGACATGCTCAGGGAGCCGGAGTTCACGGACCTGGAGCTTCCGGAGGGATTCCTGCCGGACCCGGAATCGGAGGCGATTGCCCGGTGCGGGTTGGCGCGCCTGTACTGGACGCACGAGCTCAGCCTGGCGGAGATGAAGGCTCAGCTCGCCGACATTCATGTGCAGGACGCCGGCGAGGCGGTGGACGCGGCGCGTGAGTGGTCGAACGGCAAGGTCTTCCAAATCGCCGTGCACACGATGCGCGGCAGCCTGTCGATCGACGAGGCGGCGACGGCGTTGTCACGCGTCGCGGAGGCCTCCATTGCCAGCGCGCTGTCGGCGGTGGAGGAGGACTTCGCCGATCGCGGCGTGCCGCGAGGCAGCGGCGGCGTGGCGGTCGTCGCGCAGGGGCCCCTGGCGAGCGGAGAAGCCATGCCGGGCGAGACGCTCGAAATCCGGTTCGTGTACGAGGGCACCCCGGCCAGGCACTATCGGAAACTGTGCGGCCGCTTCCGGAAGGCGCTGCGCGCGCTGACCCGCAACAACCTGCTGCTGTCGGACCAATCGTTCGCGCGGGGCGGGGCGGGCGAGATCCAGCCGCTCGACGCGTTCGCCGAGCAGCTCCGCAACCCCGATTCGGGGCCAGGTCCGGTGGCCCTGGCGCGGGCCCGGTGCGTGTGGGGATCGGGCGACGAGGACGTTGCGGAACGGGTCTCCCGAGAGCTGGGCGAGGCGTTCGGCGAACGTTCGGCTCGCGAGCTGCTGCTGGCTGAATTGCGCGAGCCCGGAGAGCGCGCCGTCGAACCAGGCGTACCGGGCCTGGAGTCGATCGCCACGATCAGGGGCGGTCTTCGGGACATCGAACGCGCCGCGCTGTTCCTGCGCCTGGCGAACGGCGGCGATGCGGCGGCGCGTCCGATGGGCGACGCAGAGGGCACTTTCCGGACGGCGGGCGATCGTGGACTGATCACCGGGGATGCCGCCGAGCGGCTGGCGGCGGCGGCGGTGCTGTGGCGGAATCTCCGCGGCGCGCTGCGGCTTGTCGCGGACGACGGGTTCGAGGCCGAATCGGCGCCCACCGGAGCCATGGCCACGATTGCCGGCATCTGCGGGGTGGACGATTTCGATGCGCTCGCCGGGTTGATCGAGGAAACCGCGTCGGGCGCCGCCGCCGGGATCGAGTCGCTCGCGCCGGACTAGACTGCCCCGGAAAGCACCATGAACACGTAGGCCTTGGCCTGTCGAAGCCGATCTCCGGATACGACCAGCTTGATGTGGTGAATGCCGCGCAGCATGACGAACCGCCCGGACTTCCCAAAGAGCGTCGTCGGCTTCGAGACCCAGCCGGCAAGCGCTCCGAGCTTCTCCGGAACGACAAGGTTCTCATGGCCCAGGGCCTCCAGGAACGGCTCCCAATCGGTCAGGCCGTCGAGCCAGTAGCGCGAGTCCTTGGTATACCGCTGCCTGACGATGAGCGTGAGGCCGAGCGTCGGTCCGACACCCTCTTCTCCCATGTCGATGTTCACCCCGGTCCTGCGAATGCTCGCGCGCTCGTCGAAGCGTGCGATCACGGAGTCGACAGCCGGGAGATGACCCGGCCAGCCGGTGTCTTCGAGATAGCGCCACGTTGCCTGCCGTGATCTGAAGCCCATGATCGCCAGGCGGATGGCCCGCGAGCGGGACGGGAACACTCCGAACGAATCCATGCGCGTACCATCCGGCTGTGCCAGGTAGACCCGTTCGATGTTCTCACGCTCGGGGTCGCTCATCTCCCAGCCCACGCAGGAGAACAGCGCGTCCGCGACCAAACGGACATCGGTCACCTGGCCACGGGCGCCGAGAATCGGGCGTTCGCCCGGCCGGAGGAACATGCCCGGAAGCGAGCGCTCACCGTCCCCTGCCGAGCCGATATCGTATTCCAGCATCAACTTGCGGCCGACAATGTTACGCAGGGCCGAGTCTCCGGTCTCCATCCGTTCAAAGAGCCGCGTGATCACTCGCGCGGTCTCATCCGTCGCGTCGGTGCGTGCGCGCGCCTGGAAAAAGGCCGCCGTTCCGGTTCCGCTCGCCAGGGAGACGCCGAAGTCCGCCCTGGGCTCGCTTGCATGCAGCGGCAGCTCGAAACCGAATGGCAGGGCGCCCATCGTGATGGGGAGCTTGCCGGCGCGCTCGAGTATGCCCTCCCACTGCGGATCTCCGATCAGGACCGGCGAGACTCGATTTCGGAAATGCCCGAGAAGCTCGCCCATCGTGTCGCCCTCTTCGGCGAGACGGTCCTGGGTCAGCGCGACGGCCGCGTCGAGATCCATCTTCTCCTCACGCAATCACGGGTGCGGGATTCAGGCCGGCTTCCGAGAGCGGGTGCTCGCGGTACCCCATGCTCACGGGCACATCGTACAGGCGCCCTGGCGCGAACCTTGCCCAGAAGTGGCGCATGCCCGGCACGATGACCCGGGCCACCGGCATGCCGATATCCGGCCGCGTCTGATCCAGCACCACGAACTCCATGCCCCTGGCTTCGACAAGCGCGCGGCAGTGTTCCACGTCTTCGCGGGTGTCCGTGGATTCGATCATCGGATACTGCGAAGCCGTGCGGAGCGGCTCGTCCGGCGCCGGTGCCAGCCAGGAACAGTCGGCGAGGCGAGCGGTCCTCCACCACCGGAGCGCCAGCGGATCGTCGATTCTGGGCCGCCCGTCCCCCGCCCCGGGACGCGGCAGCCAGGTGAGACACTGGTTCAATTCACAGAGTGCGCGCAGGGCGGCGATCCGCGGGTCGGCGTGTGCGCCGGCGCCGTAGATGATGTCCTCGGTTTCGGCGTCCGGCCGACGCGAAATCGCGACGAAGGTGGGAATGCCGATATCGGAAGTGACGTCGAGCATCCACAGGTCCCGCCCAAGGCGGCCGTAGTAGTCCGAGGCCGATCCGAGGTACTCGTCGTCGAAGCTGGAAAGATCGACCGCCGGCACTCGCAGCCGGTTGTACCACCAGACGGCGAACGCATCGCGCTCGGTCAGTTCGTAGAAGCCATGCAGGATCGCCTCTTCCAGGGTATTGCCCGCCGCGCAGCCGTTCGAATCGGCAATCAGGTCCGCAGGGCCGCGCTCCTCGGCCAGCATGCTGTACAGGATGGATGTCGGCAGGTAGCGGTGCCGCTGCTGCGTCAGCGACCAGACCGGGGTCCAATCGATCTCGGCGTCGGGATCGAGACGTGGCGGAACGATGTTGTAGGGATGGCCCTTCGCGTTGATGCTCTCCGCGTCGTCGAGCTGACTCTCGCTGAACAGCTGCACGTCGTTGGGGTGGATCGCCTCCTCTCCCGCGGCGAAGTCGATGAATCGCCTGGCGACACGGATCTCGTCCCCGTGGCGGGCGCCCGAATGGCGCTCGATCGCCTCGCAAAGAGCGCTGACCCTGGACTGCTGCCGGGTGCTGCCCTTGCCGGCGCTCTTGCTGCGCAGGCTGCGCCTGAGCGAACTCAGGCTTCGGCTTCTCATCCCGAAGTTGCTCCCGGCCCAGTAGACGTGCAGCCAGGAGTCGGCCTCATCGGTGGTGCGCGACAGCCACGTCACGACACCGCTGACCGGGCTCACCAGGTGGCGGTACTTCGCCAGGGTGGCCCCCGGCGACACGGCGCGCGCGCCGCCGCTGTTGCGATGGGCCTTCGGGCTCGCCTCGAGAGACACCGGAAGGGGCGGCCGATCCGACCGGTGCAGCGCCTCGTCACCGCAGGCCAGGCACTGCGGCCTGCGCACGACACGGTGCTGCGAACTCGTGAATGTGGCGGTATTCATCGTGATCGCGTCATTGTGAATCGGGGCCGACTCGCCCAGCACCAGCCATTTGACGATCTCCGCCGCGATCAGCCCGTACACTGCTTCCAGCACGGCCGGCTGGGCCGCGAACGGCCTGAACGCGGCTTCCTCGCCGGCGATGTTGCGCAGGAATCCGTGGACTTCCCCGTGGCTGCGCAGGCGGCACGCAAGGCAGTCCCGGCAGGGGCCCCGTCCGTCGGCGCGGAAGACGGGGCCGAAGAGCGGCTCCATCCCGCTCGGTCGCGCCAGGGTCCACGGCGCTCCCGCCTCGAGCTGGCGCCGATTCACCTCCGCGAGATGCGCGTCGAGATAGTCGGCGCAGACGACGACGGTCAGCGTCGGACCAGTGCCTCCCACGCTGGCGCCGGCCTCCTCCAGATGCCGGACGAGCCGTCCGTCGTCACCCTCAACCTTGACGCACGCCTGCGCCAGCCGCTCCTCGACCCAGCGCGGCGACGCGCCAAGCGACGACCAGTAGGCTGCCTGGCACCGGTCCATGCCGTGATCGGCGGAGACCAGATAGCCCTTGGCGGCGAACGCGGCGATGCCCGCAAGGACATCGGTCGCCGCATGGGCACCCTCGAGGGCCTCGACGATCTCGTCCTCGGAGTGCCGGCCGTCGAGCAGCGGCAGCAGATCGCCGTACAGCTTGCCGTGCAGCAGCGTATTGAACGACTCGGAGACGAGGAGCACCCGCCCCTCGCCGATATCGTGGAATCGGAGGTGCGGGGTGAGCCCGGGAAGCTTGACGATGCCCCGGTCCGCGAGAGTCGTGCGGGCGAGGATCCCGGGCCGGGGGGGCGCGTGCGCCGTATCGGTGGGCACGCTCAGGCCCTCAGGACTTCGACGAGGCGCTCAAGGGCCTCGATGCAGAACGCGGAGGTCACGGCCTCGGAGCCATGCCCGATCCGCCCCACCACGCCCCACTTCAACGACTGGTCGCCGAACGCGAGCAGCTCCGGCCAGCTGCCGTCCGCGCGCTGCGAGTTCATCAGCCTCTCCACCTCGCGCATCGCGTCGATGCGCCCTAGGCTTCCGACGTTGTAGAGCGCCGACACCGCCTGAGCGGTCTGAAGGACATTGCCGAATCCTCCCTTCCGGTCACGCAGGCCGAGGATCCGATCCGCGAGTATCGGGCGCAACGGATCGAGGGCGGGCTTCGCGCGAACCATCGCGCGGGCGATCGCATAGTAGATCGCGACAGTGTCGGGATACCATTTCGACGAGCCCTCCAGGCTCCCATCGGTAACCAGCGCTTCCAGCCATCGCCGGGCATCCCCGGTTTCCGGACGGTCGCCCAGCCAGGCGATGATGTTCGCGTTGACGACGGGGTCGGCCTCGATGCGAAACGGCGACACGACATCGGGTTCGCCATCCTGCAGCACCCAGGTCATGAAGCGGCCTTCCTCGTCGCGATTCGCAAGTATCCCCGGAACATTCCTTCCGAGCCAGATCCAGGGGTGCGTACCGATCACCATCGAACAGAGCGAGGTGCTGTCGAGATCCGGGGGCAGGTGACGGTAGTATCGCCACAGTCCGGGATACTCGATGGTGTCGATGAGATACGCCCTCGTCGCCGAGCATATCGCCCTGGCCCGCGGCTCATCGGAGCTCCCCAGGGCGAGCGCGCAGAGAGCCGACACGAAGGGAGGCCTCTCGAAGTGCCTGGGAATATCCGGGTCGGCCACATTGAACCGGATGCAGTGCCAGGCTCCATTCGCGTCGATCGTGGATTCCAGGAAGGCGAGCCCGCGGCGGATCCCTTCCCTCGCCGCATCGGCAAGCGCCTCGGAGCCGGCCCCGCTGCCTCGGACTTCCTCCTGTTCCGGTTCCGCGGGACGAAGGGGCGGCGCGGGATCGTGGAGCGTACTTCGAAGAAACTCGAGCGATTCCCCACCTTTCCTCGCCGCCTCCCGCTCGGCCTCGCTGAACCTGCTTTGCGGCGGAAGCACCACATGCGTCCGGCTGTAGGTCTCCTCGTGCACGAGAATCTCATGATCCTCGGGCAGCGTCACGCCGAATTCCTTCTCGACGGTATCCCTGGGGTTCCGGAGAAGACGTTCGCGAAAGTCGCCGTCTTCACCGGCTCTGGATACGAGAATGTCGCCCGCGTCAGTGGGTCCGTTCATAGGATGTCTCCGCAGATGGATTCAGGTCACGCGACCTGTCTTCTCACCAGTTCCCTGAACACCCCGTCGCCCTCCATGAGTTCGTCAAAAGAGCCGCTTTGTACGATCCTTCCGGCCTGCAGCACGTAGATGCGATCGGCCTGTTGCAGCGTGGACAGGCGGTGCGCGATGACAACCCGGGTCGAGGTCAGGGCGGTGAGGTTCCGCATGACCCTGGCCTGGCTCTCGTTGTCCAGCCAGTTGGTGGCCTCGTCGAAGAGCATGATCCGCGGGTTGCCGATCACCGACCGGGCGATGGTGACACGTTGACTCTCGCCTCCCGACAGCACGTTCCCGCTCGCGCCGACCATGGTCATCATGCCCATGGGCATGGCCCTGATCTCCTTTTCGATGTCGGCGACTCGCACCGCCGCCCATACCTCGTCACTCGCCACCTGGCCCTGGTGGCCGACCAGATTGTCCCAGAGATCAAGGGGATGAAGCCCGACGGATTGCGGCACCGCGCCGATTCTGCGGCGCACCTGTTTCAGGTTCAGGTGCCTCAGGTCACGCCCATCGTAATAGACCGCGCCGGCGGTCGGCCGGTCGAATCCGAGCGCCAGCCGGAAGAGGGTGCTCTTGCCGGCACCGGACTCGCCCGCGATCGCGACGAATTCCCCGGGGCGGGCGTGGATCGTGACATCGTCGAGGACCAGCGGCCCGTCGGGATCGTACCGGTAGGAAACGCGGTCGAAGAGAATGTCGCCGCCCAGATACTCGACCGGCGCTCCTTCGACCTCGGTCTCGGGAACCGCGGCGAGGAGCGGGCGCATCTGGTCGAACGCCGGGAGCATGGAGGCGACCGTGCCAAGGGACTCTCCGAGCCGGGCGATGGCGTACTGGAAGGCGATGAAGACGAGGTAGACGACGAGAAAATCGCCGACCGGAAGGTCCCCGTCGCCCACGGCCACGACCGCCAGCAGAACCCCGGCGGCAAGAAAGGGGAGCGCGTCGCGGAATGCGCGCGAATGTCCCTCGAGAGCATCCATCTCGAGCTCGGCGCGCTTCTGCTCCCGGTAGTCCCGAGCCCACACGGCGAAAGCCGACGCTTCCGCGTTTTCCACACGCAGTTTGCCGATGCCGCCCACGATCTGGAACAACCGCCCGGAGACGCGCCGCGCCGCGCGGATCATCCGCCCGCAGGCGGGAATCCGGCGCAGCCCGAAGACGACCGTGATCAGGAGCGAAGCCAGGCTGAAGGCGAGGGCGACTGTCCCGAGGGTGGCATCGTAGAGGAAGATGACACCAAGAACCGGAAGCAGAAAAAGGATCGATAGCAGTCCGTCGGCAACGACGCCTTGCAACCCGTCGCGAAGATTCTGGAACGTCATCCCCGACATGGCCAGATCGCCCGACGGATGGCGGTGCAGAATGCTCGGCGGAAGCCGCATGAGCCGGTCCCAGAAAGCCGCTTCGACGCGCGAAGCCGAGCGCCCCTCGAGCCGCGTCATCGCCGTGCTCTGAAGCAGGTGCAGCAGGGCGCCGAGCAGGCCGAAGCCCGCCACCGCCACGGCCGCGGGATAGAGCGCTCCGGCACCTCCGCCGCCCGCCGCCTGGTTCGCGACGAACCCGAGCGCGAGTGCGGGCACCAGCTTGATCAGGCCGCCTGGAAGGCCGGCCATCACCAGCCGCGCCAGATCCGCGGCCGAGCCACGCAGCGCGAATCCCAGCAGGTCCGCCGGTCTCACGTTCCCCGCGGGCAGCGGCCGGTAGAACACCCAGGCCTCGTCCGCCAGCGCGGCGGCACGATCCGCCGTCATCCGGACACGGCGCCTGCTGACCGGGTCGAATTCCCGGTAGCGCCCGAACCATCCCGGCAGGAGCGCCACAGGCTGCCCGTCTTCGGCGCGGAATGCCAGCATCGCGTTGCTGTCGCCGCGCCACCAGGCGCCCTCGTTCCTGAACCGCACGCGCCGGGCGCGCACGCCTGACGCGTCGAGAACGTCAACGAGGCTGACCGGGGCACCGGAGGATCCCGGGCGCACGGGGATCTTGAAGTCGATCCCCTCACGGCGTCCGATCACCTGCAGCGCGTCCGCCAGCGACGTGTCCTCGACACTCACGTCCCGGTCGATCGGCAGATCATAGATGTTGAAGAGCCGCTGCCGCGCAGTTCTCTCGGCCGTGTAGCGGCTCGTGGTCCGCGCGCGTTCGAGATTCGCATGGTCGACCACGGACAGTACCCGGTTCAGGCGCTCCACGGCGAAGGCAACCGCGTGAAACGATTCGAGCGCCGGGAGCAGGGTGCCCTGCCGTGCCAGGGTCTCGGTCGAACTGCCCGAGAGCGTCACCTCGTCCGACAGCGTGAGCCAGCTTGCCCGCGTCAGCGGGATCACCGCTTCGTGCGCGCCACTCTCTTCGGCAAGTGCCGTCTGGTCGACCAGGTCCATGAAGAGGCTTGCGCCGCGTGGCGGTCCGGATACCCATACGACCCCGCGTCTGACGGAGAGCGTACAGGGGGGCGGGCTCCGTGTCGGTCCGGGCTCGGCCAGCGCAGTCGGACGCGGACGGTGACTCGCAAAGCGCGAGAGCGTGTCCGTAACCGCGGCCACCCAGGTATCGGCCTGTTCCGCCAGCTCCGCCGGATCGACCTCGGACAGCAGGGATGCCGGCAGGCGCTTAAGAATGGTGCCTGTTGATCCCTTGGCGACCAGGCTGAGCGTGGTGTCTTCCCCCTCGCGTGGTTCGTTCGGTGCGACGCCCGGCAGCAGGCAGCCCGCTTCGCGGCGGAGCAGGTGCTGGGGTGCCGCTTGATCCACCCCGTCTCTGAATTCGACCAGGAAAAGATTGACGGCGCCCTGGTCGATGAACCAGACGGTGTCCGGGTCGTCGAGCTTCACGGGCAGATTGCCGGCGCAGGGCACGGGCTCGCCGGCGCGGGCGGCGAGGTCCGCAATGGACATGCGTTCCGGCCTCGTGTCCCGCATCAGCCGGATCTGACCAGCTTGTGGTAGGTGCCGTCCCGATCCCCCATCAGCTCGTCGTGCGTCCCGCGCTGCACCTCGACGCCCTTGTCGAGCACGATGATCTCGTCGCTGTCCCGCACGGTGCTCAGCCGGTGCGCCACGATCAGGCAGGTGACACCGCGACGCCGCAGGGCATCATCGACGTATTCCTCCGTCGCGGCATCGAGGGCGCTGGTCGCCTCGTCCAGAATGAGCAGCGTGGGATCGCCCACCAGCCCGCGGGCGATCTCCAGCCGCTGCCGCTGGCCGCCGCTGAAATTCACGCCGCCTTCCTCGACCCGGGTGGAGTACCCATCCGGCCGAAGCAGGATTTCGTCATGGATCCGGGCATCGCGCGCCGCCGCAAAGATGGCCTCGTCCGGAACGGCGGGGTTCCACAGGGTGATGTTGTCGCGCACGGACGCGGAAAAGAGCACCACCTCCTGATCCACCATGGAGATGGACTGCCGCAACACCCCATCGGGAATCTCATCCCGCGGATGGCCA
>JAJDXM010000046.1 GCA_022823225.1 Gemmatimonadota bacterium
CCTGAATCCCCCTCCGCTCGCCATCCCTGCACCGTCACCGGCACTCCTCGCTCTCTCGTCACACGGTCCAACGGCACAATCACCACCCAGATACCGCCCTCAGGTCGCTACCCTGGCTCCGTGTGAGAAATCCGGGGTAGGGTGAGCGGCGTACCCAGCCGCGCGTAGTCCCCGAAGCGGTATCCGCCGGGGCCGTACACCATCAGGTTGGTCTGGTACGCGAGCGGCGTCATGAACGAGGCCGACGCGGAGAGCGCGACCGCGATCGCCACCGTCCGGGTGTCGATGCCGAAGCCCGCGGCCGTCGAGATCGCGATCGGGAGCACGAGCGCGGCGGCCGCGTTGTTCGTAATGATCGAGCTGAGCGCGACCGTGCTGATGACGATCCCGGCCATGGCCCCCGCCGGTCCCCAACGGCCGAAGCCTCCCGCCACCAGATCGGCGGCCGCCTGCCCCAGACCGGAGACCTCGACCGCCGCCGCCAGCCCGAACGCGGCCCCGATGACCACGATGACGTCGAAGTCGATCGAATCCTTCGCTTCGTTCGGCGTCAGGATGCCCAGGCCGACCAGCGCGAGCGCGCCCAGCAGGGATAGGTGCAGGATGGGCAGGACGTTGAAGGCCGCCCCCACCACGATTGCCGTCGCCACAACCAGAACGGTCCCCGCCTGGCGGGTGGGCGCCGGCGGAGGGCCCCCGAGGAGCAGGATCAGCGCGAAGTCGTTCCGGTCCCGCCACCGGTCCGCGAAGCCCCGGTCGGAGATGACCAGGAGGGTGTCGCCCGGCTTCAGTTGAGCCAGTGCCAGACGGCCGTGGATCGGTTCCCCCGCCCTGTGGATCGCCACGACCGTCGCCTGGTAGCGGGCCAGGAAGCGGACGTCCACCAGAGAATGCCCGACCAGCGGCGATTCCGTCGCGATCACGGCCTCGAAGTACGCGTGCCTCGGGCTCCTGAACTCGTATGGGAGGTGTGGCTGCTGCGCCGAGGCCAGCCCCGAGATGTCATGGAGCTCGAGAACCGCATCGGTGCCCCCCAGCACTGTCAGGAAGTCGCCGCCCCGGAGCACCTTGTCCGGCGCGATCTGGCCCGCGCCCTCGCCGCCGCGTTCGAAGTAGACGATTCTCGCCCCCTCCGGCAGTGCCGTCTGCGCGTGCGACACCGACTGCCCATCGAGCGGCCCCCCCGGTTCCACAATCATGCGCACGCTGAAGCTGCGGCCGCCGGTGCGCACCTCCTCATGCGGAGGCAGACGGTCGGGCAGAAGGTTGGGCGACAGGATTGCGTTGATCGCGAGGCCGGCCACCGCGATCGGCAGCGCGATCCGCGTCAGCTCGAACATCGTGAAGGGCGCGAGGCCATCCGCCTCCAGCAGTCCCGAGACCACCAGGTTCGTCGACGTGCCGATCAGGGTCGTCATCCCGCCCAGGATCGCCGCGAACGAGAGCGGCATCAGATACCGGGAAGCCGAATCGCCGCGCCGCTCCGCCCACTCCCCGACCTGTGGGGCGAGCATGGCGATGATCGGGGTGTTGTTGAGGAAGGCCGAGGCGGCTGCAACCGGAATCGTGAGGCGCGCCAGCGCCATGCGGACGCTGCGTCCGGCCCCCAGCGTGGCGTGCACGATCGGCTGGAGCGCGCCGGTCCGCTCCACCGCTCGCGCCAGCACGTAGAGCGCGGCAACGGTGATCGGGGCGGGGTTCGCGTACCCCTGGAAGGCCTCCGCCGGGGTCACCACCCCCGCGACCATCAGGATGACCACGGCGGCCATGAAGGTCACCGCCGGGGCAAACAGGTCGCGGGCGAGGAGCGCGACCGCCGCGCCCACCACCCCCAGGGTCAGCCAGGCTTCCCAACTCATTGCAAACTCCTCCGCTTGCTGTCGGGCCGCCTGCAGACCCCTTGGCTATCGACCGATAAGGAACCCGAGCAGCAGGTTCATGAGTGCGATCGCGACCGCGGCCATCAGCGCGGCGCGAAAGCTGCTGATCTCGAATCCCCGGACCACCGACGCGGTGAACTTGAGCGCGACCGCGTTGACCACGAGCGCGATCAGCCCGACGGTGAGAATGAGGAGCGGCGCCAGGATGGCGCCGAAGACAAACCAGATCAGCCCGTTGACCAGGCCGACGACGACAGCGCTGATCAGCGCCGGCACCGCACCGTCGACCTCGACGCCGTCGATCATCTTGCTCGCCACGTACAGCACGCCCGCGCTGACCAGCGTATGGATCACGAATTCCACGACTCAACCTCCATGTCGCCTGGGTGTGAACACAGTAGATACATGAATGGGACGAGTGGGGGCCGCGCAAGGTTTCGCCGGCGGCCCCGCGCACCCTGCCGCCGGAGGCCCCGGCCGCCCCCGCCACACCATTCCCGCTACGGTATCAGATTCCGCCTTCCCGTGTTCCGCACGATGAACAGCCCGTCGCCGGTGCTCGTCATCACCACCACCCCGCTCTTGAAGTACGGGTAGTTGCTCCACGAGGCGCCTCCGTACGGCGAGTTGTCGAAGAACGCGATCTCGACGGGGTTGGTGGGCTCCGTGATGTCCAGGATCCTGAGCCCCGCCCCGTAGTTCGACTGGTACATCAGGTTGCCGACGATGTACAGGTTGTGGTCCGTGTCCGGCGTGCTGGCGATGTAGTCACCCACATGCTGGGGGTCGTCGAGGTCCTCGAGGTCCCAGATCAGGGTCCGGGTGCCCTCGACCAGCCCCTGGGGCTCGTCTCCCTCGTCGTTCATGTAGAAGTAGCGGTGGTCGTCGGTGAGCCAGCCCTGGTGCGCGTACGCGACCGCCGGATAGGACGCGAACGAGATCGCGACCGGATTGTCCTTGTCCGTGACGTCGGAGATGCTCAGCGCGTTCTCGTTGGATCCCAGACAGATCTCGCGGCCCCGGTAGTCCTCGTCGGGACCGTGGTAGATGACGCACTGTGCGTCGTGGGAATACCCCGTGCCGCGCCGGCCCGTGTTCGTGTCGGCGAAGCACCCCGCGAAGACCGGGTGGGCGGGCTCGCTCAGGTCGAGCATGTGCAGTCCGCCGCCGCAGGTCTCGCCGCCCCCGCTGGCGCCCACCACGTACGCGTAGGGCGTTTCCGGATTGATCACGATGTTGTGGGCGCTGGCGATCCCGTCGTAGTGGAAGTCCGGCTCGAAGGTGACCGGCTCGCCGTTCACGTCGCGCAGGCGCCGCAGGTCGAACACCTGGACGCCGTGCTCGCCGGCGCCGTCGGCCACGATGTAGGCGTGGTCGGCGTAGACCTTCATGTCACGCCAGATCGCGCTGCGCGAGCCCGGGGTCTTGGGCAGGTTGCCCAGCATGACCGGGTTGTAGGGATCGGTGAGGTCGACGAAGGAGGTGCCGTCGGTACGCCCCACGATCGCGATCTCGCGCTCCGTCTCCGGATCGGTCCAGCCCCACAGGTCGTTCACGCGGGCCCCCCGGCCGCCGGCAAGCTCCTTGATCGGCAGGAAGGAGATGATGTTGACGTTGTCGCACTCGTAGCCCGCGGCGTCGTTCTCGGTGCACTCGATCTCCTCCTCGAGCCCGGTAATGGCGGGGAGACCGCGGTGATCCCCGAGCACGAGGTCGCCGTCGCCCCATCCACCTCCGGCACCGCGCTGGGCGATGACCACGCCGCCCGCGCGCTCGTCGACGCCGCTCGCGCCGATCGCCACGATGTCGCCCGCCACCGCGAAGGAGTTCCCGAAGGAGGCCCGCTCCCCGAGGGCCGGGTTGCCCGCTTCGGTGGCGCCGGTCCAGCCGGCCATCTCGTCCCAGGTGAAGCGATGCACGGTTCCGGCACCGTCAGCAGCCCCGGGCGCACCGACCCAGACCTCGTCACCGGCAAAACCGATCACCGACCCGAACCGGGAGCGCATTCCTCCGCTGAACGGCACGAGGTTCGCGCGGTGCTCCCAGCTGCCCGCGCCTTCGTCGAAAGTGTAGGTGACGACGCCCCCCGCACCGCCGCCCCCACTCGGCGCCCCGACCAGGGCCAGCGATCCCCGAAGCGCGATCGCCGACCCGAACCCGGCATCCTCGGCGAAGGCATCGGGCGCCTCCAGCCGGCCAAGAGGCGTGAATTCTCCCGAAGCAGCGTCCACCCCGAAGGCGTGGACTTCGACCGACGCCTCCCGGGTCGCCGCCGTGGCCACCAGCGCCAGGCCTCCGCTCAGCGCCACCCGCGTCCCGAAGGATGGGCCGGCCTCGCCGGGATAATAGCTGCCCCGCTGCGTCCACTCCGAGCCATCGAGCACGAAGAGGTACACGGCCCCCGCGCCCTCGTCCTCGCCCGGCGCCGACACCAGCACGGCCCCGCCGTCCAGCGACACCGACGTCCCGAAGCCGCCGCCCGGCGCATCCGACGACAGCCGCCCGGCCTCGGTCCAGCCGCCCCGCCCGTCCGCGCGGTACACGAAGACCGCCCCCGCGCCGTCCTCCCACGCGGGCGCCCCGACCATCACCAGGTCGCCCTCGGCCGCCAGCGCCCGCCCGAAACCATCGGGAGGCCCTGGAGCGGCCGACACGCTCAGCCGCCCGACCTCGCCCCAGGCGCCGCCGCTGCGCCCGTAGACGTATACCACGCCGGGAAGCGCTCCGGCCCCCGGTTCGCCGACCAGCACCTGCTGGCCGCCCACGGCGATGCTGGCGCCGTACTGCTGGCCCTCAAGGGTGCCGGGGGCCGCAAACGGGGCCGCGGCCATCGTCCATGCCGCGATGGCGGCCGCAATGAGAGAAGGTGCGAAGGGTCGGCGACAGGTCTTCATGGGATTGCCTCGTCCGTTGTGTTGCAGGGGTTCGGTCGGCTTCAATGTAAAGCCGACGGACGAACACGGGCCACCCGCCGCGGTCGCGCGCCCGGCCCCGGAGCACGGGCGCCAACCCGCAACCCACCCCCCCTTACCGCCGCACGCCCGTGCGCACCTCCATGAAGAGATCGTCGTAGACCTGGCGGAACTCTTCCCGGACCGCCTCCGGCAGCGCGCCGGGATGCCAGCCCCGGCCGATCCGCGTGGTCACCTCGTTCTGCAGTTCCCAGATGACCCGGTACACGGCCCCGCCGCCGAACTCCGGCTCGAGCGCGCGTCCGCGCAGCACGAAGCGGTTGCGCGCATTGGAAACCCCCCTGACCTCTTCCTCCGCCACGACCTGCCGCTCCACCCAATTGCTCTCGTAGTAGAGCTCCTGGGTGCTCTGCTCACGCCGGTCGATCCGAAACGCGTGCTTCCGGATGATCATCTGGACACCCGCGTCCAGGGTGGCCGGGGTCATCCGCCCCATGTCCTCGCGCCAGTAGGTCCGGGAGTACTCGCGGACCCCCGCCAGGGCCGCGCACCCGGACGAGAGCACGGCCATCACCGCAAACCAGATGAAAACAGCACGCGGCCGGCAAAACCTCGCCGGCCGCGGCTGTTCCCACCTCTCGTGGGTCGTTCTCACGGGATCGTCAGCGCCTGATCTGCGTCCTGACTTCGAGCATCAGATCGGTGTGGATCGGACGGAACTCCTCGATGACCGACGCCGGCACGATGTCGGGGTGCCAGTTGGCGTTGGTCTCGGTCGTGACCTCGTTCTCGAACTGCCAGGTCATCCGGTAGTTGTCGATGTTCGCGGCGCCGGACTCCACGCCCCTGATCACGATGCGGTTGCGGGCGTTGGTGACGCCCCGCAATTCCTCCTCGGCCACGACCGCACGCGGGATCCAGTCCAGCTCCCAGCGTGCCTCGCCCCCCAGCGTTTGCCTCTGCTGAAGGCGCAGCGAGTGCTTCTGCAGGATCTTCTGGAGCGCTTCATCCATGGTCGGGATGTTCATCCGGCCGAGATCCTCGCGCCAGAAGTTCCGCGCCACGGGGCCCGCGCTCGCGCATCCCGAGACGACGATCAACAAAGCCATCAGCGCCACGCAGGCAGCGAGCGGCCGGCCGCGGGCCGGCCGCCGCTGCACGCGCGACGCTGCAAAGCCGCTAACGACGCCTCTCAATGGTCTCATCGTCAGCATTCTGTGCTGCTTTTCTCCACATTTCGAAGATTCTGGCCTTGTTCCGCAGGCCGGCCGGCGTGACATCGTCGAGGATGTCGGGCGCCGAGCTGGCTCCACCGGGACCGCCGAAGGTGTAGATCTCCATCAGCAGGAGATCGAGTTCGATGCCGGGAATCGGCAACTGCATCCAGCTGTGCTGCACCAGATCGCCCCAACCGCGGTCGTCGAAGTACGCTGTCCCCATCCCGTACAGGAACAACTCGATTCGCTTCTCGTACTTGAGGGCCGCCCAGAGGTCGCCGCAGGAACCGTCGTTATTCTTCGGCACGCAGCGGTCGCCACCCGGCGCCACACCGTTCACATCGGTGAACGGGGGCAGTTCGCCGTTCGCCCGCCACTTGTTCACGGTTTCCATGGCCGCGGCCATGTTGCCCAGGTTGTAGTTCGCCTCGGCGGCGATGAACTCGAGCTCCTTCTCGACCAGGTCGGGCCAGAACGTCTCGTAGCGATGTTCATACCAGGTGTACGCCCAGCGCCAGTCGATGTAGTTGGAGTAGTGATAGATGCCGCGGTCGGCCGGGAAGGGGCTGTTGCCCATGTAGCGATGGTACTTCCCGCACCTGGCACTGCTGGCGAACGGGCATGGCCCGACCGGCGCGATCCGGACGTCGTCCGTATCCAGGTCGAAGGGCGTGCGCTGGTCCAGCGGCGCACTGATCCACTGCTGGTAGTTGCCCGACGCGTCCGACGGGCCGATTTCGCGGTTGTCCTTGCGGGTCCAGCCAGTGAACCACGCGTTGTACCGCTTCGGCTGGTGGATGCACCAGTTGCCGCCCGCTTCACGCACGCAGCCGTAGGGCTCCGAAAGCCCCATCTGCGCGTCGGCGAGGATCGCCGACCAGTTGAGCGCCTGGCGCTCGGCCGGCGTGCGCGGCATCTGCGTGCGGTAGCGCGTGCGCATGCCCCGCGCCACCTCGGCCAACCGGGGACCGTCCCAGTCGCCCGAGAATCCGTGCCAGGCCGACGGGATCGTGAAGCCGCCCCGCTCGGCACCCTGGATCACCTCCGCGTACAGCTCCTCGGCCTTCGCCCAGACCTGGTCGGACGGAACCGGTTCGAGCATGCCGAGTTCGTCCGCCGTCACCGCTTCGGTGACCAGGAACGCCTGGTCGTAGATCACGGCCAGGTTTGAGAAGTTCAACGCCTGGATGAACTTGCCGAAGAGCACCAGGCGGTCGGTGTTGTCGGGTTCCCCGGGACCCTCCTGGATCCTCAGTCCCCCTTCGATGGCAAGCAGCCCGTCCCGCACTCCCGCAAGGGAGAGGTAGGACTGCTGCCAGGGATACCTGGCCACGGCATTGCTGCCGTACGATGCGTCGTTGTTCCAGGCGACCCGCGGCTCGGAACAGTTGTCCCGCATCCCGAAGTTGCCCCAGGACGAGGAGTGGGAGTCGGCGACACAGCTCATCACCGAACCCGGGTAAAAGCCCTGGGTGACGTTCTCCCAGGTCTGGAACCCGCCCGAAACCAGCGCTTCCACGTCCCCGGGGGTCTGGATGGCGCGCTCCCGGTCCGGGGCGTTCAGGTTCTGGACCTCGAGATCGAGGCATGCGCTCCCGGCTAGCACCGTGGCGACGCAAAGCCCGATCGTCGAGCTCAGTTTCTTCATTCTCATTGAATCGATCTCCTTTCGTGTCCTAGAACGTGAACTGCGCGCTCAGGCTGATCCGCCTCGGATTCGGATACTGGTAGCCGTCGACGCGGGAGATGATGCCGCCCACCTCCGGATCGAAGCCGGTGTATTCCGTCAGGGTGTACACGTTGCGGCCGATCAGGCTGACCTCGGCGCCCGCCACCCGTCCGGCGAACATCGAATCGAGCCAGTCGGGGTTGATCGAGTAGGTCACACTCAGCTCCCTGAGCTTGATGTAGTCGCTCTTCTCGATGAACCAGTCGTTGTCGGCGTTCGTGTTGTAGAGGATCTGGTAGTAGGCGATCGGCTTCTTCAGGTTGTCGGGCCTGCCGCCCTGGTCCATGTCGCCCGACCGGTTGTCCCGGTACGCCCACTGGCGGGTCCCGTTGTAGACGTCCACGCCGAGCTCGCCGTCGAAGAGCGCGTAGAGGGCAAGGCCGCGCCACCGGAAGTTGTGCATCATGCTGAAGTTGAGGTCCGGCATGGTGTTGCCGAGGTACACGAAGTCGGTGCACCCGGCGGCGCCCTGGCGGCGCTCCTCGCACACGGTGTCGCGGGTGTAGTTCTGCCCGTAGCTCCTGACCGGCAGACCCCACTGGAAGACGTCCTGGCCGGTCATGCCTTCGCTGTTGGTCCCCCAGAGACCCTGCGCGATCCCGTCGGTGTAGTTCGCACCGCCGACCCAGACCATCAGCCCGTCGTCATTGACCTGGAACTGGCTGCAGTCCGTTCCCGCCGGGAGGTCGGTGCAGCTCTTGGCCCACTTGACTCCGTAGTGGGCGCCGTAGATCTCGCCCTCGCGCACGTAGCGGGTGCCCGTGCGATACGGAGGCCGGTTGAGCTCCGTGATCTCGGAGCGGGAGCGGTCGAGGTTCAGCCGCACATTGTACGAGAAATCCTCGGTGGACAGAATCGGCGCTTCCAGGGTGTACTCAATGGTGTTCGACTCGAGCGTGCCCGCATTCTGCGTCTGCGACGAGAATCCGCCGCGCGACCTCGCCAGAGGCACCGAAAGTATCTGGTCGGTATCCGTCTTGAAGGCGTAGACCAGGCTCGTGCTGAACCGGTTGAAGAGCACCATGTTCACCCCGATCTCGCTCTCCGTGGAGAGCTGGGGCCGGATGTCCTTGTTGCCCTGCACGTTGGGCCTGATCGAGCCGGCGCTGACGACATAGGTCTCGTACTGGGCCGAAAAACCCGGCCGCCGCCCCGCGGTGCCCCGCGAGAAGAAGACCTTGAATTCGTTCACCTGGTCCGGCACCGGCCACCAGCTCTCCATCGACGGACGATAGGCGAACGAGGTCCGGTAGTACGTCGCCCAGCGCTGGGAAGCACCGAAGAGGCTCGATCCGTCGCGGCGCACGACGCCGTCGAAGATGTACTTGCCCAGGTAGTCCAGCCCCGTGATCAGGAAGTAGCCTTCCTCACGGGTGGTGTTCTCGCTGGAACTCGCGTTGCGCGAGTCGGGGTCGGTGTTCTGGAGCTGCGGAACCCCCGCCGCCACGAAGTCGGATCCGTAGCCATAGAAGTAGTAGTAGTCCTGCGTCCGCTGCAGGTAGCGCGCCCGCGTCCGGGTGTTCAGGTCGCCGAAGGCCCGGCTGACCGACGCCGTCACCTCGGCGTTCACCGCCTGGCGGCGGGAGTTCGACCGGGACGTGGATCCCTGGCTGGGCGCGTCGCCGTCCTCCGCGTTGTAGGGGACGCCCGCGGGGAAGAGGTAGTGGTAGTTGTAGAAGTTGCGGTCGACCGCAAACACGGCCTCCACGTCCGCCCACGATGTCGGGTTCCAGCGCGAGTTCATCGCCGCCTTCAGGTCCGAGTTGAAGGTCATGGGGTCGGAAAGTTCCGCAAAGTAGAGCGGGTTGCTTGCCTGCGCCAGCGCGTCGGGCTCGTAGTAGAAGCAGCCCTCGTCGGGGCACGCGTTGGACGGGTACTCGTTGCCCGTGCAGTTCTGGCGAACCGCGTCGTTGGGGCTGGTGCACGGGTCGCGCGCCAGCAGGTCGACGTACGGGCCCATGAAGGTCAGCCCATAGAAGCTGACGTTGGCCTGGTCGTTGTTGTTCTGCGTGTACACGGCGCTGAAGTTCATCGTCAGCCCGTCGCGCACGTTGTTGTCCAGGTTCATCCGGAAGCCCTTGCGCCCGAACCCGTCGAAGAACTGCGGGAAGATGCCCATGTCCCGGTGGTGCTCGAAGGAGGTCCGGTAGTTGGTGCCGCCGTCACGGCCCTCGACCACCCCGTAGTTCGTGAGCAGCCAGCCGTCCTGGAAGATCCGGTCGATGTGATCGTAGAGCGGCATGTGGGAAGGCCACTCGCCGTCCGCAAACGAGTTGTGGACGCCGTCGCCGTTCAGGTCCGGGTTCTCGATGTTGGGATCGGAGAGGTCGGTGATCCGGTTACCATCCACGGAGACCAGGTACCCCTCCGAGTCGGTCTTCCACGGGTGGTTCTGCGAGAGCGGAATGCGCCCGACCTGCTGGTCGACGCCCGTCTCGTTGCGGTACTGCAGCCGGTTGTAGTCCCGGCCGCCGAAGCCCGCGCCCCGCTTGGTGAAGATCTGGATCACCCCGTTGGCGGCGCGCGAGCCGTACATCGACGCGCCCGCCGCGCCCTTGACGATCTCGAAGCTCTCGATGTCGAGCGCCGCGATGTCGTCGAAGCTGCTGGTCGTGATCACGTTGTCCACGATGATCAGCGGAGTCTCGGATCCGGAGATCGAACTCGCCGCACGCAGCATGATCTGCGAGGTGGACCCCGGGGTCCCGCTGGTGCTCTGCACCTTCACGCCGGGCACCTTGCCCACGAGCCAGCCCTCGGCCGATACCGGCGGTACCGGGAGGTCGGCGATGTCGACCTTGTCGACGGTGAAGGGCAGCTTGACCTTCGGAGTCCCGCGGGCCACGCCCGTGACCACGATCTCCTGGAGTTCGAGCGCCCCCTGGACGAGTTCGGCGTTCAGGATCGCGGTCTCACCGGCTACGACGGTCACCTCCAGGGTCATTTCCTCGAACCCCAGAATGGAAAACGTGACCTCGTGATCGCCGGCGGACACCCCCGGGATCAGGTAGCGTCCCGATGGCTGCGTAAGAACGCCGGTTGGGGCGCCGTCAAGCCGGACGAGCGCGGACTCGAGCAACTGCCCGGTCGCGACGTTCGTTACGGCACCGCTGATCGCTCCGGTCTGCGCCACCACGCTCTGCGCGGTAAGCAGGCAGACCAGCCCCGCCACCGGAACGAGAAGGGCCTTCCTTCTCCAGTCCCGGGATCTGCGGGAGTTGTTCTGTTTCGTTCCACTCATGGCCACCTCCTGGCGTTTGGCGGATTGATTCAGTCCGCTTCCGTCAAGCACCGGAGTGACCCCGACAGTGACTCCGCTACAGGACATGGCGGGCATGAATACGTGGCGGACCGGTCACTCGACCGGGCCGCCGCATATCCGCACGGTTACGCCAGCATAATGGGGAGCCGCTTCCGAAAGCGCAAGTACTTTGTCAACCGCCCCCTCGCCATTGACTGCCGGAGGCGCCGGAAATACCCTGCCAGTCCTCGCGAACCGCGAGCAATCGATCCCTTGTCCGAACGGTCGTTCCATGCGAAACACCCCCGGCTTTCCGACCGCAGCCGCGATCCTCGCGGCAGCCTCCATCGCGCCCGCGCCGCTGGCGGCGCAGCAGCCGGCCGTGACCGTCACGGCGGAAGACTACGCGCGAGCGGAGTCGTTTCTGGCGGCGTCCACCAACGGGCTGGTGTACGGCGCCTCGGTCCAGCCGAACTGGCTTCCCGGCGACCGCTTCTGGTACCGGAGCACCCTGCCGGGCGGCGCGGAGTTCATCCTGGTGGACGCGGCGGCCGGCACCCGGGTCCCGGCCTTCGACCACGAGCGGCTGGCCGCCGCCCTGAGCACGGCCACCGGCGACGCCGTCGAACCCCTCGGCCTTCCATTCCGCACCTTCGAACTGAGCGGCGACGGGGGAACGCTGACCGCCGGGGTCGGCGAGTCACGCCTGCGCTGTGACCTTTCCGCCTATCGCTGCGCCCCCGCGGCGCCCGCCCCGCAGACCGATCGCAACGCCATCACCTCGCCCGACGGGCGCATGGCCGCCTTCATCCGTGACCACAACCTCTGGGGGCGGGACCTGGAGACGGGCGCGGAGAGCCCTCTTACGACGGACGGGATCGAGGACTACGGCTACGCGACCAACAACGCCGGGTGGGTCCGGCGCGACTCGCCGGTGCTGCTCTGGTCGCCGGGCTCGGACATGATCGCCACCTTCCAGCACGACGCGCGGGGGGTGGGGATGATGCACATGACGACGACCCGAGTGGGGCGTCCCGAACTGGCGTCGTGGAGGTATCCGCTGCCGGGCGACAGCCTCATCTTCCGCATCAGCCGGGTCGTGATCCACGTGGGCGACCCGGCGGGCGGGCGGCCCCACCGCGTCGTGCGCCTGCGGATGCCGCCGGATCCGCACCGGTCGTCGATCACAGACCACGTCGCCGGGCCGGGCGGGGTGTTCCTCGACGTCGAGTGGAGCGCGGACGGTTCACAGTTGGCCTTCCTGTCGAACTCGCGGGACCACAGGCGCGCGCGACTCCGCGTGGCCGATCCGGAGACCGGCGTGGTGCGGGACGTCCTCGAGGAGACCGAGGAGACCTTCTTCGAGTCCGGCTCCGGCACGGTGAACTGGCGCGTCCTGAAGGATTCGGACGAGGTCGTCTGGTTCTCGAAGCGCCACAACTGGGGCCACCTGTACATGTACGATCTCGGGAGCGGAGAGCTTCGGAGCCGGATCACCACCGGAGACTGGAACGTGCGGCAGCTGCTCCGCGTCGACGAGCAGTCCCGGATGCTCTATTTCACCGGGACGGGGCGGGAGAGCGGCGACCCCTACTTCCAGTACCTCTACCGGATCGGGATGGACGGCAGCGACCTCACCCTGCTCACCCCGGACAGCGCGAACCACACCGTTTCGCTGTCGCCTTCGGGGAAGTACTTCATCGACAGCCATTCGAGGCCGGACACGCCGCCGGTGACCGTCCTGCGTGACATGGACGGCAACGTCGTGCTGGAGCTGGAGCGCGCGGACATCTCCGAGCTGCTCGCAACCGGATGGCGCCCGCCCGAGCCCTTCGTCGTAAAGGCGCGCGACGGGGCGACGGACCTCTACGGCCTCATGTACAGGCCGACCCGCTTCGATCCTTCGCGCTCCTACCCCGTCGTCAACTACCTGTACCCGGGACCCCAGTCCGGAAGCGTGGGCTCGCGCTCCTTCCGGGCGTCGCGCGGCGACAAGCAGGCGATCGCCGAGCTGGGGTTCATCGTGGTGGAGGTCGACGCGATGGGGACACCGGGACGGTCCAAGGCCTTTCACGATACATACTATGGGAACATGGGCGACAACGGACTCCCGGATCAGGTCGGGATGATCCGGCAGCTCGGCGCGCGGCACCCATGGATGGATCTGGAACGGGTCGGCATCTGGGGGCACTCCGGCGGCGGTTTCGCAAGCACCGCCGGGATCCTGCGCTACCCCGACTTCTACAAGGTTGCGGTTTCGCAGGCGGGCAATCACGACAACCGCAGCTACGAGGACGACTGGGGCGAGAAGTGGCAGGGACTGCTGGAGACCCGACCCGACGGCACCACCAACTACGACAACCAGGCCAACCAGCTGATTGCCGGGAACCTGAAGGGCAGGCTCCTGCTCGCCCACGGCACGATGGACACCAACGTTCCGCTGTACGGCACGCTGCTGGTCGTGGACGCGCTGATCGCCGCGGACAAGGACTTCGACCTGATCATGATGCCCAACCGCGGTCACGGATTCGGGAACGAGCCGTATATGATGAGGCGTCGCTGGGATTACTTCGTGCGGCACCTGCTCGGGGTCGAGCCGCCGCCGTACACCATCGGCGCGGGCCGCGGGCCCGTCAGCTGACGGCCGCGAGCCCGGTTTGCAACTTTTTCGGGTCGCAGGCTAACATATCTAATTGGAACGCGGACGCATCCGGCTGATCGGCCGTCGCCCGCACACACGGAGAAAGGAACCGATTTTGGCCAGCCAGTCAGTCAGAGCTGTCCTGCTGGGCGCCCTGGCGTTCGCCGCGGCCGGCGCCCCCGAGTCGGCGCAGCGGCTGGCGGCCCAGGACGTCGCGCGCCCGTGGCATGTCGCCGTCTGGATGAAGGGGGGTCACCAGCAGAACTTTGGCTACTTCGCGCAGTCCCAGCCCTCGGACATTCCCGACCTTCAGAACTATCTGTCGCAGTTCCGGGTCGAGCCGGCGAATCTGGTGGGCGCGGGGGTCGAGGTGCGCTTCCCGGAGCAGAGCATGGGCGTGCGTCTCGGGTGGGAGAGATCCGCCGTGACGGACGCGATCGGCAGGCTGGGAATCTGCAACGTGCTGGAGGGGCCGATCTGCGAGCCTGAGGTCGCCACGGCCCAGTTCCAGGCGCTCATGGGGGAATTCCGCTTCCTGATGCGGCAGAGAGCCGACCCCATCCGCCCCCTGTTCCTGGTAGGAGCCTCGATGCGGGAGATGGCCTTCGATACCCCCCCTTGCGATCCCGGCGCGGATGATCCGCTGATCTGCACGACCATCGTCGCGCTGTATGACAACCCGGTGCCGCACTTCTATCTGCGGATCGGCCTCGGGTTGGAGGCTACGCCGGGCCCGGTGGTCGTGAACTTTACGGGGAGCGCGGGGACCGGACGCTACGGAAGCGGCACCGACCACGTCCACGGCCAGTGGTACAACGAGTTCCGCTTCGAGCTCTCGGCCGGATACGTCGTCTACTAGCGAGGTGACATGAGGATGGTACGCGTGACCCTGACTTGCTGCGCGGCGCTCTGGGCGGCACTGGCGGCGCCGGTTCCGGATCTGTCGGCGATGGCGGGCGCGCCTCGGGAGCAGAGTCCGGCCGCGGACGCGTACGAGCGCGGGCAGGAGCTGATCCGGGCGGGCAACCCCGAGGGCGCGCTCGTGCTGTGGACGGCGCTCCAGGACAGCCTGTGGGAGACCGGGGCGGAGGATCCGCGCATCGGCGTGGCCTTCGTGCAGACCGTCGCGGAGTACGGCCTCGACGAATACCGCGAGGTCGGCTCCCAGATCTTCAACGTGTCGTTTTCCGGCCGGGCCGCGGCCAGTGAGGCGGGCAGGGACGAGATCCTCGCCGAGGGCCGGCGCACCTTCGCCCTGATGGACTCCGTCCTCGCCGCGATCTGGCTGCGGGCCGGCGAGAGCGACCCCGGCATGCTGGCCCGGACGATCAAGAGATTCTGGGTCGAGCGCGACCCGACGCCGACCACGACGCTGAACGAGCGCCTGTTCGAGCACTGGGAGCGGGTCGTGCACGCGCGCCGGAACTACGTCTACAATCGCTCCTCGCCGTACCGCACCGACG
Source organism: Gemmatimonadota bacterium (assembly GCA_022823225.1). Lineage (GTDB taxonomy): Bacteria > Gemmatimonadota > Gemmatimonadetes > Longimicrobiales > Gaopeijiaceae > Bin94. The sequence goes on from JAJDXM010000046.1 coordinate 15,084, forward strand.
ACCGCGGGATCTTCTACGTGAAGTACGGCGAACCCGACCGCATCGTCGCGGGGACCCTGACGATCAGCCCCTTCGACAGGAGCCGTCTGGGCGTGTCGATCGCCGACGTCGTCGCGGTCGACCTGGCGCCGCGGTATGAAATCTGGCGCTATGCCAACATCGACACCCCCAACTTCACCTATTTCCTCTTCGGCAACGTCGACCAGACGGGCCCCTTCGAGTACGTGAAGGGACTGAGCGATATCCTCGGCCCCAATGTCCGGACCCAGAGGATCAACGGGATGCGCGCGCAGTACTATCTGGAGTACTTCTACTACATCGAGCTCGGCGGCCGGATGGGCGGCCCCTACGGCGACCGTCTCGCCGAACTGGAGTCGCTGTGGGGCCAGGCCAGGCTGCCCCCCGAAGGCGTCCTCGAGGCGCGGTCGGCCGACCACGCGCTGGACGACACCCGCGAGGCGCAGCGGCCCAAGGTGCCTTCGCACTCCGAGTTCGACGACTCCCGCAAGAGCGAGCTTTCGGCCCAGGTGGCCCGGGTGATGGTCGACCAGGAGCCGCGCCTGCTCCTGTTCGCCGTTTCATCGCCGCGCTGGATACCCACGATCGAGCGGGGCGAACTGGGCGGCGGAATCGCGCTCGCGCCCTTCTCGGCGTCGCACACGGTCGTCATGCGCGACCAGAGCCTGAACGAGATCGGGCGGGCCTCGATGGTCGCGGTGGACGAGGTTGGAGAGATCACCACGGTGCAGCTTCGCCACCTGCCCCAGATCGGACACCTGACCGTGGCGGCGGAGCATGTCATCGAGGGACAGGACCTCGAGGACGCCGAAGAGGTCGGCGTGCTGCCCGGACACCGGCATTTCGCCGTGGGTCCGCTCCTGCGGCGGGACAGCGTCGCGCTGGAGGTGAGCGACCTGATCGTGGGGATTCCCCCGGAGTCGATCGCGGGACTCGACGGCATGCCGCTGCCGCTCCTGCCCGCCACGCAGTTCTCGCGGGCCGATCCCGTGCGGGTCTTCTTCGACATCTATCAACCCACCGGAGCCGAAGCCGGCGAGACGGCCCCCTTCAACATTCGCGTCCTCGTCTTCCCCTTCACCAGTCTGGCCTCGCCGGAGGAGCTGCTCCGGACCGAGGGTGCCGGGCGCACCGCCATTACGCTCGCCGTGGAGTCCGAAGCGCCGACGAGCCGCCACTACTTCGATCTCGACCTCCGCAACGAGACCCCGGGGCTGCAACAACTGGTGCTGGAGGTTACCGACCCTCGCACCGGGGCCTCCCGGGTGAGGGCGGTCGCGATTACCCTGCTGGCGAGGTAGGGGGCGGCTGTACGCGGGCTGCCGCCAGTTCCGCGGACAGTCGCCGCGGGGCCCCGGGAGCGGCGAATCGCCTCAGCAGGTCCGGCAGTTGTGGCTGTTCGCTGAACCCAGCTTTTCCAGGAGCGCGACCGTCGGCGGCAGCGGCGAAACGCGCTGTACGGGTCCGTTGGCCAGGTCGGCGACCGTCTGTCCCCGCCGGCTCACCGCGCGGATGTCGGCCCCGTTCTCCACGAGGTAGAGGATGACGTCGTGGTCGCCGCGCGCGGCCGCGTGATGGAGCGCCGTGTAGCCGTTGTGGTCGCGCTGGTTGACATCGGCGCCCAGTTCCTCGACGAGGTACCGCACCGCCGGCAGCCATCCGTGCGGAACGTGCCGGTGCGCGTTGCCCGCGAACCCTTCCCCATACCCGACGCCCGACGCGGCGTGGATGGGCCACACCCCCGGGCCGCCGGCCCGAACCGGCGGAAAGCCCGAGATGTCCGGCTCCAGGGCGCGGAGTGAATCCGCCACCTCGGCGGCCCGTACCAGGACGGCGCGCGTGTCGTCGTCCGCGGCGGCCAGCAGGTCATCGGGGAAGTCGCCGCGCCGGTCCTCCGGCAGGTCGTCCCGGACCGACTGCAGGAGCGCGACGCGGGCGGAGTCGGCCAGCTCGGCCCAGGTGGAATCGGAGTCGAGCTCCGTCCGGTTCCGGCGGGCCAGCTGCTCGTCCGGGGTGAGGCGGCGGCGCGGCGCGGGGGCGAGGGTAGCCACCGCGGGATCCGCGCCGTGCTCGGCCAGCAGGTGCATCGCGTCGACATCGGTCGCGTAGGCCGCGCGCCAGAAGGCCGTCGCCCCCGCCGTATTGACCAGCCCGCAGTTGCCGTTGCCGCACCCGCTGTACACCATGTACCAGGGGTGGACCGTGAGACGGACGTCCGGGTCGGCGCCCTTTTCGAGGAGCGCCGCCATCACGTCCAGGTAGGTGGCCTTCTGGAGGCCCATCTCCTGGGGCTGGGGGTAGCGGGTGCGGGGCTGCCAGCGCGCGTTCACGGCCGCCCAGAGAGGGGTGGCGCCGTTGAGCGTGGCGGCGATGTTCGGGTCCGCGCCCCGGTCGACGAGGTTGAGCGCCAGATCGAACTGGCCGTTGATCGTGGCCATGAGCAGCGGCGTCGTGCCGTCGCTCAGAGAAGGCTGGTCGATTGCCGCGCCCCCGTCGAGGAGCGCCTCGGCCGCCTCGGTGTGTCCCTGGCGGGCCGCGTGCAGGAGGGCCGTGAGCCCACCCTTGCCGGTGATGCTCGGGCGCCGCGCGTTCTGCTGTTCGTCTTCTTCCTCGTCCTCCTCCGGTTCGGGGAGTCCCTCTTCGTAGACCGACCGCGAGGCGCGCACCGCCGCCTGGAACTCGCTCGCGGTGGGCTCGCGGTTGCCGCCCGTGAGCGCCGTGACCGCTTCGCCGCGGCGCCGGCCCGCGAGCCGGTCCAGCGCGGAGATGGTCTGCAGATCCTCCAGCTTGCTGGCGACGGCCGGGTCGGCCCCGGCCGCGAGCAGGGCGCGAATGGCGTCGGCGCGGTTCGCGGCCGCCGCGAAGATGAGCGGCGTCTGTGCCCACGCCGCCTCGCGCGCGTTCGGATCGGCGCCCCGCTCCGCGAGGGCCGTGACCAGTTCGGACGAGCCCGCGGCGGCGGCAAGGTGGAGCGGGGTGGTGCCGGCGGCGGTGGTGGCTGCTGCGTCGGCACCGGCGTCGAGGAGGAGTGTCGCAACCGCCGCGCTCCCGCTGCGCGCGGCCACGTGCAGCGGCGTGTAGCCGCCGATGCGGGTGACCGGCTCGATGGCCGCCCCCGCGTAGAGGAGCATCCGCGCGAGATCCGCGTCGCCGCGCTCGGCGGCCCAGTGCAGCGCGGTCATGCCGTCTCCCTGCGCGGCGTTGACGTCGGCGCCGTCGGCGAGCAGAGCGCGCACCGCGGCAAGGTCTCCCCGCATGGCCGCGTCGGCAACCGGGGAATCGGCGGGGGCGGGGGCGGATGCCAGCAGCGCGCCCGCGAGCGCCGCCGCGAGCAGGCCGCGGGCTGCCAGGGTGTTTGAGGTCTTCACGGTGCCGCTATCCCTCCGTTGATGCAGTCCGCGGACAAAGCCGCCCGAGCGGCGAGGCGCCGGGCTGGCGAGGCGGGACGAAAGGCGCATCCTGTCCACGGGCTGCTAAGCCGGGGAGGTCGTCGTCAGTGGGAACTCGCCCGTGCTGTCACCGAAGCTGTCCATCTCCATGCCGAGGCCGTTCAGGGCGGTGAGCATCGCATTCGCCATGGGCGTGCCGTCGGGCGCCTTCAGGTGCAGGTTGCCCTCCAGGAGTCCGTTGGCGCCGCCGAGCAGGATGAGCGGGCAGCGGCGGTGGTTGTGCAGGTTCGCATCGGCCATCGGTGAGCCCCACATCACCATGGTCTGGTCGAGGAGGCTGGATTCGCCGTCCATCGTGTTCTTCAGCTTGTCCAGGAAGTACGGGAGCTGGCCGACGCGGTACTGGCAGATCCTGTTGAACTCGAGGATCGACGACTCCCTGCCGCCGTGGTGGGACGCGGGATGGAACGGCCGGTTCGAGCCGCTCTCGGGGAAGACCCGGTTGTCCGCGTCGCGGCCGGTCTTGAACGAGATGACCCGGGTCATGCCCGTCTGCAGGGCCAGTACCTGCAGGTCGAACATGATCCGCATGTGCTCCGAGAAGGAATCCGGCACCCCGGCCGGCGCCTCCGGCATGTCGCGCTCGTCGCCGCCCGTGTTGCGTGCCTCGACCGCCGCGATCCGCCGCTCGATCTCGCGCACGTTGTTGAGGTAGCGGTCCATGCGGAGCCGGTCGGCCGCCCCCAGTTCCCTCCTGAGCGTGGCGATCTCACCCGCCATCCAGTCGAGGATGCTCCTGCGGGACGCAAGGCGCGCGGCCCGCTCCTCCGGCGTCCCCCCGGCCCCGAAGAGCATGTCGAAGGCGACGCGCGGGTCGCGGATCATCGGGAGCGGCTCGTTGGGCGAGGACCAGCTGATCGTGTCGGTGTACGCGCAGGAGTAGTTGTAGGTGCAGCCGCCCGCCTGATCGAGGTTCTCGATGCAGAACTGCATGGAGGGCAGCGGCGTGTCCTGGCCGAAGCGCCGGGCGTACATCTGGTCCAGCGAGGTGCCCACGTAGATGTCGGATCCCTGGGTCTGCTTGGGGTGGGACTGCGTCAGGAACACCGCGCTCGAACGGAAGTGGTCGCCGCCGATCTCCGGGGTGCTGAACGCCTCCGCCATGCGGCAGTCGGTGTTGCTGACGATCGTGAGGTGCTCCTGGTAAGGCGAGAGCGAGGTCAGCGCGCTTTCGGGGATGATTTCGAAGTCCTTCCCCGTCGTGGCCGGTGCGAAGAGATGCTGCGTCGCGGCCCACTCGTTGCACCCGGCCAGCCCGTGCACCTCTTCGATGCACACGAGGCGGGTCGGCTGCGAGAGAACGGCATGGGCCGCGCGGGCGCGGCCGGCCGGAACCATGGCGTCGAGCAGGGGGAGCGCCGCGGTGGCGCCCAGGCCCCGGAGGAAGGTGCGCCGCGCGATGTGCTTGCCGGTGATGAATTGCATGATCGTTCCGATCTCCCTGGGGCTCCCGCTCAGCGGCGCCCGGTCCGTTCGCCGGGCCTCGCCGCGCCGCTCTCTTCCACGGCGGCGGGCGTGGCGGCCCGTCTCATTCTGAATGCGTCGCTGCCCACCACGCCCAGGACGAGTGACGATACACTGTAGTCGTTCTCTTCGGCCAGCTGCACGATCTTCCGGATCGCGGGCCGGTCGTAGTGCTCGACCCTTCGGCCGAGCGCGTATGCCATCAGGTTTTCGGTGAAGTTGCGGACCAGCGGCAGAGGGCGCTTGAGGAGCACCGCCGACAGTTCGGCCGGCGTGGCCACCGGGGTGCCGTCGTAAAAGTCGCCGCGGGTGTCGAGCGGGACGCCGTTTTCCAGCGAACGCCACTTGCCCGTAACGTCGAAGTTGTCGAGCGCGAGTCCGATGGGGTCCATGAAGCGGTGGCACGATATGCAGCGCGGATCCTCGCTGTGTATCTGCATGCGCTCGCGGGTGGTGAGCATCCGGCCCTCCTGCGCAACCTCGGTCTCCTCCAGGTCCGGGATGCCTGGAGGCGGCGGGGGCGGGGGGGTGCCCAGCAGCACCTCCATTACCCACTTGCCGCGGAGCACCGGGGACGTCCGATTCGCCAGCGAGGTGAGCACAAGGATGCTCCCGTGTCCGAGCAGTCCACCGCGCCGGTCGTCGGGGTAGGGCACCTTGCGGAATTGGCTGCCGGGCGCGGCCGGGAAGCCGTAGTGGGCGGCCAGGCGCTCGTTGACGAAGGTGTAGTCGGCTCGGAAGAGATCGAGGACGCTCCGGTCCTCCTCGACGAGGCTGTTGAAGAAGAGCTCCGTCTCGTAGCGCATGGCGTCGGCGAGATTGTCGTCGAAATTCGGATAGAAATTCGGATCGGGGTGCACCTTGTAGAGATCCTGCAGGCGCAGCCACTGGCCCGCGAAACGGCTGCCGAGGGCCCGCGCGCGCGGGTCCAGGAGCATGCGGCGGGCCTGTCGGATGAGCTCTTTCTCCTCCAGCAGCCCGCCGTCCGCCGCGGCCAACAGCAGCGCTTCATCGGGCGGCGCCCCCCACAGGAAGAAGGAGAGCCGGGATGCCAGGTCCACGCTCGCGACCGGGTAGATCTCGCCGGGCTCGACCCCCTCCGGCTCCTGCTCGGTCCGGAAGACGAAGCGCGGGCTGGCGAGCAGCGCCTCCAGCGCCATGCGAACCCCGCTCTCGAACCCGTCTTCCGCGGCCCCGTCTTCGTAGAACCGTATCAGGCCGTCGATATCGGCGTCCGCAGCGGGGCGTCGGTAGGCACGGCTGGCGAGAGCCTGGATGATCCGGCGTGCGCACGGCGCCTCTTCCTCCGCCGAAGTCGGTCTGCAGATGAAGATCCGGCTCCGGACCGGGTTGTCGGACACGCCGGTGGCGTTGGTCGGTCCGGAGACCGCCAGCTCCCGCACATGCGGCAGGGTGGTGATCCCGGAGCCGCCTGATCCGCCTCCGGCCATCGACCAGTCGTGGGGCCGGATCAGGTCTTCGTAGGGCCCGTCGAAGCCCCGCACGAAGGCGGCCGAAACGCGCTTCTGGCCGGCGCGGATGAAGACCGGACCCGTGCTGATGGGCGTCGCTCCGCGTCCGTCGGCTCCCGCTCCGGTGCGGGCGTGATGAAGCAGGGCTACCCGCTCCCCGTCCACCGAGATGTCGATGTCCTGAAAGCGCGTATTCGACCCGGAGGAGAAGCCGAGCTGGAAGACGTATTCGCCGTCCGCGGGGAAGACGTGCTCCACGACGACCCCGCCACGCGTCCCGTAGGGCGCTCCCTCAACGTGGTCCCAGGGATGCTGTGACACGTACTCCGAATTCTTGTAGCGGCGGTCCACCGCGGGTGCCCTGCGGTCGCCCACCGCCCAGCGGCTGATTTCGGCCGCAGCGTTCAGATAGGCCTCGATCAGGGTGGGCGACAGCGTCTGCACGTCGGCAATGTTGTCGAAGTTGGCGCTCATCTGGTCGGCCGGAAGCCATTCGCCGGCGTCCACCGTGAGTCCCAGAAGGTCCTGGATCGCGTATTCGTACTCCGCGCGGTTGAGGCGTTGGAAGGTGCGCACGCCTGGGTCCGGGTCTTCGGCAGCGGCCGCGTCGAGCACCCGCTCGAGGCTCTCCACCAGTGCGAGCAGCGTGTCCCCGGCAGGCCTCGGCACCCCCGGGGGCGGCATCATCCCGGCGCGCAGCTTGCGCACCATCTTCTCGGCGACTTCCGCGTCGCGGTCCGCCTCCTCCACCACGAAGTCCTCCAGGGAGAGGTTGCCCAGCAGGCGGCGCTGGTTGTGACATCGGGCGCAGACCTGCCGTACCACTTCGGTCTCGGGCGAGGTCGCTGCGAACAATGGTCGCGCCCGGACAGGCTGCGTTGGCTGGGACGCATGCAGCCAGGTCGGCTCGGAAGGGGCGGCAGGGAGCACCCGGGCCTTCCCGGACGGCACCACCATCGGCGACGAGACGGACCCCGCCTCCACCACCTTCCGCGCGTCATCCCGGCCAGCCACGACAAGGAACAGGCCCACTGCCAGGAACGGAACAGCGAGTGATTTCATGCGCAGCCAATTCTCGCGAGGAGTGCTTGCCCGGCGGCCCGCGGCATCTGGCCCCGCGCGGCAACGCTGTGCTCATGCACAGGCCGACACGGCACGGACAAACCGCCACGGGCCTATTGCAGCGTAGTCCCGCCGTGGGCTGCGTGCAAGAGTTCCCTGGAGCTGCTCCTTGAGGCGCATGGCGTCGAGATGACCGGCGAGTTCCCCTGGTCTGGCGAACCGGGGCGCGCTACTAACGCCTGAGCAACGATCGATACAGGGGCTCGCGAATCGTCAGGTACACGGTCTCTCCGGGACCTGCGGTCACGCGATTGGTCGTGAATCGACTGCCCGCCAGGATATCGATGCGGATCTGGAGTTCGTCCACCGTCGTCCACGGGATCGTGAAGGTTTGCTTGCCGTTCCCCGACACGACCCCGAGCCGCCGTTCCATGCGGGAGACTGCCCTCACGGTAGCCTCGTTGAAGCCGTGATTCTCCACCTCGATCTGGAGGCTTCGGGCCTGAACTCCTTCCTCGAAGGGATTGGGGGCCCTGCGGCCCGTACACCCCCCGGCCGCGAAGACGGCGAGCGGCAGAACCAGGAGCGCGGGACTGCGCACGCCGCACCGCGCCCGCAGGGCCGGACGCCCCCGCCCACCGCCCGCGGGACGCCTCTCTCGCCTTGCCGGATGTATCATCGTGACCTCCAATCCGGAGTGCCGCCTGCCCCGGCGGCCCGCGTCAACTTATCAGGCGCCTGTCCTCGATCGGTTCGAGTCCCTCCCGGATCAATATGTCGTTGAGCTGTCCCAGATCCCGCTGAATGACGATCTGCATCTTCGAAAGCTGCGCTTCCAGAAGCGCCGAGAGCCGTTGGAAGACCTGGTAGGACTGATCGGTCGGCCGGGCCTCGGCTCCCTCCACCACGCTCAGGAGCGCCGCCAGCTTGTTGTTCAGCTTGATCGGGTAGTTCAGCGGATCCTGGTTGCTCTGGTTCTTCACCTGGTAGATCTCGGCCTCGACCACCCCCAGACTGTCCTCCACGACGCCCGCCTGAAATGCGATCTCTTCATTGTCGGTCTCCTCCAGCCGCTCGCCGATCTGCCCTCTGATGTCGCGCACCTTGATCACCGCCTCATTCGCCTCCGAGACGCGGTCGCGGATCTCTATGGCCAGGTCGAAGCGCTCCTGCAGGTCGGCCACCGTGACGCCCTCCAGATTCGGATTGATCAGGACTTCGAAATCCTGCGTCTGGGGGCCCCCCTCATCGACCGTCATCCTCACCGTGTAGCTCCCGGGCACCGCCATCGGACCCATCGGACCAGCGGCCCACATGATCCGCCCCTCGAAGTCCGTCCAGGCCGGGTGCCGCAGGTCCCAGCGGAAGGTGTGCGCACCCTGCTCCACCGACGGTCCCCGACCACCGCCGAAGCCGCCCCGGCGCCCCGGACCCGCACGCGCCCGGTCTTCTTCGCCGCCACCCCCTCGCGCGACCCCCTCATAGCTGCGAATCACCTCGCCCCACTGGTCAAGCACTTCGATCGTTACGCTCTCGGCGTCCTCGGCCAGGTAGTACTGGAAGAGCGCACCGTTGTCGATCCCGCGAACCGGGTCGGGCGGGTCGAAGAGCCACGAGGATGCCGCGGCAACCTGTTCATTCAGCTGGCGCAGCGGCCCGATGCCCTCGAGCACCCAGAACGAGCGGCCGTGCGTCGCGATCACCAGGTCGTTCTCCTCCACGACCAGGTCCGAGACCTGCACGACCGGCAGGTTGAGCGAGAGGGGCTGCCAGCGTGCACCGTCGTCGAAGGACACGTACACGGTGCGCTCCGAGGCCGCGTAGAGCAGCCCGGGACGCTGGGGGTCCTCGCGCGTCGCGCGTATGAAGTCGTCACCCGGCAACCCGTCCACGATCTCTTCCCACGTTTGGCCGTAGTCCGCGGTCTTCCAGATGTAGGGGCTGCGGTCGTCGTCCACGAGGTAGCGGATCCCGGAGACGTACGCCTTGCCCGGAGTGGTCGGCGATGCCTCGATGGTGTTGATGCGCACGTGGTCGGGAGCGTCCGGAGGCGTGACGTTCGTCCAGTTCGTGCCCCCATCGCGAGTAATGTGGACCAGCCCGTCGTCCGAACCCGCCCAGATCACCTGCGCGTCGAAGTAGGACGGGGCGATTGCGAATACCGTCGCGTAGGTCTCGACCCCGGTCTGGTCCCTCGTGATCGGGCCGCCGGAGGGTCCCATCGTCGCGGGATCCGCCCGGGTCAGGTCAGGGCTGATCTGCTCCCAGTTCTGCCCCTCCGTCGTGGTCCTCCACACCTTCTGCGTGCCCGTGTAGAGCACCCCCGGGTCGTGGTGCGAAAACACGATCGGGAAGGTCCACTGCACCCGTTCGACAAGGTCCTCCGACGACTGGCCCATCGGGTTCTCCGGCCAGACGTTGACGGCCCGGGTGTGGCCGGTGCGCATGTCGAAGCGCGACAGGCTGCCGCCGTAGCACCCGGCGTAGAAGACGTTGAGATCCACCGGATTCGGCGCCACGTAGCCGCTCTCGCACCCCCCGACCGCGTAGTACCAGGTCCGGTTGCCCGGCCCGCGGGCGGCCATCTGGCCCCAGCCACGCACGGGGATGCACGCGGTGGAGTTGTCCTGCTGGCCGCCGCAGATGTGGTACGGCGTGTGCTCCGTGGTGATCACGCGGTAGAACTGCGCGGTCGAATAGTCCTGGTCGGTCCAGGAGCGGCCTCCGTTGAAGGAGACGTTCGCGCCGCCGTCGTTGGCGTTGACCATCCGGTCGGAATCGTCCGGCGCGATCCACAGGTCGTGGTTGTCTCCGTGGGGCACCCCGATGCCGCCGAAGGTCGCACCGCCGTCGCGGGAACGGTAGAACCCCGTGTTGAGGGCGTACATGACGTCCTCGTCGTTGGGGTCGGCGTACACCCGCGTGTAGTAGAAGGCCCTCTGGCGCAGCCGGCGCTCTTCGTTGACGCGCTCCCAGGTGGCGCCGGCATCGTCGCTGCGCCACACGCCCCCGTCCGGCTCGTGCTCGATCAGCGCCCAGACGCGGTTGGGGTTCGCGGGCGAAACGGCCACCCCGATCTTTCCCACCGGCCCGTCGGACAGCCCGATGTTGCCTGTGATCTCGGTCCAGCTCTCTCCCCCGTCGACCGACTTGAAGAGCCCGCTGTCCTCGCCCCCTGACGACATCGCCCAGGAGCGCCTCCACGCTTCCCAGATCGAGGCGTAGAGCACATCCGGATTCGTGGCGTCGACGCTGATGTCCACGGCACCCGCCTTGTCGCTGCGGAAGAGGACCTTGCGCCAGGTCGCCCCGCCGTCTGTCGTCTTGAAGACGCCGCGCTCGGGATTGTCGGCCGAGTGCTTTCCGAACGCCGCCGCCCAGGCCACGTCGCAGTTCTCGGGGTGAATGCGGATGCGGGCGATGTTCTGGGTCTCGCGCAGGCCGACATGCTCCCAGGTCTCGCCGCCATCGGACGACTTGTAGGCGCCGTCCCCCTGCTGGATGTTCCCGCGCAACTGGGTCTCGCCGGTGCCCATGTACACGATGTCCGGGTTGCTTTCGCACACCTCCACGGCGCCGATCGATGCGCTGTTGATCTGGCCGTCCGTGACGGGTCGCCAGTTGAGGCCCCCGTCGGTGGTCTTCCAGAGTCCCCCGCCCGTGGTTCCCATGAAGTAATCCATCGGCCGGGCCGTGGAGCCGGCCACTGCGATCGACCGGCCACCGCGGGGCGGTCCCACGTTGCGCCAGGACAGGGAACTCCACAGGGACTCGTCGTACGCCTCCTGCGCGCCCGCCGGCGTGTGGACGGTGACCGTGGCCGCAAGGACGGCCATGCACGAAAAGAGCTTGAATGCCGCGAAGTACCGGTGCCGCATGTTGCGACTTCTCCTCGTCTGGAGTGGGTTGAACGGGAAGGATCACGCGGTCAAGGATACCGACGCCGGCGGGCGACAATCAAGGAATGCCGTCCGGACGCGCGACCCGCGCCATTGCGGAGGCGGCGGCGGCCCGGCCGGCGATTCAGCGGCCCAGCGGGATCCTGAAAATCGGAATCAGCGTGCCGACGGGATTGCCTCCATCGCCGTCAGGGTCGTTGGATCCGCCCACCACGACCTCCCGGATCACCATCACCATTCCGGCCCCCGCGAGGCCGGCGACGACGCCGCTCCGCACCAGGGACAGTTCCTTGCTGGCAAACCCCTCCAGGCCCTCCCGCGAGATGGCCAGCGACTGCCGGAACTGCCGCGACCCGGCGATCTCCTCGGGCACCCTGAAGGTAACGACCGAGACGAAGACCGTATCGCCGGCGGCCCCAGCGTAGCGCCCGTCGATGGTCCGCGTCAGTTCGCCGGTCTGTTCGCTGACGCGCAGCGCCTCCTCGTCGCTCAGATTGACCCGCACGTCGCTCCCCACCTGGGGCACGCCCTGCAACGGCGCATAGGTATAGCACGCCGTCCCGAACGCGACGGCGATCAGCGGCAACAGCTGCGCCCCCCGACGCTTCATTTCGCAAACCTCCCGGTCACAGCAGCTCGAAGTCCTGCAGGATCTGCTGGTTGAAGACGTAGATGTAGCGGACCGGGTCCTCGGTCATGGCGTCGACGTTGCGGTCGAAGTCCTTGTCGCCGTCCAGGTAGATCCTGACCTGCACCCTCACGGCACTGGAATCCACCGGCGTACCCATCAGGAAGAAGCGCTGCTCCGCGCTGATGTTCCAGCTGCGGTCGAAGGGCAGCGAAACCACCGTCGTGTCGGATTCGAAGAGCTGAACCGACATGGCGCCGGACTCATCGTTGGTGGCAATGAACTCGGTCGAAGTGACCACCAGAAACGTCTCCGCCTCGCCCTCCATCGTAACCCGGACCGTCTCCGGACTCGGGTCCTCCCACCAGACACAGCCCCACACCATGAGAGCCGCCACCAGACCGACGGACACCAGGGGTGGTTTCCAAATCGTCATCTTCCGATTCCTCCGAAACCGGCTCCGCCCCGAATGCGTGCACCGGCGGGGCCCGGGAGCGAACCCCCGGACCCCGCCCTCGAACCCGCCGGAACTTCTTCCGGCCGGTCCTCAGCCGAACGCGCCAACCCTAGCAGGGATGCAGCGCGTTCTGTGGATGGTGACAGTTGGCCAGGATCTCGACGCGCGTAATCGGCAGCATGGTCCCGGGCGTGGTGAGCGCCTTGGACCCGCCGAGCCAGTTGCTGCTGGGCACGCCGAAGCGGTAGTGATCCTGAAGCCGCTTGTACTGCAGGAACAGGTTGACCCTGCGCTCGTGCTGCAGCATCTCGCTCGCGGGGATCTGCCCCGAATAGGCCGTGAGCCCGTCAAGTCCCTCGCGGATCATGTTGATATGGTTGGTGAAGCCTCCCATGTCACCGCTCGCGAGCGCCGCCTCGGCGACGATCAGCCGCATACCGCGTTCGCCCACCACCGTGACCGGCGCATACCCGTCCGCGTCGATGAACTCGGTGACCCGCGCAATGTACCGGGTGTCCAGCGCACCTTCGATCGGATCCATCAGGATGTGCTCGATGAGATCTCCCTCGTCATCCTTGGACGCGTATTCCGGACCGATCTGCAATTCGTTCCGCTCGGTCACCTGCCACGAAAGGCTGTTGCCGACGGTCGAACCGCTGTACTGAAAGCGGTACGCCCAGTCGGTTCCCTCGATCATGCCGAGCACCGCCATGGCGTCGCTGTTGGCGTTCGAGTCGTTGATCAGCGGGTTGCCCGGCGCCGAACCCGCGGGGTTGAGCAGGTTCCAGATCGCCTTCTGATGGTAGGCCTGGGCCCGGGCGGCCTGCGCCCGCATCGCCGTCTCGCCACCGCCCGACATCGCGGCGGTGAAGTAGTCGATGGCCTGGTCGAAGACCGAGGACATGTTGTCCGGTCCGATGAGGGGACCAGGCTCGGTCCGGTTGCTGAAGGCGAAATCGTCGAACATCTGCGCGATCGCCGAATAGGCAACGCCCGCGTACAGGGCGGCTCGCGCCCCACGGGCCTGCATTTCAGGCGTGCTCTCGTGTTCGGCGATCAGGTCCACGGCGAACTTGCTCATCCAGCGCGCCTGGGCGATGCCCGGGAAGGCACCGTCGGCGAACTCGTTGCCCGGGTTGTCCGGGGTCCCCTGGTTGAGCTCGTTCCATGCATCCCGGGAACCGATCCAGTCGATCTCGTCCCCGATTGCCGAGTAGGGTGCATAGATACTGGCGATTCCGCTGGCTACCAGCGCCTGGGACCCGTTGACGGCGGCGTCCGCCGCCTGGGTGGTGCGAATATCCTCTTCGACGAGCGCGTTGGGGTTGTCGACATCGAGAAGGCCGCAACCACTCAGCAACAACGCAACCCCGGCTGCCGGGAGGACAGACATTGAATACCTTTTCATCTTTCTATCTCTCCTCTCTCTAGAAGCCGACCCGGAACGAGAACGTGAACCTCCTCGGCACCGGTACCCCGAAGGCCTCGGTCGCGGTGAGGAAGTTGCAGCTCACGCCTCCGCCGGTGCAGTTGGCGGACGGGTTGATCTCCGGATCGATGCCGCGGTAGTCGCCGAACATGAACAGCTTCACGTTGCGTCCGCCGACCGTGGCCGTGGCGTTGCGCAGTCCCCACCGCTCGATCATGTCGCCGGGCAACCGGTAGGAGAGCGAGATCTCGCGCCAGCGAATGAAGTCCGAAGTCCAGATCTGGTTCATCCCCGACATCGGTGCAAGCGCCCGATACTCCCTCGCCCACTCCAGCGCCGCATCAAGGCGCTGCTCGGCGGTTGACGCCGGGTTCAGGAGGACCGAACCCACCCGGGCGGTCCCGGGAACGTTGCGGCCGATCACCGCGTTGGCTTGGCGGAAGGCACCCGTCAGATCCTGCGTGTGGAAGTTACCGAACTTGTATTCGAAGTTCGTCGTGAGCGAGAAGTCGCCCAGGAAGTCGATGTCGGCCCCGAAGGAGCCTGCGAAGTCCGGGTCGGGCTTGCCGATGTACTGCATGAGGTACTCGGCCGAACCGCCGGCGCAACCCACCGGGATCACGTCGAAGTGCTGCAGTTCGCGGGGCTCGCTGAAGTACTCCAGCGCCGCGGCTCTGGATGGCTCCACGCACCGCTCAACCCCATCGCCCGGCAGGTACAGCGGGAGCGCCATGTCCGGATCCAGGATCGCGCCCAGGAAGGAACCGGGTGCGCGTCCCTCGATCAGGAAGTTGCGGTACCGCGGATAAGACCCGCCCGTCTTGAGAGGGGGCGCGCCGCCGAGGTCCGTCACGACCTGGTCGAGATAGGCCGTGTTGGCGAAGACGTTGATGCTCAGGTCCGCTGAGTTGTAGACGGATCCGTTGAGCGTCACCTCGAGCCCGCTCGCGTCGAGCTGCCCGATATTGTCCAGCTGCGTGCGCGTGAAGCCGCCCGTCACCGGAAACTGGCGAGCCACGAGGGCGTCGGTGGTGACCCGGGTGAAGTAGTTGACGTCGAGCGCCACGCGGTCGTTCCAGAGCCCGAGATTGGCTCCGATCTCGATTTCGTCGGTAACCTCGGGCTTGAGCGCCTGGTTGCCCAGGTTGCCCGGGGCCAGGCCTGCACCGACCTCGGCCGGCCGCGGAACGAAGGTCGTGAACTTGTCGAAAGCGCCCGGCTGGAGCCCCGCCTGGCCCCATGCGGCCCGGAAGCGGAGGCTGGACAGCATCTCGTTGTCCCATTCGAAGAGATCGGTGGGAACAACGGAGAGCCCGACCTTCGGATAGGTCGCGGTGGCGAATTCGGAGCCGAAGGCGCTATTCGCGTCGAAGCGCGCGCCCACGGTCAGGAAGGCCCAGTCCTGATAGCCGACCTGCTCCTGGAAGTACCCGCCGGCGTTGACCACGCGGGTCCAGCTCTCGGAGGTGGACTGGTCGGCGCCGGCGCTGGCGACTTCGAGGCCGGGCCCCGGGAAGCCGTCACCGTTGCCGCCGTGGTAGACGTTCTGGCTCAGGAATCCCTGCGCGCCCGCGGTAAGCGTGCTGCTGAAGTCGCCCAGGAAGTCCGTCTCGTACGAGAGCTTGAAGTCGCCGGTCACTTCGCGGTTGTTCCGGTCGCCGAACCAGCGGATGCCGTCGGTGTTGTAGCCCGAGAAGTTGTCGACGTTCCAGCCGAAGGGGTAGAACGAGACGTTGGTGCCGTTGGAGATGTCGATGCCGAAGGTGCCGTCGAAGACGAGACCCTCCATGACGTTCCAGTTGGCGTTGATGCTGCCGGCGAAGTGCTCGACATCCTCGGTGGACTCGGCTTCGGCGGTCTCGCGCATGGTCGCGAAGGCGCGGCTGCCGTAGAAGTTGTTGTCGTCCGCGAGCCGCATCTGGCCCATCAGAGCCAGCGAGAAGACGCCGTAGATGTTGTTGCCGCCACGCATGCGGGTCTGGTTGAGCTCGGAGTAGAGCCCGGTGACCCGCAGGCGGAGGTTGTCGAAGGGGAAGATCCCGATGTTCATCGTCGCCTGGCGACGTCCGATGGTATCCTCCGACTTGAGCTTCTGGTTGTTCGGAAGGATGCCCTCGAGGGTGCTGAACGGCCCGTTCTCGTCGTGCACGCGCGCCGACACGAAATACGTGATGAGGTCGGCGCCGCCCTCGACGGACCCGGAGTAGGTCTGCGCGTAGCCGGTGTTATAGAAGTCCTCGAGATAATTCTCCGAATAGACCTCGAAAGGCTGGAGGTTGACGCCCCAGCGCGAGTTCATGCGCGCCACCTGCTCGGCATCCCGGGGGAAGTCCGCGTGCGGAACGAAGCGGTCCAGCGGCGCCCGGATGGCGGTCTGGTCCGTCTGCACCGACCAGCGCGCCGCGCCCTGGCGGCCCCGCTTGGTGAAGATCTGGATCACGCCGTTGGAGGCTTCCGTGCCGTACAGCGTTGCCGCCGCCGCACCCTTGAGAATCTCGATGCGCTCGATCGAGTTGGGATCGATGTCGTCGATCCGGCGAGTGGATGCTTGCGCGGCACCCCATCCGCCGCCGCCGCCGCGGTCGATCCGGACACCATCCAGGTAGATGACCGGCTCGTTCGTCTGGGACAGCGAAGCGGAGCCGCGGATGCGGATGCGTCCGCTGGCCCCGGTGTCGCCGCCGCCGGGAAGCCCGACGACTCCGGCTTCACGGCCCTGGAGCACGTCGCTGAAGCTCGTGATCGGGACGTCCTGGAGCCTGCCGACATCGACGGTCGCGATCGAGTTGCCGAGCTTCTTCTTCTCGGTGGCCACGCCGGTCCCCGTAACGACGATCTCGTCCATGTTGAGCGCCGTCACGGTCAGGCCGATCTCCACGCGTTCCGTGTCGCCTTCACTGACCGTCACGGTCTGCGACACCGTCCGGTATCCGAGCAGCTGAGCGGTCAGCGTGTACTCGCCGACCGGCACGTTGAGGAAAAGATACTGGCCGGTGTTGCTGGTGAGTGTTCCGAAGGCCGTCCCTTCGAGGTACACCTGTGCCGACGCCAGCGGCCGGCCCGACCCGGCGTCGGTGATCTGTCCGGAGACGGATCCGGTTTCCTGGGCCTTCAATGGAAAGACGAAGCCGGCCACGAGGGCCAGAGCCAGTCCTCCCGCCCCACTTCTGAGGCTTCTGCCAACCAGGTTACGTGTCATGAGTTGCCCTCCCTTTTCGAGTTATCCGGCATTTGACACACCCTTCTATGCTTGATCCGGGACTTTCCCGGTCAGGGCCCGCGCTCGACATCCACCCCCAACCCAACGCATATAGCGAGGGCGGGCAACGCACGGGCGCAAATCGACCGCACGTTCCCGCACCGCCAATATTCATGCCTGGCCCGTCCCTGTCAAGGAACATTCGTATGCACCGGCGTGTACACCCGCAGGGGTCTCCTGCCCAGCCCCGTTCCAGGGCGCCGTTTCGCCCGGGGGACCCGAATGTTCATGCGGCGGGCAAGGCGCCCTCAGCCGACCCGGGCGATCACCTCGATTTCCACGTCCACGCCCTTCGGGAGCCCCGCCACCGCGACCGTCGCACGCGCGGGCCGGTGACCGCCGAAGTGGCTTTCGTAGACCGTGTTCATTTCGCCGAACAGCGCCATGTCGGAGAGGTATACCGTGGTCTTGGCCACCGTCTGCAGGCTCCCTCCCGCGGCATCCAGGACGGCGCCCAGGTTGCGCAGCACGCGGTCGGCCTGCACGCCCACGCCGCCCTCCACGAGCGAGCCCGTCGCCGGGTCGATCGGGATCTGCCCCGACGCGAAGATCCAGCCGTCGGCCACGATGGCCTGTGAATAGGGGCCCAGCGCGCCGGGCGCCCGGTCGGTGTGCACGGGAACGAGAGGTGGCATGGGTGCGGTCTCCTTTGGGGATGGGTTCCGAAGGGAACTGAATGATTTGAAGAGTTCATCGGTGGTCGTATGGGGTTGCGGCGCCCGGTGACTGCGGCAGGGATGCGGCGATTTCCGCTTGCGAAACGGTCGCGACACCGACCTTGGCCACGCCGGCCGCGGCCGCCGCGGCGGCCACCGAGACGGCGTCGTAGAGTCCGGTGCCGGCCGCCAGGGCGACCGCAACCACCGCGGCTACGATGTCGCCGGCGCCGGACACGTCGTAGACCGAGCGGGCGCGGGCGCTCACCCGCCTCGGCGCCCCTCCCGGCGAGACGAGCACCATGCCGTCGGCGCCCAGTGTCAGCAGGAGGTGGTCGCAGCCTGTCCGCGACCTGGCGCCTTCCATCCAGTCCGGGTCATCCGGACGCGCCGGCTCCCCCATGGCGGCTTCGAGTTCTCGGCGATTCGGCTTGAGAAGGTGGGCCCCGTCGTAGGCGGCGAAGTTCCGTTGCTTGGGATCTGCCACCACGGGGACGCCGTGCGTCGCGGCCACCGCGAGGGCGTGCCCGATCAGCGACGCGGACAACACTCCCTTGTCGTAGTCCGCGATGACCAGCGCCCGGGCCCCCGGAAGCGCGTCGCCCAGGTGCGCGGAGAGCTCCTCCCGCGTGGACCGGGGCACCGGCGAGTGCTCCTCCCGGTCGATGCGTACCACCTGCTGGCCGCGCGCCAGGATCCGCGTCTTCACTGTGGTTGCACGGGAGCGGTCCACCGCCAGCCGGCAGAGCGCTCCCGTCCGGCACAGGGCGTCTTCGAGCGCACGGCCCGGCGCGTCAGCGCCCACAACGCCGATCACGTCGCACCGCGCGTCCAGCGCGCGCACATTCGCGGCGACGTTGGCCGCCCCCCCAGCCGCGTCCCATTCACGTTCCACGAGCACCACCGGCACCGGCGCTTCGGGCGAGACCCGGTCCGCCGGTCCGGCCACGTAACGGTCGAGCATCAGGTCGCCCAGCACCACCACGCGCGTCTTCCCGAATCCGGCCGCGATACGGCGGAAGCGCCCGCGGTCGATCACCCCGGGAGACCCTTCACTGCAACCAATCGCCGAGCGGGAGCACGGCCACGCGCACGCGGCCCTCCCCGGCCGGGTCGGTCCAGGCCAGCATCAGCCGTCCGGGATCGAGCCGCGCGATGCGGGGAAAGCCGGCCGCGCGCCCGGAATCGGTGTCCGCCAGCGTCATCGGCGCGCCCAGGGTCCCGCCGGGCGCGGCGAGGCGCCCCAGGATCCGCGCACCGGCCGGGGTCCGCTCGATCCAGGTCACAAGCGCCGAGCCATCGTCCAGCATCACCACGTCCACGCGGCCGGCCGGCTGTCCCGAGTCCACCCTCGCAGGCAGCCCGAAGCTTGCGGCGCCGTCCTCCGAAAAGGCGACGTTGACGCGCGCCCGCCCCTCCGGTGCCGTGAACCAAGCCACCGCGACGCGCTCGTCCCGCGCCGCGATCGCGGGGCCGTTGACCGGACAGCCACCGATCACCCAACCGTCTTCGTGAACGGAGACCGGGTCGGTCCATCCCGAGTCCAGGAGGCGGGTGACGGAGATGTCGCGGACTTCGCCCTGAACCCGGTCACGGTATACGAGTACCGGAACACCGTCTGCCACGGCAGCGTCGGTCTGGCAGCACTCACAGGTGCGATCGTCAACGACGGTCTCCGGCCCGGCGGCCGGCCCCGCCGCACCGGCGCGGCCCGCTTCCGCCGGTCCACCCACCGCCGGCCCCGCTGCAGGCGACACGGGCAGCGAACGGGCCCGGAGCGACATCGGCCCGCCCGGCTCCACCATGGCGCGCCCGTCGAGCCAGGCGGCCCACACCGCTCCCCCGGACTCGAAGAGCGACACGAATCCATGCTCGGTCGGCGTCCCGTCCTCGTGGGGCGTCCAGGGCTCGACCCAGCTGGCCCCGCCATCCACCGACCATGACAGGCGAACGCCGTAGTCGTAGGTTCCCTCGCCTCCCCTCCACAGCCAGTGCGCCACCAGCAGGTCGCCAAAAGCGTGGATCGACGGGAAGTCGGCCCAGTTGACGAAGAAGCGGTCTCCCTGCGCCACCGTCGACGGCCTGCCCCAGGTGCTGCCGTCGAAGAAGGAGGCGGCCACGCGGTGTCCGGACGGGTCGGGTTCGGTCCAGCTCATCCAAATACCTCCGCGGGCGGGAGCCAGGAACGGCTGGCCGCTCCCGGGGGGCGCCGGCGAGGTGATCGCGGAAGCCCCGGCGGTGACTGAAGCATCCCGGCGGGCAACCGAAACACCACTCCGGGCGCCGGTTTCGTCCGCGTCGCCCGCGCAACCGCCAACCGTCAGCCAGAGCGCGGTTGCGACGATGAGGGCGCTTGGCGAACGTCTCTCCGAATGCGTTCTCGCCGCCTTCCGCAGGAAGCTCACTGTGGTCATTCCGCTTGCAGGGGTGTATTGTCCATTAGGTTTCGAAGGTAAAAGATGACGCATCCCGCGGCCTGCGGTAAGGCCGCGCCGTGATCGGGCCCGGGGACCCTGGCGGCACAGGCAGTGTAATAGGCGTAGCGTACCATGCGTATCTTGGCCCGGCGGGTCCTGCCTGCCAGGAATGGCGAATTCAGCGGTCCGTGACGGGGATCGACCCGTCCGGCGCCGCTCACGACACAGGGAAGAGGTTGACCATGACAGCAGCAGTCGGAAACAACCGGAACCGCGGGGGCCGCATCCTTTGTTGGGCCGGGGCCGTCGCGCTCCTGCTGACCCTTCCGGTTCCGGCCTCCGCCCAGTACTTCGGCCGCAACAAGGTGCAGTACGAGAACCGCGAGTTCAAGGTGCTCACCACCAGGAACTGGGATATCTACTTCTACCCTGAAGTCTACTCGGAGGAAAACTCCGCGATCGAGGACATCGCGCGCCTTTCCGAGCGCTGGTATGAGCGCCTTTCCAGGTTCTTCCAACACGACTTCGCGATCACCAAGCCGCTCATCATCTATGCCGATCACCCGGACTTCCAGCAGACCAACACGCTCTCGGGCGCAATCGGGCAGGGGACGGGAGGCGTTACGGAATCCCTCAAGGACCGGGTGATCATGCCCCTGACCGTATCGTACCAGGAGACCAACAATGTCCTGGGGCACGAGCTGGTGCATGCCTTCCAGTACGACATTACCAAGAGCCGCAGCTACGGCGGAATCATGAGGCTGGCCGGGCTGCCGCTGTGGGTGGTGGAGGGGATGGCGGAATACCTGTCGCTTGGACGCGAGCATCCGCATACGGCGATGTGGCTCCGCGACCACCTCTACAGGGACGAGAAGCCCACCCTTGCCGAGATCTCCCGGAATCCCAAGTACTTCGCCTACCGTTTCGGCCAGGGCATCATTTCCTATCTGGGCGGGATCTACGGGGACGAGTCCATTCAGGACTTCTACCGCACGGCGCTGCGGGTCGGATGGGAACCGGCCATCGGCGAGGTGTACGGCCTGTCCCAGGATACCCTTTCGATGCAGTGGTGGGACGCGGTCGAGGCCGCATACGCGCCGCTGATGGCGGGCCGGACCGGTCCCTACGAGACCGGCGACGTGCTCCTTTGCGTCGAGTGCGGCGGAGGCCGGGTGAACGTCTCGCCGTCGCTGAGTCCCGATGGGCGCTACATCGTCTACCAGTCGGAGAAGGACCTGTTCTCGATGGACATGTTCGTTGCCGATGTGGAGACCGGACGGATTCTGCGTCCCCTGCAGCGCAACGAGACTCCGGTGATCGACGGCATCCGCTACCTGGATTCGAGCGGCTCCTGGTCGCCCGACAGTCGAAAGCTCGCCTTCGTGGTCCTCGCCGGCGGGAATCACCAGCTCGCGATCATGGACGTCACGAGCGGCAGGCTGGAAGACCGGATCGTGATCGAGCAGCTCGGGGCGATTCAGAACCCGGCGTGGTCGCCCGACGGCTCACGGATCGTGTTCACCGGACTGAAGGGCGGGGTCTCGGACCTCTACGCCTATGATCTCGACACGGAGACGGTCAGCCAGCTGACCAACGACAAGTACGCCGACATGCACGCCGCCTGGTCGCCCGACGGAAGCACGCTGGCCTTCGTATCGGACCGCGGTCCGGAGACCGACTTCGTCGAGCTGACGTTCAGCAACTACGTGCTGTCCTTCCTGGATATCGAGTCGCTCGAGGTGACGCCGATGGAGGTCTTCGCGAACGCGAGGCACACCAACCCCGTCTACGACCGGAGCGGCGAGGGCGTCTACTTCATCTCGGACGTGGACGGGTTTGCCGATGTCTTTCACGTGAACCTGACCGATGGCGGGCACCGCCGGATCACCCGGACGGTGACCGGAGTGAGCGGGGTCACCGCCCTCTCCCCCGCCCTCTCCTACTCGCCCGCCAAGGACCTGCTGGCGTTCTCCGTCTTCCACGAGCGCGGCTTCATCGTCAATGTCGCCCATCCGGACGACATCAGCTACGCGGACGTGGTGGCGTCCGGGGACGTCCAGACCGGCCGCCTGCTGCCTCCGGGGCTTCCCGGAGTCCGCAGCCGCGTCGCGACCTACCTCGACGATCCGTACATGGGGCTCGTGGCCGAGGAGGTGTACACCGTGGACCAGGCCGAGGAATACCGTCCTTCGCTGGCACTCGACTTCGTGGGCCAGCCCGGTATCGGGGTGAGTACCGACCAGTTCGGATCCTATGTGGGAGGTTCGGCGTACGCGTATTTCAGTGACATGCTCGGGGACCGCCTGCTCGGTGTCTCCGCCCTGGCCAACGGGAGCTTCAAGGACATCGGCGGACAGGTCTTCTACATGAACCAGAAGAACCGGTGGAACTGGGGGGTAGGCGTTCAGCACACACCGTACCAGCGCCAGTACTACACCCAGACGAGGGACCGATTCACCGTCCTGCGCGAGCGCATCTATATCGATGCGGTCGACGGCCTGCTCGCGTTCCCCCTGTCCGCCACGCGGAGGATCGAGGGCGGTGTCGGCTTCACGCGCTACGGGCACGCTCTGGAGGAGGAGATCTACTACATCAACCAGTTCGGCCAGCTGATCGACTTCGAGCGCACCGGGCGGCAGGGACGCGACCCGCTGTACCTCGGTTCCGCGTCGCTTGCCCTCGTGGGAGACAACTCCTACAGCGCGTTCACCAGCCCGGTTCGGGGGCAGCGGTATCGGTTCGGCGTGGAGAGCACGCTCGGCACGGTCGGCTTCCAGGGAGTCACGGCGGACTACCGGCGCTACTTCAACTTTACCGGCCAGCTCACATTCGCTTTTCGGGGCCTGCACCTCGGCCGCTACGGAGACACCGCGGAGCTGGACAGGCACCAGCTGGGCCCATTCTTCCTCGGATACGAGACCTTCATCCGCGGCTATGCGTACAATTCGTTCGACGACATCCGCCAGTCGCGGCGGTGTGAGCTGTCCAACCTCGGCTCGACCTGCCCCGAGCTTGACCGGCTCTTCGGGCACCGGGTGGCCGTCGGCAACGCCGAAATCCGCATTCCGTTCACCGGCGTCGAGGAATTCGGGATCATCCCCTTCCCCTACGTTGCGGTCGAGCTCGTCGCCTTCTCCGACATCGGCATCGCCTGGGACAGCGAGCGGCCGGCGGAATGGGGTTGGTCACGCGACTCCGCCGCACGCATACCCGTGGCAAGCAGCGGCTTTTCGGCCCGCGCGAACATTCTCGGGATGCTGATCCTGGAGACCTACTACGCCTATCCCTGGCAGCGCCCCACCAAGGGCTGGCACTGGGGCTTCCAGATCGCTCCGGGCTGGTAGGGTCCGGGCCCGCCGGCCGCCGGCGGGCCGGCGCGGGACACTAGAGGATCCTTATGGTGATGTAGCGGCCGGGGTTCTCCCTGATGTCGTTGAGCAGTTCCTCAAAGCTCGTCGCTGCGTCGTTCAGCGTGTTGTAGAGCGTCTCATCGACCGACAGCCTCCCGAGGGTCCCCTCTCCCCGCTCGATTCGGCCCAGAATCACGCTCAGGGACTCGGCCGAGCCGGCGAGCGTTTCGGCAGTGCGGTCCAGGTTGGCGGCGGTTGCCTCGGCCGATGCAAGGAGGCTCTGCCACTCCTCCGAACCGCTCACGCGCTCCAGGTTCTCGGCGGTCCGCTGGAACTCTTCCAGCGCGGCGCGGACCTGCGCGCTCCAGCCGCTGGTCATGTCGGCTGCGTCGTCGAAAAAGTCCCGCAGCGACCGCACGGCGGCCTCCGTGTTCGCCACAATCGAGTCCGAAAGCACCCCCTGGACCCTCGCGAGCACGCCCGTCGCCTCGTCCGCCACGCCCGCGGCCACATCGAGCGCACCCGCGACGTTTGCCCCGGGAAGCAGGGTTCCCGGCTCGACGAATCCCGGACCTGGGCCGGTCACTACAGATACGACCATCCCGCCCAGGAATCCCGTGGAGTGCACTTCCGTCCGGGATCCGACCGGGATCTGCCAGCCGCGATCGATTTCGAGGGTGAGCAGGACTCCGTCTTGCCCGGTCAGGTCGAAGCCTCGTACGCGGCCGATGTGCACCCCGCGCATCGTCACGGCATCGCCGCTGCGCATCCCGCCCGCGTCCTCCACCTGGGTCAGAACGGTGTAGCGCCCCCTGAAGGTCCCCGGGTTGGTCATTGTGAAGAGAACTATGAAGAAGCCTGAGAGACCCAGGATGACGAAGAGCCCCACGCGGAGTTCCCGCACCCGCCTGGTGGCCGGAATGGTCCGCAGGATCTCGTCGTCCGAGGGTTGCCGGCTGTCCGGCGGCACCGCGTTATTCATGACATTTCCACCACGTCCAGGGCTGCCTCGGCAGCCGCGCGATCAACAAAGGCCCTGACGACCGGGTCGGCCTCGGTCTGAAACTCGTCGGGGGTTCCGCAGAAGCGAATGGATCCACCCTCGAGCATGGCCACCCGGCCACACATCCACAGCGCACCCTCCACATCGTGAGTGACAAGCACCGATGTCACCCGGAGCTCTCTGGAGAGTCGCCTGATCAGTCGCTCGATGGCCGCCGTATTGACAGGGTCGAGGCCGGTGGTCGGTTCGTCCCAAAGGAGAATGCGTGGCCGTCCCACGATAGCCCGCGCAATCCCCACGCGCTTCTTCATCCCTCCCGAGAGCTCGGCGGGAAGGACGGACATCACCTCCCTTGGATCCAGGTTCACCAGCTCGAGCGCATCCCAGACCGCCCGCGCCACTTCAGTCTTCGGCATCCGGCGCAGCCGGTCCTCGGGCAGGCCCATCTCGACGTTGTCGTACACGGTCATCGAGTCGAAGAGGGCCGCGTACTGAAAGACGTATCCGACCTGTTTTCTGACTGTATCCAGGATGCCCCTGGCGCCGTGGTAAAGAGACTCGCCGCGCACCTCGACGTCTCCGCGGTCGGGGACGACCAGGCCGATCGTCGTCTTCAGCAGGACGCTCTTTCCGGTTCCCGAAGGCCCGAAGAGCGCAAACATCTCGCCCTCGTGGATTTCGAGGTTGACACCGGAAAGAACCGGGCGCTTGAAGGACTTGTGGGTGTCCAGGTAGCGGATTACGGGGGCGGGCTTCACCGGGCTGTCACTGCAGGAAGAGCGGCGGGAACATGGCGTCGAGGATAAAGATGGTGAGCAACTGGAACATCACGGAATCGGTCGTGGTGCGGCCGACCCCCTCGGCCCCCCCGGAGGTTCGGAATCCCATGTGGATCGCGATGACCGGGAACGCGAAGCCGAAGGTGATCGCCTTCATGAACGAATAGAACACATCCCACGACTGCCAGAGAAGGCGGGCCCCGAACAGAAAGGTCTCGTAGCCCAGATCGAGTGTTATCTCGGCCACGATCATGCCTGAAAGGGAACCCACGAAGTCGGCGAACCCGACCAGCGCGGGCATCACCACGATCCCGGCCAGGACGCGGGGCGCCCCGAGGATGATCAGCGGGTCTCTCCCGAGTGACCGGTAGGCGTCGATCTGCTCGGAAACGACCATGGTGCCGAGCTCGGCGGTGATGCGCGCGCCCACCCTTCCGACCAGGATCACGGCGGTCAGCACGGGTCCCAGTTCCAGGATCACGCTGGTGACGGTGATGCTTCCCACCACGTACAGGGGAACCGTGGAGGTGAGCTGGTAGCCGCCCTGCTGGGAGGTGACGATACCGGTCAGCACGGCGGTGACCATCACGATGGGCACGCTCTGGAGCCCCATGATCTGAAGCTGCCGGACGAATTCCTTGAAGGAGACGCGAAGCCGCACAGTGGCGGAGAAGGTGGCCCAGACGAGCAGTCCCAGCTGGCCGGCGTGCTCGGCGCAGATGTCCCACCGTTTTGCCACCCACCTGACGGGACGCTCGAGAAACCCGCTGCTCACCGGGCGGAGCGGCGTCGCGGGGCGTTCCGTGCGCGCGCCGGGCTCAGCACCAGTCCCACCGAAACGGTCTGCTCGTTGATCGATTCGGAGCCGATCTGCTGGCGGTATTCGGCGTAGGGCCAAAGCACCGGAAGCACACGAATTCGAATCCCGAAGATCAGGTTGACGGACCAATCGCCGGAATCGTCCGACTGACCGTCGCTGAACCGCCGATAGTTGGCGCCCAACCCGAGATAGAGAGGCGTCGGCGGCACCGCCAGGAGCTGCAGTCCGGCGTCGGAGGCGGAACACGTGCCGCAATCGGGGAAGAAGTGGTCGTATGTGCCCGCCAGCGTCAGTCCGCCGGGGAGGAAGCTCAGATCGACCTCCGCGCGTCCCCCGACGCCGAAGGAGCCGCCCAGAAACTGCGTCTGCCACGCGCCGTGAGCGCCCGCGCGTACCTGGGCCGTGGCGGGCGTGGGCCAGGCGGCCAGGCCGGCGAGGACGACGAGAATCAGCCGGTGGCGACCCGACGTCCGTCGTTTTGATAGGTCAGCCATGGTACGGGAATCTAACGCATCGCAATCGCCCTTGTAGTATCATTGTGGGATGGATCGACCTCTCCCCTGGCTTCTGGCCACCGCGGTGTTGACTGCGGGCGAAACGGCGTCCCGGCCGCTTCCGGGCGCGCACGACCCTGTCGAGGCTCCGCCGGCTCCTGGCGCCGCGGTCCCGCACCCGGCACCACATCCCTTCCGGCTCTCCGTTGCCGACGCCGGAATCGCGGGGGCGACGCTGCACGCGCGGATCCGGTTCTTCTGGGACGATCTGCAGATCGCGGTGATCGAGCACACCTCCGACATGGACTTCAAGCTGGCGCCGACGCAGCAGGTGGATGCCGCGATCGAGCGGTACATCAACCACATGCTGGTGATCAGGGCCGGCGACGACGTCTTGCCGGGGAAGGTCACCGCGCGCGGAATCGATGAGGCGGACGTCATCGACGAGGTCATGTGGTGGTACCGGGTCGAGTACCCTGTGGACGAGTCGATGGACCGCCTGCATGTACGGAACCGCCTGCTGTTCAACATGTTCGAAGACCAGCAGAACATCATCCACCTGAAGACGAGGCGGGGACGGGAACGCGCGTACCGGTTTCACTGGGGGAACGACCACGTCACGATCCGGCTGAATTGAGCCCTGAAAAGCCGTTGCACGGGCTGCCGGGCGCGGATCAGCGGGATTCCATCTTCCACACGACGATTCCACCTGCCTGCTGACCCACTTCCACATCCGCCACGCGCTCGAAGGTCGTCAGGTCGAAAATGTCAACCTTGCCCGGCTCGGCCCCGACCCCCTCGACGCTGACGAACGCGAACCGCCCGTCGAGGCTCACGGCGACACCGTGCGGAACGGTGGTCGAGGAAGGAACGGTCGCCAGCTGTTGCCGCGTGCCGGTGTCGAAGAACTGCACCGCGGCGCCCGCCTTCAGGGTTGCCACGAGAACCCGGTCGTCCGGCGAGAGCGCGAGGTTGTAGGGACCCGGTCCGGTCTCGAACACGTGCCTGAGCGACCAGGACGACCGGTCCACCTCCACAATGCGGTTTCCGCGGTTGCAGGCAACGTAGAGGCGGTCGCTCCCGGCGGCGGGGACAACCCATGTCGGCGAACAGCTCGGAGCCCCGCCGGCCCCGCCCGCGCGATGCTCCCCCCCGCCCCGTCCCGGCGCGATCGGACCCTCGGCGCCCACCGCAAGCGAGAAGCGGCGGGAGACGTCGAAGGTGCGCGTGTCGATCTCGACGAGCTGGTCGTCCATCATGCATACCGAATAGAGGTACGCGCCGCCCGGTTCCAGGCGGGCGCCGTGGGGCATGGCGCAGGTCTCCACCTGCTCCACCTCGATCATGTCGGGGGTGTACACCACCGAAACGGTGGACGGCACCATTTCGCCGTGCAGATTGAAGTTCGCGACGAACGCGTAGAGGCCGTCGCCGGTCAGGGCGAGGGTGGCGGGAAAGTAGCCCAGCAGTATGGGATTCCCCACGAGCGTATCCGGGCCCGCGTGAAACTTCCACAGCTTGCCGTCCGGCACGCCGTGGGCCGTGGTCATGTAGAGGAACCGGCCCGAGACGTTGAGGCCGTGCGGCCCCTCGGTCTCGGTCGCCATCTCGCCCACCTCGACCGTGTTTTCCAGAACCGCGCCTTGTGGTCCGAAGCGAATCCGGTGGAGCAGGTCCGCCGACTCGGCCACCACGTATACGTAGTGGGTGTCCGAAACCGGGAACTGCAGGGCCGCCAGGGGCGGGGCCACGGCGGGACCGAGGGCTTGCAACGCGGCCAGCGTCGCCCACAATGTCATGCGAACATTACAGATGTCAGGTTCTCCTTACGTCCAGCGTTTGTCGCTCGCGCGGAACCGCCCGTGTAATGCTAGGTTATGGACTGCATGTCCGGCGAGGCAAGGGGGTGGCTGCCGATCCCCCGCGGTCCGCCGGCAATCCAACTCGAACCCTGCCACTGAGACTTGCTGACCCAGCTGCTTGCAGTCGTAGGAGCCGCGCTCGCGATCTCCTTCCTCTGTTCGATTCTCGAGGCCGTGCTGCTCTCGCTCAGCCACTCCTACGTCGCGCTGCTGCAGAACCGCGGCGACCGCGCCGGCGATATCCTGCACGCGATGAAGCGCAGGATCGACGAGCCGATCGCGGCCATCCTGACGCTGAACACGATCGCGCATACAATCGGGGCGACGCTCGGCGGGGCGATCGTCGGGCGACACTACGGCGGCGACATCGCGGTGGGCATCTTCACGGCGGCGCTGACCGTCACGGTGCTGGTACTTTCCGAGATCATCCCGAAGACGATCGGGGCCAAGTTCTGCAAGCCACTGGCGCGCCCCACCGCACACCTGCTCCGCGTCATGGTGGTGGCAATGAAGCCCGTTCTCGTCCCGCTCGGCTGGCTGAGCCGGTGGATCGCCCCGGGCAGGTCGCACAGCGCCGTGGTCAGCCGCGCCGAGATCGAGATGATGGCCGAACTTGGGCGCCGTGAGGGCGCGATCGACGAGGACGAGTTCAAGGTCATGTCGAATGTGATGCAGCTCGACGAGATCGCCGTGAGCGAGGTCATGACGCCCAGGATCGACATCGTCGCCGTGCCCGCCGACGCCACCGTCGCCGACGCGATGGACGTGGTGCTCGACCGGGGGAAACAGCGGCTCCCCGTCTACGAGGACAATCTCGACCAGATCGTGGGAATCCTGTCGGCGCGGGATCTCTGGAGGGCGGCGCGGGAGGGACGCGAGGCCACTGGCGACATCATGCGCCCGGCACCGTTTGCCCCGGACTCCAAGATCGTGGTGGAGCTTATTCAGGAGATGCGCGCGAACCGCACGAAAATGGTGATCCTGGTGGACGAGTTCGGCGGGACCGCCGGACTGGTGACCCTCGAGGACCTGATCGAGGAGATCGTCGGCGAGTTCCGCGACGAACATGATGCGGACGATCCGATCGAATTCCGGGATCTGGGCGACGGCCAGGTCCTGATCTGGGGAGGCACTCCCGTAAGGGACGTGGAGGAACGTCTCGGAATCGACCTCGGCGAGGAGTTCGACACGATCGGAGGCTTCGTATTCGGGGGATTGAACCGCGTCGGCAGGATCGGAGACTCGGTTGCCGCCGGATCCGGGCGTCTGAGGATCGTCAGCATGCGTTTGCGCCGGATCGAGTACCTGGCGTTCGAGCCGGACCCCGTCGTCGATTGACGGCGACCGCGTTCCCGGACAGGAAGCCAGGAGCCCCGGGCAACCCCCGGGTGGCCGCCGAGCACGGCTAGGAACCTGCCTCGACCTCCGGCGCAGCCGCCGTCTTCATCCCGGCGCGTTTGAGGTTGCGCTCCTCCTGCCAGAACGAGATGGCCAGCAGGACGGCGCCGCAGGAAATCGCCATGTCGGCCACGTTGAAGATCGGCCAAAGCATGAAACCGAGGTCGACCGGCCCGATGAAGTCGACCACGCCCCTTTCCCACCTCACCCGGTCGAACAGGTTGCCGAGCGCCCCGGCGATCACAAGCGACAGCGAGACGATGCGCGTGTGGTCCGTCCCTTGTGCCCGCACGAGAAGTACGACCATCAGACCGAGGGCGAGCAGCGCGACCGGGATGAAGAACCAGCGCGGATCGTCGCCGATCGAGATGCCGAAGGCGGCTCCGGTGTTCAGCGCGAAGGTGAGGGGCACGTAGCCGCCCAGAAAGTCGGGCCTGGAGACCTCTTCCTGGAGTACGTCGACCGCCCAGCGCTTGGTGATGATGTCGGCGACGAGGATAATGGGCAGAAGAACGCCGAGGATCGTCAGCTTTCGCTTCACGGGGAGTTTCTCTTGAGGAGGCCGCCCCGCGTGGCAGGGGTTCGCACGCGGCAGCGGCGTGTGTGGGTAGTGGAGGCGGCGGGAGTCGAACCCGCGTCCGCGAATGGATCCTGCTAGACCTCTACGTGCGTAGATCGCTGCTTGTTCTCGCTACCGGCAGGAGCGGCGAACAACCCTGCCGGAGCCAGCCACTTCTGGAATCTCGCCTGCCGGTCCGGTGGCGTGAACCGGCAAGCCAGCCCGAATCGTCGACGCCTCGCCGGTCCGCCTCGGGCGGGCGGTCCGGGAAGCGGGTCGCCTGTTGGTCAGGCGGCCAGAGCCAAGTTGTCGTTGGCGTTTGTATCGTTTTCCGGGAGGTTTTGCGAGGTCCCCGGACCTCGGCACGCAGCCTCGCATTCACCAAACCCGTCGAAGCCGTGTCGCCCCCATGCTATCAATCAACGGCCCCGGCACGACCGCACGGGCTCGCAACCGGCACCTTCGTAACGATAAGGTCTTCGGCAGGCGCGGAAAACCCCTCCACCGGCCGGTGGCCGCCGGTGCCATGGGCCGCCAGATAGTCATCCAGGACGGCGCGCACCTCGCCCAGGTCGCACACCTGGAAGAGGCGCTGCCGCAGCGAGCGGCCGTCCGGGAGCCCCCGGGTGTACCAGCCCAGGTGCTTTCTGAACTCGCGGACCGCCTTTTCGGCATCGTGCTCGAAGGCCACGGCGTTCTCCGCGTGACGGACACAGATCTCGAACCGGGTCCGCACGCCGGGTTCGTCCGGTACCGCCATCCCGTCGAGCGCGGCCCGGGACTGGCGGAATAGCCAGGGTGCACCGTGCGAGCCCCTCGCGATCATGATGCCGAGGCACCCCGTCGCCTCCTGCATCCTGCGGGCGTCGTCTCCGGTGCGGACGTCCCCGTTTCCGATCACCGGGATGTCGACGGCGCGAACCAGTGCGGCGATCTCCTTCCAGCGGGCCTTGCCGGAATACATGTCGGCGCGGGTGCGGGGGTGCAGCGTGATCATGCGGGCGCCCGCATCCCGGCAGACGCGCCCGATTCCCACCGGATCGCGGCTCGCCTCGTCGAACCCGGAACGGATCTTCACGGTCACCGGGAGCGCAGTGGCCTGCCTCACCGCCCGGATGATCCTTGCGACCAGCCCCAGGTCCCGCAGGCACCCGGATCCTCCGTTGCGCTTCACCACCTTCTTGACCGGACAGCCGAAGTTGATGTCCACGAAGTCCGGGGCGTACGTTTCGGCGACCAGCGCCGCGGCTTCTCCCATCGTGCCGGGATCCGCGCCGAAGATCTGCACCCCGATCGGGCGCTCTTCGTCGTCGAAGCGCAGGTAGCTCGCCGTGCGTTCGTTTTCCCGCACGATGCCCTCGGCGCTCACGAATTCGGTGAGCACGACATCCGCTCCGAATTCGCGGCACAGTCTGCGAAACGGCGACTCCGACACTCCCGCCTGAGGCGCGAGAAACAGCGGTGTCGGGGGATCCCCGGGGATTGTCAGCGGCAGACTGTTCATGCATCCAACATAGCGGGGTGGTCATTCCCGCGCGGCGCGCGTACCTTCGGCACCGCCCCCACTTCACGCCAGCCCAGGGAGCTGCCACGACCGCCAATGTTGCTTCGGGACTATCTGACGCCGGAACGGGTCGACCTCCATCTGGACGGCACGACGAAGGAGGAGATCCTGGATGCCATGGTGGCGCTCCTTATGCTGGACGACCGGTCACGGGAGATACTGTCGCGCACCCTTCGGCGCCGTGAGAATCTGGGTTCCACCGGGATTGGAAGGGGCATCGCGATCCCTCACTGCCGCTCCCTTGTGGTCAACCGCCTGCACCTCGCGTATGCACGCCGTCCCGGCGGCGTGGACTTTCAGTCGATCGACGGCCAGCCCGTCTCGCACTTCTTCCTCATTGTCGCGCCGCCGCTCGAGGTCTCCGGGCAATACCTGCCCACGCTCGGGCGGATCGCGCAGTTCGCCCGCGATCCCGGGGTGCCCGAAAGGCTGGAGGCGCTTGAGTCGGCGGAGCAGCTCTTCCAGCTTCTGGAAGACAAGGGAATGTGAAGCGGGGGACCGGGACCATGCGGTCCGCGAAGGACCCGGCGGGTATCCGCGGGCAGCCCGCCAACTGGCCGGCCGGACTACTTCGTGACGTACATCTTGATGAAGTCCTTTTTTCCGCCGACGGTCATCTGCACCAGATAGATGCCGGAGGCGACAAGGTTGCCGTTGCGGTCGCGACCGTCCCAGTAGGCCTCGTAGCGGCCCGGAGCCGGGTATTCCATCTGAAGGACCGGCAATCCGTCGCCCCCCGGCACCCTGAGGGCGCGGGGCGAGGCCACGTACTGGGTAAGGATGTTGAAGATCCTGATCGAAACCGCGGGCGGTTCCCCATCCTCGAACAGAGACTCGTCAAGGGTGAACGGGATTCGAGTCTCGGGATTGAAGGGGTTGGGGTAGTTCTGTTCGAGCTTGAATCCCTTCGGCGGCTCGTCCTCGCGCACAGGGGGATCCTGAGCGGCCACACCGGCGGCGCCGCCCGAACAGAGTAGCAAAAGGACGCACAGTACGCGTCTCAACGTGTTGTCCTGCCTTCGAGTCAGTAGCGTTGGTACGATCGCCCCTCCCAGGGCTGCGGAGTCATCTCACCCTTGCCAGCACATAGTACCGGAAACCGATTCCCGATGTCAAGCGGATTCTGCGCTCGCTCCGGGTGCTGTAGGTAGGACACCGCCGGGGCCCGAAGCGTTGCCCCGGGACTTGCTATGGCAGACTCGTTGCCACGCTGCGGGCGCCGTCGGCGCGGTCGGTGACTCCCGTCGCGTCGAAGTGACCCAGAAGGGGAATGAGGTGCTTGCGCGTGACCGGGAGAATCCGGCGAAAGTCGGCCGGGCCGAGGCCTTCCCTGCCCCCGAGCGCCTCCACGACCCTCCGTGCCGCCTGGTCCAGAACCCGCTCCGCGAACCAGAAGGTGTCGCCGACAAGCCGTATTCGTCCCCGGCCGGCCAGAAAACCCAGCAGCGGGCGCAACGCTGCGGGCGTTGTCGCGAGGTCGGCCGCGAGTTCGGCCTCCGTCGGCGCTTGCAGCCCCGCCCCCGTCAACACCTCCATCAGCCGGACTGCCAGCTCTTCTTCCCCGGACGAGAGCACGGCCTCGAAACCGGGGAGACGCGCCAGCCTTCCCTCGGTGACCAGAGCGCCGTCCCGCGCGAGACGCGCCGCGATCCCGTCTGCCAGGGCGGGGTGCGCCCGGCGGGGCAACGAGGTCCGAAGTCCGGCCAGCGGCGCCCCGGCCTCCAGCGAATGGTCCCTGTGATGACGTTCGACGGCGGCCAGGATCCGGGCCTCGCCGGCACTGACGATGGCCGGGTCGAAAAGGGTCCCTTCGATGAGGACGGGCGCCGTGCGGCCGGACCTCGCGCGAAAGCCGGCGCGCTGCGAGCCCCCCGCCTGGCCGGAACCGGCCGTCCACCCCGCCAGCACGCCAGCGGATGCGGCATCGAGCCCGGCCCAGCCGGCCAGCGCGGCGGCGCCTGCCAACGCGGCGTCGCCCCCCCGGGTGACCCGCTTGAGCGCGGCCCGCTCATCCTTCGTGAGACGCTTCCGCTTCGGCGGCGCCGGTTCCAGGACGACACCGCCCGCGATCGTCGTGACGGGCGAGTAGGAACGCACGACGAATCGGTCGCCGGAACGCGCCACCACCGCCGATTCCAGGCGCAACTGCGCCAGGGCGGGGCTGCCCGGGGCCACCTGCCCGGCATCGAAGAGCGCCAGGCGCGCCATGATCTCGACGGTGCCGAGATGGACGCGGACCCGCTGTCCCGGTTCGAGCTTCCAGCCGGTGCCCGCCATGGCCAGGAGTTCCACGGTGAGCATCATTGATGGGCGCCAGCCGGGGTCCGTCACCAGCACGTCTCCCCGTGCGACGAGGCCGCGACGCACCGTGGCTCCGGTCAGCGCCACGGCGGTGCGCTGGCCGGCGACGGCCTCGGTCATCTGTTCGCCGTGTACCTGCAGGGCCCGGACGCGTGCGTCGCCGCCGCGGGGCAGAACGCGAACGACCTCGCCGCGCGCCAGCCGCCCCGACCAGAGCGTTCCGGTCACCACCGTTCCGGTCCCCTCCACCGCGAAGACCCGGTCGACCGGAAGCCGGAAGAGGTCCTCCGCCGTGCGCACCCGCGCCCGCGACCCGCAACGCACGAGGGCCTCGGAGAGCGCGGCCAGGCTGGCCGGATCCCGAATGGAGGTGGGAATCACCTCGGCGTCGCGGTAGGGCGTGTCTTCCAGGAGGTCCTGCACATCCTCGCGCACCAGCTCCAGCCACTCGTCGTCGACCAGATCGGCCTTGGTGATGGCGACCACCATCGCCCCCACGCCCAGCAACCGCACGATCGCCATGTGTTCGCGCGTCTGGGGCATCACGCCCTCGTCGGCAGCGACCACCAGAAGAACGAGGTCCATACCCGTCGCCCCCGCGACCATCGCTCGCACGAAGCCCTCGTGCCCGGGGACATCCACGATCCCGAAGGCGCAGTCCTTCGTGGGCGCGTAGGGCGCAAAGCCGAGTTCGATCGTGATGCCGCGCGTCTTCTCCTCGACGAGCCGGTCGGTGTCTACTCCGGTCAAGGCGTGAACGAGCGCGGTCTTGCCATGGTCGATGTGGCCCGCGGTACCAAGGATGAGATTAGTGGCGCGGCCCATCACCCCGGCTCGCAAGGTCCGGTTCCAGAAAGCGCAGCGAGCTCAGGCGGTCTCCACCGAGCATGTGGTAGGAGGTGAAGTCCCGCAGCAGCGAGATGTGCGCGCGGCGGCCCCGCAGCTCACTGGGAGCGTCTCCGGCGAGGAGCCGCTTCAGCTGCTCGCGGGCGTGCGGTCCGATCCGGCGAGATCCGCCCCACGAAGGGCAGCACGAACCTCCGACGCCTCCCGCCTGCATTTCGAACCACCCCATCTCCTCGGAATCGAGAGGGCGGCCACAGCAAAGGCATGCGGCCAGCTCGGGGCCGAACCCAAGCGTGTGCACGATGGTCCAGGCCAGGGCCAGCACCTGGGCCAACACCTCTTCCGGGGGTGCGGCCTCGAGCCGGTCGAGCCCGCTCGAGATTGCCCGATAGAGCCCGGCATTCGGCTCCTGCCACGTGTGGCGTAGCACGAGTTCCGCCGCTGCCGACGCACCGGCAAGGCGCGAAACGTCCCGCGCCAGACCAAAGCGCGAGTTCACGGGTGCGAACTCGCGGAGGGTCTGAAGGTCGCGTGTCTCGCGAAACACGAAGACCGCCATGCCTTCGCTGAAGGCGCCTGCTCCGCCGTATCCACGCGACGCTCCGCGCTGCCCGCCCTTTGCGATCACGCTCACCAGGCCGAGTTCGAGCGTGAAGAACCGCAGGATTCGACTGCTCTCCGAGTATGGGTGGGTACGGAGGAGAATGGCCTCCGTCTTCACTGCCGACATTCGCTCACCTTCACCCTTTCAGCTCCCTGAGCAGCGCTCCCCGTTTCCGCGCGTACTCCCCGTCAGCGATTTCGCCTGCGTTCCGTGCTTCGTCCAGCCTCGCCACCGCGATCAGGAGCTCTCGCCGACGGCCTGCTCGCGCCCCCGGGCTCCCGCCCCGCGACCGCGAGCGCAGGGCCAAGATCGATCCCGCCGCCGTCAGGGCCAGCGCCAGGAGGGCGGCCAGGAACTGCATCGAGCGGCCATCCGTGAGGGTCGCGCCCCGCTCGACAACCACGACCGCGCCCGCCATCTCGCGGCCCGCAAAGCGGCGGAACGTTCCGCCGTCCATCTCCATCGGCCCGAGCGAGGCGAGGCCTGTGACCGACAACTCACCCGCCGGTTCGCTGAAGAGGAGCTCCATCGAGCCGGTGGCACCCTCCATCGGCAGCGTGAAGTTATCCTCCGGCACGCTGTAGCGAAACAGATAGACGTGTTCGCCCGGAGGGATCGGCGCCGACACGTGCACCCGGCCGCCGCTGAAGGAGGCGGCCTGCGGGGCGACGTCGCTCGGGCCGACGCTGAAGCCGAGCGCACCCGGCGGAAGGGCGTGCGACCAGGTCGCGCCCTCCTCGCTCGCGACGAGCGTGACCTCCATCTCGTTCTCGACCTCGAAGAGATCCGTTACGAACCAGCCCGGTCCCGGCTGGGCGCGCTCCACGAAGACGTTTCTGATCCGCACCGGCAATCGCGTGTCGGGCCCGACACCCACGCGGCGGTAGGCTTGCACGACGTATGTCCCGCCGATGTCGGCGGGTCCGGTGACCGGGCCTCCGAAGTAGAGTACGTTCTCGAAGTGGACCGAGGCAAAGAAGACATCGCCCACTGTGGAATCGGAGGCCGTCTCGACGGCGAACTCGAACCGTCCCCCGGCGGCGATCCGCACGCTGTCCACCTTCCCGGTAAGGTCGGGCGACGAGGGAGACACGCGGTGGAGAACCACCGTGCCGCTGTCGGCCGGCTCGCTTCCGATGCGGACCTCGCCAACCAGGAGAAAGCCGCCCCGAGACTGCTGCGCCGACACCGGGAAGGGGAACGCCGCCGCAAGCAACAGGAGTACACGGCCACGCCCGCAACAGCACTGAAGGCGGCGAAGCGCCGAGTTGGCCGGGCGCCCTGCTCCCGGGCTGCGACGTCGACTCAGCTCTCGAACCGTCCCAGATCCTCCGGACGGAGGCCCCGCAGATGTTCCTCCAGCGCCTCGCCGCTCATCGTGGATTCGTCCTCGTCCTCGGCACCGCCCTCCTGCCCCGCGTCGATCACTTCCGCCGCCGACTCGAGCAGCGCTTCATCCGCATAGATGCGGGCCTCCGCCCGCAGGGCGATTGCGATCGAGTCCGACGGCCGCGCATCGACCGAGATAAGCTGGCCGTCGCGGTCGATGATCAGTTCGGCGAAGTAGGTGCTGTTCTGCACACGGGTGATGAGCACCCGCTGCAGCGTGCCCCCCAGGCCGCCCACGATCGATACCAGCAGGTCATGCGTGAGCGGGCGCTGGAATGTGATGCCGCCCATCTGCATGGCGATCGCGCTCGCCTCTCCGGGACCGATCCAGATGGGCAGCACGCGGTCGCTCGCCGTGTCCTTCAGGATCACCACCGGCGTGTTGGACTTCCGGTCGAAGGCGAGGCTCTGCACGCTTACTTCGATCATGATGTCCCCCTCCGTCTCGTGGCTCCCCGGTGCGGCTTCAGTACGGAGATGATCGCCCCGCCACCGCGGTTGCACAACCCGCCGGGCACGCGGGACACGCCCGGCCTTGAACGGGGCGGCCATCCCGCCGGCCGGGGAGCCTCACGCACTCATAGCCCCAGGGCGAGCCTCAGTTCATTCACCCGGTCGATGCGTTCCCAACCGAAGAGGCGAATCTCGCGCCCCCCTGCCTCCACCGTCCCGGGCGCCCGGCCGAAGTGCCCGAACGCCGCTGTTGGACCAAAGACCGGTGCCGCCAGCCCCAGGTCGCGGATGATCGATTCGGGACGGAAGTCGAACACCTCCCGCACCGCGCGCGACAGCTCCCCGTCGCCGAGCCCGGAGGCTGCGGTCCCGAAGCTGTCCACCCAGACCTGCACCGGCTCGGCAACCCCGATCGCGTAGGCGAGCTGCACCTCGCACCGGAAGACGGCCCCCGAGGCGACGAGGTTCTTCGCAGCCCACCGCGCTGCGTAGGCACCGCTGCGGTCGACCTTGGTGGCGTCCTTGCCCGAGAAGGCCCCGCCGCCGTGACGCCCGAATCCGCCGTAGGTGTCGACGATGATCTTCCGGCCGGTGAGACCGGCGTCGCCGTGCGGTCCTCCCCGGACGAAACTCCCGCTGGGATTGATGTGGTAGACCGTCTCCGCGTCCTCGCCGGCCGCGAACCCGGCCAGGGCCGGGCGCACCACCTTCTCGGCGAGTTCATCCCGTATGCGGGCGTGGGTCAGGCCTTCCTCGTGTTGCGCGCTCAGAACGACCGTCCCGATCCGGCGGGGCCGCCAGTTGTCGCCGTACTCGAAGGTGACCTGCGATTTTCCGTCGGGCCGAAGCCACGGAATCTCGCCGCTCCTGCGCGCAGCGGACAGCCTGCGCACCAGCGCGTGGGCCGCGGAGATCGGCGCGGGCATCAGTTCGGGCGTGTCGTCGCAGGCGAAGCCGAACATCATTCCCTGATCGCCGGCGCCGAGGGGTTTCCCCTTTTCGCGCGCCTCGTCGACCGCGGCCCCGATCTCGGGTGACTGTTCGTCAAGCTTGACCAGTACCTCGCAGGAATCGGCGTCGATGCCGTATTCGCCGCGGGTGTAACCGGCAGCCCTGATGGTCCTGCGGACCAGTTCGGGAATGTGCAGACGGCTCTCGGTTGTGATTTCGCCGGCGACCAGGGCGAAACCGGTGGTCACGAGCGTCTCGCATGCAACCCGGCTCTGCGGGTCGTCCTTCAGAACGGCATCGACGACAGCGTCCGAAATCTGGTCGGCAATCTTGTCGGGGTGCCCCTCCGTAACGGACTCGGAAGTGAAAAGGCGGCTCAAGTGGCTGTAACTCGCGAAAACGGGGTCTGGGTTGGCATTCCGGATGCGTGCTGCCGCATCCGGCATGGAACGTTACAAGGATGTCGGGGAAGAAGGAATCGCCGGGCGCCGGTCCGGCAGGCGGCGCGGACAGCGCGAATCCGCTGCCGGCCGCTTTCGGCGGCGGACTATTCCGCGCGCTGCCCGCTCTCTGCCGTGCGCGCAACCGACTGCTGCAGGATCCGCCGGGCCTCCGCGCTGGTGTGAGCCGCAAGCACCCTGGCGGAGGCGGCGCGCACATCCTCCATTCGGGAGCCGCGTATGAGGTTCCTGATCTCGGGGAGAGCGGGCCAGGCAACCGAGAGCGACTCCACACCGAGTCCCATGAGCAGGAGCGCTCCTGCGGGACGCGCGGCCAACTCGCCGCAGGCGCCGACTTCGATCCCGGCCGCACGACCGGCCTCCGCGATCAGGGAAATCAGCCTCGGCACGGAGGGGTGGAAGGGATCGAAGAGGTCCGAGAGGCCGGTGTTGGTACGGTCGACGGCCAGGGCGTACTGGACGAGGTCATTGGTGCCGATCGAGAGAAAGTCGGCGCTGGCCGCCAACTCCGGCGCCGCCAGCGCCCCGCCCGGAGTCTCGATCATGGCGCCGACCTTGACATCGTCCCTGAAAGGCTCCCCACGACGTGCCAGCTGCTCGCCGGCCACCTCCAGCAGCCCCCGGAACGCCACCATTTCCCGGGTGCTGTTTACCAGCGGCACCATGATGCGGACATCGCCGTGAACGGCGGCCCGCAGAATCGCGCGAAGCTGCACGAGGAAGAGTTCGGGCTCGTCCCGGCACACACGGACACCCCGTCTCCCCAGGAAGGGGTTGTCCTCGGTTGGCATGTGCAGAAAGAGCGGAAACTTGTCGCCCCCGAGATCGAACACCCGGATGAGCACGGCCTGCGTGGAAAAGGTCTCCGCAACTGCCCGGTAGGCCAGATACTGCTCCTCCTCGTCCGGGAACGCGCGGCGCCCGACCACCAGGAATTCCGTGCGGAAAAGCCCGACTCCCTCCGCGCCGAGCGCCCGCGCGCGCCGCGCTTCCCCGGGCAGATCCAGATTCGCCCGAAGGGTCACGCCGACGCTGTCGAGCGTGATGGCCGGTTCGCTCGCGGCCGACACGACCCGACGCGTCCAGCCCATGATCCTGGACCGGCGCCGTTCGAACCGCTCCGCCTCCGAGTCCCCCGGGTCGACCACGACGCGTCCCATGCGCCCGTCCACGATGATCGCGTGGCCATCGCTCGCCCGTGCAAAGACGTCCCCCAGCCCCACGACCGCGGGGACCTCCATTGACCGCGCGAGGATCGCCCAGTGGGAGGCGCGCGACCCGCCGTCGGTGGCAAGTCCCTTCACGGTGCCCGGATCGAGGCCCGCGACGAAGCTGGGCGTGAGTTCACGGGCCACGATCACGGCATCCGGTTCGTCGTTGGTCTCCCAGGGGCTCCCGAGCCCCAGCAGCCGGTTGAGAACGCGCAGCTTCAGGTCCTGGAGATCGTTCAGACGGTCGAGGACCATCGAGTGGGAGGTGCGTGCCCAGAGCTCCCGCAACTCGAGCATTCGCCACTCGAAGGCCCGTGCGGCGGTGACCCGGTGCTCGGAGATGTAGCGTCTGGTGCCCTCCACCACCTCCGGGTCCTCCAACATGAGGATCTGCGGATCGAAGATTCGGGCCTCCACGGATCCCAGGAGCGTCTCGGTCTCGGCCTTGAGCCGCTCCAGATGACGCCGGGCCCACAGGAGCGCCTCGTCGAAGCGCTCCAGTTCCCTGCCCGCACCACCGGGGCGGACCGTCGCCCTGGGCGCCTCGGGCACATGCCAGTCCAGCTTGCGCACGCGCCCAAAGGCGATGCCGTCGGAGGCCGGGAAGCCCTCGAGACGGATGGAGGATTCGGCATCACTCATCGAACCCGCGCCTCACCAGCCTGGCGAGCGCCTCCACCGCCCGGTCGGCATCGGCCCCTTCCGCGGTGATCGTCAGCTCGCTCCCCTGTTCGGCGGCGAGCATCAGGACCCCCATGATGGACTTGGCATTCACCTCCAGGTCGTTCCTGGACACCTGAATCGATGAAGCGAAGCTCCCCGCCAGCTTCACGAACTCGGCCGACGGCCGTGCGTGCATGCCGGCTGCATTCGGGACCTGCACCGTCTGCGCGCGGGTCATGGATCGGCAACGGTGTGGCGGTTGCCGACGATCGATCCCCGGGCCTTTTCGGCCAGCCGCGGGATCAATTCGTCGAAGGCAAGTCTCCGATTGAAGACAAAGTCGAGCAGCATCGGCAGATTGACGCCGGTGACGACCGGCGTCTCCGGGTAGTCGCGCACCAGGATCATGGCCGACAGATGGCAGCTGCCGCTGGGGAGATCCGTGAAGATCACGTTGCGCGACTGCGCGAGGACGACCCGGGTCCGTTCGCACAGATCGTCGCAGCCAAGTCCCCGGTTGGGGACCGCGACCAGTTCCTCCGGCGTCACGCCCGCGATCTGGCGAACCGCATCCACGAGTCCCTCGGCGAGTCCCCCGTGGGCGACGACGACCCCTCTCGCTGGCGCTAGCGTCGCTTCACTCATAATCCTCGATCAGTGAATCGCGGGGGTTCATTGCGCGCCGCAGACCGTCGGCAAAACGGGTGGGAACGTCCACGCCACCGTAGGCGAGGAGCTGGTTCATGGCGATCACCTCGCTGATCACCGTCAGGTTCTTCCCGGGATTGATCGGGATGATCAGCCGCGGGATCTCCACCCCGAGGATGCTGGTGAACTCCCGGTCGAAGCCGGTCCGGTCGTATTCGCGGGCGTCGTCCCATACCTGCAGGTCGACGATGATCTCGACCCGCTTGCGCTGCCTCGTGGCCCGGGTTCCGAACATGGAGGCGATATCGACGATCCCGATGCCCCGGATCTCCATGTGAAAGTTCTGAAGTTCGTGTGCCTTTCCCATCAGCACGTCGTTCCCCCTGCGGGAAACCAGCACCAGGTCGTCGGCTACGAGGCGGTGGCCGCGCTGAACCAGGCTGAGGACGCATTCCGACTTGCCGATCCCGCTCGGGCCGGTGAAGAGAAGGCCAATGCCGTATACGTCGGCCAGCGAGCCGTGCACGGTCGTGGCAGGCGCCAGCACGTCCTCGAGGTACGGTTTGCAGGCCCGGAAGAAATCGGCCGTCACCAGCCCCGTCCGGAAGACCGGCACGCCGGCGCTGGTTGCGACTTTCAGAAACGAGTCCGGCACCTCCTGCCCCCGGGTGACGAACACGGCTGGAACACGGTGCGCGAACAGGGCCTCAAGGCGATCCCGCGCCTCGATGGTATCGAGCGTTGCCAGGTAGCTCATCTCGGTCTTGCCGAACACCTGCGGGCAGTTTTCCGGAAACCGCGCCGTATAGCCGCTCAAGGCCAGCCCGGGCTTGGAGAGATCGGGGTTGGTGATGCTGCCCTCAAGGGAGATCCCGGTCGTGAGCAACTCGAGCTCAAGCGCCTCATTCCGGGCGCGGAAGAGTTCGCGCAGCGTGATCGACGCCTGGGGGGGTCCGTCCACGGGCTGCTACTGGTTCCGGAATGCCTTGCGCC
Organism: Gemmatimonadota bacterium; assembly: GCA_022823225.1. Classification (GTDB taxonomy): domain Bacteria; phylum Gemmatimonadota; class Gemmatimonadetes; order Longimicrobiales; family Gaopeijiaceae; genus Bin94. The sequence continues at coordinate 57,643 of JAJDXM010000046.1, forward strand.
TCTGGCGGTCTCTCTTCAGGATCCGCGTCATATGCCGGTCCAGTTCGTCGAGCGCCACCCTGAAGTCCGACCCCTGTCCGCTGGCTACCACGGCCTGGCGCCGGCGCCGGGAAACGATGGCCTCGGAGGTGTGGTCGCGGCCCTCCAGGCCAAACACGAAACTCACTTCCATCACGGCCGGATCGAAGCGGGGCCAGCGCTGGGCGAGTTCTTCGGCCTTCGTCCGCACCGCGGGGCTGATCTCACACCTGTGCGCGGTAATCCTCGTAGGAACCAAGTCACGCCTCCTTCGTTGAACCTGTGATTGAAATGTTCGTCCCTTGCGCTGCACGAGCCCGGGTCGGCGGCGCACCTTCCGCTCCAAGTCTAGCTTGCCCGTGCAACCGACTCCAGATAACCCTCCACCGCGTCCGCGACGCGATCCCAGGAAAACCCCGCGGCCATCTCTCTCGCCGCCTTCCCCATGCGGTCCCGCTCGGAAGGCTCCATGACCCGCGCCAGGGCCCCGGCGAGCGCATCCACATCGCCGTGCGGAACGATGACGCCCGTCTCGCCGTGGCGCACCGTCTCGCGCAGCCCGGGCGAGTCCGAAACCACCGACGGCGTTCCGCAGGCGGACGCCTCCAGGCTGGCGATCCCCCATCCCTCTCTTGGGGATGTCAGCACATGGACCCAGGCGCGAGCGAGCAGTTCCGCCTTTTCGCTCTCGGAGACGAAACCCGCAAACCGGACCCGATCACCGATGCCCAGGCGCCGCGCAGTCTCCTCGAGGTCCTTCCGCGCATCCCCCTTGCCGGCAACGATCAACTTCACATCGGTCCCGAGCTCGGAGAGGCGTGCGACTGCACGCAGCACCAGGTCGACGCGCTTGTACCGCTTCAGGCGGCCAAGGTAAACGATGGACGGTTCGTCGAAACGGGCCGCCGCCGGGCGCAGCCGGTCAAGTTCCACGCCGTTGCGGATCACGGTGATGTCCGCGCCGTCGAGCCCGCGGCGCATCAGGTCTTCCCGCGTGCTGTCCGACACGGCGACGCAGGGCAGCCCCCGGTAGGCATCGGGGATGATCCGCTCCAGCAGCCAGGTCGCGCCGGCGAGCGCCACATTCGCCTCGCGGAAGGCGGTCGCGCCGAAAAGGTGATGAACCAGCAGACACGCGGCGCCCGCACGCACCCAATGTGGCACGAGCAGCGGGGCCTTGTTGAGGTCCTCGACCACGATGTCGAAGGGCTCGCGCCGGAGGTGTCGCGCATAGTACACCGGAGCCGCCAGGTTGAAGGTGTAGCGGCGACCCGTGCGATGCACCCTGATTCCGTCGACATCCAGCAGGCGCTCCCGGGCCCCGGCCCAACCCGAGCAGAGAAGGGTTACCCGGTGCCCGCGCCGCGCGAGCCGACCGAAGACCTGGTGGAGATGCACCTCCGCACCTCCCGCGCTCGGGTTATGCCGATCCTGCCAGTTCACGACCAGGATCCTGAGGAACCTGCGCTTCGGTTCCGCGGCGCGGGTCACGGGCGACTCAGCGAGCCTGAGCCGCCCGGTACACGGCGTCGAGCACACCGTTCACGAAGCGGGGCGATTCGTTCCCGCCGTAACGTTCCGCCAAGCGCACGGACTCCTGGATCGCCACCCTGCCGGGAAGATCCGGCAGGAAGAGGATTTCGGTCGCACCCAGGCGCAGTATGCCACGGTCCATGACCGACAGGCGATCGAGCCGCCAGTTGTCCAGGCAGGCCGAAATCGCCTCCTCGACACGGTCGCGATTGTCGCCGAAGGCTCCGACCAGGCGCTCCAGGTATCCGATCCTGCCGGAGGCTACCAGCCGCTGCTCAAGAGTCTCCGCGAGCGCCTCCCGGAGCGTCAAATGCCCTCCTTCCGTCTCCCACCGGTAGTGGACCTGCAGAAACCAGGCCCGGGACCGGGTGCGCCGCCGCCGCTCCTGCGGGTCGAAGGTCTTTCTCAAGTCTCGTCGCGCTCCCGAACCACTTCGCGAAGGGCAAGCAGGGCCAGCGCCGACTCGGCGATCTCCGCTCCCCTGTTGGCCCCGGAGGGAAGTGCGCGGGCCAGCGCCTGCTCGGCGTTGTCGGTGGTGAGAACGCCGAAGACGACGGGGGTGCCGGAATCCAGCGCCACGCGGCCCAGGCCGTCGCTCGCGTGGCCCGCCACGTAGTCGAAGTGCGAAGTCTCTCCCCGGATGACGCAACCGATGGCGATCAGAGCGTCGTGCCTGGCCTCGGATACGATCCACTGCGCCGCCTGGGGGAGATCCCATGCCCCCGGGACATGGAATGACTCGATCCTGTCTTCGCCGATGCCTTCCTGCACGAGGCGTTCGCGGGCCGCCCGTTCCAGGTGGCCGGTGATCATGCTGTTAAACCGGGCAACGAGCAGCGCGATCCGCGGCCCGCCATCCTGCTTCCCGCTCATCACTCGCGATCACCCGTTGCGGTTCGCGCGACAGCCGGCTCGCGCGACCGGGAAAAAGCGTCTGCGCGCACTCCCTCGAACGGCTCCCGCCCAAGCACCTGGAGGGCATAGCCGTCCAGTCCGACGATGTGGCGGCGACTGTTCGTGAGCAGCCGGATCGAACTCAGTCCGAGATCGAGCAGGATCTGCGCGCCGACCCCGTAGTCGCGCAGCACCTGCCGCGTGCCTCCACCATCCGCGCCCGCGGCCGACTCCCCCGCACCCGTGCCGTCCCATTCCGGGCGGTGAGGCCGCGACGGCGGATGTGTCCCGAGCCGCTTGATCAGGTGATCGCCGGCGCGGGCGCGGTGGATGTAGACGATGACCCCTTCTCCTTCGGACCGGATCCTCCTCATCGCGCCGGCCAGAAGGTTGCCGCCGGGCTCGTCCAGCGAGGCGAAGGTCTCCCCGAGAGGATTCTCCGCATGCATCCGCACGAGCACGCCGGACTTGCCCTCGACCTCTCCCCGGACGAACGCCAGGTGGACCCGCTCGTCGATCTCGGTGCGGTAGCCGATCACCCGGAAATCTCCCCACGCGGTGCGCAGCCCCGACTCCACCACCCTGGTGACAAGGCGCTCTCGCGCGAGGCGGTGGGCGACGAGTTGCTCGACGGTGATGAATCGGAGATCGTGGCGGGCGGCCATCCGCTCCAGTTCGCTGCGGCGGGCCATAGTGCCGTCCTCGTTGAGGATTTCACAGATCACCCCGGCCGGGGTCAGGCCCGCGAGCCGCGCGAGGTCGACTGCCGCTTCGGTCTGGCCCACCCGCCGCAGCACGCCCCCGCGGCGGGCCCGCAGCGGGAAGATGTGCCCGGGACGGCGCAGGTTCTCCGGGCTGGTCTCGGGATCGGCAAGCACCTGCACCGTTCGGGCGCGGTCGTGCGCGGAGATCCCGGTGGTCACGCCGAAGCGGCGGTGGGCGTCAACCGAGATGGTGAACGCGGTGCCCTGGGGGTCGGTGTTCCGTTCGGTCATCAGCGGGAGCTCGAGGGCGTCCGCGCGATCGGGCGTGAGCGCAACGCAGATCAGTCCCCGGCCGAACTTGGTCATGAAGTTGACCAGATCGGGGGTGATCCTGTCCGCGGCGCAAACGAGGTCCCCCTCATTCTCGCGGTCCTCATCGTCGGCCACGATCACCAGCTTTCCCGCGGCGACATCGCGTATGGCCGAGCGGACGGAATCAAACGGCACGGTCGCGCACCCTCCCCTCGGATCCCGGGTTCCGGCGCTCCATGATCCGCTTCACATACTTTCCGATGAGGTCGGCCTCGGCGTTGACGGGATCGCCCGGGCGCAGCGAGAAGAAACCGGTGTGTTCCCAGGTATACGGTATCAGAGCCACCTGACAGATCCTCCTGTCCCGCAGTCCGTTGACCGTGAGGCTCACGCCGTTGAGCGCGATCGATCCGTGCAGAACCGTGGCGCAATGGACCTGGTGCGGCAGTACGAAGTCGAGCAGACGGGTGTTCTCGATATGTTCGAGTCCGCGGAAGGTCGCGACCCCGTCCACATGCCCCTGTACCAGATGCCCATCGAGGCGATCACCGGCGCGGAGCGCGCGCTCGAGGTTGACCCGCGAGCCGGGACGATAGCCGCCCGCGATGGTGCGCTCCAGCGTGGCCGCGCCCGCCTCGACCGCGAAGCTGCCGTTGCCGGGCGCGCGAACGGTCAGGCAGGCGCCGTCGACGGCAACCGACTGGCCGGGCGCGAGGTCGCTGGCGAACGGCGCCGCGATCTCCATCGTGCGGCCGCCCCCCTGTTCGCTGACCGAGACGACCTCGCCTACCGCTTCGATGATTCCGGTGAAGATGGGATTACACTCTCCGGTCGAGGACAATGAGGGTATCGTTACCGAATCTCACCGGGTCGGTGCGGGCCTGCCAGCCCCCTGCGCGGACGGACGCCCCCGGGCCATCGCCGGTGACGGCCGGCGGGAACGCCGGCACGCCGTCGCTGCCGATCAGGACCGGCGCGACAAAAAGGTAGATGCGGTCCACCAGTGCGTCGGCAAGCAGGGATCCGCCCACAGCCCCGCCACCCTCGCAGAGAACGCTGGTCACTCCACCTTCGCGGAGGCGAGCCAGCAGCGCGCCAAGATCGAGCCCGCCGGGTCCGTCGGGAACCGCAACGATGTCCGCCGCGTCCCCCAGGCGCCGCCGCAGTGCCGTTGCCGCCCCGCGCGAGGTCGCCACAATCGCCCGCGCTCCATCCGCCGCCGAGAGCGCGCGCATCCGGGCGGGCACCCGGCCCCTCCTGTCCAGCAACACGCGGACCGGAGGCACCCGCGGCGTTACGGACCCCCTGGCCGTCAGCTGCGGATCATCGGCCTCCCAGGTACCCCGGCCGACCAGAATCGCATCGAAGCCGGCCCGGAGCCGGTGCACTTCGCACCTGGACTCCTCCCCGGTCAGCCAGACGCGCTGCCCACCGGCGGGCGCGATTCGTCCGTCCAGGCTGACCGCGAGCTTCAGCGCCAGCCAGGGCCGCGGTCGCGCGGGGGCGTGAAAGAAGAAGGGATTCTCGACCGCCCACTCGCCGCGGTCACCAAAAGGTCCGTCCACAGTCATTCCCCGGCGTCGCAGCCACCCGGCCCCGCCACCCTCCACGGTTCCGGGCTCGGCCGCCCAATAGACCACTCGGGAGACTCCGGCCCCCCGGATTGCGGCAGTGCACGGGGGTGTCCTGCCCGTGTGGTGGCACGGTTCGAGGCTGGCATAGAGGGTGGCATCCCTCGCGTCGCCGGCCCCCGCCAGCGCGGCGACCTCCGCATGCGCGCCCCCGACGATCTCGTGACAGCCTTCGCCCAGGACCCGCCTTCCCCTTGCCACCACCGCTCCCACCATCGGGTTCGGATGGACTCGACCCCACCCCTTCCGGCCCAGTTCAATCGCACGCATCAGAAGTCGACCGTCCGTCCTGCTCAGGCGGCCACGACGGACCGCGCCCCGCAGCGAGGGAATCAAAACGTGATCCGAAATGCCGCGGAGGCAAACCAGGTGAGGCCCAACGGATCGTATGTTCCCCCGCGCTCTGCGAAGGGGTCGGGAACGCCTTCCGCCGCGCCGACCTCCGCAGACAACTGGGTAATCACGAAGTTGTACCAGCCGCTCACAAAGTAGAGCATGCGTTCCGAAGCGATGTGCCCGGTTACAATCGAGGCATCGGTGGTCCCCCGCGGGACGGACAGGCGGGTGTCGCCGGCGTAGCGCTCCCACCCCACACCACCCATGACCCCCACGACAAACCAGTTCTTCCCCGCGACGGCGCGCAGGGACGAAACCGTCAACTCCGGGTCCGCCTGCGCCGCGGTGCCGGCGTCCACGGATCCGGCCCGCAGTGTGCCGTGCCACCGACGGGTGGCCGAGACGGAGATGCCGGGAACGGTGAACGACTCGCGCAGGAGACCGACGCGCGCGCCCAGCCCCACCCCGGAACTCGAACCGGTCACCCCGGCGCCATCCGGAAGCCGGACGTGCGAATAGGAAGCGATCAAGTCCAGCGAAAGAACCCCCCCGATGCTCGGGCCCAACCGCAAGCCGTCCAGGACCCCTGCGATCGCGTCCACGCGCAAACCCGCGAGGGTCAGCGTCTCCTTCCCCTCCAGTTCGGTGACTCCGGCGGCCCCCACGGGCGGTATTCCCACCCCCAGCAAGCCGCCGGAAACCGCCAGGCCCAGACGCGGCATTCTTCCGAGGCGATGCCCGAGGGTGCTCGGGTTCCCGGGGATGTCGCTTCCCAGCGATCCCACCAGTCCCACCCCCTGCTGCAGTGCGATCGCGGCCAACCCGATCTCACGGCACGGTGACAGCGAATCGGGGTGTTCGGCGCAGCGCTCGACCAGCTCGGTCAGGCCCCGCACATCGGAACGACCGAGTATCGTCTGCTGGGCCGAAGACGGCGCGGGCACAAGGATCGCGGCGGCCGCCACCCCGGCTACGGTGCCCTCACGCCACCGACGCATCCGCATTCCTCGCATTTCAGCCGGCTCCCACAAGCGCCACGCGGTCGCCCTCGACCACCTCGCCGATCGGCCATCCTTCGTGGCCCAGCGACTTCAGCACCCCCGCCTCGAACTCCGGCGCGACCACCAGGATCATCCCCACCCCCATGTTGAAGACGCGGTACATCTCGCCCGGCGCCATGCCGCCGCCGTCGCCCAGCCGGCGGAAGACGTTGGGCGGGTTCCACGATGCGCAATCGATTCGTGCAGACATCCCCTTCGGCAGGACCCGCGGCAGGTTCCCTTCGATCCCCCCGCCGGTGACGTGCGCCATTGCGCGCAGGGAGCCAGCGGCCAGAAGGGGACGCACCGGCCCGAGATAGGACCGGTGAACGCGGAGAAGCACCTCTGCCACCGTTGCGTCTTCGCCGGGAAAGGGATCGTCGATGCCTAGCCCCATGCGCTCGAACACCAGCGTTCGGGCCAGGGTGAAGCCGTTGGTATGGAGCCCCGAGGAGCGAATCGCGACAAGACGGTCCCCCACCTGCACGGCGGATCCGTCGAGAATGCCCTCCCGCTCGACGACCCCCACCACGAAGCCGGCCAGATCGTATTCCCCCGCGGCGTAGAAGTCCGGCATTTCGGCCGTCTCGCCTCCGAGAAGGACGCAGCGGTTGTCGCTGCAGGCCCGGGCCACACCGCCCACGACCTCCGGTACGACCTCCTCGTCGAGTGCCCCGGTGGCCAGGTAGTCGAGGAAGAAGAGCGGGCGGGCGCCCTGCACCAGGATGTCGTTGACGCAGTGGTTGACCAGGTCCTGACCGATCGTGTCGTGCCGCCCGGCGGCAAACGCCACCTTGAGCTTCGTGCCGACGCCGTCGGCGCTCGCCACCAGTACGGGTTCGGCCATTCCTCCGGGCACGGCGTAGAGTCCGCCGAAGGCGCCGAGGCCGGAGAGCGTGTTTTCGTCGCTTGCGGCGTCGAGGAGGGGCGCCAGCGACCGCTTGGCCCGATCGGCAGCGTCGAGATCGACGCCCGCGTCCTTGTAGGTCAGGGGTCTGTTCATCGCCATCCACCGGCACGGGTCCGCTTGCGCGCGAACTCTCCTTCGATCGTCGTCATGCCGGCCAGGGTTGCGGCCCTGCGGCCTGCTTCCCCGGGCGCGAGATCCCTGAAGCGGTCGACCGAGAAGGCTTCAACGGCAAACGATCCCATGGCGGCCCCGCGCGCGAGCGCGCCGGCGAGATCCTCGCGACTCCACGAGCCGGCGCGAGCCAGGAAAGCCATGAAGCCTCCCGCAAAGGCGTCGCCGGCACCCGTCGGGTCGACCACGCGGGCTACCGGATAGCCCGGACAGGACAGCGTCCAGTCAGGGTGGAAGCCGACGGCGCCCTCCTCACCCCGCTTGACCACCACGAGGCCCGGACCGCGCTCACGGATCCACTTCGCCGCGGCGGCGAGATCGTCCAGCCCGGCCAGCTGCATCGCTTCCTCATCGCTCACGAAGAGCACATCGAGGCGGGCCAGCACGCCAAGAAGAGACTCGCGGGTGCGCTCGATCCAGAAGTTCATGGTGTCGGCCGCCACCAGCGCCGGAGAGCGAACCTGGTCCAGCACGCAGAGCTGAAGGACCGGATCGATGTTGCCCAGGAACACGAACTCCGACTCGCTCCAGGCGGCTGGAATCCGCGGCTCGAAGGCGCCGAACACCCCCAGCCGCGTCTCGGTCGTCTCGCGCGTCCGGAAGCCCTCGCCGTACCGGCCGGACCAGAAGAAGCTCTCCCCCGGCACCTGCACCAGCCCCTCGAAGTCCACCCCCCGCGCTTCGAGGAAGCGGAGCTGCGCCAGCGGGTAGTCGTCTCCCACCACCGCGACGACGCGCACCCTTCCCAGGAGCGACGCCGCGGCGCAGAAGAAGACGGCCGAGCCTCCGATCACACGATCGGCGGAACCATGGGGCGTCTCCACCGAGTCGAGCGCCACGCTCCCCACCGCGAGGACGGACATCGGATCAGGGGCTCCCCGCGACATCGCGCACCATTCGGTCCGGGGCGTTGATTCCCAACACGGCCAGCCCGTTCTTCAAGACCGTGCGGGCCGCCCCGGCAAGGGCCATGCGTGCCGTGCGGAGCGCGGGATCGGCAACCAGCGTGCTGAGCGCGGGGTCGCGTGTCGGATGGCCCGACTGATACCACGAATTGACCAGCCCCGCTGTCTTCTCCAGGTAGTCGCAGATCAGGTGGGGTGCCCGCCCGGTCGCAGCGCGGCGCAGGAATCCCGGGAATTCGGCCAGCTGCTTGACAACCTCCCGTTCCACAGGGTCCGCCAGGAGCTCCGTGTCCGCGTCCGCAAGCGCCTCGGGGCCCGCGTCCCAACCCCTGTCCCCGGCCAGCTTGAACAACCGACAGAGCCTGGCGTGCGCATACTGCACCTTGTAGACCGGATTCCGGTCCGACTGGTCCAGCGCCAGATCGAGATCGAAGGCCAAGTGGGCCTCGGGCCGGCGCATCAGAAAGAAGTAGCGGGCCACATCCGCGCCGACCTCGGCCACCAGCTCGGCCAGCGTGGTGTAGGACCCCGCGCGCTTCGAGAACCGGACCTCCTGCCCGCCGCGCTCGACGGTCACCATCTGGTGCAGCACGTACTCGGGGTATCCCGGCGGCCGGTCGAGTGCCTGAAGGCCGGCGCGCACCCGGTCGACCGTGCTGTGATGATCCGAGCCCTGAACGTTGATTACATGTTGGAAGCCGCGCTCCCACTTGGTCATGTGGTAGGCGACATCGGGAAGGAAATAGGTGGGTGACCCGTCGCTCTTGACCATGACTCTGTCCTTCTGGTCGCCGAACCTCGAAGTCCGAAGCCATGCGGCTCCGTCCTTCCTGTAGGTCAGGCCCGTGCCGTCGAGCGCCCGGATCGTCTCCTTCACCCGGCCTTCGGAGTAAAGGCGGGTCTCCGGGTAGTACTCGTCGAAATGCACATTGAAGGCAGCCAGATCCTCCTCCTGCCCGGCCCGCAGGATACGGACCGCGAGCTGCCGCATCTCCTCCAGCGCGCCCGCGCTGAGATCGTGTTCGAATCCGCGGCCGAAACGGTCAAGGAGCCCGGCGGCGATTTCCAACACGTATTCGCCCTGATAGCCGTCCTCGGGAACGGGCTCATCGTGCCCGAGGAGCTGCTGGTAGCGGGCGCGGACACTCCTGGCCAGACGCAGGATCTGGCCGCCTGCGTCGTTGAAGTAGAACTCGCGGTGCACCCTCCAGCCCGACCAGGCCAGCAGCCGGGCGATCGCGTCCCCGAGCGCGGCCTGCCGACCGTGGCCGAGGTGGAGCGGTCCGGTCGGGTTGGCGGAGACGAACTCCACCATGACACTGCGTCCCTGTCCATCGTCGTTGCGGCCAAAATCGCCGGCGGCCGCCAGGACGCGGTGCACGGCGTCGCCCACCGCAGCCGCGCCGAGGAAGAAGTTGAGGAAGCCGGGTCCCGCGATCTCGATCCGCTCGACGCCGTCGATGCCGCCCAGCCGGTTCTTCAGTTCCTGCGCGATCTCCCTCGGGGGACGGCGGAGGCGCGAAGCCAGCGCCATCGCAACGTTGGTGGCCAGGTCCCCGTGGCCGGTTTCCCGCGGGCGGTCCAGGCGGAAGCGCGCGTCGTGCACGCCCAGCGCCGCCGTCGCCTCACGCAATGCGTCCGAGATGCGTTCGGTCAACATCGCGTCAGCGGCCCCCTTCACCGTTGCCGCCCGGGGACGCACCGGCCGCGTCCCCTGACGACTCCTTGCCGCTTCGCGCGGATGCCGCCTTGCGGTCGCTCCCCGCCGTCTCTTCGGCGGTCCCGGGGCCCGCGTCCTTCTTCGCGCCGGATGCCTCGCTCCCTCCCCCCGCTCCGCCCACTTCCTCACGCGCCCGCTCACGGTACGATGCCGACCGATGATCCGTGATATAGAAACCCTCGCCCTTGAAGAGCAATCCCGCACCGCCGGGAATCAACCGCTCCGCGACGTGCTCGCAGTCCGGACAGGGTGCCGCCGGCTGGTCGCTCATCCTCTGGAAGACTTCAAACTCGCGGCCGCAGTGGCGGCATCTGTACTCGTACGTTGGCATGGACCTGCCGTTGGATCCCGTTTCGACCGCCTGAAAGGGCGGCAACATCAATAATAACACGACCCGGAGGGGCGACCGGCTCCCGCCCGGTCAACCTGCCGCCGGTCTGCCGTACGTCCCCCAGACGCTCCTCAATGCGTCGCTGATCTCGCCCACCGAGACGCCCGCCCTGACGCAGTCGATCATCGGCGGCAGCAGATTCTCGTCGCCCTCGGCGGCGACTCTGAGCCGTGAGATGCTGCGGGACAGACCGCCGGCGTCGCGGGCCCGCTTGAAGGCCCCCAGGGCCGCGACCTGCCGGGTCTCCAGATCGCGGAAGTCGGGACCCGGAGGCGCCTCGCCGGAGTCTTCGCCCACGTAGCGGTTCACCCCGACCACGACCCGCTTCCCGGCCTCGATTTCGAGTTGGTGCCGGTACGCCTCGCGGTGGATCTCCTCCTGCATGAACCCGATCGCCCGCGACGCGCCACCCATTTCGTCGATCCGTTTCATGAGCTTGAGCGCCCGCGCCTCGACCCGGTCGGTGAGGTGCTCGACCAGGAAGGCGCCGCCGAGCGGATCGGCCCATTCGGCCACCCCGGACTCCTCGGCCAGGATCTGCTGGGTGCGGAGCGCCAGCCCCGCGGCCCTGGCGGTGGGCAGCGCGAGCGCCTCGTCATAGCCGTTCGTGTGAAGCGACTGGGTCCCGCCCAGCACGCCCGCCAGGGCCTGGACCGCGACGCGCACGACGTTGTTGAGCGGCTGTTGCGCGGTGAGCGTCGATCCCCCGGTCTGAGTGTGGAAGCGGAGGCGGCAGGACCGGTCGCCGGCCCCGAAGCGCTCCTTCATGGTCCGGGCCCACACCCGCCGCGCCGCGCGAAACTTGGCAACCTCCTCGAAGAGATCGTTGTGGGCCGCGAAGAAGAACGACATGCGGGGCGCGAAATCTTCCAGCGCGATCCCGCGCGCCAGCGCCTGGCGCACATACTCCACGCCGTTCGCCAGGGTGAACGCGACTTCCTGGGCGGCCGTCGAGCCGGCCTCGCGGATGTGGTAGCCGGAAACGGAGATCGCATTCCAGCGGGGGAGTTCTGCGGAGCAGAAGGCCATCAGGTCGCTGACCAGGCGGAGAGACGGCTGGACGGGGTAGATATGGGTCCCGCGAGCGATGTACTCCTTCAGGATGTCATTCTGCACCGTGCCCCGCAGCCGGTCGCGCGGCACCCCCGTTTCATCGGCGACCGCAGTGTAGAGCGCGAGCAGGACGGCGGCGGTCGCGTTGATCGTCATCGAGCAGGAGATCGCGCCCAGGTCGATCCCGTCGAGCAGCGTCCGCATGTCCGCGATGGAGTCGATCGCAACCCCGACGCGTCCCACCTCTCCGGCCGCCATCGGGGCGTCGGAGTCGAATCCCATCTGGGTGGGGAGGTCAAAGGCGACCGACAGGCCTGTCGTGCCCTGCTTCAGAAGGAAATGGTAGCGGCGGTTGGTCTCCTCCGCCGTGCCGAACCCGGCGTACTGGCGCATCGTCCAGCGACGACCCCGGTACATGGAGCGATAGACGCCCCGCGTGAATGGAAAACCCCCGGGTTCGCCGAGGTCGGCCTCGGTGTCGAAGCCGTCGGGCAGCCCCGCGTAGGCGGGGGGCACGCCCTCCCGGGTCATTCGGTCCCCCGTTCCCGCGGCTCCACCGCCGATCGTGGCGCCTTTCGCAGTGCCGGCACCTCTTCGAACTCCACCAGGACCTGGCCCTTCTCCACCGCGTCGCCCGGCGACACCAGGACACGAGCGACTTTCGCGGCGCCCGTCGCGCGCAGTTCGTTTTCCATCTTCATCGCCTCGACGATCAGGATTGCGGCGCCGGGCTCGACCTGGTCACCGGGCTGCACCGCAGTCCCGACCACAAGCCCGGGCATCGGGGCCAGGAGAGGCGCGACGCCCGCACTCGCCCCCCCCTCATCGGCGCGCTCCAGGATCCTCGCCTCGCGCGCTTCCAGAACCTGTACACTCAGCGCGCGGCCATCAAGCACGATCTCCCACTGGCCGCGGGCCGGCTTCCGGCGCGCGGAGAGTGCGAATGAGGCGCCGTCGATCAGAAGGGACCGGACACCATCGCGATTCGCGCCCGACAGCGATGTCTCCCGCCGGGCACCATTCAGGGCGACCTGCCCGTCCGCACCGACAGTCACCTCTCGCCGGCAACCCGCGAACTCGACGATGTAGCGGACCGGGGGCGCGGTCACGGGAACTCCGCCTTCGGGCGGGCGGCCGGCTGCCAGGTTGCCCCTTCCGAAAAGGCGGCCTGCATGACTCCGCGCTGCCACGGCGAAAGCGAAGCGCCACCGGTCCCAATCCGGGGGGCGGTGCGGCGTGCGCGCTCCGCGTGCTCCAGAAGCGCGGCGGCAACCACAATGGCCTCTTCCTCGGCGTGCGCGGTTTCCGTCGCGAAGAGTTCCGGGTGGTCCCGAAGGTACGCGGTGGAGAGCCGGCCCGCCGCGAAGTCCCCCTCTCCCATGATGCGCGTGAGCAGGGTTGCGTTCGTCACCACGCCGTCGATCCTCAGTTCCCCGAGCGCCCGCCGCATGCGTCGAATCGCACCCGCCCGGTCGGACGCCCATGTGATCAGCTTCCCCAGGAGCGGATCGTAGTGGAGTCCGATCTCCGAGCCCCGGGCAATGCCGCCGTCCCACCGGACCCCCGGCCCGCCCGGGGCCTCGAACTCCGACACCGTGCCGGTCGCCGGAAGGAAGCCGTCGAAGGGCGACTCGCTCGTGATCCTGCACTCGATCGAGTGGCCCCGCATCGGGATCTCCTCCTGCCCGAGCGGCAGAGGTTCGCCGGAGGCGACGCGGAACTGCCACTCGACCAGGTCGAGCCCCGTGACCATCTCGGTTACCGGGTGCTCGACCTGAAGGCGCGTGTTCATCTCCAGAAAGAAGAACTCCCCGCCGGCGTGCAGGAACTCCACGGTGCCCGCCCCTGCGTAGTCGACCGCCCGGGCCGCCCGCACCGCCGCCTCACCCATCCGCCGACGATCCGCGGGTCCGAGGAGAGGAGAGGGAGCCTCTTCGATCAGCTTCTGGTGCCGCCGTTGAATCGAGCACTCTCGCTCGAAAAGGTGCAGGACGTTGCCGTGCAGGTCGCCGAATATCTGGATCTCGATGTGACGGGGCCGCTCCAGGAAGCGCTCCACGTACACGCTGCCGTCCCCGAAAGCGGTCTCGGCCTCGCGTGCCGCGGCCTCGAACGCCCTCCCGGCCTCTTCGGCGCTGCGAACCGCGCGCATGCCTTTCCCGCCACCCCCGGCGGCCGCCTTGAACACGACCGGCAGTCCCACCGCCGCGGCCGTTCGCTCCGCTTCCTCCGGGGATCCGAGGGGCACTTGCGTACCGGGAACCACGGGCACCCCGGCCGCGGCCATCCGCCGACGCGCCTCCATCTTGTCGCCCATGGCCCGAATCGTCGCAGCCGACGGCCCGACGAAGATCAGGCCCGCCTCGGCCACGGCCTCCGCGAAGCCGGCTTGCTCGGCCAGGAAACCATACCCGGGATGGACGGCCTCCGCTCCCGCGCGCCGGGCCACGCCCAGCAGCTTGTCGATGGCCAGATAGCTCCTGGACGATCGCGCGGGGCCGATCGGATAGGCCTCGTCGGCGTGCAGGACATGCGGCGAGTAGCGGTCGGCCTCGGAGAAGACCGCGATGGTGCGGATCCCCAGTTCTCCAGCCCCCCGGATCACCCGGAGCGCAATCTCTCCCCGGTTGGCAACGAGTACGCTCTTGATCAACGGACCTGTGCGGACCCCCGGCGGCGGGGTCGCCGCGAGATGGTGGAAAGGGTTGTCGGACTACCTACCTAATGGTACCGACAACCGTCGCTTCCGCGCCATCGCGCCAGATTCCGAAATCGACCTTTTCGTCGTCCTCGTAGGATGCCAGAATGCGCCTCATGTCCGCCACGTCGTCCACCTGGCGTCCACCGATCCTGACCACGACGTCGCCGGGACGAAGCCCCAGGGTGGACTCGCCGTCGACATCGAGGACCAGCACGCCTTCCTCGGTGCCGAAGTAGGAGCCCAGTTCGGGGTTGAGCCGGATGACCTCCAGCCGGTTCCCGCCGAAGCGCTCGAATCTGTAGCTCGGCCAGTCGCCGGTCTCGAACACCCTGATCGGGGAGTTCAGGGCCCTCGGGGTCAGACTGAACTCGAGCAGGGAATCGAGTCCAGCGGCCTCCACCCGAAGGTTCTCGAACCTGGGGGTCAGCTGTCGGACGTTGAACTCGCGCACCGGGATCCGGATGGTCCCGATGCGATCCATCGACGAGCGAACCAGCTCACTGATGGAGTCGAAGCTCGGGGCCGGGTATCGATAGTATTCCACGTCCCAGTAGGTCTCCGGGGGTGAGAACTCCGGGACGACGGTGATGGTCATCGCGTCGCCGTCCCGTTCGATCCCCACCTCGACCGACTCGCCCTCGGATACCTGGCCAAGCAGCCATTGCAGGCGTGCACGGGCCCTGGTCATTCCGCTCGGGCGGAGCATCTCGTCTTCGCCCTCGATGGGTTCGGTCAGACTGTGGCCGCCGATCGACACGATCAGGTCGCCGATGCCGATTCCCGCGGCGTCGGCCGGACCCTCGCGCAACAGCCCCATGACCGACACTCCCCGGTCGTTGGGCGCGGTCATGATGCCAATCATCGGCCCCGAGCGCTCCTCCGACCGCGCGACGACCGTGCTCACCCGTTCCTGCGCCCCGGCGGCCGGGGCGTCCAACCAGCCTCCGGCCATTCCGGTGGCAACGGCCACCGCCAACATCGTCTGTCTGTGGATTTTGCTCTTCATCGTGTTCTCTCGCTCCCGCGTTGCTCCCTCGTGCCCCGATACGGCAGTCCCGGTCGGCACGGTTCCGGGCTGTTTCAGCCAATGGGATGCTGCGGGCGCGCCCCGGGGTTGCCTGCCGGCAGACCGTGGACATGATCCCCGCGTCGCACCGGATGCATCGCCGGCCCAGTGCAGCGGGGACTTACTCCACGGACTGCTACAGCGGGACGTTGCCGTGCTTCTTCGGCGGATTCGCGTCCCGCTTGTTCGCCAGCGTGTCCAGGGCGCTGATCAGCCGCGGGCGCGTGTCGCGGGGGTCGATGACGTCATCCAGGTAGCCGCGCTCCGCCGCCACGTACGGGTGGGCGAACTTCTCCCGATACTCCTCGTGCAGCGCCTCGGTGGCGGCTTCGGGATCCTCCGCGGCGGCAATCTCCTTGCGGTAGAGAATCTCGACCGCGCCCTTGGGACCCATCACGGCGATCTCGGCCGTGGGCCAGCCCAGGTTGAGATCGCCCCGGATGTGCTTGGAGTTCATGACGTCGTAAGCGCCGCCGTAGGCCTTGCGCGTGACGACCGTGACCTTGGGCACGGTGGCTTCGCAGAAGGCGTAGAGCAGCTTGGCCCCGTGGCGGATGATCCCGCCGTGCTCCTGACCGACCCCGGGCAGGAACCCCGGCACGTCCTCGAAAACGACGAGCGGGATGTTGAAGGCGTCGCAGAAGCGGACGAAGCGGGCCCCCTTCACCGAGGCGTCGATGTCCAGCACGCCCGCGAGGACCGCCGGCTGGTTGGCCACGATCCCCACCGAGTGCCCGCCGAGGTGCGCGAAGGCGGTGATGAGATTCCCCGCGAAGCCGGCATGCACCTCGTAGATGAACCCGTCGTCCACGACCTCGCGGATCAGGGACCCCATGTCGTAGGGACGATGCGCCTCGTCCGGAACCATTTCCAGCAGCTTCGCCGAGCGGCGGTCGCGAGAGTCGCGATCGGGACCCGCGGGCGGGCGCTCCGTGTTGTTCTGTGGAATGAAACGGAACAGTTCGCGCACGGCGGCCAGCGACTGGACTTCGTTGTCGTGAGCGAAGTGCGCGACGCCCGAGGTCTCGGCGTGGACATCGGCGCCTCCCAGCTCCTCCTTGTCCACGTCCTCGTGCGTGACCGTCTTCACAACATCGGGGCCGGTCACGAACATGAAGCTCGTGCCGCGCACCATGTAGACCAGGTCGGTGATGGCCGGAGAATAGACTGCGCCCCCCGCGCACGGCCCCAGAATCACGCTGATCTGGGGAATCACGCCCGACGACAGAGTATTGCGGAGAAAGATGTCCGCATAGCCGCCGAGCGATACGACGCCTTCCTGGATGCGCGCGCCGCCCGAGTCGTTGAGCCCTATGATGGGAGCCCCGTTCCGGAGTGCCATCTCCTGGACCTTGACGATCTTCTCCGCATGCGCCTCGCCCAGCGAGCCGCCGAAGACCGTGAAATCCTGAGAGAAGACGTAGGCCGGCCGTCCCCGAATCGTGCCGTGGCCGGTGATCACGCCGTCCCCGAGAATCTTCCTGTCGGCCAAGCCGAATTCGGTCGCGCGGTTGGTCACGAAACGGTCCAGCTCGACGAACGAACCCTCGTCGAGAAGCAGGTCCAGTCTCTCGCGGCCGGTGAGTTTGCCCTTGCGCCTCTGCGCTTCAAGCCGCTCCGGTCCCCCGCCCTGCCTCGATTCCCGCTTCAGCGCCTCCAGCCGCTCCAGCCGCTTTCTGGCGTCCCCGACCGGAGGGTTCATCGGCACGCCGCGGGAAGCGTGTCCGGCCGAATCCCGATACTGTCCGGGGGCATCGCGGTGGCAGAATCGACCGGACGGAGTTCGCCACCGATGATCCTCACCGGGTAGAACTCCCTCTCGAGCCTGCCGTCAACGTAGGAATAGGTGCCGGTGGCGCCGCGGAAGCCATCGAGGCGCTCCAGCGAAGCGACCGTCCCGCGCGATGTCCGAACCCCGTCCCCGTACGCCGCCATGGCCATGCGGAAGAGGTCGTAGCCGACCGCCGGAACCGGGCTGAGCAGCGTCCTGCGGAAGTGCCGCTCGTAGGCCGCGACGAATGAGGCCGCCGGATCAAGGAAGGCCTCGGGGTCTCTGGCGGTCACCGAGATGACGCTGTCGGTGTGGCGCCGCGCAACGGACTCGAGGACCGACGGAGCGGTCCACGGCGCGGTTCCGGCCACCTGGATGCCGAGTGTGTCGAGGCCATAAAAGGCGAACTGCGGTGCAAGCAGCTGTACATCGGCCGGCGGTGAGGCGAACACGAGCACCTGCGGTCGCAGGTTTTCCACGGTCCTGAACTCGACCTCGAAGGTGGTGGTTCCCGGTTCGTATTGAAGCCGCCTCCGCACCGTTCCGCCCGACATGACGAACTCGTTCTCGAAGGCGCCTGCCTCCAACAGCTCTCCGGGGCTGAGCGGGTGCACGATCACGGCTTCCTCGCAGCCGGCCCGGTGCACGGCACGGGCCAGGGTGCGTCCGGCACCGCGATCCCCGGCCCCCAGGCTGTACGTGCCCCTGCGGCCAAAGGGAACGCGCGCGGCCGTCGGCGACAGGAATGCCACGCGGCCCGGGGCGGCGCGAACGGCGTACTCCAGGTTCCCTTCGTCCAGGGGTCCCAGGATCACCTCCGCTCCGCTCGAAACCAGGGCGGAGACCCCTCGCTCGCTCCCGGCCCGCGTGCCGCGGTTGTCTTCCACGAGGAACTCGACGCGCAATCCCGACCGCCGGGCCCGCGCCGCCGCAACCTCCACACCCTCCATGAACCGGCGCGCATACTCCCGGTTGGAGGGGGAACCGGTGACGGGCAGGACCAGTCCGATCACCGGGTCGGCCGGCATCAGATCCGCGAGTTCGGCGTCCAGAATCGCGGACACCACGGCTTGCGCACGGCCAGTCGCTCCAGCCTGCCTGGCCGCGAGTGCGAAGCGGCGCGCCTCTTCCGGTTCGTCCGAGATGGCGTGGATGTACGCGAGTTCCCCGTACAGGAGCCCCACGCGCGCATCGCGCGGGTTGGCGACCGCCGATTCCGCGAGCAGGAGAAGCGCCCGGCGGGAGAGCTGTGGCACCGCGGCCTCAAGGGCCTGCAATTCCCGGTCGCCGACTTCGGCTGCGGACAGGGAAAGAACGGCAGTGGCCACGGCACCCGGGTCGGTGGGCGTGCCGGGAGTTCCCGTTCGCCCGGTCTTCGCCGTCAAATCGACGTTTGCAGCGACCGTCGAGACCGGCTCCACGGCGGAGTTGGGCGCCTCAACCGAGACCGGGGCCTCGGGCCGCGAACTCGCTGTCGCGAGGCAGCCGAACGCCAGACCTGCCAGCGACGTGAAGGCGAATGCCGAACACCGTGATCTGCCCGCCGTCGTAGTCACCGTGGAACTCCGGCTAACCGTCGTCGGCCTCGTCCTCGGAGGCCTCGGGATCCTCTTCACTCGCCGTTTCGACCTCGTCAGCCTCGGAGGCTTCAGCTGCCTCCCCGGTCCCGGGGTCGCCATCGGAGTCGGCAGCTTCCGGTTCGTCGGCGGTAGCCTCCGGCTCGTCGGCGGCGGCTTCAGCTTCGTCGGCGGCGGCTTCAGCTTCGTCGGCAGCATCCTCCGGCTCGTCGGCGGCAGCTTGAGGCTCGTCGGCAGCATCCTCCGCCTCGTCAACGGCAGCTTCCGGCTCGTCGGCGGCATCCACCCCGTCCGGGGCGCCTTCGGCTTCGACTTCCGCGGGCTCGTCCGACGGCGGCTCCTTCACCGCTGCGCTCGGGGGCGCTTCGACCACCTCGAGCACGATGCGCCGCTCGTCGGCATCCGATGCGATGACCCTCAACGGCACGCTCTCGCCGACTCGGAAGTGCTCTGTCAACGCATCCGGGGCAACCGCGGCATGGGAACCCGGCACGAACCCTTCCACCCCTTCGCCCAGATCGACGACCACCCCCTTGTCCTGCAGGCGCACCACGGTTCCGTCCTGCTCGCGCCCCTTCGAGAACCGCGTCGCCAACTCCGGCCACGGATCGTCGTACAGCTGCTTGAAGCCGAGCGAAATCCGCTTGTTCTCGGAATCGACCGCCAGGACCATGACATCGGCCTCTTCGCCCTTGCGCACGACCTCGGAGGGGTGCTCCACGCGCTTCGTCCAACTCATGTCCGAGACGTGAACCAGCCCGTCGATCCCCGGTTCTATCTCCACGAACGCGCCGAAGGTGGTCAGGTTGCGCACGGTTCCGGTCAGGCGCGTGCCGCTCGGGTACTTGAGCGGAAGGGCCAGCCACGGATCTTCCTCGATCTGCTTCATGCCGAGCGAGATCTTCTCTTCCTGCGGATCGACCTTGAGGACGACGGCCTCGATTTCGTCGCTTATGGAGACGAGCTTGGAGGGGTGGCGCACGTTGCGGGTCCAGGACATCTCGGAGATATGGACCAGCCCCTCCACACCCTTCTGCAGTTCGACGAAGGCGCCGTAGTTCGTGATCGAGACGACCCTGCCGCGGACCCGGGCGCCGACCGGATACCGGTCCTCGATGTCCGTCCACGGATAGGGCAGAAGCTGCTTCAGTCCGAGCGAGATCCTCTCCCGGTTCCAGTCGATGTCGAGGACCTTGATGTCGAGCTTGCCGCCGACCTTGACCACCTCCGACGGGTGGCTGACGCGCCCCCACGACATGTCCGTGATATGCAGGAGCCCGTCGAGCCCGCCGAGGTCGATGAAGGCACCGAAGTCGGTGATGTTCTTGACCACGCCCTCCCGCACCTGCCCCTTCAGCAACTCCTTGACGAGCGTGGAGCGCTTCTCCTCGCGTTCGGACTCCAGGATGACCCGCCGCGACACCACGATATTCCGGCGCCGCTTGTTGAGCTTGATGATCTTGAAATCGTAGCGGTCCCCGATGAGATCCTCGATGTTGGGCACGCGCCTCAGCGCAATCTGCGACCCCGGGAGGAAGGCGTCGACGCCCATGATATCCACGGTCACGCCGCCCTTGATCTTGCGGGTGAGCAGCCCCTTGACGGGACGATCGCTTTCGTAGGCTTCCTTGATCAGCTCCCACACCCGCAGGAAATCGGCCTTCTTCTTGGAGAGGACGACCACGCCGTCATCGTCCTCAAGGCTCTCCAGGAGAACCTCGACCTCCTGTCCGGGACTGACCGCGTCCGCATCCTTGAACTCGTCGATCGGGACCGCGCCCTCGCTCTTGAAACCGAATTCGAGAATGACTGAGGAGTCCGTTGTCCGCAGCACCCGGGCCTTGACGATCTCGCCTTCCTTGATATCGCCGCGGGCCGTCTGGTGATCGGCGAGCATTGCCTCGAAGTCGTCGCGCGAGACATCGAGGGGCTCCTCGCCGTACGGATCGTGAAGGAGTTCGGGCGAGATTTCGCCCGGCAGAGTGCTTCGCGCGGTCTCGGGCTCGGGAGGGGATCCGACGTCGGCCGAATCCGGTGAAGAGGCTGGGTTGTCGTTCATGTTTGCGCTTCGCCGGCACGGAGCCGACGCTCCAGATACTCCGTTCCGGCCCGGCGGAAGATGTGCGGGCGAGCCGGTGTAGATGGGTCGTTGGGGTTGCCGCAGACCATCCCGCGGTGGACGGCAACCGCAGTCGTCGTCCCCGATTCCGCAAACCGGGGGCCGGCGGCGCAGGTTGCCCCGCCTGACGGCGTAAACCCAGCGTCTGGGGATCGGGTACAGTCCTTAATTATAGTGCAAACTGCGGGCAAATGGAAAGACTCAGGGCGCAGGGAGCGGGGAACGGGCCTGCTTCAGCGCGCGCGCGACCAGTTGTACGATCCGCTCGATCTGGGTTTCCGGGTCCAGGTCGGTCGTGTCCAGACGCTGCGCATCTGCCGCCTTGAGCAGCGGAGCTACAACCCGCGTGGAGTCACGCGCGTCCCGGGCCCTCAGCCGGGCGACTTCGGCCTCGACTTCGGCGGCGTCCGGTTCGGCCCCGCCCTGTTGCAGAATCCGCCGGCGCGCGCGTTCGCGGGGGTCGGCGTCCAGGTAGACTTTCAGGGCCGCTTCCGGGAAGACGACCGTGCCCATGTCGCGCCCCTCGGCGACCAGTCCCGGACCCTCGGCGGCAGAACGCTGCAGCTCCAGCAGGTGAGCGCGAACCGCCGGCACCGCAGACACCCGCGAGACCGCGGCGGTGACCCGGTGGGCACGCAGGTCCTCTTCCCGTGCACGCTCGCCTCGGATCCGGACCTCCATGCCCGCATCCCCCCAATGCACGTCGATGCCCAATGCCTCCAGCTCCGCCGTCGAGATGCTCTCCACCTCCCCGGCTCCACTTGCCGAATCGAGGAGCGCGAGGGTGACGGCCCGGTAGATCGCGCCGGAGTCCAGGTGCCGAAATCCCAGGCGCGCGGCCACCGCGGCCGCGGTGGTGGACTTTCCTGCGCCCGCGGAACCGTCGATCGCCACGACGGGACACCGCGACTGTTCCTTCTTCGTCGAGCGGGCCGACCGGTCCCGGCCCCGCGCCTCATCGCCCACGCGCTCCAACAGGCGCCAGAAGCCCGGAAAGCTGACGTCGGCCACCCCGGGGTCGTCCACGGGGATGTCGCAGCCGGGCGCGGCCCCCAGCACACCGAAGGCCATTGCGATGCGGTGGTCGCGAAAGCACTCCACCCGGCCCGCGAGCGCCCGGCTCGTCCCGTCGATCTCCAGACCGTCCGGCAACTCCTTCACCCGGACGCCGATGCGCCGCAGGTTGACCGCGAGCGCGGCCAGCCGGTCGGACTCCTTCACACGGAGTTCGCGGGCACCCGTGATTCGCGTCACTCCCTCGGCCCGCGCCGCCAGGACGGCCAGAATCGGGACTTCGTCGATCATCCCGGTCACCTCCTCCCCGCCCACCGCCACCGCCCGCAGCCCGCGCTCCGGCGCGGCAACCAGAAGGTCGCCGTACGGCTCGCCGCCCGCGTCGCCCCTCTCGGCGGCCTCGGCCTCGACGCCCATCCGCTTGAGCACCGCGAGAAACCCCGTCCGCGTGGGGTTGAGCCCGACGCCGCGAATGGTGAGCCGCGGCGTTTGTCCGGCCAGGACCGCCCAGGCCAGGAGGAACGACGCCGACGAGAAGTCACCGGGCACATCCATGTCCAGCGGGGCCAGCCGCCCGGGCGGCGCGTCGATCCGCACCGACCACGCGCCGTCCTGCCACCCTTCGCGAAGCTGCACGCCCATCGCCTCGAGCATCCGCTCGCCGTGGTCGCGCGAGCGGCGCGGCTCGCGCACCTCGACCGGGACCCCGGCACCGGTCGCCGCAAGCAGGATCGCGCTCTTCACCTGCGCGCTGGCCACCCGCCCGTCGTGGCGGATCTCGCGCAGTGCGCCGCCGGCCACGCGCATGGGAAGCACGCCACCGCCCTCCAGGTGTTCCACCGTTGCGCCCATCCGCCTGAGCGGCTCGGCGATCCGCCGCATCGGACGCCGCGACAGGGATTCGTCGCCGCGGAGCACGACCGAGAGGGGCTGCGCGGCAAGCGCCCCGGCCAGCAGCCGCGCGCCGGTGCCGCTGTTGTGCAGGTCGACGGACGAGCGCGGCTGCCGCCAGCGCCGAGGTCCGGGGCCCTCGATCCGGATCGGGGCGGTCGCCGGGCCGTCCAGGCCGTGAATGGGGACGCCCAGTGCGCGAAGCGCGTTGGCCGTGGCGAGAGGATCGGCGCCGCGGGGCGCGGCGCCGATCCGGCTCTCGCCGTGCGCCATCGCCCCGAGGATCAGGGCGCGCTGGGTGATGGACTTGTCCCCGGGGACCCGAATCGTCAGTCCGTCGCCGAGGCCCATGCGCTCCCCCTGTCCATGAGTCGCGCCAGCGCCGCCATGTCCCCGTCCTTCAGCACGCGCCGAAGCTGCGCAACCTGTTCCTCGAGAGTGCGCAGCGCACGAACGTTCCGGTCGCAGCCGGCCTCCAGAAGGGGCAGCCACATCGCCGTGCCGGACCCCGCCAGCCGCGTCATGTCCCGCCCGCCGGGGCCGAGGTCGCGCCGGGCGACGCCGGCACCGTCCAGCGACAGGGCCAGCGCGCTGGCCAGCAACTGCGGCAGGTGGCTCGCCCAGGCCATCGTGCGGTCGTGCTCGGCCGCGGCGACCGTCCTCGGCCGCGCTCCCAGCAGGCGCCAGAAGGCGCGTGCGCGGTCCAGCGGCGAATCGCCCCGCGCCTCGCTGTCGGCCGCGCCGTCCCCTTGCGCCGGGCAGAGCCAGACATCGGCTCCCTCATACAAGTCGGCGCGGGCCGCGGCGTACCCGGAGCGCTCCGAACCGCACATCGGATGGGCTCCGACAAAGACGCCGGCGGCGGCAGGCGTCTGCCGCGCCGCTTCCAGGACCGGCACCTTGAGGCTGGCCACATCGGTCACAAGGGACGCGCCGGACCAGCTGGCATCCGCCGTCCGCACAAGCGCGGCCACAACATCGAGGGGAGCCGCGAAGACGACCGTTGCGCCGCCGAGTGCGCAGTCCTCCAGGCGCTCCACGATCGTCACCCCGTCCCGCGCGGCGAGCACGGTACCCTCGTCGTCGGGGTCGATGCCGTAGACGCGCGCTTCGGGTGCTCGCCGCGCCAGGGCCTTGACGATCGATCCCCCCATGACGCCGAGCCCCACCACGGCGACCGTGGGCGTAGGGGATTCGCTGGCGCGGGTCGGCGGCGGGCGACCGGGCAGCCGGTCAGTCACGGTAGCCAAGCTCCACTTCCAGGCCGTCGTGCGCGACTTCGCAGGCCGGAAAGACCTCTCGGGCCTGCCGCCGCAACACCCCCGGCACGTCCGAGTAGCGCGCGGAGATGTGCGTGAGGACGAGCCGCCGGGCCCTGGCACGGGCGGCCACCCGCGCCGCTTCCACCGCGGTGGAGTGGCGGGTCTCTCTGGCCCGTCTTCCCTCCTCGGCGCTGAAGGTCGCCTCGTGGATCAGGAGGTCGGCGCCCATCGCCACCTCCACAATCCGCCGGGTGGGCCGGGTGTCGCCCGTATAGATGACCTTGCGGCCCGGGCGCGGGGGTCCGACCACTTCTTCCGGGGTGATCGCCCGTCCGTTCACTTCGATCGTCTCGCCGCGGTGCAGCCGGCCGAAGAGGGGACCCTCCGGCACACCCAGCCGCCTCACGGCGTCCACGTCGAACCTGCCCAGGCGCGCCTCTTCGATCAGGGCGTAGCCAAGGGCCGCGACACCGTGCTCGGCGGCGAAGGCGTGGACGCCCCACTCGCCGAAGTCGACCCGGTCGCCGTCCTCGAGACTCTTCACGTGCACCGGGAAAGCCAGGCGCTCGACACCCATGCGGACCGCCGCCTCGAGCACCCGACGCGCGCCGGCGGGTCCGTGGATCGTCATGGCCTCCTCCCTGCCCTGCAGCCCCATCGTGCGCAACAGGCCCGGAATCCCGAGGAAATGGTCGGCATGGGTGTGCGTGATGAAGATATGCGAGAAGGAAAAACCCGATCCGTAGCGCATGATCTGGCGCTGGGTCCCTTCGCCGCAATCCCAGAGGAACGACTGGCCCTCGCGCTGAACGGCGATGCCCGACACGTTCCGCCCGACGGTCGGCCGGGCGGCGGCGGTGCCCAGGAAGCGAATCCGAATCATGCGGGAAAGATAACCCGCGCCCGTTTGCCCGTGGTCCGCGGCGCGCCTTATTGTAGTTCGGTTGAGATTCCGCGAATGAGCCCAGTCCGGTCTGGAGGACAGATGAACATCAGGGTCACGAGGGGCACGACCAACAAGCGGCCTCCGAACCGCCGCGATTTCCTGGGAGCGGCGGCGGCGGTGGTAGGGGCCGGGAGCCTTCCGGCCTTCAATCGCGACGCGACCGCGATCGCCCGCGAGCTCGGCCGGCACCCCGGGTCCGCAGCCGACACGGCGGCCGACGAGACCTTCTGGGCGGAGGTGGCGCGCGCGTTCACCGTCGACCGCACCCTGGTGAACCTGAACAACGGGGGCGTCAGCCCGTCGCCCGGCTTCGTCCAGGATGCGATGAAGCGGCACCTCGACTATTCGAACGAGGCTCCGACCTACACGATGTGGAAGATCCTCGAGCCCCAGCGCGAGGGCGTGCGCAAGCGGATGGCGCGCGAATGGGGCGTGGACGCCGAGGAAATCGCTTTTACGCGCAATGCGTCCGAAGGTCTCCAGACCGTCCAGTTCGGTTACGATCTCAGCGCCGGCGACGAAGTCCTCACCACGACCCAGGACTACGGCCGCATGCTCACCACCTTCCGGCAGAGGGAACGCCGGGAGGGGATCGTGATGAACCAGATCAGGGTGCCCGTGCCGGCCGAGGACCCGGCCGAGGTGGTGCGCCGCTTCGAGGAGGCCATCACGCCGAGGACGCGGCTCATCCTCATGTGCCACATGATCAACCTGACCGGGCAGATCCTTCCCGTGCGAGACATCGTCCGGATGGCCCGCGGCTACGACATCCCCGTGATCGTCGACGGCGCCCACGCGATGGCGCACTTCCCCTTCAAGCTCCCCGAGCTGGAGTGCGACAACTACGCCACCAGCCTGCACAAGTGGCTCTTCGCGCCGCACGGCACCGGCCTGCTCTACGTGCGCAAGGACGAAATCCCCAACATCTGGCCGCTGATGGCCGCGCCCGACAGCCGCAGCGGCGACATCCGCAAGTACGAGGAGATCGGCACGCATCCGGCGGCGAACTACCTGGCGATCGGTGAGGCGCTGACCTTCCACCAGGGGATCGGCGCAGAGCGGAAAGCCGCCCGCCTGATCCACCTGCGCGACTACTGGGCGAACCGGCTGCTCGAGAACGACCGGGTCTCGCTGAACACCAGCCAGAAGCCCGGCTTCGCCTGCGGGATCGGCAATGTCCATGTGGATGGCCTTGACACCGCCGCCCTCAGCAACTGGCTCTGGAACGAACACCGGATCATCAACGTGCCGATCGGGCACGAGGAGTGCACCGGGCTGCGGATCTCGCCGAGCGTGTATACGACGCTCGAGGAACTCGATCGCTTCAGCGAAGCCATGGAGTGGGCGATGGAGCACGGCCTGCCGGAGGCGTAGGCCCATGCCCGCGGCCGCCCGGATCCCGCTGCGGCGGCCCGGCAGGCGCGCCTGGACCCGCCCGGGGCTGGCCCTTCTCGCGCTCCCGGCGATCATCGGGGGGCGATGGCTCCACACCGAACTCAAGGAATCCGACCCGGCCGAAGACGCAATCCTGACCGAGTCCCCGGCCGCGATCACCCTCACCTATACCACCGACGTGCAGCTGCCCCCGAGTTCGGTGGAGGTGCGGCCGGCGGCGCCGGATGCCACGCCCGTCCCCGCGGGCAGCCTGGCCTACCTGGCGGACGACCGGCGCGACGTGATCGTTCTGCCGCTGAACGAGGCGCTGGGCGGCGGCAGTTACATGGTAGCCTGGACCACCGCGGGGCCGGACGGCCACAGGATCTCCGGGGACTACGCGTTCCGGGTGGAGGCCTCGGCTGCCGACCCGTCGGCAACGTCTGCGGGCACCGGAGTGGCTGACAGGGATTCGGTGGCGGCGCCCGGTACCGCGGAGACTCCGCTTCCGGGGGGACCCCGGGCTGCGGACGGCCCGCGTAGCGGAGCTCCCCGCACCGCGCCGGTCGTCGACCCCTTCCGGACCGGGATGGGCTTCCTCTTCTACACGTGCATCATCACGATTCTGGGGGCCGTCGCATTTCGGACGCTGGTCCTTGGGCCGTGCGCCCGAAGCGGCGAATCGCAGGAGGTGATCGCATCCGCCGCCAGCCGGACATCGGTGCTGATCGCCATGGGGCTCGGGCTCCTCCTGTTCCTGGTGCCGTTGCGTCTCTGGAATCAGGCCGAAACGTTCTTTCCGGACGACGTTCCCGGCAACCTCCTCACCGTGGCCACGGGTACGCCCTGGGCCGCGGGGTGGTGGCTGCACCTGGCGGGCGTGATCCTTGTCGCCGGGGGGCTGCTGATCCGCGGCCGCAACGGAGTCCGCGCCGGCGGCTGGAAGATCATCACCCTCGGAGCGCTGCTGCTCCCCGCCGTGCCCGTCCTCTCCGGCCACGGGTGGGCCGACAGCCCACGCGCGGTCTCCGCGGCCGCGACCTACCTGCACGTGGCGGCCGCAGGAGGATGGATGGGCGGACTCGCCTGCCTCCTCTTCGCCGGACTCCCCGCGTTGCACAGGCGCGGTGACGCGGCCATTCCGAACGCGCCCGGCGCCGCGGGAATGGTGGGCGCGTTCTCGCGGGTGGCCCAGGCGGCGGTATCCCTGCTGCTGGTCACGGGCGCACTGAAGGTCTGGACCCACATCGACGCCGCGTCGGATCTGTGGACCACACCCTGGGGCAGGTCGCTCCTGGTCAAGGATGGGATTGTCGCCGGGATTCTGGCGCTCGGTCTTTACAATTGGCGCGTGGTTCGTCCGCGGTTGGCACGTGGGTCAGGGGGCAGACTGCTCACGCGCTCCGCGGCACTCGAGCTGCTACTGGGCACGGCCGCGGTCGGCGCCACCGCGTTTCTGGTAACCCGGCCACTGGGCTGAACGGACATGATGAGGTGTAAGGAGGAGTTTACATAATGTCATGTTTACCATACAAGTGGCACCGCGCGGGAGCCGCGGGAGCCCTCGCGCTGCTCCTGACCACGGCCGGGCCCGCGTCCCTCCGGGCGCAGGAGGACCCCCCGGATCCGCCCAGGCCCTTCACCTTCCGGGGCAACGTCCGCGACTTCGTGAACGAGCATCCCCTCGCCGAGGCCATCGTGCAGATCGCCGAACTCAAGCGGTCGGCGGTCACCGATCGCAACGGGTATTTCGAATTCCCCGAACTGTTGCCCGGACGCTATACGATCATCACCGCCCGCTTCGGCTACCAGACCAACCGCGAGGCATCCCGGATCCCGCACAATGCCATCATGGTGGTCCGCCTTCAGCCGATCGCGGTCGTGCTGCCGGGAATCGAGGTGCGGGTCGAGCGCCTGGTTCACCGGCTCGAGGTACGCCGCGCGAGCACACCGGTGGGGAGCACCGTCTTCAGGGAGGAAGCGTTGCAGGCGACCAATTCACCCAGCGTCGCGGCGCTCGTCCGGGCACGCACGCCCGTCTACATCCTCGAGGATCCCACCCTCCAGCAGCTGGTGTACCGCTTCCGAGGGCAGATCCGCCGGCTCCGGGTCTGCCTCGACGAAGTCGCCGTGTCCAGCCGGTTCCTGGAGACGCTGGCTCCCGACGACCTGGAGCTCGTCGAGATCTACGAGAGGCTGGGAATGGTGCGCATGTATACGCGCGACTTCCTTCGCCGAGCCGCCGACGAGGGCTTCTCTCCGACCCGGATTCCCCTTCAGGGCCGGGGCTGCTGAACGCCCACCGCCCTCGCGAAGTCGCTGCCCGCCGGTGACTGGAAGGGCCGCAGCCGGAATTCGGGAAGGATCGCGATGAGGTGGTCGAAGACGTCCCCCTGGAAGCCTTCGTATCCGGGCCACGCGGTGTCGGCGGAGAAGCAGTAGACCTCGATCGGGACGCCGTCGGGCCCGGGCGCCAGCTGACGCACGAGGAGCGTCATCTCCTTGTGGGTCTTCGGGTGCGCCTCCAGGTACTTCTGCACGTACGCGCGAAAGGTGCCGAGGTTCGTGAGGCGCCGGATCTCGGGAATGATGCCGGGATCGCCGGCCGCCTTCGCCGCGTTGTAGCGGGCGACCTGGTCCCGAACCTCGCGCATGTGGTCGTGAAGCAGCTCGCGCCGCGACAGTTCCTCGATCTCGTGCTCCTCCAGGAAGCGCACCGAGTTCATGTCGATCCTCAGCGAGCGCTTGATGCGCCTGCCCCCCGACTGGGACATCCCGCGCCAGTTCTTGAACGACTCGCTGATGAACTTGTGCGTCGGGATCGTGGAAATCGTCTTGTCCCAGTTCTGGACCTTGACGGTGTGCAGCGCGATGTCGATGACCTCCCCGTCGCAGTTTGCCTGCGGCACGCTGACCCAGTCGCCGATGCGGATCATGTCGTTCGAGGCGATCTGGACGCTCGCGACCAGCGACAGGATCGTGTCGCGGAAGATCAGCATGAGGACCGCCGCCAGCGCTCCGAGGCCGGAAAGGAAGAACACGGGCGAGCGCCCGGCGAGGATCGCGACGATAACCACGCCCGCGGCCAGATGGGCCACCAGCGCGACGACCTGCAGGTAGCCCTTGATCGGCCGCGACTTCGCGAGTTCCTCGGCCTCGCTGTAGATGTCGTTGACGGCATCGAGGAAGGCGGCGAACGCGCGCACGACGGCGAAAGCGATGTAGGCCGCGGCCAAACGCCGGCCAATGACCCACGCGGTGGCCAGCGCCGAGCCCGGATCCTGGGCCACGTCGGCCGCGCCGATGCCCAGCGCCTGGCCGATGCCGAGGTACACGACGAGCGCCGGCACGACATGGGCGAGCCGCTTGACGACCTTCCGCTCCACGAGGTGGTCGTCCCAGGTGGAGCGGGTGCGCGCGGCGACCCCGCCGATGAGCCGGTGAAGGGTGCGCGACGCGATCAGGTCCGCGATCCAGGCGGCGGCGGCGAGCAGCGCCAGTCCGAGCGCGAGTTCCCGCCATTGATCGAGCAGTGTCTGAAATGCCATCGAATTCCTACCTCGACTGCCCCGGCTCCCCAGCCATCGGGCCGGGCGTGAGCCGGGGTCAGCCGGACGGGGTGTTGGGTCGGTATGGCGCGCCTGCGCCGCGAACCGCCGCGGGTACAGTCCGCCGCGGGGCGCTACTATGTTAATCCCTCCCAGGCACAAGTCTACCCGGAACGGATTCGATGCCCGCCACCAACGGCAAAGGCCCTCCCATCCTCGAAGGCGAAATGAGGATCACCGCCGAGCCGGTGTATGCCCGCACCCACTCCCGGCCCCCGTTCCGGTACGTGTTCGTCTATTTCATCCGTATCGAGAACATCGGCTCCGAGACGGCGGAGCTCTTCTGGCGCCACTGGCTGATTCACGATTCGGTCGCCGGCGACCAGGAGGTCGAAGGCGAGGGCGTCGTGGGCGAGTCCCCCGTGCTGGCCCCGGGAGATGTCCATGAATACCAGAGCTTCTGCGCGCTGGCGGGCCGCAGCGGCCACATGGAGGGCTTCTATCATTTCAGACGCGGGGACGGCACGGTCTTCCGCGCACGCATCCCCCGGTTCGAATTGCGCGTACCGCGGCGGGGGTCGCACGCCCAGGCCTGAAATCCCGCGCGGGCCGCGGTCCGGCCCGGTCCGTCCCTACTGAATCCGCCGGTAGACCGCGTGGCTTACCCGCTCGGTCCCGTCGGCAGCGGTGCGGCGGTATTCGTTGTTGATCGTGTGGCCGTCCTCGGACAGGACGTTGACGATGACCTGGTACACCTCGCCGTTGCGGGCGTTGAAGATGTGGTTGGTGCGCTCGTCGATCACCTCGACCGATGTCGTGGCGTTCTCCTGGCCCTCGACTTCGCGGAAAACACCGTCGAACATCGTCGCGTAGCTCCACTCCGAGGTCTCGCCGTCGGAGTTGGTCTGCGCGACCGTGATCTTCATGCCGCCGTCTCCCCAGGGCTCATAGGTCATGACGTTGCGGACGGGTGGCTCGGCGTCGGACTCCAGCTCCCAGACGCCGAAGCGCGGGTTGGACGCGGCATCTTCGATCGTCTCGGCGGGGATTGTCTCGTCGGCGGCCTCGCCCGCGTCGCCGTCGCCGGGGGCGCAGGCGAATGCGGGGCATACCCATGCGAGGACCAGCCAGCGCAGAACCGATTTGCGGTTGCTCATCTGTGACTCCTTTGTCCGGGTGGTGCGGATCGCTCGATCGTCCGGCGCAAGGTAGGCTGCCGCGGCGGCTGGCGAAACCGGGCGCGGCCGGATTGGGTATTGTTAAGGATGGCCCTCCCCCTTCGCCCACTTTCCCGATTGGCGCCCGGAATCGACTGTCGAACCCCGCGGCGAACCGCGCCGACGGTTCCCGGCCCGCCTTGTCTCCGTGGGCTCGCCGCAGCCCTGCTGGCATTGCTTCTCCACACGGCGCCGGGTCACGCGCAGTCCGAAGGCCGGATCTGGGGGCGCATCACGCTGAGGGACGGGGAGCAGCGCGAGGGCTTTCTGCGGTTCCACGGCGAGCAGAACGCCGCGAGCTGGGGCGACGTCTTCGAGTCCCTGCAGGACATCGGTGACGGGCCGCGCCAGTCCTGGATCGAAGCGTCTCGAGGCCACAGTCTTTTCGTGCGCACCCTCGAACTCAGGGGATACCGGATTTCCTGGAACGACCGCAGCGACGATTTCCCCCGTCAGAGGACGATCCGTGTGCCCTTCGGCTCGGTGCGGGCCATTGTCGTGCACGATCACAACCTGGAGGTCGCGTTGCGCGGCGGAACCGCGGACGCGGAGACCTCCGGCAGCCGCGCCGGACGGCTGATCGGCGAGATGGACGATGATTGGCCGGAGCAGCGGATCGACGTGGACCATCCGTTGAACGGGGTCAGCAGCATCTCCGCGGAGGACATCGAGCGGATCGAGTTCTCGGCGGCGCCCGGCGGGCAGGAGGCCTCGTCGGCCCGGATCGCGGGTGTCGTGGAAGACGAATCGGGCCGGACATTCAGGGGGCTCGTCACCTGGGACAACCGCGCCGTGCTCCTGTCCGACACGCTGGGACGAAGACTCTCGGATTCCTCCCGGCCGCCCATCCGCTTCGACGAGGTCCGCTCGATCGAGCGGGATGCGGACGGCACGCGCGCAACGCTCGCGTCGGGAGAGGTGGTTGAACTTACCGGTGGCGGGCGGGGCCGGGTCAGGAGCGTGTCGGTGCGCGTCGGGACGTTGGTCCAGGTTCAGGTGGAGAACGCCGGGCGGCGGCGCGACCCCGCCGACGAGATCATGGTGGTCGATCCCCGGCTCGGCACGGTCACGATAGACTGGGACGACATCACCGCCCTGCGCCTGGATCCAGCGGATGCGGGGCCTTCGGTGAGCGGGCTCGCAGCGCAGACCGCTTCCGGAAATGACGATTTCGATGGCGCCACGGGGCTGCGGGGCGTGGTCGTGACGCATGACGGCGAGGAGCTGGAGGGGCGGATTCGCTGGAACGGCCTGAAGGAATGGTCTTGGGACCGGCTGTATGCGAACTCGGACGGCGTGGAGATCGCGACGGAGTTCGGGCACATCCGGAGCATCGAGCAAATCGCCTTCCCCGACACGTCCGGGGATCTCCGGCAGGTGCCCGGCTCCTCGCTGCGCGGGCGCGCCCTCGTGACACTCCGCGACGGGCGCACCTACGAGGTGACGGGCTACAACGACCTCGGTTCGGGCAACCTCGGCATTCTGGTGCGGACGGGTGCGGCGGCAGGGGAGCCGGCCCCCTCTCCGGCGGCATCGGGCGGCGCTGCGGAAGCGGGCATCGACGCGGACGGCGACTGGCGCTTCGTGGCATGGGACGATGTCAAGGAGGTGCGCTTCGTGCACGATCGCGGGGCGGACCCGGGCCCATGAGGGGCTCCCGCGTCGTCATCGGCGCCCTTGCGGCGTGCTTCGCCTCGCCTGCGGCCTCCGGCGCACAGGTCCGGCCGGCCGACGACACCCGTTTCGCCCCGGACGCCTTCCTCGACCCTGTCGCACGCCAGATCTACACGACCGCCTACGACCAGTGGGACGCCCTGGGCGACAACATCGAGCGCTACACGGCGCGGATCGACCAGCGGATCGAGGTGGCCGTGCGGGCGCTCCGCCGAAAACGGACCCTCTACCACAGCCAGTCGGCGGTGCGCGCATTCTGGGAGCGCGACCGCGAGCCGGTCATTCAGGTGCTGGGGTCGGCGGCCCAGTACCCGTTCCGCGAGCTCTCCCGCGAGGAATACGTGAACATCGGGAACGGTGGCAGCCCGTGGTGGCTCCAGGAACTCCCCTTCGACACCCCGTTCGAGCCGGGCAGCGACCAGCTATTCGTCGGGGCGGACCGGAACTCGGAGCCGTTTCAGCCCGCCGACGACGCCCCCTGGCTGGCGCACCCGCTCGGAGAGGGCGCCGATACGCTCTACCGCTTCCAGAGCGGGGACACCATCTCCCTTGAGTTTCCGGACGGGCAGCGGTTCGACGCGATCCGGCTGAATGTTCTCCCGCGGCTGTCGGACCCCCACCTCATCAGCGGGTCGCTCTGGATCGACGCGGCCACCGGCGGCCTGGCGCGTGGCGTCTATCGGCTCGCCCGCCCCTTCGAACTGCAGCGCGACATCCCCGATGCCCAGGCAGCGTTCGACAGCGTTCCGCCATTTGTTCCCGACTTCCTCTTTTCGCTTGCCTTCGAGATCAGGGTGATCGCGGTCGACTACTTCATCTGGGACTTCGAGGTATGGCTGCCGAATACCTTTCGCTTCGAGGGTGAGGTCAGGTACGCCGGGATGGTCAAGGTGCCCGTCACGATGGACTTTCGGTACCAGATCGAATCGGTCGCGATGACCGAGGACCTCCTGGCCGAAGCCGAAGGGGTGGCCACGGGCATGCCGCCCCTGCAGGAGGTTCACTTCGACACCCGGGCGGAGGCGATGGCCTTCATCGCGGAGCTGCTCTCCGAGGACGGAGAACCGGTCTATCAGCCGCTGGCCGATGACTACCGCGGCGCCCGCTGGATCGCGCCCGAGGACCCCGCCGACATCGAGGAAAGCCCCCACCTGCCACCCCCGATCTGGAACGATGCCCCCGGCTTCCCGTCCGAGGACGATCTGGACGAGTACATGCAGATTCTGGACGACATTCCGGGCGCGCCGGCAGCGAGGACCCTCCTGGATTTCAACTGGGGCTGGGCGCAGACGGACCTGGTCCGCTACAACCGCGTGGAGGGGCCGGCGGTGGGCGGGCGGGTCGGCTGGCCGATCCATGGACCGTACGACCTTCGCGCCTCGGGCTTCTTCGGGTTCGCGGACCTGCGGCCGAAGGTGCGGCTCGATCTGGAGCGCTCGTCCGTCTTTCGCCGTCTGAAGCTCGGCGCCTACCACGAGCTTCGCCCCACCGAGTCCGAGAGCGGGTATCTGGGCATGGGGAATACCGTCGAGGCCTTCCTCTACGGGCGGGACAACGGAGAATACTACCAGGCCACCGGGGCCGACTTCACCTGGCGTCCCCCCGAGATCGCGGTTCAGTCGTTCCAGCTGCGCGTGTACGGAGAACGCCAGGGGCCGGTGGAGAACAACACGAACTTCGCGCTCTTCCGGGCCTTCGACCGCGGATGGGATTTTCGTGACAACGTCGAGGCCCGCGAAGTGGAGGAGGTGGGCGGCGAACTGCGGCTCTCGCCGTGGTGGGGGCACAATCCGGCAGGGGCGCAACTCGGAATCGAGCTCTTCGGGAGGGCGGCGACGTGGCGCGTGCCGGGCGAGGAAGCCCGCGAGAACTACGGCCAGGCGAGCGCGACCGTGCGCGCGGTCGTGCCGGTGTCCGGCAGAAGCTGGAGCCGGTGGCGGATCGGCATGGAGGCGGCGGGCGGAAACACCTGGGGGCAGGCGCCCGTCCAGCGCTCGTGGTTCCTGGGCAGCGCCGCGACGCTAAGGGGCTTTCCGGCCTCGACCGTGTCGGGGCTTTCGTTCCTGCGCGGCCGCCTCGAGGTGGGGAGGACGTACCAGGGGTTCGCGGCGAGCTTCTTCGGGGACGCGGGGTGGGCCGGTCCGGTGGGCGAGTTCGACTCCGACGACGTGCTCTACGGCGTCGGCGTCGGCGGGAGCATGCTGGACGGGCTGATCCGTCTGGACCTGTCCCAGGGACTCAGGGGGCCGCGCAGGCAGTTCCGCGTGGAACTGTATCTGAACTCGATCCTGTAGTGTTCCGTGGCTGCCAGGGCAGTTGCCGCCGTCGCCCTTTCGCTCGTCACGTTCCTGCTCTCCGGGTCCGCGCCCACCGTCGCCACCGCGCAAGCCCCGCCGGGGCCGGGCCGCTTCGCCGGGGACGCGTTCCTGGATCCGGTTGCCCGCGAACTGTTCACCCGGGCGTTCGACGCCTGGAACGAACTGGGCGAGAATGTCGAGCGCTACACAGCGCGGATCGACCAGCGCGCGGCGGCGTCCCTGCGCACCCCCTGGAAGGACCGGCTGATCTATCACAACGAAACGGCGGTGCGCGTCTTCTGGGAACGGGGAGCACTGCCGGTCGTCCAGCTGCTCGGGGCGCGCTCGCGATACCCGGGGCGCGGCATCTTCATGCGCGAGGCGGATCTCGGCTGGCTCGAGGAACTTCCCTTCGACGGGCCGTTCGCGCCCGGGCGCGACCAGCTCTTCGTCGGCTCCGGCGAGGGGGCGGGGTACTTCATTCCGGCGGACGAAGACTACCTGGCGCACCCGCTCGCCCAGGGCGCGGACACGCTCTACCGCTTTCGTAGCCGCGACACCGTCTCCGTCTCCTTCCCCGACGGAAAGCGGCTGGCCGCGGTGCAGCTCGATGTCATTCCCAGGGCGTCGGATTCCCATCGGATCAGCGGAACGCTCTGGATCGATCCGGCCAGCGGCGGCCTCGTCCGGGCGGCGTACCGGGTAAGCAGGCGCCTGGACATGGCGCGGGAATTCCCGGAAGAGGTCGGCCGGACGATGGAGTACCGCCTGGTGCCCGGCTTCCTGAAACCGCTGACCGTCGATGTCCGGCTTGTCGTGGTGGACTATTCGCTGTGGGATTTCGAGATGTGGCTGCCGCGAATGGTCCGCTACGAGGGTCAAGTCGCGGCGGGGACGGTCCGGATCCCGATCTCGATCGACTACGCATACCGGATCGAGTCGGTGACGGGGACGGACGGGCAGGTGGTGGCGTCCGGGCAGCCAGCGGCGCCGGTCGGGGCCCCTGCCGGCGTCCGCTTCGAAACCGACGCCGAGCAGGTGAGCCGGCTCGCGCAACAGCTGTCGGAGGCGGATCAAGTCGACTACCGGGCCATCTCGAAGGAGGAATTCGATCCCGGGGCTCCCGGCGTCATTCCGCTGGTCTGGATCGCGCCTACCGACCCAGGGGTGCTGGAGGACAGTCCCCATCTGCCGCCGCCGATCTGGGAGGAGTCACCGGGACTGCTCTCGGACGTGGAAATCGACGGATTCGTGCGGGATCTGGCGGCGCTGCCCGCGGCGCCGGTGCGCGGGCTGGTGTGGGACTTCAACCCGAGTTGGGACCGGCCGGACCTGCTTCGCTACAACCGGGTCGAAGGACCCGCCGCGGGCGCGCGGTTCGAGTGGACGCCGCATGGATCGTACAGCGTCAGCGCTACCGGATTCTTCGGGTTCGCCGACCGGAGGCCCAAGGTGCGGGTGGAGCTGGAACGGGCGACGGTGCTGCGCCGCCTTGGTCTGGGCGCCTACCGGGAGTTCCGTTCGACCGACATGGCGAGCGGCCACCTGGGGTTGGTCAACTCGCTCGACGCGTTCCTCTTCGGGCGCGACCACGGGGAGTACTACGGCGCGGCGGGCGCCGATCTGACCTTGCGTCCGCCCATCGCGGCAAGGCAGTCCTTTTCCGTGCGGGCATACGCGGAGCGCCAGGAGCCCGCCGCAACCCACACCGGGTTCGCTCTCTTTCGCGCCTTCGACGAGGAGTGGGATTTCCGGCCCAACCTGAAATCCGACGAGGTCGACGAGGTCGGGGCCGAGGCGCGCCTTTCGCCCAGGTGGGGCGAGGACCCCGAACGCGCCGAGTTCGGGATCGAGCTGTCGGGCCGGGGAGCCCTCTGGCGCCGAGCCGGGGACGGGACCCGCGAGGGCTACGGGCAGGCGAGCGCCGCCGCCACGGTGATCGTCCCGGTCCTGGCGAACGGATGGCGCCGGACGCGGCTGGCGCTGGAAGCCGGCGGCGGACACACCTGGGGCCGCGCGCCCGTGCAGAGGTCCTGGTTCCTGGGCGGTGCGCGGAGTCTGCGCGGCTACTCGCCCTCGGTCCTCTCGGGGCTGTCGTTCATGAGGGGCCGGGTCGAGCTGGCGGGGACCTTCGAGGGATTCGGGGCAAGCCTCTTCGGTGACGCCGGGTGGGCGGGAAGAGCGAGCGAATTCGACGCCGCCGGCATCCTCTACGGGGTCGGCGTCGGCGCGAGCCTGCTGGACGGCGTGGTGCGCATCGATCTGTCGCGGGGGCTCAGGGGGCCGAAGAAGGGTTTCCGCGCCGAGGTGTATCTGGACGCGATCCTGTAGTCCAGCCCGCGGGACGGTCCCCGCGCAGCACCGAGGGCGGCGAGGCCGGGCTCGCACACCGCTGCCTTCGGCCGTGCTTGACGCCAAGGGGGGCGCCGGCCAATGAATCATTGGTTAGGGCCTCGCATTCCGCACCCGCACCTCACCTCAACACGGGGACACATCATGCGATTCCTCGCCGCCCTCGCCGCCCTGATCGCGACCGCCGCGACCGCCGTCGCCGCCCCCGCCACCCTTTCCGCGCAAGACGCTTCGCGCGGGGAGATCGCCGAGCCCTTCAAGGTCGGCACCTTCGAGATCGACGGCGAGGCCCGTGTGGCGCTCGTCCTGCGGGACGCCCTCATCGTCGACATCGGCGCGGCCAACCGCGCGCTCGAACGCGACCCGGCCTATCCACGGCTGCCGATGCCGGGCGACATGATCGACCTGATCGGGCGCTACGACTACGGCGTGAAGCTGCGGCTCTACGAGATCGTCAACCACATGGCCGCCCACGGAATGATCGACGGGGGGGGCCGCACGCCCTGGGTCCACGGCCTCGACGAGGTCCGCACGCTGCCGCCGATCATGTACCCGGGGAAGATCATGAACGCGGCGGTGAACTTCTACAGCCACGTCAGCGAAACCGGGACCGAGGAGGAGCGCGCGGCGGCACGGCGGGCCAGGCGCGAGAACCGCGGCGTTCCCTACCTCTTTCTGAAGCCGAGCCGGGGCGCGGTGATCGGGAACAACGACGCGGTGGTCATTCCGTGGGGCCGCGACCGCACCGACTGGGAGGTCGAACTGGGCACGGTGATCGGCCGCACCGCCAAGTACGTGTCGGCCACCGATGCGCAGGACTACATCTTCGGCTACACCGTCACGATCGACATCTCGGACCGGGGCGGCAGGCCGCCCGGGGGCAACCCGACCACCTCCGACTGGTTCGTCGGCAAGGGCCATGACACCTTCGCACCGATGGGACCGTGGATCGTGCCGAAGGAGTTCTACGGCGACCCGATGGAGAACCTGCGCCAGACGCTGAGCGTCGGCGGCCAGCAGATGCAGGAAGCGCGCGCGGGCGACATGATCCACACGCTGTACGAACTGATCGAGTACGGTTCGTCCATCATCACCCTCTTCCCCGGCGACATCATCAACAACGGGACCTCGGGCGGGGTGGGCGTGGGGACGGCGGTCCGGGGCGCGCAGCGGTTCCTCCAGCCCGGCGACCTGATCGAGGCCACGATCGACGGGATCGGCACGCTCACGATTCCGGTGGTCGCCGAAGACGAGCCGGAGGGGGGCACGGGGGCGAGGCTGCCGCCGGTGAGGACGTACCGGGGGAGGGGTTAGCTCACCCGGAGCCCAGCGGCCATGGGGTCGCGGCCAAGTGCCGGGGGCGGGACTCGAACCCGCATGGGATTGCTCCCGGGGGATTTTAAGTCCCCTGTGTATACCGATTTCACCACCCCGGCGGGTGCTCCTGGCTACAATATCGACTTGCCGAGCGCGGACGCCACCAGTCCGACGGCCAGAACCGCGGTGTGGTTCCGGTCGTCCAGGACCGGATTGAGTTCCACGACCTCCAGGCTGAGCAGACTGCCCGACCGGGACGCCTTCTCGCAGACGAGGTGCCCCTCGCGGTAGGTCAGCCCCCCTTGCACCGGGGTCCCCACCCCGGGGGCGAGTCGCGGATCGAGAGCGTCCAGATCGAGGGAGAGGTGGAAGCCGGCCGTCCCGGCGCTGGCGCGCATCAGCGCCTCGTCCATGCAGGTCGCCACGCCCCGCTCGTCGATCTCCGACATCGTGAAGACCCGAACGCCCAGATCTGCGATGAGCGAGCGCTCTCCCGGGTCCAGGCAACGCGCGCCGAGGACGCTGACGTTCTCCGGCCTGACCGCGGGGCCGGGGCCGATCAGCCGGTCCTCGCCGTGACCCAGAAGCACGGCCAGCGACATGCCGTGAATGTTGCCGGTGGGTGAGGTCTCGGGACGGTTCAGGTCTCCGTGGGCATCCACCCAGATCACGCCGATCGGGTCGCCCCGCCCCGCGAAGTGCTGCGAGACCGCCGCGACCGACCCGATGGACAGCGAGTGATCCCCGCCCAGGACCAGCGGCACGCAGCCACGCTCGAGGCCCTGCACGACCATGTCCCGTGTGCGCTCGACCACCCTGACGATCTCGTTGAGGAATGGCAGCCCGTTGCGCCCGGGCTCGGTGGTCTCGATGCCGCCCGCGGTGATCGTGCCCAACTCCACCACCCGGTGTCCGATGGCCTCGATCTCGCCCGTGATGCCGGCGATGCGCATCGCCGAGGGCCCCATGTCGACCCCGCGGCGACCGGCGCCCAGGTCGATGGACACCGAGATCACGCCGATGTCCCTTGCGGGGGCCGCAGTTGCGCCGCGCCGCGGAGGCGGCTGCGCCTCGTGGTCATGGCGCCCGGATCCGGCGTGGCCTGGTTTCACGCAATCCTCCTTGTCGCGCAAGCCGATCCCCGACGACAGTTGGACCCCCGACCGGCGACACTACTATTCTTCCTGAAACTAATGCCGGAGATCGGGTGACCCACAGGGGCGACGGCCTGTTTCCGGAGGCCGCGGGCAAGCGGTCCGTCCACACGCAACCCACATGGAGGCTGGTGTATGCTATTCATTGACCGAGGCGTGAAAGCTGTCCTGCTGCTTCTGCTCGCGCCCATCGCGGCCCTCGCCCAGGAGGATGAGAAGAGGGACCCCGACCGGGGCCTCCCCCTGGAACCCGCCCGCTGGGCCCGGTTCACGACCAATGAGGGGACCTGGATCTCGCTCGACGTGAGCCCGGACGGCCGGACCATCGTCTTCGACATGGTCGGAGACCTGTACACGATGCCGATCACCGGCGGCGAGGCCGCGCGCCTCACCAGCGGCATGGCCTACGACATGCAGCCGCGCTTCAGCCCCGACGGCGAGCGGATCGTCTTCGTGTCGGATCGGAGCGGCGACAACAACGTCTGGCTGATGCCGGCCGCGGGCGGCGAGCCTACGCAGCTGAGCAAGGGCGTCGGAAGCTATTTCCTTTCGCCGGAGTGGATGCCCGACGGGAAGTACGTCATCGTCTCCCGGTCCTACACCAGCGTGGAGAAGCTGTGGCTCTACCACGTGGACGGGGGCACGGGGCTCGAGATGGTGGGGGGCGGTGGCGGGGCGCGGATGCTGGGCGCGACGGTCGACGCCGAGGGGCGCTACATCTGGTACGCACAGCGCAACGGCACCTGGCAGTACAACGCCATCTTCCCGCAGTACCAGATCTGGATGTACGACCGCGAGACGGGCACCCGGACGCCGATGACCAACCGCTACGGCTCGGCATTCCGGCCTGCGCTCTCCCCGGACGGGACGCTGCTGGCCTACGGTAGCCGGGAGGATGCCGATACCGGAATCCGCCTGCGCGAACTCGACTCCGGCAAGGAGCAGTGGCTGGCCTACCCCGTCCAGCGCGACGACATGGAGTCCACGGCGTCGATGGACGTGTTGCCGGGCTACTCCTTCACGCCGGAATCGGACGCGCTCGTGATGTCCTACGGAGGGCGCATCTGGCGGGTGCCGGTGGACGGGAGCGACCCGGTCGAGATCCCGTTCACCGTCAACGCAGAGGTCGCGATCGGGCCCGAGGTCGAGTTCGAGTACCCGATCGAGGACACGCCCACCTTCACCGTCAAGCAGATCCGCGACGCGCGCGCCTCGCCCGACGGCAGCCGGATCGCGTTCACCGCGCTGGACCGGCTGTACGTGGCGGAACTCCCCGACGGGACGCCCGAGCGCCTCACCAGCGACGAGGTCGGCGAATTCCAGCCGGTCTGGTCGCCGGACGGGAGCCAGATTGCCTACGTGACCTGGGACGACGTCGCCGGCGAAGGCTACATCCGGCGCGTTTCGGCGGACGGGGGCGCGTCTGCCAACCTGACGGCGCCGGGCTACTACCAGCAGCTTGCCTGGTCGCCGGACGGAGCGCGGATCGTGGCGATGCGCGCGGCCTCGCGGAATGTGCGGGACGTGCTCGGCCTCTCGGCGGGGACCGGGCAAGGCGCCGAGTTCATCTGGATCCCGGCCGGAGGTGGCGACGAGACGATCATCGGGCCCACCCTGGGACGCCGCGCACCCCACTTCACCCAGGACCCGGACCGCATCTACTACTACGGAACGGCGCGACCGGACCCGATCCCGGGCTCGCCCCCCGGTACGGCGCTCGGGATCGGGCTCTCCTCGGCCCGCTGGGACGACACCGACAAGCGGGCGCACCTGCGGGTGACCGCCCGAACCAACTCTGCGGCGGGCAGCCTGCGCCCAGGGTACGAGCTGTCCGAGAACAGCGACCTCCTGGTGCCGCAGGAGGTGTTCGAGGACCTGGAAGACGAGCCCCGCGAGACGGGCTTCCCCCAGTCGGCCAGCCTGGTCCGGATGGCGCCGCAGGGCGACCAGGCCCTCGCCTGGATCGGAGACAACCTGTATGTGGTGACGGTTCCCGACCTCGGGGCCACCGTTCCCGCGATCGAGGTCGCCAAGCCGGATTCGGCCGCCGTCCCCGCGCGCAAGCTGAACGAGCTGGGGATCGAATTCCCCTCCTGGGGCGCGGACGGCCGCACCGTCCACTGGTGGCTCGGAAACGCACTCTTCACCTACGACCTGGACGCGGCCGCCGGAGATCCCGATTACGCCCCGTCGGAGCAGCAGATCACGGTCACCGCCGAGCGCGACAACCCACAGGGCACGGTGGTGCTCCGCGGCGCCCGCGCGATCACGATGAACGGCGACGAGATCATCGAGAACGCGGACATCGTCGTCACCAACAACCGCATCGCGTCGGTGTCGGCGGGCGCGGGGGAGGTGCCCGAGGGTGCGACCGTCATCGACGTGGCGGGCAAGACCATCGTTCCCGGCTTCGTGGACACGCACGCGCACATGTGGAACCTCTGGCAGCTGCACTGGTCGCGTTCGTGGCTCTACCAGGCCAATCTCGCCTACGGGGTCACCACCACCCGCGACCCCCAGACGGCCACCACCGACGTGCTCTCCTACGAGGACCTCGTCCGCGCGGGCAGGATGGTCGGTCCGCGCGTCTATTCCACCGGGCCGGGAGTCTTCTCGTCCGACTACATCGACAGCTACGAGCACGCGCTGGACGTACTGAGCAAGTACAGCCGCTACTACGACACCAAGACCTTCAAGATGTACATGTCCGGCAACCGCCGGCAGCGCCAGTGGCTGATCATGGCCGCGCGCGAGCTGGAGCTGATGCCGACGACCGAGGGCGGCCTGGAGTACCGGCTGGACATGACCCACGCGATCGACGGCTACCCGGGGGTCGAGCACTCGCTGCCGATCGTCCCGGCGTACCAGGACATCGTGGAGCTCTTCGCGACGTCCGGCACCGTCAATTCGCCGACGCTGCTCGTCTCCTACGGCGGTCCCTGGGCCGAGAACTACTTCTTCACCAATGAAGACCTCTTCGGCGACGAGAAGCTGACCCACTTCACCCCGCGCCGGGAGCTGGAGAACAAGGCGCGGCGCCTGCAGAGCGACGGACCGGGACCCGGCGGATGGTTCATGGAGGAGGAGTACGCGTTTCCGAAGCACTCCGCCTGGCTGGTGAAGCTCGTGGAAGGCGGCGGGAAGACCGGAGTCGGGAGCCACGGACAGCTGCAGGGCCTGGGCTTCCACTGGGAGCTGTGGGCGATGCAGAGCGGCGACATGGATGAACACGATGCGCTCCGGGCGGCCACGATCATGGGCGCCGAAGCGATCGGGCTGGGCCGCGACCTGGGATCGATCGAGGCGGGCAAGCTGGCCGACCTGGTGATCCTGGACGCGAACCCGCTCGACAACATCCGCAACTCGAACACGATCCACCAGGTGATGATGAACGGCCGCCTCTACGACGGCGACACGCTCGACGAGGTCTGGCCAAGGCAGCGACCCGCACCGGACGAACCGTGGAGGCACCTCGCTCCGAACGTCGCCGCCGGGATCCGGGGAGGTGACAAATGAGCGCCCGCACGAAGTTCTCCAGGTGGGCGGCGCCGTCGCTGGCGCTCGCCCTGTTCGCAGTCACGACTGCCCCGCTGATGGCCCAGCTGCCCCGGCCGGGCGGCGGCCGCCAGAACCCCCTCCCGCTGCGCAGCGCGCGCACGGCCGAATTCACCGCCACCGAAGGCACATGGATCTCGCTGGACGTCAGTCCCGACGGCCGGATGATCGTCTTCGACCTCCTCGGCGACCTCTACACCATGCCGATCACCGGCGGCAAGGCGTCGC
Source organism: Gemmatimonadota bacterium (assembly GCA_022823225.1). GTDB lineage: Bacteria > Gemmatimonadota > Gemmatimonadetes > Longimicrobiales > Gaopeijiaceae > Bin94. Next base: position 101,324 of record JAJDXM010000046.1, read on the forward strand.
CCCTTCTCGTCGGCATGGCCTACGAGACGCAGCCGCGTTTCAGTCCCGACGGGGAGTCGGTGGTGTTCGTCTCCGACCGGAGCGGGGGCGACAACATCTGGACGATGCGCCTCGACCGCACCGACACCACCCAGGTTACCCGCGGCAACAACAACCTCTACCTGTCGCCCGAGTGGGAGCCCGGCGGCCAGTTCGTCGTGGCCAGCCGCTCCAGCGGACTCGGCGGCGCCGCCACGCTGATCATGGTCAACGCCGAGCGGGGGTCGTCGGTGTCGCTCAGCGGGATCGCCGCGGGCAAGAACATCGGCGCGGCCTTCAGCCCCGACGGACGTTACATGTGGTACGCGAGGTCCTTTTCCGACTGGACCTACAACGCCACCCTGCCCCTCTACCAGCTGTACCGGTACGACTTCGAGAGGGCCACCAGCTCCGTGATGACGAACCGGTACGGCTCGGCCATGAGGCCCGCGGTCTCCCCCGACGGGCAGTGGCTGGTGTACGCGTCGCGGCACGGCCCCGAAACCGGCCTGCGCAAGCGCAACCTCGAGACCGAGGACGAGGAGTGGCTGGCCTACCCCGTGCAGCGCGACGAACAGGAGTCGAGGGCACCACTGGACGTGCACCCCGGCTACTCCTTCATGCCCGACGGATCGGCGATCGTGGTCTCCTTCGGCGGGAAGATCTGGAACGTCCCGATGGACGGCAGCGAACCCGCCGAGATCCCCTTCGAGGTCGACGTCGAGCTGGCGATCGGTCCCGAGGTGAAGTTCGCCTACCAGATCGACACGACCGCCATGGTCACCGCCAGCCAGATCCGCTCTCCGGTGGCGTCGCCCGATGGCGACCGGATGGCTTTCGTCGCTTTCGACCGCCTCTGGGTCAAGGACATGCCCGACGGGGACCCGGAGCGGCTGACCGAGGCGGACGCCGGAGAGTTCCATCCACAGTGGTCGCCTGACGGGCAGTGGATCGCCTACGTCACGTGGGACGATTCCGAGGGCGGGCACATCATGAAGGTGTCGGCGTTCGGAGGGGAGCCCGTCCGGCTTACCGCAAGCTCGGCCGCGTATTCCAATGTGGCCTGGGCGCCCGGCGGCGACCGGATCGTGGCAACGCGCTCGGCGGCCGGCGACCTGCTGGCGACCTCCGGCCTCTTCGCCGGTCCACTCGGGGGCACCTTCGTCTGGGTGCCTTCGGACGCGGCCGAACCGGCCGAACCCGAAGTCATCTCCCCCACCGGCATCCGCGACGTGATGCACTTCGTGCAGGATGAACCGGATCGGATCTACTCCTACAGCCCGCTCGAGGGCCTGGTGTCGTTCCGCTGGGACGGGACCGACGTGAAGAGCCATCTGCTGGTGCGCGGCACCGTGGGGGCTGCGGGCATCACCGACCCGCACCCGGAGCAGTGGGAGTTCCTGCCGCGCCGCGTCTTCCCCTGGAGGAAGGGCCCGGACCCGACGAAGCCGATCGTGGACCCGGCGGATCCGGTCATGGACCCGGCCGATCCGGACCCGGACCCGCCAGCCGAGCCGGGGTTCCCGCAGCCCGCCGGGCTGGTGATGATGTCCCCGCAGGGCGACCAGGCCTTCGCGCAGATCGGGAGGGACATCTACGTCGTGGATGTGCCGGACGTGGGGTCGCAGCCCGCCAGCCTGGTCGCGTCCCCCGGCGGCGCGCGCAGGCTCACCGACGTCGGGGGCGAGTTCCCGTCGTGGGCCGCGGACGGATCCATGGTGCACTGGGCGTTCGGCAACGTGCTGTTCAGCTACGACCTGGACTATGTGGAGGCGGAGGAGGAAGAGGTGAAGGAGATCCGCCACGAGCGCGCGCTCATCCGGGCCCGGGCGGTCGCCATCACCGACACGCTGAAGGAGAAGCGCGCCGAGGCGGACAGCCTGGAGAATGCGGACGAGGAGGTGCCGGACTCGCTCGAAGCGGAGATCGCGCGGCTGGCGGGCGATTCGGTGCAGGTGGTGGCCGATTCGCTGATGGCCCGCGCCGACTCGCTGCAGAGGGCCGCGGAGGAGTTCGCCGAGAAGGCGAGCGCGATCCGGGACGGCGACAAGGAGATCCTCGAGGATTCGACCGAGACCTACGAGGCGAAGGAAAGGAGGATCGAGGCGAAGCTGCCGCGCGACATCCCGCGCGGGACGGTGGCGCTCACGGGAGGGCGCATCATCACGATGACGGACACCCCGGGCGACACCACCGGAGCGCCCCACATCATCGAGGGCGGGGTGGTGGTCGTCACCGACAACAGGATCGTGGACGTGGGGGTGGCCGATTCGGTGGAGATCCCGGACAGCGCGGTCGTCATCGACGTCTCCGGCAACACCCTGGTGCCCGGCTTCGTGGACACGCACTACCACGCGCAGTGGCTGGTGCAGGAGATCCACCCCGAGGAGGTGTGGCAGTACCTCAGCACCCTGTCCTACGGAGTCACCACCACGCGCGACCCGCAGACCGCGGTCACCGACATCCTCAGCTACACCGACCGGGTCAACATCGGCGGCATGACCGGGCCGCGGATCTATTCGACCGGGCCGGGCGTCTTCAGCAGCGAGCCGATCCGCGACGCCGACCACGCGAAGACCATCCTGCGGCGGTATTCCCAGTACTTCGACACGAAGACGCTCAAGATGTACATGTCAGGGAACCGCCAGCAGCGGCAGTGGATCATCCAGGCGGCCCGTGAACTCCGCCTGATGCCCACAACCGAGGGCGGACTCGACTACAAGATCGACATCACACACGCGATAGACGGCTACTCCGGCGTCGAGCACAACCTGCCGATCGCGCCAATGTACTCCGACGTGGTCGAGCTCTTCAAGGAGTCCGGGACCACCAACTCGCCGACGCTGCTCGTGTCGTACGGCGGACCGTTCGCCGAGAACTTCTTCTACGCCACCGAGAACGCCCACGACGACGAGAAACTCAACGTCTTCGCGCCGGCCGACTACCTCGACGCGCGGACGCGGCGGCGGGGTCCGGGCGGCGGGGGCAGCCCGGGTGCGGCCGGCTGGTTCCTGGAGGAGGAGCACGTCTTCCCGCGCCACGCCGAATTCGTGAAGAAGATGCTGGAGGGCGACGCGCGCGTGGGCGTCGGGAGCCACGGCCAGCTGCAGGGACTCGGGTACCACTGGGAGCTGTGGGCGATGGCTGCGGGCGGAGCGTCCAACTACGACATGCTGCGCTCCGCGACGATCCTGGGCGCGGAGGCAATCGGGTTCGGCGCCCACCTCGGCACAATCGAGAAGGACAAGTTCGCCGACATCGTGATCCTCAACTCCAACCCGCTCGACGACCTCCGCAACACGGTGGACATCCGCTACGTGATGAAGGATGGCCGCCTGTATGACGGCATGACGCTGGATGAGGTCTACCCGGTGGCGCGTCCGTTCGAGCGCAAGGGGCCGGTGGAGGGTGGCGCGGGTGACGCGCCGGCGGGGATCGGGAAGGTGGGGAGCGTGGGGCGGTAGGAGGGTCAGGTCGGCCGCCCCGTCCGTACTGGCCGGAAGGGGCAGCCGACCTGACCGTGCAGCGGGACTCCGGGACTCGCAGCTCCAGCACTCCGGGATTCGCAGCCTACGGGGAAGGCGCGGGCTCCGGCGGGGCGTCAGTCTCCCGCTGGAAGCCGCGGAACGCCCGGCCCCGCGTCCTCCACCTGCTGCCGGGCCAGCGTCAATGCCAGCTCGGCCGCGAACTCGTCGGCGACCAGCCGGTCGCCGCGTTTGATGCGCAGCACCAGCTTGGCCGGGTGCTTGAGCTTCAGTCCCTGCTGGCCCGCGATCTTCTCGAAGGCCAGCAGGTCTGTCGCCGTCAGCACCAGCCTCGGTCCGGTGAACTGCCACCACCGGCGGCGCGGCACGACGGCCCCGGCCACGCTGGCAAGCGGGATCACCATCTCCTGAACCGGCTCGATCTCCTCGCGGGTCTCGTAGCCCGCCCCGAACAGTTGGGTCTGCACGGCGACGCGCCACTGGAGCACCAGGCGGTCCGACTCCAGTCGCACCAGACCGTGGGCGGTCTGCGTTGTGGACTCGTACTCCCCCCCGGAGGTCCACATGTCGGTACTGCGCTTCAGCGAGAACGGGACGGCGGCGAGGCTGTTCACCGTCCCCGCCGCTCCCGCACATCCGGCGGTTCCACCCTCCACCACCACTGCGTCGGCAGCGGGCGTTGCCGTGGCCACACCTCGGTCAGGTCCGCGGCGGCGTACAGTCTTCCGTTCTTCATGACGTATTCTATATCGGTGCTGTTCTCCAGATCCTCCAGAGGATTCGAATTCAGCACCTGGAGATCGGCGAGCTTACCGGGCTCCAGCGACCCCAGATCCCCCGCCAGACCTATCGCGTCGGCGCTCATGAGCGTCGCCATGCGCAGGGCGTCGTGGTTGTCCAGCCCGCCGGACGCCATCATCCACAGCTCCCAGTGGGTGCCCAGCCCCTGCACCTCGCCATGGGAGCCGAGGCCCGCCTGACCGCCCGCCTCCATCCACTTGGCGAGCTGCTCGGCCTGCTGGAAGTGCACGTACTGGTCGTCGCGGTACCAGGTGGTGGACTTCCACTTGTCGAGTTCGTCGTGGGGGGTGAAGACGCGGAGGCGCTCGACCTCGTCCAGGTTGGTGCGCGTAAGGTAGTACTGGCGCCCGGAGGGCCCGCCATAGGCGACGTTGAAGGTGGGCGTGTAGACCATCCCGCTGAAGGCGCCGAGCTCGACGACGTCCCGGTAGAAGGGACTGATCGGCAGCGAATGCTCCAGCCCCGCGTAGCCGTCCTGCGCCAGCGTGAGGTTCATGGTGAAGTTGGAGCCGCCCTCGGTCGTGGGGGTGAGGCCGAGCTCGCGGGCCGCCATGATGACCCACTGGCGCACCTTGCGGTCTCCGGCCATGTACTGCTTGATCGTCAGGGTGTTGTAGTGGTCGGAATAGCGCCTGAGCACGTTGCGGGCGTCGTCCAGGCTGCGGATCCGGTCGGCGCTGAAGACCCCGGGCCCGGTCGAATAGATCCGCGGGCCGATCAGCTCGCCGGTCTCCATCAGGTCGGAGTATGTGACTACGTCTTCCGATGAAGTCTGGGGGTCGCGCTGGGTGGTGACCCCGTAGGCGAGCTGCGCGAGGAACTGCGACACCTGGGTGCGGTGGACGCCCCACGCGACCCAGGTGTGCGCGTGGATGTCGACCAGGCCCGGGAGGATGGTCTTTCCCGACATGTCGCGGACATCGGCGCCGTCGGGGATCGCCACGCTGCCGGTCGGCCCCACCGCGGCGATCCGGTTGTCGCGCACCACGATGTCCCCGCGCGGGACGATCTCGTCGCCGCGCATGGTGATGAGACGGGCACCACTCAGAACCAGCGTCCCGCGCGGCCTGTCCTTCGGCACCGTGATCTCCACCTCGAAGCGCGCGGCCTCGTAGACCGGGGCACCCTCGTCGTCGTCCTCGCCGGCCGGCGCCGCACCCGTCGTGTCCGCGTCGATCACGCCGGCCGTGTCCGCGGGGGCCTCTTCCTCGTCTTCCGCCGCCTCCGCCCGGGCCGTCGCCAGCGAATCGGCGATCAGCGAATCGGCCAGCGCCACATCGTAGCGGAAGAAGCTGCGCCCGATCGAGTAGACCGCGGCGGCGCCATCCGCCGACCACCCCACAAAATCCCCGCCCACCTCGGTGAGGCGCCGTGTCGGCACGGCGGACGAGGTCACGGAGATCGAGTGCGCCGCCCCCGCCGTCGGCGGCACCGTGATCAGGAAAACGTTGCGGTTGGCGCGCACGATCGCGCGCTTCCCGTCGGGCGACAGCACCACCTCGTCCGGCGTTCCCCCGCCCCCACCCACGGACGGCGCGGTCACCCTCACGACGGTGCGCGGGTCGGTGCCGTCGTAGCGCACGGAGACCAGCCCGTCCGACCCCGTCCACACATAAACCCGGTCCGGGTCGGGACCCGGATTCGGCGCGTTGCGGCCCTGCTGGGTCGCACCCAGTCCCACCCACATGATCCGCGTCGGCTCCTCGCCCCCGTCCGCGGGCATCCACACATACTCGAGTTCCGCGGCGGAACCGTGCCTCCCGAAGTCCTCCAGGGTGCGCATACGGTGCATCTTCGAGCCGCGCACGGCGAGTATCCGCGTGCCGTCGCCGTTGTAGGCCACGCGGTCGAAGAACGCGGACTCGGGCGTCAGCCGCTCGGGCTCGCCTGCCCCGTCGGCCGGCACCCTCCAGATGTCCCCGCCGACCGAGTCGTTCCAGGTCACGTAGGCGATGTGCCGGCCGTCCGGCGGACGGGAGTGAACTCGCATCTTTCTATAGGTGTTGAACTTACGAGATTGTCCGTGCGGATTCCCGCCGTTCGACTCCCGCCGATTGCGAATCTAGCCGCGATACCTTCTGCGGGCTTCCAGCGCCTTCCGAAGCTGTCCCTCGTCGGCCTTCTGATAGCACTGAAGCACCGTCTTGGCCGTCTTCCAGCCTCCCAGCTCACAAAGCACCTTGAGCGGCTGATCCATCAGGTCGCTGGCGAACTTCCGCCGAAGCGAGTGCCAGCCCCTCCCGGGCTTGGACTCCAGCCCAGCCAGCCTTTCGGCCCTGACCCACCATCCTTGCGCCAGCCCGGATCCCATGCAATTCGATGGACTCTTGGGCGCGGGCAGCACCGGAGCTTCCCCGGGTCCGGGGTTCTTCCTCCTCGCGTCTTCAAGCGCGTCGAGTGCCTCGTCGGTGACGGGCGTGACGTGCTCGTGCCCCGACTTGTCGTGCTCGGCACGCCAGAGGACAGTCCCTCCCTCGAAGTCGATGTCGCACCACCGAAGCTTGCAGATCGCGCCGATTCGGTGGCCGGTTTCGTGCGCGAGTATGAGCGCGAGGTGGAACCGCCAGTCCACCCGCCCGGAGACTTCGAGCAGCGCCCGGTACTCCTCCTCCGTGATTACCACCCGGTTCGGGTTCTTCTCCGTGGGCTTCCTGAGGCCCTTGAGCGGGTTCCTGTCGAGGAGCAGACGGCCGTGCTCGTCTCTCGACCGGGCGGCCCAATTGAGCACCGCGATCAGGAACTTCAGGTCGCATTCGACCATCCGGTCACTTACCGGCTTGCCGCTCGGTCCGATCCTGCCCGCCCGCCGTTCCCTGATGAAGCGGTCCCAGTCCCTTTGGGACAGGGTGGCCGGGTCGCGGTTCCGCCCGAAGAAACGGAGGAACATGCGCGTGGCGGTCCGGTCGTAGCGACGAGACTTCCAGCCCTTGGTGGGCGTCACCTCCTCGCCGTAGATGTCAAAAAGCTCGCCCAGCTTGAGCGGCTCGGGCTCGGCTTCCTGCTTGCCGTTCAGGTCCGGGCCAACGAACCCTGCGGCGAACTCGTCGGCCTGCTTCTTAGCCCTCACCCAGTCGCGATGACCCAGCGACCGAGTGAGCCTGCGCCCGTTCTCGCGCCACTCGATCTGGAAGATGCCGGTTTTCGGGTCGGGGAACACCCGGACCCTGTTCCGGCCCCATTCGCCGGCGCCATAGCTCCGGCGGCTTCGTTTCGTGCGTGCCATCGTTCGATTCCTCTCGATTGATGGACTGCACGATCTGCGCGTTTGAAACTTCGCGCGGGGCTGGCCCGTCGTCCAGAGTTGTGCGTCCCGGCCGACTCTGGCGCGGGCGCGCCACGGGGGCGCTGGTTTCTGCGTTTAGTGGAGGAGGAAGATGTGTTAACGCTTCACGTTAACCTCTGGTCGGGGGATGCCCCCGAGCCCCCGAAACGACACTTCCGCGCGCCACCAAGGGAGGCTGCCCGACATGGCCCGTCCCCGGAAGCCCGGGGCCGAACGCAGGAGCCGCACGATCGGCGTGCGCGTCACGCCCGCGGAGGCCGCGGAGATCGCCGAGCGGGCCGGAGCGGCCCGCATGACGACGGGCGGCTACGTGCGCCGCAGGGCGCTCGGGCAGCCGGTCCGCGAGGCGGCCGTTCACCGTCTCGGCGCACGGGAGCGCGTCGAACTCCGCCGGATCGGGGTCAATCTGAACCAGATTGCCCGCGCCCTCAACTCCGGGGCCTCGGCACCGGCCGGGACGCTGGAGGCCGTCGAGCGGGTGGGCGATCTCGCGGCCGATCTGCTGAGCGGCGAGGCGCTGGAGCGTTGATCCCGAAGATCAACGGACTGGGCCGCTCGTTCGCCGGGGTCGCGGCGTACTGCCTGCACGACGCCCCGGAGCCGGAAGACCGCCGTCCGAGGACATCGGAGCGGGTCGGGTGGGCCGACACCCGCAACCTCGCGACGCTCCGGCCGGAGCGGGCCGCGCGGCTGATGGCCGCGACGGCGAAGGCGGCCCCCGACCTCAAGCGGCTGGCGGGCGGGTCGCCGGGAGGCCGGAAGCTCGCGAAGCCGGTCCTGCACTACTCGCTCAGCTGGGCGCGGGACGAGACGCCCGACAAGCGGGAGATGATCCGGGCCGTGGACGGGAGTCTGGAGGCGCTGGGGCTGGAGGGCCACGAGGTGCTGATCGTCGCGCACGAGGACACCCGGCACCCGCATGTCCACGTCATCGCCAACCGTGTCGACCCGGAGACCGGGAAGGCGGCGACGGTGGGCAACAGCAAGCTCCGGCTGTCGCGCTGGGCCGAGGGCTACGAGCGGGAACAGGGCCGGATCCGGTGCGAGAGGCGGGTCGAGAACAACGAGCGGCGACGGGCGGGCCGGGACGTGGTTCGCGGCCCGTCGGATCGGCCGCGCCACTGGGCGCGAGTCCGCCGCGAGGGGATGCAGCCCGGACGGGCGCGGCGGGCGAGGAAGCCGCGCCGCGAGGATCAAGTCGACATGGAGGCATGGCGGCACCTTGAGGCGGAGGCTTGGGAGAAGGTCGCGGACGGGCGCGAGTGGAGCTTCGGGCACCTTGAAACCCGCGCGCGGAAGGAATGGGCCGAACTACACAAGCGGCAGGAGGAGATGCGGGAGAGGCTCGACCGGGAGAGCCGCACCGTGCTCGGACGGCTCCGGATCTGGCGGACCGAGCGCTCGCTCAGGGAACTGGTCGGCGCGGTCCGGGGCCGGGAGGACCTGGTAAAGGGCTGGCGCGAGGAACTCGACCGGGATC
>JAJDXM010000032.1 GCA_022823225.1 Gemmatimonadota bacterium
GGGTGATGTTGTCGCGCACGGACGCGGAAAAGAGCACCACCTCCTGATCCACCATGGAGATGGACTGCCGCAACACCCCATCGGGAATCTCATCCCGCGGATGGCCATCGAAGAAGATGTCGCCCGACCAGGGCTGGTAGATACCGGCAATCAGACGCGCGAGGGTCGACTTGCCGGAACCGCTGGGCCCGACCACGGCAACCCGCTGCCCCGGCCTGATCAGGAGGTTGAAGTCCTTGATCAGAGCCGGCCGGCTCCTGTTGAACCCGAAGGTGACATCTCGCAGCTCAAGCCGGCCGGCGAGCTGAAGCCGGCCCTTGAAAGTGGGAATCGACTCCGACTGCGGACTTCGGCGGATGAGGGCGGGATCCTCGGGGGTCCTGGAGATGTCTTCGAGTCGCTGCAGATCGGTTTCGAGTGCCTGGCGCTTCTCGGCGAACTCCAGGAATCGCCCGATCGGCGCCAGGAACATCTCGGCCAGGATGTAGAACGCGACCAGCGCCCCCAGGGTCATTTCCCCAGCCAGGACCAGACTTCCGCCGACGCCCAGGATCGCCGCGGCTCGAAGGGCGGCGATCAGACCCGGAAGCGCGGCATTGACGGAGCCCAGCTCCGAGTAGCGCTGGCGCGCATGCAGTTCGCGCGCCTGATGGCCGCTCCAGCGCGCAAAGAAATGGTCGTCCGATCCCGTCATGCGCAGGTTGTCGGCATGGTTGAGCATCTGCATGCCGATGCCGATCAGCAGTCCCTGTTCGCGCCTCATCGCCTGGCTTCGAACAGCTCTGACGCCATTCAGAAAGTGCGCCAGCACGCCATGCATAACGGCCAGAACGAGCACGACAAGTGTGAGCCGGACGTCATAGGCCAACATGGCAACAAGCAGCACGGCGCTCATTCCCATGTCGACAATGAGCACAAGAAACTGCTCCGTCAGATTCCTCGCGATTCTGTCGATGGACGAGACGCGATCCGTCAGATCGCCCACGAGCCGGTGTTCAAAGAACTCCACCGGCAACCGCAGCAACCGCGACAAGCCTCGACTGTAGCCGGTCACCGAAATCCGGACTGCGAGTCGCTTCAGGAACCGGTGCTTGAGCAGGGACAGGATGTAGGCGAGGAAGCCGCCGCCGAGCAGGGCCGTCACGATGCCGCCCCAGGGCCCCCGGTCTTCCAGCACATCGTCCACGAATACGCCCAGGGATGCGGGAACGATGAGGGCCAGCAACGTCAACATGAGGCCGCAGGCGATCACCCAGGTGAGCACGCCCCATGATCCGGCGAGCAGCGTGTGCAGTTGTCTGAAAAGTCCGGGCCGTTCACCGCCGGGCTTGAAATCGGGTCGCGGCTTGAACCGCAGCGCAATTCCACTGTAGCCCCTGGTGAACTCCTCGGCGGAGAGCTTGCGCCGCCCCGTGGACGGGTCATTGAGATGGAAGTTGCGGCCGTCGAACCCCTCGACGACGAGGAAATGGCTGAATTGCCAGAACACGATCAGCGGCAACGGCAATCTTTCCAGTTGATCGGCGCGCAGGCTGAGCCCGCTGCATTCGAGACCATAGTGTCTGGCGGCGCGCACGATGCTCGCCGCACTGCTCCCGTCTCGACTCACTTCGCATTTTTCCCGCAGCTCGGTCAGCGGAACCCAGCGTCCGAAGTAGCCGAGGATGCTGCCGAGGCAGGCGGCCCCGCATTCCGACGCATGCACCTGCAGCACGATCGGCGTGGATATCCTCTGCACGCCTATGGTCGCTCCGGTCGCAGGAGTGCGATCGGAGACCGGGTGCCGATTTCGATGACGATCCGGCATTCCCGGCCAGCAATGGAAGACAAGTCACGACTTTCATCGAGCGCTATGTGGACGCGGTGAACCGACACCGGCGCTGCGGACTCGAAAGCCGCTGGAAGCTCGGGCAGCGGAACGGCGGCAATCGCCGCAATCTCTCCGCCAATCGTCTCCGCTTCTCCATCCGCCGTACCCAGCTCGATCACCGCCGGCATCCCGGCCGTGATCTCGGGCAGAACGTCGTTCTCGACCCAGACCAGCGCCTTCACGGACCGGGCGGCTTCGGACAGGTTCTCGCCGGGCTCGTCGAGTACGCCGTCGATCGCGAGGCTGCCGTCGATCCTGCCCAGGAAGAGCCATGTGACCGAGGTGACCAACAGAAGAGCGATGACTGTGACAAGCAGGCGCTCTCGCGGCGTGGAAACGGTCAGCAGCCGGTCGAGTTGTTCGCGTTCTTCCTTTGCTTCGGCAACGGTATTGTGAAACGAATCAAACGGATTGTTGAACACGACTCCGCATGGCCTCCTCATCACGACCGGGCGAGGACCGACCGATCTCGCTGCCTCGCCCTGCTTCGTTCTCTTCCCCCTCTCGTGTCTTCTCTCCGTTGGCCGAGGGGGCAGGTAAGCGGTAGTATAACGCCATCAGGTGCTCGATGCAGGACTTGACGACACCTCGACGCCATGGAGAGGTGGAACACCGCCCCTTCTTCGGCTCCATCGGCCGAGTGCAGTCCCAGGGACGCGCGCGCCACGCCTCGGGTCCGCAATGACGCGCGACGGTGCGACGGATCGTGTTAGCTTGCTGTGCTGGCACATGGAAGAGTCCCGACAGTCGACGAGGTCATCAGCGGTCCGTGGATAATCTCCGCGTAGCACCGAGGGCTGCGAGGCGCCGGGCTGGCAAGGCGCGACGAAGGGCGCATAGCGGAGCTTCAGGGAACACGGAAAGTGAAGTCAACATGACAAGATGTAATGTTTTCTTGACACTGCGAGTGCGAGAGCACCGCAGTTCAGCCCGGATGCATCGCTGCCCGAATGCAGCGGGGACCTACTCCACGGACTGCCAGGGGTGATACACCCGGGCAGCGAGTCTTTGCGGAAGATCGCGGTTGTCGGGCGCGGGACCGCAGGGTCCCTGGCGGCCGCCAGCGTAACGCGTCAACACCCCGACGACGACCACGAGCTGCACCACATCTACGACTCGCGGATCCCGGTCATCGGAGTCGGTGAAGGCAGCTGGCCGAGCCTCGTTCGGGAACTGCAGCAGCTGACGAACCTGCCGCACGACACCGTCCAGAAGCGCCTGAGCGGGACTCGCAAGTACGGTGTCGCGTTCGAGGGATGGGGCCGGCGCGATCGAGACTTCACCCACTACTTCACGCCGCAGCAGGTGTCCTACGCCTACCACCTGTCCGCCGACCTGATGGCGGACCTGCTCCACGAAGGCACGCGCGCTCGCCACATCGACGCGAAGGTGCTCGATATCACCAGGGTGAGCGGCGGCGCGCGAGTGGAATTCGAGGGCCGGCCGCCGGAACGCTACGACCTGGTGTTCGATGCACGCGGGTTTCCCAGGGAACTCGATCCCGACCAGCACACCGACCTTCCCTTCATCCCCACCGATACGGCCGTCATCCGCCGCTGTCCGGCGGTCTTCGGCGAAGAGCAGGATGGGCCGGTGCGCCGGCATACCTACACGCGCGCGGTTGCGCGTCCACACGGCTGGGTATTCGTGATTCCGCTCACCGCGCACACATCCTACGGGTACGTCTTCAACGGGGACCTGTCGAGGCTGGCCGAAGTCGAGTCGGATTTCGACAGGTTGCTCGAGACCGACGGTGTATCGGAGTTCGAGCAGCGCGCCGTCATCGGGTTTCCCAACTTCGTCCACCGTCGGATCTACGACGGCGCAGTGGCCCGCATCGGCAACGCGGCGGCCTTCATGGAGCCCCTCGAGGCAACGGCGATCGTATCCGCCCAATTGCAGATCGGGATGGTGCTCCGGACGCGCCTCAACCGCCCGCCGGAGCATCTGGAGCGCGACGCGCCCGTGGTCAATCGCTTCCTCGTCAACAACATGATCCGCTACGGCCTCTTCGTCGGCTGGCACTACTCCTGCGGCTCCAGGTACGACAGCGGATTCTGGCGCCATGCTCGTGATCGCGCCTGGCCCCTACACCGGAAGGCGGCGGACCCCGAGGTGGTGGGGTGCTCCGCGCTCGATGAGTTCGACGAGATAATCGAACTGTTGAATCGATCCTTCATCGATCCGGAGGACTGGCATCGGATGTGCGCGGTCCCTCTCACCAGCTATGCCCAGGTGTCCCAGGGGCTTGGAGTACATTCCGTTTGGTAATGTTCTCATTACAGTGTTGACGGTTGAGCGCCGCGGTCCAGCCCGGATGCATCGCCGTCCGAATGCAGCGGGGACTTATTCCACGGGCTGCTCATCATCGCGCACGGCACCGTCGACCATGCGCACCAGACGCCGGGATCGCTCCATGACGCGGCCGTCGTGGGTGGCGAAGACGAAGGTCACCCCGAGGTCGCGATTCAGCTCGCCCATGACATCGAGAAGCGCTTCGCTGGTGACCGAGTCGAGGTTCGCCGTCGGCTCGTCCGCGAGCACCAGGGCCGGACGGCCGGCCACCGCACGCACGACGGCAACGCGCTGCTGCTGGCCGCCGGACAGTTTGCCCGGGCGCCGGTCTTCGAGCCCTTCCATTCCCGTCCGCGCAAAGAGTTCGCGGACCCGTGCGTGTCGCTCCTCCGCGTGCACGCCCCGGAGGAGCATCGGGAATTCCGCGTTCTCCAACGCCGTGAGCACGGGGAGCAGGTTGTAAGCCTGGAAGACGAAGCCAACCTCCTCGAGCCGGAGGCGCGCCAACTCCCGGGTCGACATGCGGCTCACGTCGCGCCCGGCGACCCACACCCGTCCCCGCGTGGGGCGAGTCAGGCCGCCGATCAGATTCAGCAGCGTCGTCTTGCCCGAGCCCGACGGCCCCGCGAGCGCGGTGAATTCGCCACGTTCTATGGTCAGGCTGACGCCGCGGACCGCTTCCACGGATTCTGCCTCCTGCTGAAACACCTTCCAGACGCCTTCGGTCCGGGCGGCTGCCGTTTCGCGCACTGCCATGACACCTCCTACCGATCGAACTTCATCGCCTCGGCAACGTCGACCCGGGCCGCGCGCAGCGCCGGATAGACCGAGGCGAGAACGCCAATGCCGAGAATGAACGCGACGATCTGGACGATGCGTCCTGCCCCGAAGATTGGCACGATGACAGGGTCGACGGCGGCACCCGAGAATGTCAACTCGTCGATGTCCTGCATGAAGATCGACGTGTCGAGCCCGTCGCCGAAGAAATACCAGGTGCCCAGGAGTCCCAGGCCGACGCCCGCCAGCCCGCTGACGGCCGATAGCGTTAGGCCTTCGATGAGGACGATCGTGCCCGTCTGACCCGGCGTCAGCCCCTGCGCCTGAAGCACGCCGAACTCGCGCTGGCGATGCATCACCGACATCAGCACCGTGTTGACGATCCCGAACGCGATGATGGCGAACAGAAACCCCTGAATCACGTAGTTGCCGAACTCGTCGATCGCGATCCCCGCCGCCAGGACGGGGTTCGCCTCGCGCCACCCCACGATCCGTGCGTCGCCGCGTTCCACCGGCTCCGCCAACGCCATCGCCAGGCGGTCGGAGACCCACCCGGTCCTGCCACTGCTCTGCAGCACGACCGCGACGTTGGTCACTTCGCTCCCGGAACCGAGCCACTCGCCGGCTGTCGCGAGCGTGATGTGGATCGTCGCCTGGTCGACGGCGGGCACGCGGCTGCGGAAGATCCCTGCCACGCGGAGCAACTGCCCCGCAATCTCGCCATCGGCACCCTGCGCCCGCACGACGAAGCGCGATCCGATCTCGAGTCCCAGGCTGCGGGCCAGATCGATGCCGACACAGGCCGCCAGCCGATCACCGGGCTCGAGGTAGCGTCCTTCTATCACCCCGTCGTCGATCATGCCGAAGCCCGCTTCGGCGACGGGGTCGACCCCCACGATCTGCGCCGGGCGCGCACCGGCCGCAGAACTCGCCAGCCCGTCGATGCCGAGCCTGGCGGACCTGGCCACAACGTGCGGCGCGATCTCCGCAGAGGCCAGGGCCAGCTCCGCGGCGCGGCTGACGTCCGCCGTCAGCCGGTCGTCGATCTGACGGTGCAGCCGGTACTCGGGCCGCTCGATGGTCAAGTGTCCGCTCCCCATGCGCACACCGGAATCGACCCACTGCTCGTGGCTGCCGTCGTCAATGGTCATCGACCAAACCAGGAACGCACCGCCGACGATCATCGCCGAGGCGGTCAGCACCGTGCGGCGCAGATGACGGCGCAGGTTCCTGAGCGCGAGCTGGATCAGGACGCGCGGGAGCACGGCTACACGCCCGACAGAGTGTCGGCGGGCGGCACCCGCGCCGCGCGGAGTGCCGGGTAGAGGGCGGAAACGAGTGCCGTGACCATCAGGCCGATCGTCGCCCAGGTCCACGCCGGCACGTTGGTCCCCACACGGAGACTCGGCGTCAGCAGGACGCCTTCCACGGTGAGATTTCCGTAGAGCCATCCGAGATCGGGGGGCGCCGCGGAGAACCAGACCAACAGCGGCACCGTGACGGCGGTCCCGAGGCCCAGCCCGATGACGCCGGTCGCGGTTGCCTCGGAAAGGACCGTGACTACCACGGACCGCGGCGATGCCCCCATCGCCAGCATGACGGCGAACTCGCGGCGGCGTTCGAAGGTGGCCATCAGCGTCGCATTGGCGATGCCGAAGCTGGCGACCGAAAAGATGAGGACGATGAAGATCCAGTACATCGCATCGGCGAGCGCGACATATTGGGCGAGCACCGGACTGAGCTCCTTCCATGACGCGACCGACATCGCCCGTTCGGGGGCTCCAAGGGCGGCTGCGAGGCGGGTCGCGGTCACGTCGGCTTGCGACGGATCTTCAGCGCTGACCGCGATTTCGTGGACCCGGCCCGCGTCGAGGGCCACGAGCGTCTGGAGGTCTGCGACCGGCATGACCATGGTGCCGACATCGAACTCGAGCAGGCCGGTCCGGAAGATGCCCGTGACCGTGTACAGGTCGTTGCCCATCGAGCCGTCCGCCGCGGAGGCGACGACGACGAGTTCGTCCCCGACGCTCAGCTCAAGCTGCCTCGCCATCTCGTCCCCCACAACGGCTTCGTATCGGCCGGCAACTGGCATGCGGCCCGCCACCAGGGGATCCAGGAAACGTGTCAGCGCCAGCTCGCGCTCGGGGTCGACGCCGAGCAAAACGCCGGCCGATGTCGCTTCGCCGGAGCTCACGAGCCCGCTCGCGTACACGCGCGGGGCTGCGGCCACGACCGAGGGATCCGCCTCGATGGTGCGGAGGATCTCTTCCACGTCGGCACCCCCGCGCCCGCCGATGGTCTCGTAAAGGCTGCGCTCGGGCCGGTAGTCGGCATCGTGGATCTCGATCTGCCCACTGACGAGCGACGTGGCGTTCTCAACCAGTTCCGTGGAGACCCCTTCGGCCCAGCCGACCATGAACACCACGGCAAAGTAGCCGACCCCGAGGCCGAGCGCGGTGAGAACCGTTCGCTTGCGGTTGCGGCCGAGGTTGCGCCACCCGATTCGCCACAACTGGCCCGTCACGCCCCACTACCTCCGACGCTGCAGGGTCCGGAGCGAGAAGAAGGATGGATCGATGTCGATGTTGAGTCGTCCGTCGACTACGCGCCGACTCCGGGCGCTACCAGCAGCAGCAGAGGCCGGCCGAGATGGCTTCGAGCTGCTCCTCGGTGATGTTCGGATCCGGCGGCAACGCGAGATGCACCGTCTGCATGTCGCTCTCATGGACCCTGATATTCATCGAATCGGGGATCGTAATGCCCAATTCCCCACTGATCGTGGTCTTTGGATCCGCAAGAAGCCGCTGGCGAAAGTCCGTATCCAGGGCAGACTTCTCAACGATCTGCTGCAGCATTTCGTCTCCGCTTCTCATGGCATTCCTCGCTTCGTAATGGATTCGTAACATGGACAGCGTGTGAATGATATCATACCCGCCACCCGCTCGGAATACAAGTCAGACGTGATTCCGGGCCAGGCGGACGGTCCGCTGGCAAGGCGCGAGGACGAGGAATAGCAGCGCTATTCCGAGGAGGAGCAACGCAGAGCGAAGCGGTTCAGCCCGGATGCATCGCCGCTCGAATGCCGGGCGGATTTCGTCCACGGACTGCCAAGGCCGCCTCCAGTCCCTCGATGAAGGTCGGCTCGCCCTCCGGAATGGCTCCGATCCAGCTGAACGCGACGGTTCCGGCCCGGTCGATCAGCACCGACGTGGGCAGGCCACGCGCCAGAAAGACTCCCCGCGATCTGGCCTCCGGGTCAAGCGCGATGTCGTACTCGACCCCGAACTCCTCGACGAAATGGACCACGGCCGCCGAGTCGGCCGGCAGGTCGACCGAGACGCCGAGAATGCGCAGGCCGCGATCGAGGTAGCGCTCGTAGACGGACTGCAGGTAGGGCGTCTCCTCCCTGCAGGGATGACACCAGGTGGCCCACAGGTTGACGAGCAGGGTGTTGCCGCGGTAGTCCGCGAGTGAGATGGGCGAGCCGTCGCGCAGCGAGACTGCGGTGAAGGACGGGGCGGGGTCTCCGCGCCGGAGCGCGGGCGCCTCGAAGGGGACGCAGGCCGCCAGCATGGTGAGGGTCACCGCGAGGAGGGGGGGGAGGGGGCCGGGCGCCGGCATGGGGCGCTGGGACATGGTCTCCGCTACCCTTCCCCGGGGGTGAGGAACTCGGTCGTCAGCGGGCCGACGCCGTGCACCTGGATCACGGTCTCCTCCTCGGCCCACATGTACGCCGGGACGCCGGCCGCTATCGCAACGTAGCTGCCCGGTTCGTAGGCGACGGCGTTCTCCCTGTCCATGGTCTCGCCCAGGCCGATGAAGAAGCGGCCCGAAAGGACGGTCAGGTGCTCCGTGACGGGATGGGTGTGGGGGCGCAGCTCGAACCCGGCCTGGACCTCGAGCCGGAAGACGAAGGGCTCGCCGCCGGTGCTCATGTCGCCGTAGAGCGCCACGAAGCGGACGCCGGGCCCCGAATCCTCCCAGGGGATGGCGCCGCCGTGATGGGAGACGTTGCCGGCCGCGTCCTGGGCGTGGGCGGACGGGGCGGGGAGGAGAGCCCACAGGGCGAGGATCGCGGCGATGGTGGCGAGGCGGGGGGTCGGGTGCGTCATGGCAAGGGTGTGGCTGCGGGTGGCAGGGGCGAGCGGGCGGGTTCGCGTAAACCGCGTCCCGTGAAGATATGGTCTTGCCGGGGGCGGGGGCATGGCAAGGGGGGCCGGTTGCCGGGCCCTTGCCGGGCCTGCCGCGCTGCCGCAATGCTTACCGATCACCTTCCAGCTGGGAGTCGTCGTTTTGAGGCAGCCATACCGATGGGCTTTCGGACCGACCCGGGCGGCGCTCTTCCTCGCCTCCGGCGCGCTGCTCTTCGTCCCTCCCTCCGCGTCCGGTCAATGGCGGAATCGGTATCCGCACGTCCAGGGATACGGTCACCACGTCTACCTGGAGGGCTACGAGCTGCCGGTCCTCAACAGCGGGCCCATCGACCCGGCCCCTTCGCCCGATGGTCGCCAGGTCGCCCTTTCGGCGCGTGGCTGGATCTGGTTTCTCGACCTCGACACGCGGACTGCCCGGCGCATCACCAGCGCAGGCGGCATGGACTTTCGCCCCGCCTGGCACCCGTCGGGCGACCGGCTCGCCTTCGTTCGCGACAACGACCACGACACCCGCATCGTGATCATCGACGCGGCTTCCGGCGACGAAGTCCACTCGATCGACACCCCCGCCCTGGACCTCGATCCCGCCTTCTCGCCCGACGGCGCGTCCCTCTACTACACCACCGGTGAGGCAGGCACCCTGGATGTCCGGATCCTGGATCTCGACACGGGGCAGTCCCGTCCCGCGACGACCGATCCCGGGCTCGAGCTCAAGCCGCAGCCGCGCGCGGACGGCGACTTCGTGATTCTCGCGAAGCGTGGCGGCGACCGGGTGGAGCTTCGGCCCGCCGGCGACGGCGAGGCGAGCGTTCTGGTATCCGGGAACATCGCGTCGATGGCTCGCCCGGCTCTCTCCCCCGATGGCGACATGCTCGCGCTCAACTGGCCGACCCAAAACGGATGGGATCTCCGCGTGCATGACCTCGGGCGGCCCGGCGCTCCGGTGCTGCTGACCCGCGGCGGACTCCCGCTCACGCCTGCGTGGAGCCCGGACGGTCAGTGGATCTACTACTCGGAAGCCGACGACCGCGAGCGGATGCGATTGAAGCGGATACGCGCGGTCGGGGGATCTGCGGAGAATGTGGCTGTCCGGGCGTGGCAATGGGGAAGCGGGACTGCCCGGGTTCACATACGTACTCGTATGGCAGCGGACGGTGGGACGACGATCGCCCCCGCCCGCGTCAACGTACTCGGCCCCTCCGGACATCCCGCCGTCCCGGACGAGGGAGCCGTCCACTTCGACGGCGCAAACGGGCGCGTCTTCTTCTACACCCCCGGCCTGATCGAGATCACCGTACCGGCCGGCGAAGTCACCGTCTCCGCGGTGCAAGGCCTGGCGACTCCGGAGGTGCGAGCCGCGGTGCACGCCGCTGCAGGGAGCGTCACCGAGGTGGAGCTGGAATTGGCACCCGTCTGGGACGCGGCCGCCGCGGGCTGGATGTCCGGCGACCACCACTTCCACCTCAACTACGGCGGCCCCTACGACCTGGATCCTGCGGACATGGTCCCGAGCATGCGGGGCGAAGCGCTGGATCTGGCGACTCCCCTGCTTGCGAACCTTCACAATCGGTATGAGGACCAGGACCTCTGGGGATGGGAGAAGTCCGACGCGCCGCCTCTCATCCGCTTCGGGCAGGAGGTCCGGTCTCACTTCCTCGGCCACATGGGGCTGATCGAGATACCCGAGTTCCACTGGCCGTGGGTGTGGGGTCCGGGCTACGAGGTGTACGGCACGGACGATCGCACCAATGGCGAGGTGCTGGATTTTGCGCACGGGCATGGCGGATTGGGATACTACGTGCACCCCGTCGGGGTCCCGGATCCGTTCTCGGAGAGCGGGCGTGCCCGGGTTCCGGTCGAACTCGTGGCCGACGCGGTGCTGGGCGACGTCGACGCGCTCGAGATCGTGTGTCTATGGAGCAGCTTCGAGGGAACGGCAGCGCTCTGGCACCGTCTGCTCAACCTCGGCCTCACCGTCGCTCCGTCCGCCGGGACCGACGTCATGCTGAACCTCTATCGCACGATGGCCGTCGGCGTGACGCGGGTCTATGTGCATACGGATGGTCGTTCCAACTGGCCGGCCTACCTTGAGGGGTTCCGCGAAGGCCGGACCTTCGTCACCAACGGTCCATTCCTCGACTTCCGGGTCGCCGGAGGGCCGGGCGGCGGCAGCTCCGCGGCCGATGGCATCCGTCCCGGTGGCGTCGTCGCCCCTGGACCCGTCACCTGGTCGCTCGATCTCGCCACGGCGACCTCCGTGGATACCGTGGACATCATCGTCAACGGGCGGGTCGTGGTGTCCCATCCAGCCATTGCATCGCCCGGCAACCGCAGCTATGCCGGCGAGCTCGACCTCCCCTCCGGCGGCTGGATCGCGGCGCGCGCCCGCGGCGGCCAGACGCGGTGGCCCTCGATGGACACCTCACCCTTCGCACACACCGCGCCCATCTGGATCGGCGAGCGCGGCAGCACCGACCCCGCCACGCGGCGGGAATCCGCCGCCGAACTCCGCGATGTCCTCACGGCATCGCTCGCCCGGCTGCGCATCGGATACCTGGGGACGCCCATCCCCCGCCTGGAGGCGCGTTTCGCCGCGGCGATGGCACGGCTCGACTCCCTCGCGGAGGGGCGGGAGCCATGAAGGTGCGGGCGGCGGGCGTACGGGCCCTGAACGGCCGGGCCAAGCATGGGCGCGCCCATGTCCCGCCGGGCCCTTCGAACCGCGCAAACCGCGCCATCCACCTCACTCTCCTCCTCGCTCTCGCAGCCTGCGGCTCCGACCCCTCGGAGCCCATTCGCCCCGAGCCCCCACCACCCCCGCCCATCCCCGAGCCGATCGCGATCCCGGCAAGGGGCACGGCGTCCACGCTCGACATCGCCACCTGGAACGTCCTCAACTTCGGCGCCACCAACCAGGGGCCTTCCGACGACCCGCTGCAGTTCGCCCGGGTGCGCGACGTGATCCGCGGAACCGATGCCGACATCTGGGGGATGCAGGAGGTGATCAACGGTGAAGCCTTCGACAACCTCGTCGACTCGCTGCCCGGATACGCTGGGATCCTCGCAAACGATTCCGAGGTCGCCGGCGGCACGGACGCCTACCAAAACTCCGAAATCAAGGTCGGGCTGATCTACAGGACCTCGGTGCTGCAGCCGACCGCGGCACGCATCATTCTGGCCGATCTCGACTACGAGTTCGCCGGTCGCCCGCCCCTGGAGATCACGGCCCGGTTGACCTTCGACGGCAACACCCACGATGCCGTCTTCATCGTGCTGCACGCCAAGGCCGCAGCCGATTCCACCTCCTGGAGGCGCCGTGGGGCGGCCGCCGCCGGCCTGAAGAGCTACCTCGACGAGACCTGGCCGAGCACCGTGGTTTTCGTTCCCGGCGACTGGAACGACGATGTGGACGAGTCGATCACGCTGGGCCGCGACACCCCGTACCGCACCTTCGTCAACGCCGCCGGCGACTGGGCCTTCCCGACCGCTGAACTGAGCGAGGCGGGCATCACCTCGATCCTGGGGTTCGACGAAATCATCGACCACATCCTCGCGTCGAACGAGGGGATGGCCTGGTACGAAGAGGACTCGGCGCTCGCGTACCGGGTCGACGAATTCATCGAAAACTACCGGCAAACGGTGAGCAACCACGTGCCCGTCATGGTGCGCTTTCGGCCCGGGGCGGGATAGCGCCAGACGGCCCATCTGCGCATCGACCCGCCCCTACCCCGGGCGTTCCACCGGCTTCCCGGGCACCATCACCAGCAGCATCAGCGCCGCGACCCCCGCCATGACCGCCCCGAAGACGAATGGCGCCGCCGGTCCGAATCCCGCCCAGCCGAAGAGTCCCTCCCAGAGCACCCCGGCCAGCACCGACGCGGGCAGCGTCGCCAGCCCGATCGCAGCCGCATACCCCCCGAATGCGGTCCCGCGCCGCGCGGCAGGCACCAGATCAGCGACAAGCGCCTTCGCCGCCCCCGCCGCGAGGCCGTGATAGCCCCCGTACAACAGGTAGAGCACCGTCACGTGCGTGACCGTTTCAGCCATTGCAAAGCCCAGGTAGATCAGCGCATAGAGGCCCCATGCAGCCGCCACCACGCGCTTGCGCGGGATCCGGTCGGCCAGTGATCCCGCCGGGGTCGACACCAGCGTGTACACCACGTTGAAGGCGAGCAGCAGCCAGAGGATCCCCATCACCGACAACCCCCGTTCCTGAGCCCGCAACACGAGAAAGGCGTCTGCGGAGTTGCCAAGCTCGAAGATCACGCTGCATGCGACGAAGGCCGCGAAACCCCGCCCCAGTCGGCGCACGCCAGGGAGGTTGCGGCCGGCGCCGGCGCTCTTCGCCCCCTCTCCTTCCTGTCCCTTTCCGCCATTGCCTCGCCCGCCGCCCCGGCCGGCCAGGACGTCCTTCGCGCCGATCGCCAGAACCGCTACCCCCAGGAACGCGGGAACCAGGCTCCACAGCACGAGACTGCGGAACGTCTCGGCCTCCAGCAGCGTCCCGCCCCCCTGCACCTGCCCCACCACCCAGATCGACACCGCGATCCCGATCACGGCTCCCGCCGTATCGGCCGCGCGGTGGAGCCCAAAGGCGAGACCCCGCCGCTCCGGCGGCGTGGAATCGGCCAGGAGCGCGTCGCGCGGCGCCGTCCGCACCCCCTTCCCCACCCTGTCCCCCAGCCGAATCGCCGCGATCGCCCCCCACGTTGCCGCCAGCAGGTAGAACGGTTTGGCCAGCGCCGAGATCGCGTACCCGGCCACCGCGGGCCACTTGCGCGTCCTGAGCCGGTCCGACAGCCACCCCGAATACAGCTTGAGGATGCTCGCGGCCGCGTCCGCCATCCCTTCGACCACCCCGACCGCCCAGACCCGCACCCCCAACACATTCGACAGGAAGAGCGGCAGGACGTTGAGGAGCATCTCGCTCGACACGTCGGTGAGGAAGCTCGTGCCGCTCGCCGCCCAGACGTTGCGGTGGAGGCGGGGCCTCGGCCGGGGGCCTACCACACCAAATGGAAGGTGCTCTGGCGCCTGAAGGTCCAGTGCCGCTCACCCCCGGTGTCGAGGTACGCCTCCTCCTCCTGGCGGCAGCTTGCGGGCTTGCCGCCCCACTCCGGTATCGGGGTCGTCGCCTGCAGCTCGATCGAGTGCCAGGTCGAGGGCAGCAACACCGCGTCGCCGCGCACCGGCACCCCTTCCTGCCCGTCCCAGCGCCCGATCAGCGGCCCGGCACCGTGGCCGTGGTCCCCGATCGGGTGCGTGTAGACCGTTCCGTCGATCCCCTCGGCCCGCATCTGCGCGAGCGTGTTGGCGAGGATCACGTTGCCCGTCAGACCCGGCTCCATGTGCGCGAGCAGGATGTCCTGCAGGCGGTTCGAGTTCGCCAGGCACTGCCGCAGTCCGGCCGGCACCTCCGTTTCGCCCTCGCGCAGGACGTACCCAAGGTGCTGGGTGTCGGTGTGGAGGTTGAGCGCCACCACGCCAAAGTCGGTCCAGAGCAGATCGCCGCGCTCGATCACGGCCGGGCCCCCCGAGGGGACGTCGCCGGCGCGCTGCACACCCACCGACGGCAGGAACCAGGTTGTGTAGCCCAGATCGCGCACCCGCTGGCGCATCCACCACCGGACGTCTTCGGTCGTCGTCTCGCCGGGCGTGATCACGGCGTTCGAGAACGCCTCGGAGATCACCGCGTGCACGGTCTCCTGGATCTTCCGGTAGCGGGGCATCATCTCCGGCAGCCTGAGCGCGATGTAGTTCATGGCCAGGCGCGGCTCCCGCCTGACGCGCGCGAGGAGTTCCGGGCCCAGCGCCTCTTCCAGCGCCTCGCGCTCGCCCGCGTGCAAGCCGTCGGAAAACGCCCAGTCCGGGTCGATGTTGAGCACGATGTTTTCGGGATCCCGCTCCTCCACCAGTTCGCGCAGGAGGCGCCACTGCTCGTTCCCGACCAGCTCCGCGGTCGGGCGGGTGGGGGCGGGCCGCGTGGAGCGATACGCCTGGAAGACCCCGCCCTGGCTCGTCCCGCCCAGCGCCAGCCGCTCGACGGTGCCGTCGTCCTGCCGGGTGAAGACGTAGATGGAACGCCGCCGGGCCGCGAAGGTCGTGGGCGAGGTGATCGACCGGAAGACGGGGTCTTCGGCATACTCGCGCATCGACAGAATCCACATCCGCACATCGTATTCCGCCATCAGCTTCGGCAGAACGCGGCCGATGCCCAGCTCCAGCCAGGCCTGCTGCTCGGCGGCCTGCTCCCGCAGCGATGGCAGCGGATGGATGCGGGCCGGCACACCGTCGGGCACGTAGGCAGGCGCCTGCGCGGCGAGCGCCGCCGGGCCCGTGGTCAGCACAAGCATGAGGAGAGCCCCGCTGGAATAGCGGTGCCGGGCGGGCGACATGCGGGTCATGGTTTGCCTCCTGGAAGAACGGTTCGGCCTGCCGCCGGCTGCGTGTCCAGTGCGAGGCAGGATTCATGCGCGGTCTGCTACGGTAGCACCGGGGATCGCGGGCCTGCCAGTGAGCGCTGACACGGTCCGGAGCGGTGGCGCCCCACATCCGCGACGCACAGATTGGCACGACGAGCGCCAACTCGCACCATAACATCACCGGGACGCCCGCATGCGACCTGACTCCCCCCATCCCCCCGCCGCCACCCGCCGCGCCTTCCTGCGCTGGCTCGCGGCCAGCCCGGTCCTTGCGACCCTGCACGGCTGCGATCCCCCCGATTCCCCTCCGGGCGCGGCCCCCTCCGGCGGCACCACGCTCCGGCCCTCTTTCGACCCGGCGACCCTTCAGCCCATCCCCCGGGCACCCGTCACCACCGCGGCCGAGGCCCTCGATGTCTTCGACATGGAACGCGTCGCGGCGACCACCGTCCCCACCGCCCACTTCGGCTATATCCAGACCGGCGTCGATGGCGAGGAGACGCAGCTGCGCAACCGCGCGGCAGTGGAGGCCATGCACATCCGCGCGCGTCGGCTCGTAGACGTGAGCAGCCTCGACATGCACGTGACGCTCTTCGGGCGTGAGTGGCCGACGCCGATCGTCATCGCCCCGTGCGGAAGCCAGCGCGGATTCCACGCCGAGGGCGAACTCGCCACCGCGCGCGCTGCGCAGGCACGCGATCACCTCCAGGTGCTCTCCACGGTGAGTTCGACCGCGGTGGAAGAGGTGAACGAGGCGCGCGGCGGACCCGTCTGGTACCAGCTCTACGCCACCTCGAACTGGGACGTCACCCAGGCGGTGGTCGAGCGCACCCGGGCGGCGGGGTGCCCTGTGATCGTCCTCACGGTGGACCTGGCCGTCGGCAGCAACCGCGTCACGCTGGCGCGCTGGTCGCGCATGGACGACCGCGACTGCCGCGGCTGCCACCGCCCGCGGGGCGAGGCCCCGACGGTCAAGCCGATGTTCCAGGGAACCGTGTACCGTCCCGCCGATTTTCGTTCCCCCGGAATGACCTGGGACTTCATCGGGCGCCTGCGCGAGATCACCGACCAGCGGATCGTCGTGAAGGGACTGATGACGCACGAAGACGCGCGGATCGCGCTCGACCGCGGCGTCGACGCCATCTGGGTATCGAACCACGGGGGCCGGTCCGAGGGGAGCGGGCAGGCAACCATCGACGCCCTTCCCGAGATCGCAAGCGTCGTAGCGGGCAGCGTGCCGGTGATCGTGGACGGCGGATTCCGGCGCGGCAGCGATATCTTCAAGGGGATCGCGCGGGGCGCGGACGCGGTGGCGGTGGGCCGGCCCTATCTTTGGGGTCTCGGCGCATTCGGCCAGCCGGGCGTGGAACGCGTGCTCGAGATTTTGCGCGAAGAGCTCGCGGTGACGATGCGGCTGGCGGGGACCCCGTCGCTGGCAGGCATCGGGGAGTCGTCGGTTGGAGCGGGGTAGCGCGCAGCGCCGTGCCGACAACGGCGCCGACATACAACAGAACAGGAGACACCATGCGAAGCGCAACTCGGACAACTTCCGCCTTCCTCGTGCTCGCGCTCGGCGCGGCCTGCGCCGGTGACGCCGAGCCGGAGGTGATGACCACCGACACCGGTCTTCAGTACGAGGTGCTCAGCGAGGGCGACGGTCCCCGTCCAACCTTGCAGGACCAGGTCGTCGTGCACTACCGGGGCACCCTCACCGACGGGACCCAGTTCGACTCGTCCCATGACCGCGGCGAACCCAGCACCTTCTCCGTGAACCGCATGATCCCCGGGTTCACGGAGGCGCTTCTGCTCATGCCGGTCGGCAGTCGTTTCCGGGTCACCATTCCCCCGGACCTGGGCTACGGCGAAGCGGGCATTGGCGACCTGATCGGGCCCAACCAGACACTCATCTTCGAAATCGAACTGCTGGAGATCGTCGGGGGGTAGCGGTCCTTGGAAAGTCCCCGTGCCACAACGCGGGCGGCGAACCGCCGAGCCTGGCTTGGCGCGCTGCTCGGGGTCCTGAGCCTGTCTCTCCCTGCGTGCGCGGGAGGCGGCGGGGGCGAGCCTCGAGTCGAGGACCTGACCCCCGACGCCGACGGTTTCGTCACCACGCGCAGCGGGCTCAGGTACAGGGTTCTGGCCGAGGGCGCCGGCGAAAAGCCCACCTCGCGGTCCAGGGTGCTCGTGCACTACAGCACGAAGCTCTCGGACGGCACGCTGATCGACTCCTCCTACCTGCGCGGTGACCCGGAGGTCCTCACCATGAGCGGGCTGGTGCGGGGATTCCAGGAAGCACTTCGGCTGATGTCGGTCGGCAGCCACTACGAGGTTGTCGTGCCGAGCAGACTCGCGTATGGCCGGAGGGGTTCGGGGGACGGCCTGGTCGGGCCCGACGAGACGCTGACTTTCGATATCCGGCTGTACGGGATCGTGGAGCGGTAGGCGCGGAGGTCCGCTACCCCCCCAGCACCCCCCCGAGCCACAGCACCACGAACGCCCCGTAGAACACCGACATCGCCACGAGCGCGACCCGGCGCCACATCGGTGGACGCACCGCTTCGGGGAGGAACCGGGTGTTGATGTACAGCAGGTGCAGCGACGAGATCACGAAGACGATTCCGGCCATGTTGGCGCCCAGCTGGAGGAGGAAGAACGGCTGCGCCGCGGCCAGCGCGAGCACACCCCACAGCGCCAGGAAGCCCAGGACCGTGTAGTAGACCAGGCGCACATCGCCGCCGCGCCACCGGCGCACGGCGCGCGAGCCGGTCCAGAGGATGTCGGTGATCGCCCGGGTCATGGCCTCGATGATGTCGAGCTGGGTCTTGAAGAGCACCCACACCCCCATGAGCGCGATCGCGCCGCCGAAGATGGCGCCTTCCCGGCTCGCCATCGCGTTCGCCAGCGCCGCCGCGACGGAGAGGCCGCCGATGTCGGTCCCGCCCTCGATGAAGGTGACGTAGAGCACCGCCGGGAGGACCATCCCCAGCATCGCGCCGACGAAGTAGACGCCCCACTGGTCGACCCGCACGACCCGCCACCAGCCGCGCCACCGGGCCATGGCTTCCTCGCCGGTGTCGAAGGTGTATCCGGTCGCCGCAACCGTCGCGCGCTCGCCGCCGACCGCCGCCGGGATGTGGCCGGCCCGTTTCCCCATTCCGTAGCCCTTGTCGCGGGCCCAGTTCGACAGGGTCAGGTTGATGACGCCTCCGGCCCCCGAGTACGCCGCGAACGCCCCGATCAGGAACCAGTCCACCCCCTCCGGGATGAAGCGGAAGGCTCCGGCGTCCGGGTCATAGCCGACGAGCCCCGCCCCGGCCTCCACCCACGTGTCCGCCGACACGAACGCCAGCGCCAGGATCAGGAACCCGCCGATGATCGCGGCCACGAGCACCCAGTTCAGCAGTTCCAGCGTGCGCCCGATCCGCTTGCCGAACAGGAGGATCCCCACGCACACGGCGAAGGTGCCGACACCGATCCAGTAGTGCAGCTGCGCGTGCTCGGGACCGGCCAGCTCCCGGAAGATCAGGAAGTAGATCGCCCCGGCCGCGGCCCCGGCCCACCCGGGCCACCCCACCTGCAGAAAATACAGTGCGGCGTAGAACCAGGCCCAGAACGGCGCCCACGGCTTCGTCCGCATGAACCCCGTCACGACCGGCTCGCCGGTGGCCAGCGTCCAGCGCATGAGTTCCGTGTTGAAGACCGTCTGCAGAAATGCCGCGGCCAGCGTCACCCAGAGCAGCACCAGCCCGTATTGCACGAATGCGGCGGGCCCGAGCAGAAACTCGCCGCTCCCGATGGAGGCGCCGAGCACAATCACGCCGGGGCCCACGACCCCGATCCACGCCAGCCCCTTCGGTCGCGGCGGCGCAGGCAGTTCGGCCTTCTCGAAAGGGGCGAGTCCGGAGCGCGCTTCGGGGGAGGGCCCGGAGCGGGCTTCGGGAAAGGGCGGCGTCTCGGGGGAGGGCCGCGTCCCGGGGGAGGGGGTGTCCATGATTGGCGTTCCGGAAAGGGGAAGCGGTGCCCTGAGAAGTGGGGCGGCGGGGGCAACCGCGTCAAGATGGGGCGCCACTTGGGACTCAGGTGGTAGCTACGCCAAATCAAAAACAAATCTTGAATCAGCCTGAGTATTCCTCTACCTTCCTTTGCATGATTCGGCGCGACCTGACTCTCGAACTCCTGCGGGCGGCCGCCCAGGCGCCGGCCGTCACGCTCACCGGGCCACGGCAGAGCGGCAAGACCACGCTGTGCCGGGCGTTGTTTCCCGAGCACCCGTACTGCACCCTCGAAGCCCCGGACGACCGGGCGTTCGCCGCGGAAGACCCACGAGCCTTTCTGGCCCGGTTTCCGGCAGGCGCCGTGATCGACGAGGTACAGCGCGTGCCCGGTCTGCTCTCCTACCTGCAGGGCATCATCGATGCCGACCCCGCTCCCGGACGCTGGATCCTGACCGGTTCGCAGAACCTTGCGCTGCTGGAGTCGGTCCGCCAGTCGCTGGCCGGGCGCACCGAACTCCTGTACCTGCTGCCGCTGACGCGGGACGAGATCCTGCGCTTCGACCGCCACCCGCAAAGCATGGAAGAGGCCATGTTCACAGGCGGCTACCCCCGCATCTTCGACCGGGGGCTCGACCCGTCACGCTGGCTCCGGTCCTACGTTGCCACCTACATCGAGCGGGACGTGCGCGCCGTCGCAAACGTTGGGGACCTCACCCTCTTTCAGCGCTTTGTCGAGCTTTGCGCGGGCAGAACGGGACAGCTGCTGAACTACTCGTCGCTGGCCGGTGACTGCGGAATCTCCCAGCCCACCGCGAAGGCCTGGCTGAGCATCCTGGAGGCCACGTTCATCGTCTTTCGCCTGCCGGCCTTTCACGCCAACCTGCGCAAGCGCCTGGTGAAGATGCCGAAGCTGTACTTCCACGACGCCGGTCTCGCCTGCTGGCTGCTGGGGATTCGCGAGCCCGGGCAACTTCGATCGCACCCGCTGCGCGGACCCATCTTCGAGAGCTGGGTGATCTCGGAGATCGTCAAGCACCGCCTGAACCGGGGGGAGACGCGAGGCCTGTCCTTCTACCGGGACCGCAACGGAGCCGAGGCCGATCTGGTGATCGATGGCTCCGACGGGCTCACTCTCGTGGAGGTCAAGGCGGCGGCAACCCCGGCTTCGAGCCTTTTCCGCGGCGCGCAGCGCGTTCGGCGGCACTTTGCGGATGCGGCCAGGCCGGATGCGACCCTTCCCGAAGTTGTGGTCGTCTATGGCGGTAGCGAGCTTCAGGAGCGCAGCGCGGGGAGACTCGTGCCGTGGCAGCATGCGGGGGCAGTGTCGTTTCCCTGAGAGAGAACGCAGATGACCAACCTGTCGCATTCCGTGTCCGGGGTCGGTCGGTGTCTTCTTCGCGCCCTCGGCGGGGTGTGCCGTCTGGGGGGTAGTGCGGGCTCTCGGACGCTACGATGAAGAGAAGCGGATACGGCAAGGTTAGCCCGACGCCTCGCCGCCCCCCGGTGCGACGCGGGGATTGACCGCGGCCCGCGATCACCCCATCACGGCAATGCACCGCCCCGGGCCGTGCACCCCGGTCACCACCGTCTGGCCGATGTCCGCGGACTTGCTCGGTCCGGAATGCAGGCCGACCGCCGCCGGCAGATCCTCGTCCAGCTTCCGCAGCTCCGCGAGCGCGTCCTCCAGCCTGGCGAAGACCCGCCCCTCCGGCACCCACACGACGTGAACCGGCGGCAGCAGCTGGACCGCCCGACCCCCCGTTGACGGCAGAATCAGGCTGCCCGAGTCAGCCGCGGCGCCCCACGCCGCGGAAACCCCCGCACCGGCGTGGGCCGCCGCAACCTCTGGCAGCCGCGGCCGCCTTTCCGGCGGTACCTCCGGCCCGATGGCCACGCCCGCGACGGCCGGATCGAGTCCTTCAAGAAACGCGGTAAGCCAGGCGCCCGCGGGCCGGCCGGGATCGGGTTCCACGACCTCTCCGCCACTGCTTGTGAATCGTTTCACAAACGCCGCCGCGGGATCGTCGGCCGGGGGAACGTCCAGCGGCCCGGGATGCGGCAACCCCTCGCGGCCCGCCGTCGCGCGGGCGACCCGCGCCAGAATCCGCTCGCGTCCGGTCATCGGCACCCGCCCGGCGTCTGCTTCCGCGCCCCCGCGCGATCCTGTCCCGCCACGTGCTCCCGCCCCCTCACTCGATCCCCGCCCGCCACAGTTCCCTGAAGGTGCGCCTGCTCGGCTTCGGAAGCGCCCGGTCCTCCGCCCACGCCCCCAGCATCGGCAGCGAGCGCGCCATCCCCGTCCCCGCCAATCGCGACCCGAGCTTTCCGGCTGCCCGGTAGAGCCCGGGCCGCGTCGCCATGCCCGCGAGCCCCGCCAGCGCCGCCCTCTCCTTCCACGGGGTGAGCCCCGCCTCCTGCGCCTCGCGCCGCCACTCGAGGAGCAGCTCGGGGATCGGAATCCTCACCGGGCAGGCGTCGAAGCACGCTCCGCAAAGCGACGACGCAAAGGGCAGCGGCATCGCTTCGTGCAGTCCCAGCAGCCCGGGGTCCAGCACCGACCCTATCGGCCCCGAATAGACGTATCCGTATGCGTGACCTCCGGTCTGCCGATACACCGGACAGACGTTCAGGCAGGCGCCGCACCGCAAGCATCGCAGCGCCTCCCACGCGTGCTCGTGCGCCAGCACATCGGTGCGCCCGTTGTCCACCAGGATCACATGCACCTCCTCCGGACCATCGTCTTCCGGGTGCAAGGCCGGCCCCTGGATCAGCGACACGAAGCACCCGATCGGCTGGCCGGTCGCCGCCCGCGCGGTCAGTTGCAGGAACCCGGCCAGGTCGGTCATGCGCGGCAGGAGCTTTTCGATCCCCACGATGGCCACATGCACCCGGGGCAGCGAGGTCGCCAGGCGGATGTTGCCCTCGTTCTCAATGAGGGCCACGGTCCCCGTCTCCGCGACGAGAAAGTTGGCCCCCGTGATGCCCATGTCCGCGCGGATGAAGACGTCGCTCAGGGCCTCGCGTGCGGCCTGCGCCAGAGTGTCGGGATCTGCGTCACTGTCCGTGCGCAGGACCTCGGTGAAGAGGTTCCTCACCTGCTGCAGCGACTTGTGGATCGCGGGTCCCAGGATGTGGCTCGGCGGTTCGTTGAAGAGCTGCAGGATGAATTCGCCCAGGTCGGTCTCGAGCACGTCGATCCGGGCGCGCTCCAGCGCCGGATTCAGGTCGATCTCCTCGGTGAGCATGCTCTTGCCCTTGACCACGTCGCGTACAGAGTGGCGCTGCGCCAGCTCCATCACGATCTCGCGGGCCTCGGCGGCGTCCTCCGCCCAGTGCACCTCGGCGCCGTTGGCCTCGAGCCGGGCCTCCGCCTCGGTGAGGTAGCGGTCCAGGTGGGTGAGCGTGTGGTTCTTGACCCCCTCGGCCCAGCGGCGCCACGCTTCGGCGTCGATTTCGGCGTAGCTCCGGCGCCGCTTTTCGTCGAAGGCGATCGTCGCGCCGGTGACGGATTCTCTCACCAACGGGTCCTTCCGGATGATCTCGCGGGCGCGGGCCGGGTAGTCCCTGATTCCGGTGGGCATGTCAGCGGGCTCCGCCAGGCGCGGCCGCCCCCCGCCACAGCGCCGTCGCGAGGTGCACGAACTCGACGCCCATCTCGCGGGCGCGGCTCCGGCCGTCGAGCTGCAGCACGCAGCCTCCGTCGCCGGAGACGACCCAGTCGATCTCGGGCAGCGTGTCCAGCTTGCGGTCGGCCATCGCGGCCGAGACCGCGGTCATCTTCACTGAAAAGAGGCCGCCGAAGCCGCAGCATTCGTCGTGCGCCTCCCACGGGACGATTTCGGCGCCGCACCCCTCGAGCAGCGTCGCAGGTTCGCTCTCCAGGCGGAGTTCGCGCAGTGCGTGGCACCCCTGGTGGATGGCTATGCGCCGGCCGGCAAGGCCGTCGCCCAGCTCGGTGACGCCCAGGCGGTGCACGATGAACTCGCCGAGCTCGAAGGTGCGGTCGGCCAGGGTGGCCGTCCCACCCGTGAGCCGCGGGTAGAACTTCTTGACCATCGTCGCGCAGGAGCCGCTCGGCACGACCACCGCGTCGGCGTCTTCGAAAACACCGATGGTGTGGCGGGCCATTCGCAGGGCCTCGCCCTGGCGTCCCGCGTTGTAGGCCGGCTGGCCGCAGCAGGTCTGCGCTTCAGGAAAGCTCACCGTGCAGCCGAGATGCCGGAGAAGGCGGACCGTGTCGGCGGCCGCGTCGGCGAAGTAGTGGTCGGCGAGGCAGGTGACGAAGAGGGCGACGTTCATGCGTGTAATATCAGGATCGCGGCGGCGAGCGCGAGCAGGGCGACGCCCAAGGGCCGGGTGAGGCGCGCGCCGAAGGGCAGCACGGTCTCCGCGACCATCACCGCCATGAGGAGACCCATCCACACGAGGTGGATCATTCCGACCGCGAGGGCGAGCGCCATCAGGGCCCAGCAGCATCCCACGCAATACAGTCCGTGTTCGAGTCCGAGGCGCGCGGCGGCACCCGCGCCGGGGCGCCAACGGGTGAGCAGGAATCCTGCCGGGGAGCGGCAGTGGGACAGGCAGGCCTCCTTGAGCGCGGTGAGCTGGAACGCGCCGGCAAGGCCGAGGGCGGTCGCCGAGAGCACCGGGGCGTCCATTGCGAAGGGGACGGGAAGGGACATGGCGGCGAGCCCGACCTGGACGCCCGCGGCTGCGGCACTGAATCCGGCCCAGGCGACCATGTATCCGCCCGCGAAGGGGATCGCGGAAGCCGTTTCGATCCTCCACAGCGCCCGCAGCCAGGGTTGGACAACGGGTCCCATCATGATGGCGGTCATGGCCAGCCACATCCCGAAGGCGGCCGGGTAGTTCATCCCCACCGGAAGTGCGACCAGAGGCCGTGCGTCCCGTCGTTGGCGATCACGATCTCGCCGTCATCGTAGCGGGTCGCGCCGCGCGCGATCACCTGCGTGGTGTCGTGGATCTGGTTGTAGATGTTCTCGAAGGTGACCGGTTCCGCCCGGTTTCTGCCCCGGATCGCCTCCACCGCGCCCTTGAGCACCCCCTTCACCGTCACCGACTTCCGTCCCGGCGCCTCCTCGATCCGGATCGGGGCGGTCCGGGTCGGCCGCGCGTCGCCGACGAACCGCGACAGGATCTCCCAGGGTCCTCCCCGCGCCCCGTTCAGAATCTCCTCGATGGCCTGCCGCTGCGCCGCCGTCGCCCGGTCCGACACGATGATCACCTGCTTCCACCCCCCGTCCACCATCACCTGGGGCGTCTCGTAGACGATGACCACGTCCACCCCGGCGAGGTCCACGTCTCCGGCGCGCCCCGCGTCGAAACGGATCGCCCAGAAGCCGTGACAGACCTCGTGCGTGCACCTCTGGCTGAAGTGGATGTGCCCCGGGCAGACCGCCGTGCAGTTGCAGTTCTCGAAGAGGAGGCCCTCGGCCCACCAGTCGCTCACGGCGTCCTCCGCGCGGGGGCCGCCGGAACCGGCCGCGGGCGCAGGCCCGGGCGCGTGGGGTGGCGCCGCATCAGTGCGTCATCATGTACATGATCACGTTGACCCCGATCGCGTAGGCATTCGGCGAGAAGAGGAAGAAGAACCGGTCGTCCTCTCCTTCGCGCTCCCACCCGTCGGCGATGTCCGTGTTGTGCGTCATGATCACCATCAGCCTGCCCGATTCGTCCATGATGCCGTGCAGCGTGGGCGTCGCGCTCTCGGAACCCCGCTCCGACGTGCCGACCCGGCCGCTCTGTCTCCAGTACTGGATCGACGGAATCTGCGGGATGCTGTCCACGTCGTAGAGGGTGTGGAAGAGGACGTGATCCTGGGGGAGTTCGACGATTTCATACCCGGGGAGCACCTTCGCCATCTGGGCCGTCCAGTTGCTCCAGGCGTAGTTGCCCCAGAAGTCGTCCGCCCACAGGAAGCCTCCCTTCATCAGATAGTCGCGCAGGCGCACGACCTCGATTTCGGTGAACCCGATCGTGCCGACATCCGAGGCGAAGAGGAAGGGGCAGGCGTAGAGCCCCGGGTCGGTGGCGGTCACGACGGCGTGAAAGGGATCGTTGCGCTCGTCGCGCGCGATATCGGTGGTCGTCAGCTGCGAGAGGCGGAAGGGGAGGTTGCGGTCGCCGTCCGGATAGTCGGTGGTCCACCCGGTGCCCAGCCACTCGCTCCGCACCTGGTAGTACTGGAGCCGGCAAAAGGTGAATTCGCCCCTTTGGGCCGCTTCCTCCGGCCCGCGCGGCGGCACCCGGCGGGTTCTGTAGCCGCGGCCCCACTGGGCGGCGATCGGCTCGGCGAGCACGACGAGGAAGGCGAGCGCCACCAACAGCTTCGGCAGGATCGATGCGCGCCTCCTCACGCCGGCATCTCCCTGCCGATTTCCTCGGCTGCCATAAGGGACAGGGCGCAGAAGGTGAGTGTTCCGTTCGCGCATCCGCTCGACACGATCGTGGGCGCGCCGACAACGAAGAGGTTTTCGTGATCGTGGGTGCGGCCCCAGCGGTCCACGACGCTCGTCGCCGGGTCGTCGCCCATTCGGCAGCCGCCCCCCGGGTGCTCGAAGAGGCGGGAGCCGCTGGTGCTCCGCACGGTGCCATCGGCGGCGCGCGCGAGGTGTTCGAAGCGGCCCGTGATCGTGTCGCGCGTGTGGGATTCGAGGTCCAGCGTCGCCTGTGCGGCCCGGTAGTCGATCCGGGGCATGGGGTCGCCAAGCGAGTTGGTCCTGGCGGCGTCCAGGGTGAGGCGGCTGTCGCCATCGGGAATCACGTCGTAGTAGGCGCGAATCCGCGCCGTGGCGCCCGATTCGGTGCGCGTCCGCCAGTCTGCCATGATCTCGTCGCCCCAGAGAAGGCGTCCGTCGTCGTCCCGGAGCCGCGGCTGGCGCCCCACGCCGGACTCCCAGAGCCGGAGGTCGTGGCGCAGGTAGCGGTCGAGCGGCCCCGGGCTGGCGAAGCGGTGCGACAGCAGGCTGTTGTTGGCGAAGATGCCCGGGTAGAGGCGCATCGGGAGGTTGATGTATCCGCTCACATACCAGTGACCGGTCATGTAGCGGCCAAGGTTGCCCGTGCGGTTGGCGAGGCCGTCCGGGAAGCGGCCGGTCGCCGAGAGGAGCAGCAGGTGGGAGGACCAGGCGTGCCCGGCGGCGACGACGAAGGTGCCCGCGTGGAATTCGACCGGGTCGCCGGGGGCTGCCCGGTCCAGGGCGTGCGCGACGGCGATGCGGTCGCTCCCCGGCTCCAGCTCCAGTCGCCGGACCAGGGTGCGGTCGACGAGGCCGATGCGCCCATCCGCGAGGAGGCGGTCGAAGGCGAAGTCGGGGGTGTACTTGGCCCCGGTCGGGCAGACGGCGCAGGTGTCGCACCGCTCGCAGACGTTGCGGCCCCGGTAGGGCTCCGTGTTGCGCGCCCAGGGCTGGGTCCAGAAGGGGACTTCGGCGCGTTCGGTCCACTCGCGCATGCGGGCGAGGTTGTACGACAGCGGGAGCGGCGGCATGGGGTAGGGCTTCGAGCGCGGGTCGCAGTCGGGAGGCCCCTGCTCGCCGGCCACCCCGATGCGCTCCTCGGCCTCCTGGTAGTACGGCTCGATGTCGTCGAAGGAGATCGGCCAGTCGAAGCCGACGCCGTAGAGCGAGCGCAGCCGGAAGTCCTCGGGCGAGTAGCGCGGGACCGCGCCGCCCCAGTGCATCGCGGATCCGCCGACCACCATCTGCCGGTACATCTCGCCCGTGCCCGTCTGGTCGGGGATGTGGTCGTTGGGGAACGGGTTCTCGCCGTAGGCAAGCATTCGCGCGCGGGTGCCGGCGCGCTCCTCCAGCGACGCCGTCCTCCCGCCGGCCTCGATCACGGTGATCGTCGCGCTCGTCCGCTCGGCGAGCCGCTCCGCGACCATCGCGGCGGTGATCCCGCCCCCGATGATGCAGACATCGCTTTCGACCACGCGGGTCATGGCTGCGCACCCATGGCGGGCCGCGCTCCCGCGCCCTCCAATCCGCGGCACTGCTGCTTCGCGATCGTTACGCCGTAGCACAGGTCGGTCGCGACCGGCGAGCTGTAGAAGTGGGCCATCAGGGCGGCGGCGACATGGCCGCCATTTGCCGGCGAGCCAAGCCCCGGACCGGCGCCCTCCAGCGGCTGCTCGAGCAGCTTTCGGCGCCCGGCCGTGTCGAGGCCGGCCAGGGACACTCCGTGGCGGCTCATGCACTCCTTGTCGAGCCCTTCGAGCTGCGCCGCCCATCCCGGCCTCGGGTCGGGTCCCGAGTACCTCGTCTCCGGTACCAGGTACGGATGGCTCAGCTCCGCGACGGGCTCCAGTCCCTCACACCAGCGCTCGAACGCGGCGACAGCCCTCTCGCGCCCGTCGTCGCCCAGTTCGGCGGGCAGCACCGCTTCGGCCACGGCGCGGAGCGTCTCGCCGGGAAGGGGCACCGGCGCCGCACCCATCGCCGCCGTGCTCGAAGTGCCGCCGCTTCCACCGTCCCGCCCACGATCCCCGTCGGGCCCGCACCCGGCCACCGAAGCCGCAGCGACCGCGGCGACCGACTGCTTCAGGAAGGTCCTGCGCGATTCCGATGTGGAAATGGTTCGCCCCTTGCCCGGTTGAATGCGGTCACGATCTCATGCCGCATTATTGTCGACGCCGACCACCTCGTCAAATCCCAACACCGCGACGATTGACAAGCGGACATTACATATTGTCGTGTTTACCTTACAATCTCAGGTCAGTTCCCGCATGACCAGCTCCACGCACTCCTCCGGCGAGAGCTTCTCGGTGTCGAGGTGCAGATCCGGCCGCTCGGGGCGCTCGTAGGGGCTGTCCACGCCCGTGAAGTTCCTGATCTCGCCCCTCAACGCCCTGGCGTAGAGGCCCTTGGGGTCGCGCTCGGCGCAGGCCTCGATCGACGCGTCCACGAAGATCTCGTGGAAGTCGCCAGGCTCGAAGAGGCCACGGGCAAAGTCGCGCTCGGCCCGGAAGGGACTGATGAACGACACGATCACGATCAGGCCGGCGTCGACCATGAGACGCGCCACCTCGGCCACCCTGCGGATGTTCTCCACGCGGTCCGGCTCGGTGAAGCCGAGGTCGCGGTTGAGACCGTGCCGCACATTGTCGCCGTCGAGCAGGTAGGTGTGGCGGCCCTCGGCGACCAGGCGCCGCTCGAGCAGGTTGGCAATCGTGGACTTGCCGGATGCCGAAAGGCCGGTCAGCCACAGGCACCGCGCCCGCTGCCCCTTGAGGTCGGCGCGGACCACGCCGGTGATGTCGAAATCCTGCCATTTGAGGTTGGCTGCCCGCATGAGCGCAAAGGTGATCGTGCCGGCACCCACGGTCGCGTTGGTGACGCGGTCGATCAGGATGAACCCTCCCAGCTCGCGGCACTGGTCGAACGGGGCGAAGGGGACGGGACGGCTGGTCGACAGGTTGACCACGCCCAGGTCGTTGAGTTCGAGCTGCGACGCGGCCAGCTCCCTGCCATCGGAAACGTCAACCCGGTGCCTGATCCGGGTGACGGTCGCGCCGACCTCGCACGCGTGCAGCTTGACCAGGTAGGGCCGTCCCACCGTGAGAGG
Source organism: Gemmatimonadota bacterium (assembly GCA_022823225.1). Classification (GTDB taxonomy): domain Bacteria; phylum Gemmatimonadota; class Gemmatimonadetes; order Longimicrobiales; family Gaopeijiaceae; genus Bin94. The sequence goes on from JAJDXM010000032.1 coordinate 29,099, forward strand.
CTCGTCGCCCAGCCACACGATGCGCGTCTGGAACTGGTCCGCGACTTCCAACGGATCCTCGGCGGCGGCGATCACGTCGCCTCGGGACACGTCGACATCGGGCGCCAGCGTGAGCGCGACGGAATCGCCCCGGGCGGCGCGCTCGAGGGTACCCCGCCACACCACGATCGACTCCACACCGGCCTCGACACCCGATGGCATGACACGGACGCGGTCGCCGGGCGAGACCGTCCCCACGGCCACCCTGCCGCAGTACCCTCGGAAGTCGGGGTCGGGGCGGTTGACGTACTGGACGGGCATCCGGAACGCCTGGCCTGCGGCGGGCGGTTCGACGTCGACGGTCTCCAGGTGGGCAAGGAGCGTCGGGCCGTCGTACCAGGGTGGCGCATCGGACCGTCGCGTCAGGTTGTCCCCCGTCAGCGCGCAGACCGGGATGGCCGGCACATCCGTGAGCCCCAGGTCGGCCGCCAGCCTCCTGTAATCGGAGGCAATCGCCTCGAAAGCGTCCTCGTCCCAGCCGACCAGGTCCATCTTGTTGACCGCGAGCACGACGTGCCGGACCCCGAACATCGCCGCGATGCGCGAGTGCCGCGCCGTCTGGGGGAGGACTCCCTTGCGGGCGTCCACGAGGATCACCGCGACGTCCGAAGTGGAGGCCCCGGTCGCCATGTTCCGCGTGTACTGCTCGTGACCTGGCGCGTCCGCGACAATGAACCGGCGCCGCGGCGTCTCAAAGGAACGGTACGCGACATCGATCGTGATCCCCTGCTCCCGTTCGTCCTGCAGTCCGTCCACCAGCAGAGCCAGATCGGCGGCCTCGCCCTGCGTGCCGTAGCGCCGGGAGTCTTCTTCCGCCTTCCGCATCTCATCGGCGAACACCAGTCGGCAGTCGTGGAGGATCCGGCCCAGGAGCGTGCTCTTCCCGTCGTCCACGCTGCCGCAGAGGACCAGCGGCAGGGTCGGTGGCGTCGGTGTCGGCGCAGGCGTCTTCAAAAGTAGCCCTCCCTCTTCTTGCGCTCCATCGAACTCTCGCCGTCGTGGTCGATCAGGCGGCCCTCGCGCTCGGAGCGCCCGGTCGCAACGGTCTCGGCGATGACCGCGTCGAGGGTGTCCGCGTCGCTTTCGACGGCTGCCGTGAGCGGGTAGCAGCCCAGCGTCCGGAAGCGCACGCGGCGCAACCGCGGGACCTCGCCCGGGAGAAGCGGCATGCGCTCGTCGTCCACCATGATCCACTGTCCGTCGCACTCCACGACGGGCCGCTCCGCCGCGAAATAGAGCGGCACGACGGGAATTCGCTCCTGGGCGATGTACCGCCAGATGTCGGCCTCCGTCCAGCTGGAGAGCGGGGACACGCGGAGCGACTCGCCCGGGCGAAGGCGGGTGTTGTAGAGGTTCCACAGCTCCGGCCGTTGGGCCCTTGGATCCCACTGGTGCCGGGCGTCGCGAAGCGAAAAGAACCGCTCCTTGGCTCGCGACTTCTCCTCGTCGCGGCGCGCGCCCACGAAAACGATGTCGTGGCGTCCCGCGTCCAGCGCCTGCCGCAGCGCGGCGGTCTTCATCACCTCGGTGTACCGTTCGGAGCCGTGGGTGAACGGGGTGACGCCCTCGGCCACGCCCTCGCGGTTCGTGTGGACGACGAGCTCGACCCCGGCCTCCGCCGCCATGCGGTCCCGAAAGGCGATCATCTCGCGGAACTTCCAGGTGGTGTCGATATGCAGCAACGGCATCGGCGGGGAGGCGGGCCAGAACGCCTTGCGGGCCAGGTGCAGAAGCACCGACGAGTCCTTCCCGATCGAGTAGAGCATCACGGGGCGTGCGGCTGCCGCGACTCCTTCCCGAATGATCTCGATCGCTTCGGACTCGAGGGCCGCGAGCCTGGGGTCGGAGCTGGAAGTCAGCGGCGTAGCCTTGGGTTGACTGTGGTTCCTGGCGGTCCTGATTTGACAGGCTGCGTATAGTCTAGCACACTTTCGGCCAGCGCTCATTCAACCCACGGGAGCACCGATATGTCAGTGAAGGTCGGCTGGAGCCGCGACTCCGGAGTCCTCGTTGCGACGGTGACCGGTCGCATCGACAATGCGAACAGCGCGGAGTGCGAGGAGATGCTGAGGTCCGGCATCGGTGACGGGGAACAGGCCCTGGTCCTGAATCTGTCTCAGCTCAGCTACGTCAGCAGCGCCGGTCTGCGGATCCTGCTCCTGATGGCAAGGGAGTTCACCGGGCCGGACCAGGCATTCGGACTGTGTGACCTGTCCTCCGGGGTCAGCGACGTCATTCACGTCAGCGGCTTCTCCGGGATCATGTCGGTCTACGACTCGCAGACGGAGGCGGTCGAGGCCATCTCCGCATCCGGCGCCCCTCCGAGCGCGGCCGCGCTGGACGACGCGCTGGCGGAAATCGACTCGTAGCCGGTCCGTAACATGTCCGGACTGAGCCGCAGGAGGTTCCTCAGGACGACGGCCGCCGGCCTGGCCACGATCCCCGCGGCCGGCACCCTGGAATCGCGGCTTGCGGAGGCAACCCGCGCCGGCAGGGCCGCCTCGGCCGGTTCGGCCGACGACCCGCTCGGCGTGCGCGACGATTTCCCGGTCACCGAGGAGCAAGCGTATCTCAATACGGCCTCCGTGGGGCCGCTCCCGAACGCCGTGCGCGACGCGCTGCACGCCTATGCGGACGAGAAGATGGTGCGCCGCAACACCAGCGCGGGACGTCAGGCGATAGGGCGCGCCCGCACCCGCTTCGCCTCGCTCTTCCGCGCCGACGAGGACGAACTCGCGTTCCTCTACGCGACCAGCGGCGCCGAGAACATCATCGTGAGCGCGATGGACTGGCGGCCGGGCGACAACGTCGTGATCGACGAGCTGCACTTCACCACGACCTTCGTTCTCTACCGCGAGCTTGAACGGCGCGCGGGCGTCGAGATCAGGATCATCCCGCATACCGACGGCGTGGTCACGCCCGAGGACTTCGCGGCGCATACCGACGGGCGAACACGGCTGATCAGCGTCGCGTGGGTGTCCAACCGCAACGGCTTCCGCTACGACCTGCCGGCGCTGGCCGACGTCGCGCACGCGCACGGCGCCTACCTCTACGCCGACGCGATTCAGGCGTGGGGGACCTTCGCGACGGACCTCCACGCCGAGAAGGTCGACTTCGCATGCGGCAACGGGTACAAGTGGCTCCATGCGGACTTCGGGTGCGCTCCGTTCTATGTCCGCCAGGAGCACCTGGAGTGGATGACTTCGGACCGCTACGGCCACAGGCAGGTCGCCGAGTCCCTTCCCGGCCACCGGTTCCGCCTCAAGACCAGCGCGGAGAAGCTGGAGTACGCGAATCCCGCCTACGGGCCCGTCACCGCAATGGACGCGGCGCTCGAGTTCATCGAGAAGGTCGGACTGGAGCCGATCGCGAAACACACCCACGCACTTGCGGCGGAGCTTCGCCAGGAGGCCGAGGCGCTCGGCATGGAGCTGTTCACGCCGCCGAACAATCCTTCCCCGATCGTCAGCTTCCACCACGGGCTGGAGCCCGAACGGCTGGCGCGGGCGCTGGCCGAGGAGGGGGTGGCGGTGACCTTCCAGGAGGAGGGACGCCTGTTGCGCGCGGCGGTCGCGATGTTCAACAACCGGAGCGATGTCGACCGGCTGGTGGGGGTGCTGGCGGGGCTGGTGTAGCGGCCCCCCATGCTCGCCGAAACCCCCTTCCACCCCCGCACCTCCGCCCTCTGCCACAGCCGGCGCTGGCGCAACTGGTCCGGCTGCGCGAGCGCGTTGAGCTACGAACCGGGCCACGAGTACGAGTACTACGCGGTGAGGAGCGGGGCGGCGCTCTTCGATGTCTCGCCGCTGCGGAAGTACGAGGTCACGGGCGCCGACGCGGCGGCTCTCCTGGACCGCGTGGTGACGCGCAACGTTTTTTGTTGCGCGGACGGGCGGGTGCTGTACACGCCCTGGTGCGACGAGGCGGGGAAGATGATCGACGACGGCACGGTGCAGCGCGTGAGCGCCGACACCTTCCGCGTGACGTCGGCCGATCCGTGCCTGCGCTGGTTCCAGGACTGTGCGCTGGGGATGGACGCCGACGTGCGGGACATCACGCTGGATATTGCCGCCCTCGCCCTGCAGGGGCCCACATCGCGGGAGATTCTGGAGCGGGTGGTTACCGGTGCGGACATCGCCGCGCTTCCCTTTTTCGGGCTGGCCCAGGGGAGCATCGGCGCGGCCCCGGTGACCGTCACCCGGACGGGGTATACGGGGGACCTGGGGTACGAGATCTGGGTGGGCGCCGGGGATGCACTCGGAGTCTGGGACGCGCTCGCCGAGGTGGGGCGCGGGTACGGTCTCGCGCCGGCCGGCCTCGACGCGCTCGACGTGGCGCGGATCGAGGCGGGGCTGCTGCTCAAGGACGTGGACTACGTGTCGGCGTGGACCGCGCTCATCGAGTCGCGGAAGTCGTCGCCGTACGAGGCGGGGCTGGGGTGGGCGGTGCAGCCGCGGCCGGGACGGGATTTCGTGGGCGCCGGGGCGCTGGCGCGCGAAGCGGCCTCGCCGTCGGAGTGGGGCTTCGCCGGGCTCGAGGTCGACTGGCCGCAGATCGAGAAGCGCTTCGCGGCGGTGGGGCTGCCCCCGCTCGTGGCGGGGCGGGCCTCGCGGGAACCCGTCCCGATCTACGCCGGCGGCAAGCAGGTCGGGTATGTGACGAGTTCCACCTTCTCGCCGATCCTAAAGAAGTACATCGCGCTGGCGACGATCCGGAGGAAAGCCGCGCGGCCGGGCCGCCGGGTGAAGTTCGAGCTGACCGTGGAGTTCGTGCGCCACACGGTGCCGGCGCGCGTCGTGAAGACGCCGTTCTTCGACCCGGCGCGAAAGCGGAGCTGATGGTTTTGGCTGGCCGTCTCGCGCACGCCGCCGGGCTTGTGAATCGGTTCACAAGGAAGCGTTGACCACGATGGCGAAGCGATACGACGTCATCGTGATCGGCGGAGGCCACAATGGTCTCGTGCACGCCGCCTACCTGGCCCGCGCCGGCCTCGACGTCTGCGTGCTCGAGGCGCGCCCCCTGGTCGGCGGCGCCACCGTCACCGAGGAGATCCTCCCGGGCTTCAAGTACAGCGTGTTTTCGTATGTGGTCAGCCTGATGCGGCCGGAGATCATCCGCGAGCTGGACCTTCCCCGCCACGGACTCGCAATCCTGCCGCTCGAAAGCACGCTCACACCGCTGCCGGACGGCGACCGCCTCTACCGCGACGCCGACCACTACCGCACCTGGCGCGAAATCGCCCGCTTCTCGATCCGCGACGCCGAGGCGTACGACGACTACGGCCGGTCGCTCTTCTTCATGGCGCGCGCGGTGAAATACCTGCTGGACATCGTGCCCCCCGATCCCGGCCGAATGGCGCCCGGCGACATACGCGGAATGCTGCGCCTCAGCCGCCACTTCCTCGGCCTCGAACCCGACCAGCTTCACCTGCTCGTCAAGCTGATGACGATGAGCGCGGCCGACTTCCTGGACGAATGGTTCGAGACCGACGTGCTGAAGGCGACGCTGTCGGCGAGCGGGATCATCGGCACATTCCTGGGGCCGCGCTCGCCGGGCACCGCGTATGTCCTGCTGCACCACTACATGGGGGAGATCGACGGCCACTTCCGGGCGTGGGGATTCGCGAAGGGGGGGACGGGGGCCGTCGCGGAGGCGATCGCTACGGCCGCGCGCGAGGCGGGGGCCGAGATCCGAACGGACGCGGCGGTCGCCCAGGTGCTGGTGAAGAACGGCCGCGCCACGGGCGTTGCCCTGGCCAACGGGGACGAATTGCGCGCGAACGTGGTGTCGTCGAGCCTCGACCCGCGCCGCACCTTCCTCGATCTGGTCGACGAGAGCGAGCTCCCGGCCGAGGTGGTGGAAGGCGTGCGCAGCTACCGCTTCCGCGGCTCGTCGGGGAAGGTGAACCTGGCGCTCGACGCGGCCCCCGACTTCAGCTGCATGCCCGGCCACGGCCCGCACCTACGCGGCGCCGTTTCGATCAGCCCCTCGATCGACTACCTGGAACGCGCCTACGACGACGCCAAGTACGGCGACTTCTCGCGCGAGCCGTACATCGACATCGTCATCCCCTCGGCGATCGATCCGGCCATGGCGCCGCCCGGCAAGCACGTCATGTCGTGTTTCGTGCAGTACGCGCCCTACGAGCTGCGTGAGGGGACCTGGGACGAAAAGCGCGAGGCCTTCGGCGACACGGTCATCGACACGCTGGCCCGGTATGTCCCCAACCTGAAGGACATCATCCTGCACCGTCAGGTGGTGACGCCGCTGGACATCGAGCGCACCACGGGTCTCTCGCAGGGGAACATCTTCCAGGGCGAACTGACGCCGTCGCAGCTCTTCTTCCTGCGGCCGGTGGCGGGGTACGCGAAGTACCGGACGCCGGTGAAGGGCTACTACCAGTGCGGATCGGGGACGCACCCGGGCGGGGGAATCATGGGGGCGCCGGGGAAGCTGGCGGCCGGGGTGGTGATGGGAGATTTGGGGCGGGGGCGAGCGGGTCGCCGGAGCGGCGCACGATGACCCGGCACGACGCCGTCATCGTGGGCGCGGGCCACAACGCGCTGGTCACGGCGGCGCTCCTCGCGCGGACGGGGCAGCGCGTCCTCGTGCTGGAGCGGCGCGGGGTCATCGGGGGCGCCGCCGCGACCGAAGAGATCTTCCCGGGTTGCCGGGTGAACGTCGCTGCGCAGGACGCGGGTCTTTTCCGGCGCGACATCGTGGCGGATCTCGGCCTCGCCAGCCACGGTCTTGAGTGGGTGCACCCCCCCGCCGTGGCGACCTCGCTCCTCGGCGGCGCCGACGCCCTCACGCTGTGGCGCGACCCTGCCCGCACCCGGGACGAGATCGCGCGGCACAGCCGGACAGACGCGGCCCGCTTTCAGGAATGGGCCGGCTACCTGCGCAAGATGGCCCGCGTGCTGCGGATCGGCCTGGACCACCCCGCCCCACCCCTTCACGACCTCACCGCGCGGGAACGCGTCCGACTGCTGCGACCCCTGGTGAAAGCGGCCCGGGTCGGCAGGCGCACCGTCGTGGAGCTGCTGCGCGTCCTTCCCCTCCCCGCGCGCGACCTGCTCGACGACTGGTTCGAGAGCGACGCACTCAAGGGGATGCTGGGAAGCACCGCCCTGCTCGGCGCCAGCCAGGGTCCGAGCGCGATGGGCGGTGCCTTTCGCCTCCTCTATCACGCCACCGGAAGCGACCCACACGGCTTCCGTTCATCGGCCTTCCTGAAGGGGGGCATTGGGGCGCTGGCCAGGGCGATGGCCGCCGCAGCGCGCGCAAAGGGGACCGAGATTCGCACCGGCGCCGAAGTGGAGCGCATCGTCGTCGATGACGGTGCCGCAATCGGCGTCGTGCTGGCCGGCGGCGAGGAGATCCCGGCTGGCTGCGTGGTCTCGGGCGCCGACCCGCGGCGCACCTTCTTCGACCTGGTGGGAGCGCCGCGGCTGGGCCCCGAGTTCAACCGCAAGGTGGCCAACATCCGGATGCGTGGAACGACCGCCATCCTGCACCTCATCCTCGACGCCCTCCCACCTCTCTCCGATGCCGCCCGCCGCCTCGCCGGCCACACGCTCGTCGCCCCGACCCTGGACTACCTCGAGCGAGCCAGCGACGACGCCAAGTATGGGCGTTTCTCGCCCCGTCCCCACCTCGACATCGTCGTCCCCACGCTCCACGACCCAACCCTCGCGCCGGCCGGTCGCCACCTCGCCTCCATCCAGATCCGCTACGCGCCCTTCCAGCTTCGGCCCTCCGGAGCCTCGCGCCCGGGCGAAACCGGCCAGCCTCGGCCGCAGCAGCCGTCGCCCTCCGCACAGGACACCGGCTGGCCCGCCGACACCGCGCGCGACGCCCTCCTCTCCACCACGCTCGCCACCCTCTACGACTTCCTCCCGGGCATGCGCGACCGCATCCTCGACCACCGCCTCCTCACGCCGCTCGACCTCGAGACCGAGCTCGGGCTAACCCGCGGCGACGAATACCACGGCCAGATGGGCCTCGACCAGCTGCTGTTCATGCGGCCGATCGCGGGTTGGGCCCGCTACCGGACCCCGGTGGAGCGACTCTTCCTGTGCGGTTCCGGCACCCATCCCGGCGGCGGGGTCACGGGTGCCCCGGGCCAACTTGCCGCCCGCGAGATCTTGCAGCAACGGATGTAGTAACGTCAACATTACATTCTGTCATGTAGACCATACATTTGGTCCATTGATCGCCGGGAATCCGATGAAGCTGCCGTTCTGCCTGACCAGCGTTGTCCTCGCGACCGTCGCGTGCGCGGACCCGGGGAACCGAGCGTCCCCCGCCGGAGACTCGACCGCATTGGAACCCGCGGTGCGGGACAGCGCCGATGTCCGAATCATCGAGAATCCACGGCCACCCTCGGGCTCCAGGCTCGGATGGCGGGTCGGCGCGGAACCGGCGGTTTCGATCGGGCAGCTGGAAGGCGAGGATCCGTATCTGCTGGACCGGGTCCGGGGTGCACTCATCATGCCCGATGGCCGGATCGTCGTGGCCAACGGCGGCTCGAATGAGTTGCGGGTGTTCGACGAGCTGGGGCGCCATGTGGCCACCTGGGGAGGCCGCGGAGAAGGACCGCGCGAGTTCACCATCCTCAGCCAGCTCCATCGCTGGCCCGGGGATTCGTTGCTCGCGCTGTATTCGCGGGGCCGCCGCCTTTCCGTCCTCGACTCCGCGGGCAACCTCGGCCGCGCCTTCACCCTGAACCGGGGCGAGGCCTTCTACAACGTGGAGGATGTCCTGCCGGGCGGCGCCATCCTCACCATCGATCTGGTCGGGCGGTACGAAGTCCCCTACGGATTGACCCGCCTGGAGGACCACTACCGGATCAAGGACGGGGAAGGGGAGGAGCGATCGTCCCTGGGATCCTTCGCCGGGGAGGAGTGGTTTCATGTATCCACCGGCCAGGGTTCCAGCATGGGCTCCACGATTCCGTTCGGGCACCAGGTGACGGCCCTCGCCTGGGGCGCCCTGGCCGCCGTGGCCCAGAACGACACCTACGAGATCAGGGCCTTCGACCTCGACGGCACGCTGAAGCGCATTGTCCGCCGGAACCATGATCTCGTCGTTCCGACTCCCGCGGACGTGGAAGCGCTCATCGAGAGCCGCGCCGCGGAGGTTCCCGAGGCCGAGCGACCGGAGCGACGTGCACAAATGCGCGAGTTCTACGGGGACCGGCCCCTGCCCGACAGCTATCCCACCTTTGGCGAAGTCACGTCCGACCTGTTGGACCACCTCTGGGTCCGGGAATACAGCCTTCCCGGCGAAGAGACGCCCAATCCGACATGGACCGTCTTCGACCCCGCAGGACACGTCCTGGGCTTCATGGAGACGCCCGCCGGGCTGACCATCTTCGAGATCGGCGAGGACTACATCCTGGGACTCGCCACGGACGACCTCGGCGTGGAATCCGTGCAGCTGTGGGCGCTTGAGCGGACGGGCTGAGCTGCGATGGGGACATGCCGTCGATGAGGGGCGGCCATGCGCCTGGTTGACACTCGCGCGGACCATCCCCATATTCTACTATAGTTTTAGTAGTTGACCGCCGATCGTCGGATCCGACGCGCCGCCCGCCCGTTCACGGCAGTCCGGCCGACAACCTGGTCAGCGGGCGCAGGCCCGCGGGGAGAACGCATTGAAGCGCACGCTCACGTTCCCGAAACCGACCCTCGCCCTTTCCTGTCTGGTGCTCTGCGCCGCCTGCCTGGGCGAGCGATCGGACCCGGAGGCCACGGGTCGCGCGGAGGCCGCGGACCTGTTCTCCGCGTGGCCTGGTGACGAGTCGTTCCGGATCGCCGCGGAACCAAGCCTGGTGGTGGGGTCGGACGAGTCCCTCCCGCTGGGCCGGGTCTCCGGAGCGGTTTTCTTCGGCGACGGGATCGCTATCGCGGATGTCATGTCGCACGAAGTCCTGATCCTGGATGCTGCGGGCCGGCTGCTTTCCCGGCACGGCAGGAAGGGAGAAGGTCCCGGCGACTACATGAATCTGAACTCGATCGCTCGCCACGCGGACGGACTGGTCACCTCGGACGCATTCCACTTGCGAATAACCCGGCTCGACGCGTCCGGGAGGTACATTGGGGTGACGAAATTCGAACCGATCCCTTATCAAATGAGCAGGATCGTTGGAGCCTTCGGAAACAGCGTGCTGATCGAAATCTGGGAGATGGGATGGCGCGGTGATCGCTTGCCCGCCGGGCCGATGGAGATCCGGCAGCCGGTGACATACAGGATCGTTCGTCTTTCTGACGGGGAGGTCGTCTTCGAGGGCACCCGTCCCGGTGAAGAGCGGTGGGCGTTGAGGGAGGTTTATAACGACGCTGGCAACTTGGCTAGCAGCTGGGAACCCGTGATCTTCGGACGGACTGCCGTGTCTGCCGTCACCGATCGCTACGCCTACCTGGCGGACACCGACTCGATCACGATCACGCGCTACGACGAGGCCGGGACCCCCGTGGAAGTCGTCTCATTCGAGCAGCCCCGAGAGAGCGCTGAGGCAGACTGGGTGCGGTTCGCCAGCGATACCCTGCGGGCGAACGAGTTCAGATCGGAGCGCCTGCTCGAGGACCTGCCGGCCCGCCCCACCCTTCCCGCGTTTTCCGCCATGAAGGGCGGCGCCGACGGCCTACTGTGGATCCGGGAGTACCCTGACCCGTTTCAGGACCAGGTGGTCTGGGTCGGTTTCAGCGAAGCGTGGGAACGGAAGAAGCGGATCACGATGCCCGTGCGCCTGCACGTTCTGGATATTTCGGAGGACCGGGTACTCGTCCAGGCAAAGGGCGCCCTTGACGAAACTCTGATCGAGATCTACCCGATCGAGCGCTGATCAGCTACGCGACTGCTGCTCCGCCGGGCCGGCAGGGCCGGGAAGGGCTGGCCGCGCGCATGGGCGGCCGGCTATGATTGCGGGCCGAGGAATCCGGCCATCCCAGACCGCGAATCCATCCACCCACAGATCCCGAGACATCCCCATGCCCCCCACCTTCGACATGTCCCTGATCCAGCGCGGCGCGCGCCTCCGCCGCTCTCCCTACTTCGAAGCCACGCTGGCCGCCGGCTGCCAAAGCTATACCGTCTACAATCACATGTTCCTGCCCACCCGCTACGACGACCTGCACGCCGAATACGAGAAGCTGCTGAACGGCGTCACGGTGTGGGACGTCAGCGTCGAGCGGCAGGTGGAGATCACCGGGCCGGACGCCTTCGAATTCACCAACCTGCTCACCCCGCGCGACCTGTCGAAGTGCGCGGTCGGGCAGGGGAAGTACGTCCTGATCGGCGCCGCCGACGGGGGCATCGTGAACGACCCGGTCCTGCTCCGGCTGGGCGAGAACCACTTCTGGCTGGCGCTCGCAGACAGCGACGTGCTGCTGTACGCAAAGGGCGTCGCGCTGAATTCGGGCCTCGACGTCGAGATCCGCGAACCGGATGTGTCGCCGATGCAGGTGCAGGGGCCGAAGTCGAAGGAAGTCGTCCGCAGACTTTTCGGGAACGACGTCCTGAAGCTGCGCTACTACTGGTTCCTGGAGACGGATCTCGACGGGATACCCGTGGTGGTGACGCGCACCGGGTGGAGCGGCGAGGTCGGCTACGAGATCTACCTGCGCGACGGCAGCCGCGGGGTCGAGCTCTGGGACCGCGTAATGGAGGCTGGGCGCGACTTGGGGATTTCGCCGACCGGCCCGTCGGACATCCGCCGTATCGAGGCGGGGATTCTCAATTACGGGATCGACATGACGCTGGAGAACAACCCGTACGAGGTCGGGCTGGGGTGGCAGGTGGACCATGACCAGGAAGGCGACTTCATCGGGCGCGCGGCGCTGGCGCGGATCGCGGCGGAGGGGCCGAAGCGGAAGCTGGCCGGTGTCGAGATCGCGGGCGATGCGCTTGATCTGAACATGACGCGCTGGCCGGTTCGCGGGACGGGACCCGGGCGCGCCGACGGCGATGTGATCGGGTTCGTCACCTCGGCGGTCCATTCGCCCCGCCTGGGCAGGAACATCGGCTACGCCATGGTGCCCGCCGCCTCGGCCGTGCTGGGGACGCGCCTGAGCGTGACCACGCCCGACGGCGAGCGCGACGCCACCGTGGTTCCGCGGCCGTTCGTGGATCCGGACAAGGAGATCCCGAAGTCCTAGGCATTCGCACTGACAGGCCAGGAGGCCACCCATGACAGCCCACAAGACAAGGCAAGGCGACAAGCTCCGCTACGCGGCGGACGAGGTCCCGCCCCGCCCGTTCTCGCTGATCGTCGGCTTGCAGACCGCCATCCTGGTCACCGTGCCGGTCGTCGTGGTCACCACCATCGTGGCGCGCGTGGCTGACCAGAGCGACGCGTACCTCCAGTGGGCGATCTTCGCGAGCATGGTGATCGGGGGGATGCTCACCATCGTTCAGTCCCGGCGGGTGGGCCCGGTCGGTGGCGGGAACCTCACCGTGATGGGGGTTTCCGGTGCCGCCATCGGGGTCGCGGTTCTCGCCCTGGTCGCGGGCGGGCCACCGCTGCTGGGTGTGCTGGTCGTCGCGTCGGCGCTCTGCCAGCTTGCCTTCGCGGCCAGGCTGGCGCTCCTCAGGCGCATCATCACGCCGGCGATATCGGGGACCCTGACCGCGCTCGTGGCGGTAACGGTCATCCCGATGGGCTTCGCCATGCTCACGCGGGTACCCGAAGACGCGCCGGCTGCAGCGGCCCCGACCGTCGCCGCCGTGACCCTTCTGTGCGTTCTGGGCCTGATGCTACGCGGTCCGCGGCTGGTTCGCGCGTGGACGCCGGTGATCGGGATCGGTGCGGGCTGCGTCACTGCGGCGCTCTTTGGAATCCTCGACTTCGGACGGGTGGCCGAAGCCCGCTGGATCGGCATCCCGGGGGTCGCCACATCCGGGCTGGACATGAGCTTCGACGCCGGCTTCTGGCTGCTTCTGCCCGGCTTCCTCTTCGTCACCTTCGTGATCACGGTCAGGCAGGTCAGCGATTCCGTCCGTATGCAACGGCTATCGTATCGTGAAGACAAGGCCGTCGACTTCCGCAGGGTCCAGGGTTCGGTGGCCGCCTGTGGCGCGGGCACGCTCCTGTCCGGGTTTGCAGGCGTACTGCCTCCGTGGCCTTACCATGCCGGGATCGCGATGGCGACCGGAATCGGCGTCGCCGCCAGAAGGGTCGGGATCCATATCGGCGCCATCTTCGTCGGCCTCGCCTTTGTGCCCAAGATCGCGGCTCTGGTTCTGTCGATCCCGGCCCCGGTGCTGGGCGCCTACATCGTCGTCATCTTCGCGCTGGTCTTCGTGCAGGGCATGCGCATCCTCTTCCGCGAGGACATCGAGCGGCCGCTATCGATCGTCGCGGGGCTCGCGTTCTGGATCGGAGTCGGCATTCAGTTCCAGGCGATCTTCCCAAGCCACCTGGCGACCCCCGCCGGCCGCATGCTGGCAAACGGCCTCACCGCCGGTGGCCTGACCGTCCTGCTCCTGAGCCTCTTTCTGGAGTTCACCGGACCCCGGCGTCACAGGACCGAGGTGGCGCTGCGTCCGGACAGCCTGCCGGATCTCGACCGGTTCCTGGTGGGATTTGCCGAACGGTACAAGTGGGGCGAGAAGGCGAAGGACCGTCTGCGCGCGGCTTCCGAAGAGGCGATGCTGAGCCTTCTGCGTCAGGAGGAGGAAGAAGCCACGGCCACGGCAGAGGAACGCCGCCTGCGGGTCGTGGCGCGCAACACCCGTCTGGGCGCGCTGCTGGAGTTCACCGCCGGGACCAAGTCCGGCAACCTCGAGAACGAGATGGTGGTCCTGGGCGCCCGGCCCGATCCCACCAGCGAACGCGACCTGTCACTGGCGCTGCTCCGGCATCATGCCACGTCGGTCCGACACCATCAGTACCACAACGTTGACATCGTGACGGTGCGGGTGGAGCGCGGATGACAGTGGGCTGCGCAGATTTCCACCCGAGTCAGCTGGACCCGACATCGAAAGCGGTAGAGACATGAGACAGTGCGGACGCGCAACAAGGTCTGAAGGCAAACGGTGTCTCAACCGACGGTTGTTGACAACGTGTATCGCAATCGCCCTGGTCGGCTGCGACGCTCCCGCCGACGTGACCGAGCCAGTCGGCGAGACGTTCGAGCCCTCCCTGACCGGATCCGCCCACGTGCCGTACAGCACGAGTGAGACTGTCGCCCTTCTCGACGAACAGACGGCCTGTACCATAGACACCTATGAAACGAAGATCGACTGTGTCGACATTTCAGGCGCGACGGTCGGACGCTTCGGAAACAAGGGTGAAGGTCCGGGCGAGTTTCTTGCCCCAGCGCGGGTCATTCGCGGGACCAATGGCTTGATCGGGTTTACCGACAGTTCGCGCCGGAGGTTCTTCGTGTTTACCAGAGCGGGGGAGTTGGTGGCGGAAGTGCCGTTGCACATGCTGAGCATCTTTGTTCCTGTTTCCTTCTCCGAGACCACGGTACTCGGCGCGTACACCGACGGATGGGGGCGAGGCATGTTCTCCGGTCACATGGGCGATGTCATGGCGGCCGCCGAGATCTCCCTCGCCACCGGTGACGTGGTAAGAGAGTGGAAGCCTGTAGGTGTGCCCGAGTTCCCGGAATGTGAACATGGTTTACCCTACTACGGTTTTCCTGCCGTCGGCGGCGCTGGAGACGATACCTGGGTGTTCATGGGGTGTGGCGGCACAATGGGGTTTGTGGGACCGGGCGGCGATACCACCATGGTGCGCGCCCCCAGGTACTTCGCTGAACCCCCTGGCGACAGGGACGTGGGGGAATACCGTGATGGACTCATTGAGTTCCGACGACGAATTGGTAGTGACCCCGACGTTAGTGCCAGTGTCGAGAGGTTTTCCGAAACACCGAGATTGTACCACCTCTCTCGCGGCCAGGAGACCTTCGACCGGCAGGGCCGCCTCTGGATTTCAACGAGGCGGGGCCGGATGGAGTCGTCGTTCATCGATGTTTACGATGGCGTCGAGTTTGTCGGCACGGTCGAGGTCAGGGATCGCATGGTCGACTTCGACCTGTTCGAGGGGACCCTGGCTGTGTTGGTCGAACGCCAGGTCGGACCGGATGACTCCGACGGGGTGCCGGATCGCGGAATCGACTGGTACGACCTGGGAGAGTTCTGAGCTCAGGATAGAGCACGCCGCTACGCGCCCGTCAGAACCGGATCCGCGCCCCCAGTTGCGCCCTCCGGGTGTCTCCCAGCCCGCTCCGGATCGCGCCATCGAAGTTGAAGAGCAGCGAGCCCTGGGCGGTGTCGAGCGAGTTGTCCGCGTTGGTCAGGTTGAAGACCTCGAAGACGGGTTCGATCGTGCGGCCGCCGCCGAGCGCGAACGGGCGCGACACCTTCACGTCCCAGGTGAAGAACTCGTTCTCGCGGCGCAGCGTGTTGCGCTCCAGGATCGAGCCGTCGGCGCAGAGCCGGTCCGATGGCTCGCTGGCGCGCGAACCCCGCTCCCCGCAGCTCTCCGAGACGGGCGACGCCGAGAGATACCGCACGATGTTGCTGAACGCGACCCGGCCGGGCAGCGCGAACGCCAGGTATCCGGTGGCCTTGTGGCGGCGGTCACGGTCGGACCAGCCGTATTCGGGCGCCAGGTTTGATGCGTCGGCATAGCGGAAGGTGAAGGGGTCGCGTTCGTTATCGTCGTCCGACCGGTCGAATGACAAGGTGTAGCTGACGTCGAAGGTGAGGCGGCGACCGAGGGCACCCTGGCCGCGCAGCCCCGCGGTCAGCGCGTGGTAGCGGGAGCGCGCGGTGCTCTCGGCCACGGTGAGCGTGCCGATTCCCCCTCCGCCCGGGTGCGTGCCGATCCCGAAGGGCGACCCGAAGACGGCGTCGTTGCGGTTGACGAACCGGAACAGGGCGTCGGTGCGCGCGTGCTGGTAGGAGAGACTCCCGGCGAGCCCTTGTGCGAGCTCGCGATCGAGGGCCGCCGCGAACGACCATGTCCGCGGAAGCTCAAGGTCCTTCGCCGTGGCGTGGATGTCGGGGAGGAAGGGCTCCGTCGTGCTCCCGTCGATGAGCTCGCCGATCGCGGGCGGACCCTGTCCCGGCAGGCCGAAGCTGCTGCGGAAGAAGATCTGCTGGAAGGCGCCGTTGGTGGTCACGCTCTGGGCGAAGACCAGGATCGGGATGCGCGAGTGGTAGGCGCCGGCGTTCAGCCGGACCACGGTGCGCTCGTCGCCGGTTACGTCCCACGCCAGGCCGAAGCGCGGCTGGAAGTTGTCCAGGTCGTCGGGGATCGCTCCGTCCGAGGGGAATCGTGGATCGGAGAGGTAGGGGCCGAAAAAGGTGTCTTCCGGCTTCACGGTCACCGCCGGGTGCCAGGTCCCCTCCCAGCGCAGCCCCAGGTTCAGCGTCAGCCGGTCGCTCGGCTTCCAGGTGTCCTGCACGAAGAAAGCGAGCTCGTCGACGCCGAAGTCGCCTCTGCCCAGCCGTTCCGGCGCCACCCCCGGCACGGTCCCGGACTGGAGGTAGACGAGCACCGGCCCGGTGATGTCGGTGCCCTCCGGACAGCTCCCGGTCGCGCTGTCCGACCCATCCGAGCATGTCACATACCCGCTGCCGTGGGTCGCGAAGTTGATGAAACCATCGACCGAATCGAAGATGTAGCGCCCGTTCGCGAAGCCGATGAACTGCTGCGTGATCCCCGTCCGGTTGTACTCGGCGCCCGCCTTGAAGAGGTGCCGGTCCACCAGCCACGACCAGTTGTCCACGATCTGCAGGCGCGTGTCGTACGCCGGATCGATGGGGAGGAAGAAGGGGAGCCCGATGCGGAAGCCGTCGGCGAAGTCCATCCCGATGTCGGGGAAGGGGCGGCCGCCCAGGGCATTGAACTGCGGCGGCGCGGGAACGGTGGCGCGGGGCATGAGCGGGCCGTCGTACCAGCGCACCCGGTCCTCCCTGGCCCACTGCAGGCGCATCTCGTGCGACAGCGTGCTGCTGAGCAGCGACCGCCAGCTTGCGTTGAAGGCATGCGCCTCGTCCGTCTCGATGCCGTTGGCGGACAGCCCCCACGAGTCCACGTCGAAGGTCCCGTTGAGCTGCTCCGACCAGTTGTAGTTGTACTTGAAGGAGAGCTGGTTGCGCCCGTCGATGTGCAGATCGGCCTTGGCCAGCAGGGCGCGCGCGTCGTTGGTGCGGGTGATCGGTCCGAATTCGTCCTCGAAGAGCCCGGGCCACTGCGTGTCCAGGAAGCCACGCAGCTTCGCCAGGTTCGCCGGGTCGTTGACCAGCCGGTGGGTCTGCTTCGTCTCGGTCGCCGCCTGCTGGTCGTAGGCGACGAAAAAGAACGCCCGGTTCCGCACGATCGGCCCGCCGAGGGTGAAGCCGAACTGATAGCGGAAGAAGTCCGGCTCGCCCGCCTGCAGGCCCTCCGGGTACGCGGCGGACACCCCGTCCCACTGCCCGTAGTAGTGGGCCGAACCCTCCAGCTCATTGGTGCCCGACTTTGTGATTACGTTCACAAACCCGCCGGCGGACCGCCCGAACTCGGCTGCGGCCCCCTGGTTCACCACCACCATCTCCTCGATGGCGTCTTGGCTGAAGGTGAAGGCCGGGCGCTGGCCGCCCCGCTGCTCGCCGAAGAAGGGGTTGTTGAAGTCGGCGCCGTCGACGATGAAGTTGTTGAAGATCCCGCGCTGGCCGCTGATGTTGAGCTCGTCGCCATCGGGACCCTGCGAGATCGCGACCCCGGGGGTGAGCAGCGCGAAGTCGAGGTAGTTGCGCCCGTTGTTCGGCAGCCCGTCCACGATCTCCTCCGACAGGCGCGTCGAGCTGGTGACGTCCTCGGTCTGCACGAGTTGGGCGCGCTCGGCCTCGACGGTGATGCCCGCGAGCCGGACCGCCTCGATGCGCAGCGTCAGCGCCAGCTCCTCGCCGACGCGCAGCACGAGGCCGGTGGCGGTCGCGGCGGAGAGCTGGCCCTCGGTGCGCGCGACGATGTCGTAGGTGCCGAGCGGGAGGAGCGGGCGCACGAAGGTGCCGGAAGGGGTGGTGCGCACGGTGGTGACGAGCCCGGTCTCGCGGTGCGTCATCTGGACGGTCGCGCCGGCGACGGCGGCGTTCGCGGGGTCCAGGACCACGCCCCGTATGACACCCGTGGTCGCCTGCGACTGGGCGGTGGCGGTGTGGGGCGGGGGGGCGATGGCGCCTGTGAAGGCCAGAAGGAGTGCGAGGCCGTGTCTCATTCGTAGTTGCTCCCTGACTTGCGGGTCCGGAGCAACCTACTTCGATTGGACATCCTTCGGAATGCCGCAGCGCCATGACAACGCACGAGCACCGTACAGCAATGAGCGCGGCGAAAGCACCGGAAAGTATGGTTAACATGACATTCTGTAAGGCAGACTTTACATACCGGACAGCTGAGGGACCTGGGGTGGCGTGGATGCTCCTGCCCCTGCTGCTGGTCGCAGCCTGCGGTCCCGCCCCCCATGATGTCGTTATCCTCCATGGGCGGGTCATGGACCCGGAGACGGGGCTCGACGCGCCGCGCCACGTCGGCATCACCGACGGCACGATCGCGGAGATCGGCGAGGAGCCTCTGCGCGGCCGCGACACGCTGGACGCAACCGGGATGATCGTCGCGCCCGGGTTCATCGATCTGCACGCACACGGCCAGGACCCGGTCAGCGCCCGACTGCAGGCGCTCGACGGGGTGACCACCGCGCTCGAGATGGAGGTGGGGGTCTACCCGGTCGCGCCCTGGTACGCGTCGCGCGAGGGCCGTGCCCTGATCCATTACGGCGCGACGGTGAGCCACCCGGGAGCCCGAACCAGGCTCCTCACCGGGATCGACACGGGGCACCAGCCCACGCTGCCGCCCGGCCAGAACGAGTCGATGGGCTCGGATGTGATCTACGAGGCGCTGGACGACGGGCAGGTCGCCGAGCTGGCGGCGCTGATGGAGGCGGGGCTGGCGGAGGGGGGGCTGGGATACGGCTTCGGGATCACCTACACCCCCGGCGCGACGCGCACCGAGATCTTCGATCTCTTCGAGTCGGCGGCGGCCCGGGAGGTCCCGGCGTATGTGCACCTCCGGAGCGCGGAGGGCGGCGGCACGCTCGGCCCCTTCCAGGAGGTGATCGCGAACGCGGCCGCCACCGGCGCGTCGCTCCACATCGTCCATCTCAACTCGTCGGCCGGGGAAATGGCGGAACCGGCCCTGGGCATGATCCGGGGGGCCAGGGAGCGGGGCGTCGACGTGACCACCGAGGCGTATCCGTACACGGCGTCGTCCACCTTCATCGAGTCCGCTCTCTTCGATTCCTGGGTGGGGCTCGAAGACGCCGAGTACGCGCGCCTGCAGTGGCCGGGGCAGGCCGAGCGCCTCAACGCGCAGACCTTCGCCGAGTACCGCGAGCAGGGGGGCTGGGTGGTCATCCACGGCCGCAGCGAGGAGACCAGCGAGTGGATCGTCGCACAGCCGGACGTGATCGCCGCCAGCGACGGCATCCCGTTCCTGCATGTGGCGGTCCATCCGCGCGGCGCGGGGACTTTCGCGCGCATTCTGGGACACTACTCGCGCGACCGGGGCGTGATCGGCATGATGGACGCGCTGGCCAAGATGACGATCATGCCGGCGCGCCGGGTCCAGGGCGCCGCCCCCGCGATGGCAGCCAAGGGCCGCGTGCAGGTGGGCGCCGACGCCGACATCGCGGTCTTCGACCCGGAAACGGTGCTCGACATGGCCGACTACGACGCCCCGGCGACTCCGTCCCGCGGCTTTGCATTTGTGGTTGTGAACGGTGTGCCGGTTGTGCGGGACGGTGCCCTCGTCGAGGGCGTATTTCCCGGGCAACCCATCATGAGAGAAGGAGATGACCGATGAGGAATCCGAATCCCACCCTGGCGGCTCCGGCCCTCGGCGCCCTGGCGCTCGCCGTCGCCACACTGGCCGCGGCCCCCACCCCCGTCCCCGCCCAGCAGCCCCTCTCCCTCGAGCAGTACCTCGACATGGAGACGGTCTCGAACCCGCAGATCTCGCCGGACGGCACGCAGATCGTCTACACGCTGGGCTGGGTCGACAAGCTCGACGACCGGCGCGAGTCGTCGCTGTGGATCATGAATGCGGACGGGACCCGGAAGCGGCGCCTTCTGAACGGAAGCGGCGCGCAGTGGTCGCCGGACGGCACCCGCATCCTCTTCACGGCGCCGGGAGAGCCCCGCGGCTCCCAGATCTTCGTCCGGCTGGATGGACGCGGAGGGCGCGGTCACCCCGGTCACCCGGCTCGAACGCAGTCCCTCCAACCCGCTCTGGTCACCCGACGGCGAGTGGATCGCGTTCACCAGCAGGGTGCCGGACCGGGCCGACTTCGCCGGGGTTTCGCTGCCCCGGAGGCCGGAGGGCGCGAACTGGGTCGGCGAGCCCAAGGTGGTGGAGCGGGCGGCCTACAAGCGCGACCGGCAGGGGTACGTCGACACCGGGTGGACGCACGTCTTCGTGGTCCCCGCGGGCGGCGGCACCCCGCGCCAGCTCACCGACGGCGACTGGAACCACTCCTCGATCCAGTGGTCGCCGGACGGCACCGAGATCTACTTCACCTCCTTCCGGGAAGAGGACGCCGACCGCCCCGAACACTGGCAGGAGTCGGAGATCTACGCGGTTTCGGTGGCCACCGGAGACATCCGCCGCCTGACGAACCGCCGCGGCCCCGATGCCAGCCCAATGCCGTCCCCCGACGGCTCGCTGATCGCGTATACCGGGATCGACGCGCACCGCGACACCTACCGCAATCAGAAGATCCATCTGATGAACCGGGACGGGTCGGGCTCGCGGGTCATCTCGGGCGACTACGACCGGCAGTCGCGCGGGCTGATGTGGGCGAAGGACGGCAGCGGCCTCTACTTCAACGTCAACCGCGACGGGTACCGGCAGCTGCACTTCGTGTCGGTGGACGGCGGGGTTCGCGAACTCACCTCCGGCAAGCACCTCTTCGCTCTGTCTTCGTTCGCGGACGACGGCACCGCCACCGGCGTCATCTCCACCGACCACGAGCCCGGCGACATCTACCGCTTCGACCTCTCCGCGCCCGAGAGCCCGGTGCGCCTCACCGAGGTGAACGAGGACGTCCTGGGCCACGTCGGCCTGGGCGAGGTCGAGGAGATCTGGTACGAATCGACGGACGGGTTCGACGTCCAGGGGTGGATCGTGAAGCCGCCCGACTTCGATCCGGCGCAGCGCTATCCCCTCATGCTCGCGATCCACGGCGGGCCCCACAGCATGTACAACGGGGGGTTCAACTTCGCCTTTCAGGAGCACGCGGCGAACGGCTACGTCGTCCTGTACACGAATCCGCGCGGCTCAACCGGCTATGGCACCGAGTTCGCGAACGCGATCAACCACGACTACCCCGGCGCGGACTTCCCCGACCTTATGGAGGGCGTCGACGAGATGCTCGCGCGCGACTACATCGATGGCGAAAACCTCTTCGTCTACGGGTGCTCGGGCGGCGGGATCCTGACGAGCTACATCGTCGGCAACACCGACCGCTTCCGGGCGGCGTCCGCCAACTGCCCCATCGTGAACTGGATGTCGGCGATGGGGACGTCGGACGCGATCACCTACCTGCGCACCTTCGAGAAGCCCTTCTGGGAGGACCCGGCCGAGTGGATCGACCGGTCATCGATCTTCTACGTCGGCAACGTGACCACGCCGACCATGTTCCTGACCGGCGAGCGGGACCTGCGCACCCCGATGGCGCAGACCGAGGAGTTCTACCAGGCGCTCCAGTACATCGGCGTGCCGACCGTGATGATCCGCTTCCCGGACGAGTGGCACGGCACCAGTTCGCGGCCGTCGAACTTCCTGCGCACCCAGCTCTACCTGCGCAAGTGGTTCGAGAAGTGGGGCACGCACAGGGGGCCGATGACGAGCGACGGCGGGAGCGGGTGACGGTGGGCGGGGGGATGCTCGTGTGGGCGCAGCCGACGGAGATCGGGAAATGACGCGCCGGTGACGGTTACCCGCATCGGAGGCGGCGCCAGCATCGTCGACCTGCACCACCAGGGGCTCCCCGGCATCATCGGGGTGGGGGTGCTGGAGCTGGACGACGGGGTCGCGCTGGTCGATCCCGGGCCGGAGGCGCGGCTGGAGGCGCTGGGCGCGGGCCTGGCCGAAATGGGACACTCGCTGGAGAGCGTGCGCGCGGTCCTGCTCACCCACATCCACCTGGACCACGCGACGGCGGCGGGCGCGATCGTGCGGGAAGCGCCCCGCGCCAAGGTCTACGTACACGCGGTGGGCGCGCCCCACATGGTCGACCCTTCGCGCCTGCTGGCATCGGCCGGGCGGATCTACGGCGAGAGGATGGCGGAGCTGTGGGGCGAGTTTCTGCCCGTGCCGCGCGAGTCGCTACGGGTGGTGGACGAGGGGGACACGGTCGTGCTGGGGGGCCGCCGAGGTGGCCACCAGCGTGGCCGCCGCTTTGAGGTGGCGTACGTTCCCGGGCACGCCAGGCACCATGTGGCCTACTACGAGGCCGCTACGGCGACCGCGTGGGTGGGCGACGTGGGCGGGATCCGCATCGAGGGCGGTCCCGCGGTGCCGGTGACGCCGCCGCCGGATATCGACGTGGAGAGGTGGAAGTCCAGCATGGAGAGGGTGATGGCGTGGGGTCCCGAGCGGATCGTCGCGACGCACTTCGGCGCGTATGGGGACGTGGCCGCGCATTTCGCCGAACTGAGGGCGGGGCTGGATGCGTGGGCCGCGTGGGTGGGTGAGGGGGTGGGGGGCGGACGGGTGGGCCTGCCTGCCGATGATGCGGAGCGGGCCAGCGCCTTCGCCGAATGGATCACCGCCGGGCTGCGAGAGCGAGTGAACGAGGACCATCTCGACCTCTACGCCACCGCCTCCGGGTTCCGGGATTCGTGGTGGGGGCTGGCGCGGTACTGGAGGAAGCGGGCGGATTAACGATTCGCATCCGCACGAGGCCGGATGACCATCACGGTCGGGTAAAGGTCATACGTGACCAGGAACACTTGCCACTGCGGTCCCATGACGGCGTGGCTGGCCGGTTAGGGCAGGAACAACGATTTCAATTCAGATGGGTGCCACTGTTGAGATCGTACAGGTCAATCCAGTGTAGCTTGAGTCGCGTGTTTCCACCGAATAGCACCGCCAGCGTAGGCGGCAACGGCACCTTGAGCATTTTGGAGTAGCGGATAACAAGAGTGGCCGGATTTAGCGCCCGAGTCATCGGTGGCGTGTGCTGTTCGATCAGCCTCGGATAGTCGTCCGGGTTTCGACCTGCCAAAGAGTCAGCGTGTCCCCGCCTTCCTGAGCGACCGCCGGAGGCCCAGACATGAAGACCGCCAGAAACACGGCAATACCCGCCGCAAATGTTCCCGGACGGCCCGCTGGACACCGGCGTTGCGCCTTCATCGGCGAACCTCCGTACTGCTGCGGGGCTCCTCGCGTGGTGCCGCAACGGCCCGATCGCGCATCTCGCGGACCCGCGCTTGACTCCTACAAAACCGTCGAACAGGGAGCGTTCCAAATCGGTCTCCAGCTCCGCGCGCGCCGCCGCAACCTTCGCGTCGTCGAACTCCCAGCCACGCCCGATCTCTTCGCCCCGGACTTCAGGCTCATCTCCCGCTGGAAACCGGCGCCGAGTTCAGGCTCACTCGCCGCTGGACAAGACACGCTGGACAAGACTCGCCCTTGCGGAATCAGGTCTAGGGGTGTATTCTTCCTACTCGGACTGGCTTGGTCTGGTGGTTCCTCGGAGACCACCGCAGATTGAGTCCACAAACACAACCGGGTCGAACCAAGGAGACCTAAGTCGTTGTGTGCCAAGACCTTTCGTGATCGCGAGGGCACGGTCGTCTTGATCGCTTGCCCGCTCGTGGTCCTTGCTGTTCGCGGCCAGCACTGTTTTCGACTATCGGGCCGAAAATGAACTCATGGCTCACCGGAAAACGATCGCGGCGGGCGGTGGAGGGGTGCTTGTCGTAGCCCACGCACGCGATTGCATCCAAGTGTCTCAGAGCCTCGCAGTACTCGCCAATACACTGGAAGCCCGCCGGGTTCCCATGCGCGGGCTAGTGATCCTTGAAAGCGGTTCACGAGCAGCGGTTAGGGACGCAGTCGAAGTCGGGAGCACCCGGTTTCCCCATTCCGTCGTCCGTGCACGTGCCATCGCGCCCCTTCTCCGAGCTACCGGGTTCGATACTACACCCATAGCGTTGGTGGTCGATTCAACCGGTCACATTGTTGGCTTGGAGCACATTGGCTCTGACGCAGGGGTGATCGGACGTCTGACGAACATGCTGGAAATGAATGCTCGATGAGAATCCTGCTCACGATCGCGCTGACGGCGGTCTTCCCGCTTGGCGGCATGAGTGCGGAAGCCCTCGATCAGGTTCCCATCTTTGAGCGGGGTCAGGGTTCGCGGACCGATCTCGAGGCCGCGTGGGACACGCTGTGGACGTTCGGTGGAGTAGGAGATACGCTCCTGTCGTCCGCCGGAAACCTGGTGCCCGATGATCGTGGAGGCGTGTTCTTCATGGATCATCTTCTATCCAGGATTCATCATCTCGACGACAGAGGGCAGCTCCGCTGGAGTTGGGGAACGGAGGGTCGCGGCCCAGGCGAGTTGCGAGAGGCACGTGCGATGGCGTTGGACGTCAACGGAGGCTTGGTTCTCGTCGACTACGGGAATGGGAAGATAATGAACCTCAGCTACGACGGGGATCTTGTTGGCGAAGTCGGATATGATCTGCGCACGGGACTCGTCTTCGGGGTTGCGGTGCTCGAATCGGGACTATATGTGATGAACACTCCAGCTTCGGTCCCCTGGGTCCTAGTCGATCGGGAAGGCAAGACCGTGGAATCAGTGGATTTGCCGCTCGGCTTTGAGGGCCTTTCCATGCGCCAGCGGACAGGATCCGTCGCTCACTGGAAGGAAGACCGTTGGGTATTCGGTTTCCAGATCGGCAATGGGTGGTTCACCTTTTGGCGTGAAGTGCCGGACCTTGCAAGTCCGTATATCGAGCACACGGACTTCCCGCCGAGGGATGCGCCAATGACTCGTGATCCAACTTTCTCTGGGATTTCACTTTCGGTACATGGAGATACACTCGCGGTGCTGTTCGGCGGAAACACGCGACTCAAGCTATTCTGGATTGACCTGTACGATCTCAACACCGGCAGCTATCTGAAGTCGTTGTTCCTGCCCAAATCGGCCAGCCACGCCGTCATGGGCCCGCAGGGACAAGTGTTTTTGGTCACGCATGACCTTTACCCGACCGTGATGGCCATCCGGCCTCTGTCGGATTCGAATCGCAACGACTAAGGATAATTTCGTGTTGTACCGGTCCCGGTTTCCTGGACAAGGTGACGGCTTAGACATCAGGCCGCCCTTCTGGTGAGCTTTCTCACGGACCCGGGCCGGGGTCATGTACCCGTGCCGCTGGAGAAGCCAGCTGTTGTTGTATCGCTCGATGAAGGCCCCGATCACCGCTCTGGCCTCCTCAAGGGTCTCGAAACGGCGGGGCGACCTCGACGGCCCTCCTTCGAGACCGGCTCAAGCGAGTCGGAGGGACTCGCAGCCCCCATGGGCCGCACGGGCGCTGTCACCACCCATCGAGACCGCCCACTAAGCCGCAAACACCTCGAAAACCCACCCGGATCCCAGGCTAAAGGCCTGAAAAAGTTGCGCTTACGCGCATAAAATGGACGAGATCTAGCTAAGCTAAATTGGAGTTACGTGACTTCCTGCCGTAACTTGCGCCGCGATCCGCCGACGAGGCGGAACAGGTCGTCGCGGGCGCGCTGGACGATTTTGGCAGCGTCGAGGTCGCTGGCGGCCGCGGCGAGCTGATCGAGGGTTCGAAGGTGACGCCGGGCCGGAGGAAGCGTTCGGCGCCGGCAGTGACTTGAACTTCTCGTAGGGGGTGGCGACATCCTGGTGGCGGTAGCGGCGCTTGATGCAGCCGTTGGGGCTGGTGACCTCGGTGGGGGACGAGGGCGTGGGGGACGTGGATGTGTCCGAGCCACCTGCGTACGACGCTGCCGTAGCACCTTCCTCGACCGCACCGGACTGGGCCCGACGAGGTTCAGCAGCATGGCGCTGGGCGACCCAAACCTGCTGCGCCAAGATCGAAGGCTGCCGTAGGCCGACGCTACGCACTGCGGACGGCGTTCTCGCGTTCATCTCTGGATTCGGCCGGGTCGGGCCGCGCGCGCGACCCAGCCCGCCGCCCCCGCTACCGGAAGCCTGCATCGAGCGTTGAAGAGAACCAGGAGGAACACAGCGATGGCGGAACAACGGCCGGAACCGGGAACCAACTTTTCCGGTTGTCGCCTTCCTGCGGCGCCCGGAGGTGATGGCCCGCGTCGTCCTGCCGCGGAGCATCATCTCTATGATGGTGGCCGCCGGGCCTTCCCCAAAAGTCGGTACCGCTGGGCGCGCGCCGTGGGCTGGATCGAAGCAAAGATGGGAACCTGATCGAGGGCTTCCGTACTTGAGCTGCCGGGCGGAAAGAACACCGTCAGCGCGATCGTGAGCAGAATTCTCATCCTGTATCACTTCGCTTCATTCATGCCACTCAATTCTCACCCCCCGATCGCCAGATTCACGATCTCGCGAAACCGGCGCACCGGGTTCCTTCCCCCCGGCGTCTGCGTGAACACCAGCACGATCAGGTCCTGGTTCGGGTCAACGAAGGCGTTGGTTCCGTCGGAGCCGCTGTGCGAGTACACACCCTCCTCGGACACCGACCAGCCATACCCGTAGTATGACGGCGGCCCGCTCGAGGCCGGGTTGGCCCGGATCTTCGGCGTCGTCATCAGGCGCACCGTCTGCTCCGAGAGATACCGCCGCCCACCGTACTCGCCGCCGTTGAGGAACATCTGGCAGAAGATCACATAGTCGCCCGCCGTCGAGATCATTCCGCCGGACGCCCGCACGAACGGCACCTGCGGCGGATCGCCGGGGGTCCATCCGGGCATCCATTCGCCCGCGCCGTCCCGCTGGTAGTAGACGACGGACATGCGGTCGAGCTTGCCGTCCATCTTCTCGTCGACTTCGTGGTGATAGCTGTCGTTCATCCCCAGCGGGGTGTACAGCTCGGCGTCGAGGTATGCGTCCATCGGCATCCCCGACGCCATCTCGATGAGGGCGCCGAGGGTGTTGAAGCCGGGGTTGTTGTAGTTGTAGCTGGTGCCGGGAGTGACTTCGGCGCCGACGCTGCCGAAGCGGGCGGCTTCGAGCTGCAGGGTCGGCGCGTCCGGGTGCTCCGCCGACGGCTCCATGTACGGCCGCAGGAAGAGCGTCGGAATCCTCAGCCCGCTGGAGTGCGACAGGAGGTGCCCGATGTTGATGAACCCGGCGCGGTAGTTGTCCCATTCGGGCATGTGTTCGCGCACGAGATCGCTGTAGGCGAGATCGCCGTCCTCCACGAGCATGGCAACGCCCGCCGCCACCACCGGCTTCGTGTTCGACGCCATCCGGAAGAGCGTGTTCGGCTCCATCGGGACGCCGCGCGCCTGGTCCCGCCACCCGACCGCCTCGTGGAGCACGATCTTGCCGTCCTTCGCCACGAGCAGCACCGCGCCGACGAGGTCACCCCGCTCCACCGCCTCCTCGTAGAGCGCGACACCGCCGGCCAGCACGCCCGCCGACATTCCGGCCTCGGCCGGGGTGCCCCTCGTGACCACGGGTCCCTGGGCGGACAGATGTGCCGCCGGGACGGTCGCCGCGATGCCCGTCGCCATCAGGACCGCGAGCAGGGCCGCGGATCGACGTAATATGTAATGTTTACATGACATTTTGTAATCTTCTCCTTACAGCGTGGTCTTCATGGCCTCGGCCGTGGCCGTCGTCGTGACCGTGGCGCCCTGGCCGTGCCCCTCACGCGCCCGCCCCCTCAGAGGTCGTCCTCCCTGACCGCCTCGACCAGGTACTTCAGCGCGAACGAGCCGATCCAGTGCGACCCGGCGTACTCGGCGTCGAACATCGTCTCGAACCCGGTGTGCACGTGGATGGCCGCGAGTTCGCGGAAGACGGCCACCCTTTCGTCCGTGGCCGGCAGCGCCGCCGCAACGTGCAGCATCGCCTCGGCGCGCGTGAACGCCAGCCCGATCAGGTGCGACCGCCTGCCGAGCAGCGCTCGAATCGAATCGTTGACCAGGACGTCCCCGCCATCCGGGACCCGGGCCGCCACGGAGTCCCTCATCACGGGGCTGCGGAGGGGGTCGAAGTCGGCCGAATCGATGGGGGGAAGGAGGGAATCCAGCCACGGCACGTAGTCCTCCGGATCCATCACCCGGGCCATCAGAGCCGCTTCTTCGAGACAGGGCGACAGGAAGTCGGACCGCCCGGGCTCGTCGGCGACCGCGCAGCCCTTGTCGTCGGCGTAGAAGCGGACAGCGGCGTCCCTGAGGGTTCGCTCAAGCCCCCGGCGCGGCGCCATCTCGAGCGCCTGCATGGTCGTCGCAATGGCAAAGGCCGTGTTCGTGTGGGCCCCCGACCGGGACGGCTCCTCCAGCTCGGTCAGGTAGTCGCCGAGCCGGTCGGCGAACAGGTCCGCCAGCGGTTCGAGCCGGTCGCTCCAGGTCTCCGCCTCCGGGTCGTCCCACGACGCCAGCTCCGCATGCAGGAGCAGCAGCCAGGCCCATCCGTACGGCCGCTCGAAGGTGCGGTTCCGCGCGAAGAACTCCATTTCACCCCGTATCGTGCCCTCGGTGATGTGGCTCCTGAGCTTCTCGCGGACCAGCGGCGCGGTCGACAGGTCCGGGAACTCCTTGACCAGGCGGACCATCGTCCAGGTGGAGTTGACGGCGGAGTGCCAGTCCCAGCAGCCGTAGAATGCGCGGTCCTGCTCGAAACCCGGCCGCCGCGTGTAGGTGACGTCGTACAGGTAGGTGGACCGGCTTCGGGGCAGCGCCTGCGGGCGGTCGATGCAGGACAGTGGCAGCGACCCGAGCGAGAGGGCGGTCTCGAGGTCGAGAACGCGCTCGGGGAGGGGAGCGGCGGAGCCGGGTTCGAGGTCTGGAGCGTGGGAGGCGGGTTCGCCGTCTGCGCCGCCTGCCGCGTTTCCGGCGAGCGCGTCGGCGGAATCTTCATCCGCGGAAACCGCCGCTTCGTGCGAGGCGTTCGATGGCGAGTGGTCTGGCGCACAGGCACCGCACAGGAGCGCCAATACTGCAGTGGCGGTTGTCGAGATCAGGGGCGACCGGAACATGGCACTAGTTTCCCGTCCCGGACATCCGCGCTGGACCGCTGCGCTCGCCGAACCTAACTGTCATGTCTACATTACCAAATGTCATGTCTAATTTACATTTTGGTCCTTGAGGCTCCGCTATGCGTTGCGCCTCGGCACTCTCGTTAGCACGCGAACTTCCGGGATGGGACACTTGCAACGTGCGGTCATTCACCGGACCGAGACAAGTCCGTCGTCCAGCAGCTGCCGAAAGTGTTCCACCACCGATTCGGCGGCCGGCCGGTAGCTCATGCCGAGCAGGGTCCGCGACCGCCGGTTGTCGAACCGAAGCGGATATCCGAGGTTGCGCCTGGCCACGGCCTGCGGAATGCCCCTTCGCGGAGCCAGCATGAGCGCCGCCAGCCTGGAGACGGCGTTGCGCGGAAACGGAAAGCCGTCGCCGAAGCTGTTGCGCAGGATTCCCCCGATTTCAATCACCGACAATGACTCGCTGACGAGAATGTGCCGTCCCGACGCCTCCGGGGTGACCGCGGCCCGCAGGTGGGCATCCGCCACGTCGCGCACATCGACGATCGCGAACTCCAGCT
Source organism: Gemmatimonadota bacterium (assembly GCA_022823225.1). Classification (GTDB taxonomy): domain Bacteria; phylum Gemmatimonadota; class Gemmatimonadetes; order Longimicrobiales; family Gaopeijiaceae; genus Bin94. The sequence goes on from JAJDXM010000032.1 coordinate 58,921, forward strand.
CCGGGGCGCCGAAGCGGTAGTAGCCGTTCCCGAAGTCGACCATCATCAGCACGCCCTCCGCCTTCGTATTTGGACTGAGGCCCGGCCCCAGAACGAGACCCGGGTTCAGCACGACCAGATCCCAGCGGGACTGCGCCTCGGCGATCTTCCAGGCCAGCCGCTCCGACAGGGTCTTGGAGTAGGAATAGGGCTGGTGGTTCTCGCCGCTGGTCGTGTTCCAGTGGCTCTCGTCGAAGCGGTCGTCGTCGATCTCCTCCAGGTCGGCGGCATCGCCGTAGATGGCCGTGATGCTGGACGTCAGGACCACCCGCCGTACAGACGGCGTGCGGTTGGCCGCGTGCAGGACGTTCCGGGTCCCGGCGGTGGCCGGCTCGATCAGGTCCCGCACCGGGTCCTCCACGCCGCGCACGATGAGCGGCGAGGCGGTGTGAAAGACCAGACGGCAGCCGGCCATGGCCGAATCGAACGCGCCGGGATCCAGAAGGTCGGCGCGGAAAAGGGCCAGCGTCCCGGGGCAATCCCGCGCCGCGGCCTTCAGGTGGGCGGTCTTCGTGGCGTCCTGCGGGTCGCGCACCGTCGCGTGGACGTCGAAGCCTCGTTCGAGGAGCCGCATGACCAGCCACGACGCGACGTACCCGTTGCTCCCAGTGACCAGCACGGGGGTGGAGTGGGGTGGTGTCACAGTGGATCCTCGTATCCAGGCGAACGGGCGATCATACTGGTCGATACGGCACGATAGTAGCATAATCCCGCCACAATGTTACTTTGAGTAAGATTCACCAACAGTTTCCCCATCCACGGAATCGCGCCATGGCCAACCGCAACTACGACAGACCCATCACCCTGAAGAAGGCCGTCGACCTGCAGGTCGTCGGTGAGAACATCCTCGATGTCGCCGACTTCGCGATCGAAAAGTACGAGTTCGAGCAGGACACCACACTGTCCGAAGAACTCCGGGAAGCAGCGATCGAGCAGATCCGCGACGATCTGTGGGATCTGGTCAAGGACTTTCGTGCGCGACGGAAGAAGTGGCTCCAGATGATGTTCGACACCGCCGACAAGGCGGTTCAAGGAGTGGTCGACGCTTCCTAGCATCGCCGCTCCAGCCGGCGAGGAGGCAAGGAACCGCCTCATGACTCCCCGTGGCCCGGTCGCAATTGTCGGGTATGCCTACCGGATGCCCGGCGCTGTCCGCACGGACGACGACTTCTGGCGCCTCCTCAGCGAGCGCGAGATCGTCCGGGAGCCGGTAACCGACCGCTACGGACGGGGTTACCAGCCGATCGGCGGATTCTCCGGCCCGGGGCGCTTTGGCAGCGCGTACGAAGGGCTGATCCGCGACGAGGGGGAGCAGAGGATGGACCCCAGCCTCTTCGGGGTCTCGCGCAATGAGATGGCCTACATGGATCCGCAGATCCGGATGCTGCTTGGATGCTCATGGGAGAGCTGTGAGCACGCCGGCTGGGATCTGAACGCACTGCGCAACAGCCCCACGGGCGTCTTCATCGGGGCGCAGGTCGCCTCGACCGCCAACTGGCGGGCGCTGTTCGGCACCAACGAGTTCTCGATCCTGAGCATCGACGCCTCGATGCTGGCGAACCGGATCTCCTACCATCTCAACCTCATGGGGCCGTCGATCGCTTGCTCCACGGCCTGCTCGGCGTCCTTGACCGCGCTCCACACGGCCATGAACTCGCTGCGGCAGGGCGACTGCGATCGGGCGCTGGTGGGGGCCGCAACCTATCTGGGGTCTGCCCGCTGCAGCGCCTCGTTCAACGCGCTCGGCGTGATCAGTCCGGACGGGCGGTGTCACTCCTTCGACGCCGACGCAAACGGGTACATGCGCGCCGAAGGGGCGTTCGTCTTTGCCATCAAACCGCTGGAGGCGGCCGAACGCGACGGGGACCACGTCTTTGCGGTGATCGAGGCCACCGCGGTCAACACGGCCGGGACCGCCGACGACGCGGCCGGACTGGCCCAGGGCCGCTACATCACAGCGCCGACCCGCCATTCGCAGGTCGAGCTGATGCGCACGGCCTGTGAGCGCGCGGGACGGAGCCCGGAGGACTTCGACTATATCGAAGCCCACGCGACCGGCACCGTTGTGGGCGACCGAATCGAGGGGAATGCGATCGCCGAGGCGTTCGGGGGGGTTGAGCGGGAGGTTCCGCTAAGGGTCGCAAGCGTGAAGAGCAATGTAGGGCACCTGGAAGCCGCGGCGTTCAGCGCCGCGCTGCTGAAGGTCGTCCTGATGATGCGGCACCGAACCTTCGCTCCGATTTCCAGAAACTTCCTGGCACCGAATCTGGAGATCGACTTCGACAGCTGCCCGATGCAGGTGCAGACCACCTGCGAGCCCTTCCCGAACCGACCGGTGGTGGTCGGAATCAACTCCTTCGGGTTCGGAGGCGCCAACGGGCATTGCGTGGTGAGTGAGTATCGACCGGAGCGCCCCAGGGTCTGGTCGGTGCCGTTGGCCCCCGAGGCCGGATACATGGTCCCCCTGTCGGCGCGTACCACGAACGCACTGGTAGAGAGCGCGCGGAGGTTGCGGGCGGCTCTGGACGAGCGGCAAGTCGACCTCTACACGCTGGCGGCGAATCTCGGCCGGCGCCGCAGCCGGTTCGCGGCGCGCGCGGCGTTCGCGGTGCGAGATCGGAAGCAGCTCGCCGAGGCGCTTGACGCGTTTGTGGACGATCCGACTCCGGCATCCACCTCGGATGAGGGTGAGCGCCGCGTGGCCATGGTGTTCTCCGGGCAGGGGACGCAGTGGGCGGGATGCGGGCGGGCGCTCCATGATGCCGACCCCGTCTTCCGCCGTGTGGTCGACGCCATCGAAGTGGAGTGGCGCAAGCATTCCGAAGTGTCCTTGCGGGACGCCTGCTTCAAGGCGAGCCAGGAGGAACTGAACGAAGTCCGGCTGGCGCAGCCCGCGATCTTCATGATTCAATGCGCGCTGGTCGAACTGCTTTCGACCTGGGGCGTGCAACCGGATTGCGTGGTGGGACACAGTTCGGGCGAGGTGGCCGCCGCCTACGCCTGCGGGGCTCTGTCCCTCGCGGAAGCCACGCATCTGGTTTACCACCGCGCCACCTTGCAGCAACGGGTAGCGGGGTCCGGCAGGATGCTGGCGATCGGACTCGACCGCCCGGGCGTGGAGGACCTGCTCCGCGAACTCGGTGTTTCGTTCAGGACCGGGAACCACAAGCCTGCCCAGGTTGAAATCGCATGCGAGAATTCGCCGGCCAATACCGTCATCTGCGGCAAGGAATCCGCGCTGAGTCCCGTCATGGCGGAACTGGACCGCCGCGATCTGCAGAATCGCCTGATCCCCGGGAACATCGCGTTCCACTCCACGGCCATGGATCCGCTGCACGACGATGTCATCGCTTCACTGTCCTTCCTGAACGAGTGCGCCTTCGAAGCCGATGTCCCCATGGTGTCCTCGGTGACCGGCAGCACGACGCAGCGACTGGATGCCGCATACTGGTGGTCGAACATTCGGGAGCCGGTTCGCTTCGCGGCGGCGATTGAGACGGTGAAACGGGACTACAGGCCCGACGTCGTCTTGGAGGTCGCGCCGCACGGCGCCCTGCAACCGCTCATCCGGCAGTGCCTGGAAGGCGGCGCGTCCGTCCCGGCGTGCATCCCGACGCTCATGAAGGACGAGGACGTGTGCCTGGGCTTCCAGGAGGCGCTGGGGGCGCTCTACCGCGCCGGTGTGGAACTCGATTTCGTGTCCCAGTACCCGCGCCCGGAACCCATCGCCCATCTGCTCCCCGGTCATCCGCAGGAACACGCGACGACCCACGACGATCTGGTCGACGACGAGATGTTCGTCATGCGCGGCGAGTACTCGCACGGCCCGCTCGTCGGACACAGGGTTGCCTGCGACCACATTCTCTTCGAGTCGCGGCTCTCCGAAAGGGATTTTCCCTGGCTGACGGATCATCGCGTCCACCGGGCGCCGATCATCCCCGCCGCCGGCTATATCGAGTTGCTGCTGCAGGCGTTCGCCGGGGATCCCGTCCACATCGACGAGATCGAATTCCTTCAGCACACGCCCGTTGGCAAGACGCCTGTACGGTTGCAGACGGCCCTCTTTCCGGTGCCGAACGCTCCCGACCAGTTCACGTTCACAATCTCCACGCGTTCCTTCGAGAACGACGACGACGGCACCCTGCACTGCCGCGGCAGGGTGCGCCGGGTGGACGCAAATCACCCGATCGACGGGCACCCGACGCTCGACGATGTCCTGGCTTCCGACTTCGATCCCGAGCCCCTCGCAACGGGGGAGGAGTTCTACGACCAGATCGAGGCGGTTGTAGGGGATGCCTTCGAATTCGGACCCGAGTTCCGCAGCATCCGTCAGATCGACATGGACACCGGTTCGACGGATCTTCTCCTAGATATCGAGGTGGACGACGAGTTGTGGGCCGCCGGTCGGGAAGAGGGCTACCTCCTGTACCCCCCGTTGACCGACGGGGGGCTGCAGATCTTCCTCCGCTATCTGATGCGCCTGCCGGACTTCTTCTCAATGCCGCAGCGGGCGTGCGACATCACCTTCCTGCGCCCGCCGACCGGGCCGCGCATCAGCTGCTTCCTGGTCGACACCGGGGACTGGTTCGACGTGGACGAGCGGGGCCAGTACAACAAGCCGCTCGGGGAGCTCTACATCGGCCGCCTCAGCTTCTACGATCGCGCGACGGGCAAGCTGATCGCGCACATCGGCGAGTACCACTCCTTCAACAGCAACCCCCGCTGGAGCGACGTGCCGGACAGCAAGCACCTGATTCGCTGGCAGCCCAAGTACGTACAGCCGGCTCCCCCGGTCGGGGACGCGGTCCAGGATGGCGAAGTCGATCCCGCCGCGCTGCTTGCGGCGCTGGAGGGGGGCACCTTCGGCCACCGGTACGCCTGCCACGTGATCGAGATCGCGGGCCGCAGCGAGCCGGCTCAGGCCATCCTGAACGAATGCCTGGAGCGCCTGTCGGGTCCGGACGCCCAGACCGAATACTGGCTCCTCGGCGAGGACGACGATTGCTCGCGCGCACTCTACGACGCCTTCAATCACCACGACGCGGCGATTCGATTCGATTCGCTTGATCCGATGGACAGCGAGTCCCGCCAGCGTGACATGGCTACGGGGCTTTTGCGGCCGTCGGCGGCCGAACTCCTGCTGCTACATCGGGAAGCCCGCGGTTTCGGGCCCGAGCAGTGGAATCTCGCCCATCGGCTGGTCGTCGCAGGCGGTCTTGTGCTCGTCTGCCACGATGAGGGTGATGTCATGGAGCCCGGCGGCGGCTGGAAGACGCTGCATTCGGGTTCACGCACGACGCTGATGCAGGCAGGGCCCGAGCCGGCGGCGAAAACCGCAACGTCGGGCCCTCGATGGGTGGTCGGCGAGCCTGGCGGCCTGGCCGAGACCTGGATCGAGCTCCTCGATTCGCCGACGGCGCATCGCGTCCCCTGGGCGACGGTCGAGACAGGCGACTTTGCCCGGCTGGAGGAGTGGCCGGGAGCCGCCGACCTCGAGGCGATCGACTTCTTTGTCGGCGCCGACCCGGACGATCCCACCGGCGAGCGCCTGGTGTGGCAGTTCGTGGCTTTTCTGCAGGCCCTGGCACCGTTCCGGCTCGAGAACGCGGCCCGCGAGTGCCGCCTGACAGTGATTACAAGCGGCGCGGTGTGCGGGGTTGACGATCCGCGTGGAAGCGCGCTCTGGGGGGCGGTGCGCAGTATCGCCCTGGAACTCCTCGCCGAGGATACCCGCATCGACTTCCGCCTCGTGGACATCGGTGCGGAGGAAGATCTGGAGACTCTCGCGGCGATCGCCCGGAACGATTTGCGTGAGCGCGAACTGGCGATCAGGGAGCGGCGTCCGTGGGTGCCCCGAATCGTGAGCGTGCGCCAGCGCGCGCCGCTCGTTCCGGACGGGGACGATCCTCCGTACCGCCTTCGCCTGGACAACCCCGGGCAGGTGAGCGGTCTTCAGATGACGACCTGCGAACTGCCCTTGTTGGGTCCGTCCGATGTGGAGGTCGAAGTGGCGGCGGCCGCCCTCAACTTCCGCGACGTCATGGTCACCCTGGGGCTCCTCCCCGCCATGGCCTACGAGCGCTCGGCGCTCGGTCGCGAGGTCGGCATCGAGGCCAGCGGCGTGGTGCGGCGTGCCGGCTCGGAGGTGAAACGCCTGAAGGCCGGGGACGAGGTGGCGCTCACGGTGGGCGGCTGCATCGCCAACCGCGTGGTGGTGAACGAGCACCTCGCCTTCCTCAAGCCGTCCCGCCTGAGCATGGAAGAGACCGCTTCGGCGTTGTCCGTGTGCGTGACCGCCTACTACTCGCTCATCCACCTGGCCCGCCTTCGGGAGGGCCAGCGGGTCCTGATCCATTCCGCAATGGGCGGGGTCGGGCAGGCCGCGATCGCGCTGGCCCGGCACGTCGGCGCGGAGGTCTACGCGACCGCGGGCAACGAGAGCAAGCGCGAGCAGCTGCTGGCGATGGGCGTGCGCGGGGCCTTCGATTCGCACAGCCACAGCTGGTACGGCGATCTGATGGAGGCTACGGGCGGCGAAGGCGTCGACGTGGTTCTGAACTCGCTCGCGGGCCATCACATCGCGCTCTGCCTCAAGGCGCTGCGTCCCTCCGGCTGGCACTGCGAGATCGGGAAGGTCGACATCTACACCGACAACGCGCTCAGCATGCGGGTCTTCCGCAAGAACCTCCGCTTTGCCGCGATCGATGTCGACCGGCTGATGCTCGACGACCCGGTGCTTTCGCACATGCTCTCCCAGGCCTGCATGGACCTGATGGATGAGGGGGCGGTCGCGCCGCCGCCGCTGACGGTCTTCCCGTACCGCGACTACGCCCGCGCACTCCGCCTGATGACGACGGGCCAGCACCAGGGCAAGCTGGTCCTGCAGGCGCCGGAGGACCCCATGGATCGGGGATTCGGCATTGCGGACACGCGGCCGTTCCTGGATCCCGACGCAACCTATCTGGTGACCGGCGGCCTCGGCGGCTTCGGCCTCCGCTTCGTCCCCTACCTGATCGCCGCCGGGGCGCGGCACCTGACCCTGATGGACCGCGATCCCAGGCGGAGCCGCGACGTCGAGTGGATCCGCCAGATCACCACGCTGTCCAAGATGACGCAGGAGTACGAAATCGACATCGTGCCGGGGGACGTGCGGAACGAGACGGACGTTCGCCGCTGCATCGGCGCGCTGAAAAGGCCCCTGAAGGGCGTGTTCCACCTCGCTGGCACGCTGGAGGACCGCTCCTTCCTCGACACGTCGCCCGATTCCCTGGCGCGCGTATTTGCGCCGAAGGCTCAGGGAGCGCTCAATCTGCACCACGCCACCACCGGGTGCGACCTCGATCATTTCGTGCTGTTCTCATCGATCGCGTCGACCTTCGGCAACCTGGGACAGATCAACTACAGCGGCGCCAGCGCCTTCCTCGACGGGTTGGCCGCGTACCGGCGCCAGCGTGGCCTCCCGGGTTTCGCGTATAACCTGGGCCCGGTCACCGAGGTCGGGATGGCGGCCCGCAGCCTCCACGTCATGCGCATGATGAGGGCTGCCGGAATGACGACCGTCAGCGCCAACTTCGCGATCGCCAATCTCGACTTCGCCATGCGCACGATGGCCGACCGCGACCACCTCGTCACGGCGCTGTTCTCGACGCCGCCGTGGACCGTCGATTCGCCCGACTACATGCGCAACGGCCGCCTCGTGAACAATCAGGCCGCGTTCGAGGTGGACGCGGGCGGCGAACTGACGCTCGAGGGTGTCGTCGCTCAGATCTCCGCCAAGGTCGCCGAGTTGTGCGGACACGACGAGGGCGACGTGGCCGAGCCGCTCTCCAGCTTCGGCCTCACCTCGATTTCGGTTGCCGAGCTGGGAGCCTTCGTTCAAACCCAGTTCAACCACCAGGTCAGCGCGCTCGAGCTGATGACGACCGCTTCGGCGCTCTCGCTGGCCCAGTCCATCGTGCATGGGGCCGACGGTGATGCCGAGGACGAGGCCGATGGCGAGGACGATACAACGGCACGGGTTGACGACGAGGTCCGTCAGCGCGTCCGCAGACGCCGCTCACCCTTCGCGCACGCGCCGGAGGACCACTTTCCGAATGGTGGGCGCGTGGCGGCCCTCGCCACAACGCCGACCGACAGGGCCAGGTCCACCGCCGCGGCAACCCATTGAACCAAGTTACCGCCCAGCGACCTGCCGCCGATCCGCGCGTCCCTCCGCTGATCGGCAACCTGCCCCCCCACTGCCAGCGCGATCTCGCCACATTGCGCGGCTTTGTTCGCGACGCAGTTACCCGGGCCACACCCGCCGACGCAGTCTCCCCCACCGACTTCCGCAATGTCCTCGTCACCGGCGCGACCGGCTTCCTCGGCCGCTTCCTGCTGCGTGACCTCCTCTCCCGCGACCCTCGCCTGACGGTGCACTGCATTGTGCGGAGCGACACAGGGGAGCACGGTTTGGAGCGGCTGCGGACGAACATGAAACATGCGGAGACCTGGAATGACGACTTCGCCCGCCGCATTCAGGTGCATGCAGGCGACATCGCGGAACCGCGCTTCGGGTTGTCCGATTCCCGTTTTCGGTCCCTTTGCGCAGACGTCGATGCCGTCTATCACCTCGCAGCGACCCTGAGTCTCTCCGCCTCCTATCTCGGCATTCGCCGGGTCAACTCGTTCAGCATCCGCAACGTGCTGGATCTGTGCCTGCACACGCGCTACAAGCACCTTTTTTACGCATCGACGATGGGGATCTTCCCCGAGTATTTCTGCTCTTTCGGCCACGAGTACAGGGACAGCTTCATCGACGATCAGATTCAGCCGGATCTGGCCAGCATGAAGCGGGCGTTCCCGCTCGGACTCCTCGGGTATCCGTGGAGCAAGCTTGTGGCGGAACAGGCGATCCTCTTTGCGAATGCCGTCGGTCTGCCCGTGGCGATCTTCCGCCTGGCGCAGACCAGCATGGCCTCGACCGGATACACGCAACCGACCAACATCACCCAGCGGCTCTTCGCGGCGGTCGTGGACGCAGAAATGATTCCCCGCGGCTTCACGCTGCAATCCAACCACGACCCTGTCGACAAGCTGAGCAACATCTGCACCGGAATTTCGCTGAACCCGGAGCGTCGATTCACGGTCTACAACTGCTGCAATCCGACTCCGTCATACCGCACCATTCGGATCGAAGAGCTCGGCCTGGACTACCCGGAGGTTTCCTACAAGGCCTTCAAGAGCGCCTGCCTGGCCAGGGGCGACGCCTCACCGCTCGCAAGGTACTGGGCCCTTTTCGATCACTTCGCCCGGTATTGGCTGCGTGGCAGCGACTCGGCGACCTCGCTGCCGATCGGCGACCGCGCGATCCGCGAGGACTTTCCAGGCACCATCGAGTGGCCAGGCCCACTCACACGGTACGTCCGCTACAACCGCTGGATTGCGGAGCATCGTGAGGAATGGCCCCACCCGGTTCCCCGCCGCCGGCTAAGCTTCGAGCAGTTGCTCAGGCAGGCGAAGCGCTACGCCGGTGACCACGGGCTGTCCTTTGACTCCACCTATCCGGATTGGTTGCTCGAGGGACTGACCCGGCTCATCGACGCACTGAAGTCACCCGAGTCCGGCCTCTTCGACACCCGGATCGGCCACGTGACTTTCGACATGGCGCGAATACTGCGGAACCACGCAGAACTGGCCGCGGAACGGGAGCGGCACCCGGAGATCGCGCGCCAGGAGATCAACCGACCCGTGTTCATCGTGGGCATCGCCCGGACGGGCACCACCTACCTGCACCGCCTCATGGCCAGGGACAACCGGTTCTGGGTGCTTCGGGCCTCCGAATACGTGGAGCCCGTCATCCCCGGCGGGGACTACGCAAACCTCGCCGGGACGTCCGACGACTCCCGCCGCCCCCTCGCGGCCGATGTGTTCGAGGCCTCCGGTATCATCGACTCCCTTGCGGGGATCCACCACATCGACATCGACGAGCCCGAAGAGGACATCCCCATCCTGCGGATGTCGTTCAGGGACTGGATGTTCGCGATCCGATACCACATTCCCGAGTTTGGGCGCTGGCTGGAAGGAACCAGCTCACGCGAAACCTACGACCTCCATCGCCGCGTGATGCAGCACTACAATTACCAGCGCAAGCAGCGTTATCCCGGGAACCAGGGCCAGTGGCTGTTCAAGACACCGACCCATCTCATGGAGCTCGAGGCGCTGATCGAGGCCTACCCGGACGCCCTCTTCATTCAGACGCACCGGGAGCCGGTTCAGTTCATGGGATCGTGGTGCAGCCTGGTGCAACAGGTTCGCGCGAACATCAGCGAACCCCGCCCGCCGGAGGTTCTGGGTGCCGAACAGCTGACTGCGATGAGTCGACTGCTGGACCGTGCGGTGGACTTCCGGGAGTCGCACCCCGAACTTGAAGACCGCTGGATCGATGTCAGCTACTACGACCTGGTCCAGGATCCCATGGCCGTCGTGGACCGTATCTACGAGCGGCTTGGATGGTCCCTGAAGGAGGACGCCGTGGACGCAATGGAGACGTGGCTGGAGGAGCAGAGAGAGCGCCGCCGCACCGAGAAGCGACACAAGTACGACATCGCGGACTACGGGCTGACGCGCGACACGATCGACGCGGCCTTCGCCCGGTATCGCGAGTTTCTTTCGGAGAGCGACCGCAGAGCGTCGCTGTTGTAGGAATCCATGGGCAGCTTGTGAACCATGCCGAACGCCCTCCTCCTCTACCCGGAGCATCCGCCCACCTACTGGGGCAACAACTACGCCCTGGACCTGCTGGGCATCAAGGCGGCATTCCCCCCACTCGGCCTGCTCACCCTCGCCGCGATGTTCCCGTCCCGGTACAACCTGCGCGTGGTCGATCTCAACGTGACCCCGCTCGAAGACGACGACCTGGAGTGGGCGGATCTGGCCTTTACGTCGACGATGATTCCGCAGCGCCCCTCGCTCGAGCAGGTCGTTGAGCGGTGCAACCGCGCCAGGGTTCCCGTCGTCGCCGGCGGCCCGCATCCCACGACGTTTCACGAAGAGATGGAGGGCATCGACCATTTCGTGCTCGACGAGGTGGAGGAGACCTTCGAGACCTTTCTGCACGACCTGGAAAACGGCACTGCGAAGGCCGTCTATCGCTCCCCGCGCAAGCCCGACGTGACCCTGTCCCCGGTCCCCCGCTTCGATCTCATCGACATGAACGAGTATCACTCGATGTGCCTGCAGTTCTCGCGGGGATGCCCGTTCGACTGCGAGTTCTGCGACATCACGAAGCTGTACGGCCGCGTGTCGCGAACGAAATCGCCGGAGCAGATGGTGGCCGAGTTCGACCACCTGTACGAGCTGGGCTGGCGGGGACCGCTGTTCCTTGTCGACGACAACTTCATCGGCAACAAGCGCGAAGTCTCGAGGCTCCTCCCCGTGATCGCCGAATGGCAGAAGGAGCGCGGCCATCCCTATGCGCTCTTCACCGAGGCGAGCGTCAATCTCGTTCGGATGAACGACTTGATGGACGTAATGATAGAAGCCGGCTTCGACGCGGTCTTCCTGGGCATCGAAACGCCCAACCCGAAGGCCCTCAAGAAGATGAAGAAGCCCCAGAACCTCGACATGCGCGACGATAACTACCTGTTCACGTCCGTCCGCAAGATTCAGCAGAAGGGAATGATGGTCCTCGGCGGCTTCATCCTGGGCCTCGACGACGACGACGACAACGCATTCGATGCACAGATCGAATTCATTCAGGAGGCCGGGATTCCGATCGCGCTGGTAGGGTTGCTGACCGCACTCAAGGGAACGAACCTGTGGACCCGGCTGGAGCGCGAGAACCGTTTGCTGGACAAACCGGTCGAGATCGACGCCACCGCCCTGAACTTCAAGCCGCAGATGGACCCCGGAGAGCTGGTGGAAGGGTACCTGCGGGTCGTCGGAACCATCTACGATTCGACGCTGGAAAACTACTTCGACCGCTGCCTGACCCTGCTGGACAACCTCAATCCGGTACCGCACATCTACAAACCGGCGAGCAAGCACCTGCTCTATTTGAGCATCATGGGGATTCGGCGGCGCCTTACGCCGGACCAGTTGCCGGTGTTCTCACGCTACGTGGCCAAAGTCTCCAGGGATCATCCGCGATTGTTACCGCTGGCAATCCGCCTGGCCGCCATGGGCTATCACTGCGAGAAGCTCACACGCCAGCAGACGGTTCTCCGGGAATTCAAGGCGTCTCTGGATTCGGAGCTGGCGTCGTTCAATGAGGCCAGGTGGGAGGCTGGTGTGGCGCCGGGAGAGGCAGACAGGTTCGGACAGGAGGCGCTGCAGCGTGCGAAGGCGCGCCAGCGTGCAATCCCGGAGGAATTCCGTCACGCGGGGGATGGGATCGCAGAGGCAATGGAAGCCTTCCGGCACGCGCTGAGTTCGGAGGCTCGGCCGGTGGCGCCGGTCAATCTGCCTGTCGCGGGGAGTTCCTGAATCGCCAGGTTTTTGCGGCGCCCCAGCCCGGTTCCCCCCTACCCGACCTCCGGCCTCCGCAAATGCCAGTCGGTCCCCATCTGGTACGCATGCGCCACGCTCAGGATCTTGTCGTCGGCGAAGAGGTCCCCGATCAGGGTGGTCGTGAGCGGCATCTCGGTCGGGCTGTCCGAATCCGGGTTGCGCACGCCGAAGTCGTAGGGGACGACCGCCGCCGGGTGGCCCGTCTGGTTGGTGAGGCCGACCTGCCCCGACCCGCTCACGAACATGTCGAAGTCCTGCATGACCTCGGCCATCTCCTTCATGAGGATGAGGCGGCGGCGCTGCGACTGCACGAAGTCGAGGGCGGGAACGGTCCGGCTGCCCCGGAACCGGCCGCGGCGGCGGCGCTCGGCCTCGGGCGCGTCCTCGGGGATCTCGGGCAGCTCACCGCCGGGCGCGACGTGGAAGTCGAAGGCCGCGGCGGACTCGACGCCGAGCGCGTTGGAGCGCCCTGACGGGATGTCGGGCATCGGTTGCGGGTCGGCGCCGAGCTCGCCGAGCGCTTCGACGAAGGTCTCGGGCGCGTCCTCCGTATAGCCGATCCTCATGGCCGACAGGTCTGGATCGGGGTCGAAGCCGAAGGGGGCGGTGAGCGACGCCGGGTCCTTCTCGTCGGCGCCGTGGATGGCGTTGAAAACGAGCGCGCAGTCGAGCGCGCTGCGGCACATCGGCCCGGTCTTGTCCATGCTCCACGACAGGACCATCCCGCCGTACCGGCTGACGCGGCCGAAGGTGGGCCGGAGCGCGGTGAGCCCGCAGCGGCGCGCGGGCGACACGATGGACCCCTGGGTCTCGGTGCCGATCGCGAATGCGACGCACCCGCCCGCCGTAGCCGAACCGGGACCGGCCGACGACCCGCTCGACCCCTCGTCCACGTTCCAGGGGTTGCGGGTCCGGCCGCGATACCACTGGTCGCCCCGCGCGAATTCGCCGGTCGCGAGCTTGGCCGCCAGCACCGCGCCCGCTTCCCGCAGCCGCACCACGACCTGCGAATCGTACCGGGTGAACTGGTTGCTGAAGTCGGCGGCGCCCCACGTCGTGCGGGTCCCCGCGACCGCGAACAGGTCCTTCACGCCGTATGGGATGCCGTGCAGGGGTCCGCGCCAGTCCCCCGCGGCGATCTCCAGATCGGCCTGGCGCGCTTCCTCCCGGGCGCGGCCTTCCAGGATGGTCACCGCGCAGAGGAGAACGGGATCGAGCCGCTTGAGGCGCTCGAGGTAGACCTCGGTGAGCTCGGAAGACGTGATGTCACGCGCGCGGATCAGCGCCGCGAGGCGGTGTACCGGCTGGAATGCAAGGTCCTCTTCGCTGGTCGGGACGGGTCCGCTCCAGCGCTCGATGTCGATGGCCGTGCGCTCGAAGGGATTGCCGCCGCTCTCGTGCCACAGCTTCTCCATGAGCGAGCCGGTCCCGCCCGGGTAGGCCTGGAACTGGAGCGCGGGGGGCTCCCCGTTCCCGAGGGGGACGGGGGGCGGGGGCTCCTGCTGCTGGGGTGGCTGGACGGGGGCTGCGGCCGGGGCCGCGCCGGCCAGGGATGACTCGAAGCCGCCCAATGTGCCCGGCTTCAGCGTGCCCGCGGCGGCAGCCGCTGCCGCAGTCGTCACAAAGCGTCGCCGATCGATTCGTCGTTTGCTCATCCGGTCAGTCCCCTTCGGCCATGGCACGGCCCGCGCGTGCGAGAAGTCGCCACGATGAAGTCGCGGAAATACCGCCTTCACCGTGAAACGGTTGTCATGCCGTTATATCCCTTCCCAATCCTCCAGACAAGGGGCCGAATCGAAGGGACGCTGGCGGGTGGCAAGACCGACCCGCAGCCCGTGGACACTGCTGACGTCAGCACCGAGGGCGGCGAAGACGCCGGAATCACTTCCTGAATCTGTAGACCTGGACCGTCCGAAGCCCGGTTTCCGCGGGCCTCGTCGCGGCGACCAGAGAGCCGTCACCAAAGGCCATAACCTGGAAACCAGGATATTTCTCCGGGACATGGAGACGTGCCACCAGCTCTCCCGCCGGGGTGAACACAAGCCACTCGAGGCCGCGGACCGGCCGGCCATCGAGAAGGAAGGCGCTTTCCACGTAGATCAGCCCGTCGGTACCCACCTTGAGCCCCGGGGCGGCGGGGAAACGGTCCACTGCGTTCACGGAACCAACTATTTCCGGCGGAAGGGACCGGTCCCCCGTCTCCCACTCGACCTTCAGCACGATGTGCCCCGACCGATGGACGGCAAACAGTTCGGGTTTCTCCGTGGGGATGATCCAGACCGTATCGCCGGACACCGCTGCCGCGAAGTGGGGCATATGTGCCCCCCGCATCTCGTATCCGCTGTTGGGATCTCTCGGAATCGCGGTTGTGAACAGGATCTCCTCCGGCTGCGCGACCGCCGGGTCTTCCCCGGCCTCCAACGGGAAGGCAATCATCGTCCGGTAGACGATCGTCGTGTCCGTCGCCCCCGATCGAGCCATCACGACCAGCGACCGGTCCGGGAAGACTCCGAGAAACGGTCCCCGCACGTTGCTGTAGGATGGCGGCCGGATGAACTGGCCGTTCCGGTATACCTGCCAGACATCAGCCGCCCCGATCCTCGGGCTCAGCGCCGGCTGGTTGTTTCCCATCAGGATCAGGTCCCCGTCGTGCAACGCCAGCTGGGTATCGACCCAGTTGAGAGATCGACCATCCTCTTCCCTCGGAGCGGCTAAACGGGTTCGTTGACCGGCTGCGGGATCCAGGATGTGCAGCAGAAGCGTATCCGCCCCAGTGAGGTGACCGATGGAATAGAGCAGGACGATTCGTCCATCCGGCAGGAAAGTCGCCCTCCTCGCGTGTCGTTGCGCACTTCCCGTCTGGCTCTCCACCGTATCCGGCACCAATTCGAATACAGGCGCCTCTTCAGCACTCCACCGGGTCGCCGACTCCAGGCTCTCACGGTCCCAAGACCGCACCTCGCTTGCTTGGGGTGTCCCGTCCCAGCCGAGCGGCACCTCGCCAACCTGCGAGCTGCGCCCCTCGCACGCGAGGGAGAACAGCAGGGATCCGCAGGCCACTGCAGCGGCTATTCGAACAAGCACAGTCCTCAACCCCTCTCGTCTCATCGCCCAGACAGCCCGTGGACGAGGCCGCGTCGAATGCCGCGCCATTCTGTCCACGGGCTGTCTGGCCCAGGTTATTCTCGAGCGACCAGTGCCAGCTCCACGATCTCCACGTAGGGCAGACCGGCCTCGTTTTCCTTGTAGCGATACCCCCTGAGCGAGCCGCGGAACATGCCCAGCGGCAGGAAGTCACGCGCTTCCGACGTTACGTACCGATCGGAAGCCAGGAGCGTCCCCGATCGGGTATCGATCACCTCGAGGACGAGTTCCGTCATCGCTTCCATCCGCTCGTGCTCTCGGTCCACCGCGCGCAGATCGACGGGCCCCCTTCCCCTCACCCTCCTCTCCTGTTCCCTCACGTACTCCTCGGTGGGGCGCCAGACGACGACATAGAGAAGTCCGCCCCGGTCAACATGCACTTGCGTGACTCGGGGAGCATGCTCGATCGGCCCGTCCCACCGGTACCACGCAACGTCGCGCCGCAGCGTCCGGCGCAATGTCCCGTCAAGTCCCCACTCCTCCAGAACGTAGGGGACGTTCGCAACTCCCTGCTCCGGACCCGCCCAGAAGCTACTGCCACCGGCGTGCGAAATCGGTCGCCCGCTACGGTTGGACGATCGGCCTTCCACCGGTCCGAACCGGCTTGCAAGGGCGCCCGTCGAGTCGGCAACCCGAAAATAGTACCCCGGAGACACCAGACCGTCGCTGGTCAGGGCCGACCCGTCGTCCAGAATGACGGTCGTCCACGTCAGTCCGCCCATGACGCCGGACCCGACGCGCCGCAGGAACTCCTGCTCTGGAGAGAAGACCGACCAGCGATAGCTGCCGTCCCGGACATGCAGGTTGTCCCGGCCGTCGATGAACAGGTCCAGTCCCCCCCGCGCGCTCAGCTCGCCGGGCCCGTCACCCTCCCCTCCGAATGAGGAGAGATACCGCCCCCTCGAGTCCCACACACTGATTACAGCGCTCCACCCAGGTGCATTCCCGGAGTAGTAGCGGCCGTTGGAGTCCACGACGACGGTCAGGCCCGGATCCGGCCGTTCGCCGTCGGCCGCCGCTTCCAGCCGAATCCCGGTCTCGCGGAACTCGATTCGGCATGGCGGGTTTCGATCGCCGATCACCATCACACGGCCCGAAACAACGGGCCGCCCCGGGTCTGCCGGGCAGGGCGATGGACGGGCCTGCGACGCGTATCCGGACTCCGCGATCACGAGGCACCAGCTGAAGACGAGCGTCGCGGTCAGATACCTCATTGCCAGAACTGACACGGTACGTGCATCTCCAGGGTCCGGCCGTCCATGATACTCTCCTCGCCCGTCCCAAATGCGTCCACGGTCCGAACGGGCTTCCACCACCGGTTGTCTTCGTGCGGATTGAAATAGGGCGACGATGGAACGTGGTACTTCTCCGACCACAGGCCGAACCACCGCAGCAGTTTCCAGTCCTCAAAGGGAATGCACTCTTCTGCCGCAGACCCGCCTGCCGGGGCAATTGTAGCATTGGTTGCTCCGCCGGCGGAAACCAGCACGAGCACGGACACTGCAATGGAACCTGAAACCTTCACGACATTCCTTGTCATTTCGATTCTCCTTCGGTGAATGTTGGCGGCACTCCCAACAGGTCGGGGCGGTGCCGCGTTCAGAATATTGAACATTATAGCAAAAATCATACTTGCTGTCAAGAGCAGAGAGCGGACAAACGCCCCAGCTGGCGTCCTACGAACAGGATCATGGTCATTGCCGGGAACCGACGAACGAAACGGTCCCCCAACCCGGCGCGCTACCCGCCCGACACCGCCTGCATGAACAGGATCGTGTCTCCGTCGGCCACGGGCACGTCCAATCCCTCCAGCCAGCGCGTATTCGTCCCGTTGTGGAAGCACAGCACATGCCGCCGAAACTCGCCGGCCTCGTTGAAGAGGTGTGGCTTCAGGCGCGGCTCCCGCGCGACGAGATCGTCAAGCACCTCCCGCAGTGATTCGCCCGACGCGGCCAGCTTGCGTACCCCACCAGTCACCGGCTCAAGAAGCGAAGGCAGCTGCACGGTGACCGAGGGCTTCATACCTCTCATTCGACCCACGCCGACACATGCAGGATCCGAGGCAGCATCACCGGGAGATTCTTCCAATTCTCCCCCAGATCCCGGCTGACATGCAGGGTCCCCGATGTCGTACCCATGTACACGCCGCCCGGAATGAGGTTGTCGACCGCCATAGCCCCCCGGAGCACCCCGCCGTACGAATGCTCCGACGGCAGCCCCGCCGACGCCGAGTGCCAACTGTCGCCGCGGTCGGTGCTGCGGAAGACCTGAATCGCGCCCCCCGCGGGCAACCGGTACTGGTCGGCCTCGAGCGGGACCGCGAAGAGATACCGGGTGGAGTCGTCCATTACGATCGGGAAGCCGAAACCCGACGGGAGTCCGCGCTCGTTCTTCGCCCAGCTCTCCGCCCCGTCACCGCTCCGGTACATGCCCGAGTGATCCTGCCGGAAGATGCGGTCCGGATCATCCGGATCCTGGGCCATCGCGTGCACGCAGTGCCCGATCTCCTTGAACTCCTCGTCCTCGTGAGCCCAGTACACGCCCCGGTTCCTGGGAATCCAGGTGGCCCCACCGTCGTCGGTACGAAACACGCCCACCGCCGAGATCCCACACCACACGCGGTCTGGATTCGTGTGGTCGAAGAGAACCGCGTGGCAGCACAGCCCCCCCGCCCCCGGCATCCACCCGCCGCGCGTCTCGTGATCGTTCAGCCCCGGGACCGGCTCCCAGCTCCGGCCACCGTCGCCGCTCGTGAACAGCCCGGCGTCCTGCACGCCCGCGTAGACCGTCCCCCGGTTCTCGCGCAGCGTCCAGATCTGCCGCAGCCGCCGATCGTCACCATCCGGATACGCCGGCCCATCCGCGACCTGCTCCCACTCCTCCCCATCCTCCGACAGGAAGATCGCCGGCCCGTAGATGTCGCTGGCAACCGCCGCCATCCACCCGCCGCCGGCCAGCCGCAACCCCGCCGTCACCTTCCATCCCTTGAAGAAGGGCCCCTCGACCGCCCACTCGCGGCGACCCTTGCCCGTCACCCAGAACCCGCCCTTCGATGTCCCCACCATCAACCGCACGTCCATCTCTGTCCCCGTCTCCTGTTATTCTTCACCTTGAAAAACGCCGCCGTACAATCTCGCACCCGGACCCGCGGGCGCAATGCACGATAGCCACCCGATCACCGACGCCCGGCCCGCCGCGCCGGACCCCCGCCCCGTCGTCCTCTTCGACGGCCATTGCAACTTCTGCAACGGCACCGTCCGCTGGACCGCCAGGCGCGACCCACTCGCCCGGCTTCGTTTCGCGCCCCTCCGCTCCGCCGCCGCCCGCCGCACGGTGGCGCACGCCGATCCCCGCCTCGAAATTGACGCGCTCCCCGACGCGATCGTCCTCGTCGATCAGGCCGGCGTCCACACGGCCTCGACCGCCGTGCTGCGGATCGCGCGCCACCTGCGTTTCCCCTACCCGGCTCTGGCTTCCGTCGCCCGGCTCGTTCCCCGCCCCCTCCGCGACGCCGTCTACCGCGCCTTCGCGCGCCGACGCTACCGGTGGTTCGGCCGCACCGACGAGTGCCCGCTACCCCCGCCGGGGATCGCGGCGCGGTTTCTGCGCGAGGATTAGCAGTCCGTGGACAATCTCCGCGTAGCACCGACGGAGGCGAGGCGCCGGGCTGGCAGCGCGCGCCTCACGCGCCTCAAACCCCAGCCGTCAGATCACCCGCCCACAGCCGCCGCACAAACGTCGCTGCGGGCATCACCTCGATTCCATCCTCCGTCCGACGCGGCTTTGTCTCCAGACACACGATCACTCGCCGCCGCACCGCGTGCTCCGTAGCCAGACTGCGCAGTCCCTTCAGGTGATGCCTGCCGATCACCGCACTCGCCTTGGCCTCCACCGCGAGCCCCATTTCCCCCAGGACGAAGTCCACCTCGACGCCGCTCGGCAGCCGCCAGTGCGTCAGGCCACCATCGAACTCCGTGTAGGCTGCAAACGCCGCCAATTCATGGTGCACCCAGTTCTCGAAGGCCTTGCCGTACAGCTCGGAGCCCCGCTCCACCGTATGCCGCCGCGCCAGCCGGTTGACGATCCCGACATCGGAGAAGTAGAACTTTCCGGTGCCCATCAGCCGTCGCTTGAGCCGCTTCCGCCAAGCCGGCAGCCAGCGTCCCAGCAGCGTGTCCTCCAGAATGTCGAAGTAGCCCTTGACGGCTTGGCCGGACACCCCGCACTCGCGCGCGATGTTCGAGAAGTTGACCGGCTCCGTGTCGCTCAGCGCCGCGGCGTCCAGGAAGCTGGAGAATGCAGGCAGATTCCTGACCAGACCTTCGGAAGCGATTTCCTCCTTCAGGTAGTCGGCGATGTAGGAATCGAGCAGTCGCCGTGGGCGCGCAGCCTCGTATACGCGAGGCAGGTACCCCCGGTTGAGCAGCCGGTCCAGATCGAAGCGATCCCCGAGTTCCACGGCCGTGAGGCCTCTCAATTCGTACCGAAGCGCCCGCCCGCCGAGCAGATTCGCCGCGCCCCGCCTGACCTTGCGGGCGCTGGATCCGCAGAGTGCGAAGTGGAGCCTCCGGTTTTCGATCAGCCAGTGCACCTCGTTCAGGAGCGCGGGCACCTTCTGGACTTCGTCAATGACGATCTGTCGTCCCGGGTCGGGATTCGTCTCCAATTCCAACCGCAGGAATTCCGGGCGAGTCGCATAGCGTCTGAATTCGTCGCTCTTCAGCAGATCGATCCAGTGACCGCCGGAATAGTGCTTCCGCAGCAGTGTGGTCTTCCCCGCCTGCCGGGGTCCCCAAAGGAAAAAGGTCTCGCTTCCCGGCCGGGGCAATTTCAGGGCTCGATTGAACATGGACTTGAGATTATCATGATATTGCCAAGTTGTCCAGTGAACTCGTCGGACAACTGATCCGCCAAAGTCGACTGTTGGATCCCGCCCGCCAGGACTCGATTCGTTGCACTCCCACCCGCCCACCACCACCTTTCCCGCCTCTTGACCCGCCCGCCCTACCGACCCCAAAAGGGAGTGAAACCAATGTCGGCCCCATCCAGCAAGGCGATCCCGACCGCCGCCCTCATCGCCCTCTTCGCCTCCCTGACCCCTGCCACCGCCTCCGCCCAGGACGCCGCCAGCTTCCGGCAGACCTGGCGTGCCGAGTTCGAGGCTTCCGCCCGCAAAGTCGTCGCGCTGGCCGAGGCCATGCCGGCCGATACCTACTCGTGGCAGCCGATGGAGGGCGTGGCGACCGTGGCCGCCGCCTACATGCACATCGCCCGCTACAACTACCAGCTGCCGCACCTGAACATGGGCGTCGAGCCGCCCGAAGGGGTGGAGTACGCGAACTTCGAGGAAGCGTTCACCAGCAAGGACGAGGTGCTGGCAGTCCTGCGCGCCTCGATGGATCACGTGCGCACCGTCGTCGACGGCATGAGCGATGACGACATGTCCGCGATGGTGAACCTGTACGGGCGCGACGTGGCAAAGTGGGGCGTCCTGTTCCGGCTCGTCGCCCACATGAACGAGCACCTGGGCCAGCAGATCGCCTACGCGCGGTCGAACCGCGTGGTGCCGCCCTGGTCGGGGTGAGTCGCGGCGGGGCCGCAGCCGGTGGCGGTCGGTCCCCTGGTCCGCGCGGAGCCGGCGGCCAGGCCCTACCGGCGAACCAGACGCGTCTCCGGGTACCGGGCGTACCAGCCGAACCAGAAGGCGCGATGAGCCGGTAGCCGTTCCAGCCGCTCAGCGTCGGGGCCCACCAGCGCATCCTCCCCGACCTTCCATTGCAACCCGCCTTCGTCCCAGGCCGTGCTCGCGGCATCCCAACGGGTGAAGCGGTAGCCGGCGCTCTCGTAGACTCGGCTCGCGCCGCTGCGGTCGGTCAGGACCACGAACTCCACCTCGCCCAGCGCGTCGTGATAGACCCGGTTGCCCGCCAGAAACCCCACCCGGATCGCGAGCTGCTCGCCCGGCGCGTCCTCGAAGCGCAGCGCCAGCACCTCGTCCTTGTTGCGCAGGCGCGGGTCGAGTTTCGGGACGCCGAACATCAGCCGGTCGGTCGCGAAGTAGCTGCGGTAGGCCGCTCCTTCCCGGTAGTCGCGCTCGTGTCCCGTGTCGAGGGACAGCACCAGGGTTTCGGGATGCCGTGTGCGCCATTCACCCCAGGTCGTGGTCACGACATGGCGCATGTCGAGCCGGATTCCCTGCCCGACGAGCGGGCCGACGGCAGGCTCGCCCGCAAAGGTGGACCAGAGCGACATCGTGGCCTGGTCGTACATGAGCTTGTTGGAGCGGTAGAGGAACCCGCTGGTGCCCAGCTCGTGGTGCACGCCGTCGAACGCCGACCGGTAGAGGATCATGGTCCCGCACAGCGTGCAGTACACGCCTGTATGGTGCTCGCCCGCGATGGAGTCCTTGAACATCTCGTGCCAGGCGAGGATCCGCCTGGGATACGCCCGCGCATCGCCATCGAGGGCAACGCCGAAGACGACGTTGTCGTCGTCCAGGTAGTCGGCCTCCGCGGCGGGGATCATCTTCGGATGGTCGAGGGGCGGTATGCCGTCCCGGACGACGCCACCCCACCGGATCTCATCGAGCCGGATGGCCGTGGCCGGGCTGTTGTCGAAGTACTCGCGGAAGCTGGGGTCGATCAACGCATAGAGCTCCGCCTTGAAGTCGGCGTATCGTGGATGCGTGCCGGGATTCGTCCGCCAGACCCACTCCCACCAGCCTTCGAGATCAGGCTCCAGCTTCTTCCCGGTCCCGCGCTCCAGCAGAGAGGTGATCCGCCGCAGGCTCCGTCGGTCCGGCGCGTACCGCATCAACTCGACCAGGATCGACGCGTGCGCGTCGTCCCACCCTTCCTCGATCAGCAGTTCGGCGGCCTCCACTCTCCGGCTGTCCTCCGAGGTGAGATCCCAGAAAGCGGTCAGGGGCGTCTGGGCCGCCTGGCGGGAAGGCAACGCCAGGAGGGCCGCGCCGGCCAGAAAGAGGCAGAATGTGCGCATGGTCCGCCTACTGCTATTGGTGGCGTTTCATCCAGTCCCGGGGAGTAGGGCCCGGGGTGAGATGCTACCCTTCGCCCCGAAACCCCGCCAGCAACTCCGCCTCCCTCTCCGGCGCCAGGCCGGAGCGCAACTCCTGCCGCTCCGCGTCCTGCGCGTTGAACCACTCCAGGGTCTCGCGCGCGGTCTGCTCCAGGGGGCGCATCTCGAAGCCGGCCGCGAACGCCTTGTCGCCGTTCACCTGCATCATGCCGAGGTAGTCGCCGACGGGCTCGGTCCAGTAGGTGAGGGCGCCGATTCCGTGTTCGCGCAGGAAAGCCGCATCGACCCAGGTGAACGTCGCTTCCCAGCCGATCGCCTGGCGGGTGCGCTCCAGCAGGCTGCCCATCGTGAGGCCCTCGCGCGGACCCACCACATTGAAGGTGCCGTCCAAGTCGTCCTCGACCGCCTTGATCATGAAGGCGCCCAGGTCACGGGCGTCGACATGCTGCATCGGGTCGTCGGGGGTGCCGGGCGCGAGGACCTCGCCGCCGCGCGCGAGCCGCACGGGCCAGTAGGTGTAGCGGTCGGTCGGGTCGCCGGGCCCGATGATGTAGGTGGGCCGCACGATCAGGTGGTTGTCGGGGAAAGCGGCCCGGGCCTCGTCCTCGGCCAGCGCCTTGAGCGCCCCGAAGGTACGGCCATTGACCTCCTCGGTCTCGGGATCGTCAATGGTGTCGACCGGCGCGTCCTCGCGGATGTCGGTCGTCAGGTAGGGGACATAGACGCCGGTCGACGAGACGAAGACGTACTTGCCCACGGCGCCGCGCAACGCTTCGGCCGAAAGGCGCACCCAGCGCGGGATGTTGGCCGGATTGTCGATGACCACGTCCCATTCCCGCCCGGCCAGCGCCCCGAGATCGCCGTCGCGATCGCCGATCAGCGTCTCCAGTTCGGGGAAGAGGTCCGGGTTGGTGACACCGCGGTTGAACAGTGTGACTTCGTGCCCCCGCTCCACCGCGGTGCGAACCTGGTGCGGGCCGATGAAGTTCGTGCCGCCCAGAATGAGGATGCGCAGCGGAGTCGGGGCCGTGCCGACCGCGCCCTCCCCGCCGCAGGCTCCCAGGGTCAGGCCGCCCGCGGCGATCGCGGCCGACTGGAGGAATGCGCGCCGGGTGAGGTCGGTGTCCATCATTGCCTTTCGTGACGTGAGGTCGGAGAATGCCGCTAGCTTTACCGCCACTATGACCGAATCCGACGAGAATCACAACAGGGCGCCGGCGGACGCCCAAGCCACCGCCGAACCCACCGAGACCTGGTGGCAGGTCTTCGTCCACGCCGTACGCGGAACCGGGGGCGACCCCACCACCGGCCCGCTGAAGCGCGCGGTCATCCTGCTGGCCATCCCGATGGTGCTCGAGATGGTGATGGAGTCGCTCTTCGCCGTCGTCGACATCTACTTCGTCTCCAGGCTCGGGGACGGGGCGATGGCCGCCGTGGCGCTGACCGAATCGGGGATCACGATCATCTACACGCTCGCGGTGGGGCTTAGCATCGGGGTGACGGCGCTCGTGGCGCGCCGGATCGGAGAAGGGAACCGCGACGGAGCGGCTCGCGCCGCGGCGCAGGCTGTCATTCTGGGCGCCTTGCTGGCGGTCGTCTTCGGTGTGACCGGCGTGATCTTCGCCGCCGACATCCTCAGCCTCATGGGCGCGGACGAAACCGTCGTGGCCATCGGACTCCCCTACACGCGGATCATGTTCGGCGGGAACATCGTCATTCTGCTTCTCTTCCTGCTCAACGCCGCCTTCCGCGGGGCCGGCGACGCCGCGATCGCGATGCGCGTCCTCTGGCTCGCCAACGGGCTCAACATCGTCCTCGATCCCCTGCTGATCTTCGGCGTGGGACCGTTTCCCGAGCTGGGCGTACAGGGCGCCGCGATTGCGACCACGATCGGGCGCGGGACGGCCGTCCTGGTGCAACTCTACACCCTCTTCCGGCTCGGCGGCGCGCTGCGTATCCGCCGTCCGCACCTGGCCGTCCAGCCCGCGATCATGGCACGGCTCGTGCATCTTTCGGCGACCGGCACGCTCCAGACCTTCATCGGCACGGCAAGCTGGATCGGGCTCATCCGCGTGACCGCCGAGTTCGGCGCCGAGGCGCTCGCCGGGTACGTGATCGCGATCAGGGTCATCCTCTTCGCGATCCTCCCGGCGTGGGGGCTCTCGAACGCGGCCGCGACGATGGTGGGGCAGGGGCTGGGGGCGGGGGACCCGGATCGGGCCGAGCGCGCGGTCTGGATCTCCTGCAAGATGAACCTGGCGTTCCTGGGCGCCGTCGGGGTCTTCTTCATCGCGTTCGCCCCGGCGATCGTCAGCCTCTTCGGCGGCACGGGCGCGGCCACCGCCACAGCCATCGACGGCCTCCGCATCGTCTCGATCGGCTTCTTCTTCTACGGCTACGGCATGGTCCTCACCGCGGCCTTCAACGGCGCCGGCGCGGTCTGGACCCCCACCATCCTCAACTTCTTCTGCTTCTGGCTCTGGGAGATCCCGCTCGCCTGGGTGCTCGCCTTCCCGGTGGGGCTCGGCCCGAACGGGGTGTTCATCGCGATGACCGTGTCGTTCTCGACGCTGGCGGTGGTGAGCGCGGCGCTGTTCCGGCGCGGGAGGTGGAAGCGGGTGAAGGTGTAGACAGGGACGCCCGTAGCTTTCAGAGTTGCGGTCCGGGCGGCAGCCGTTGAACCCACCGTCGGCCGGCGGGCAGATTCTGCCGCGGCCTGCTACGTTGTCCCGAGCTGCCCCGCAGAGGCCAGCCCGATGAGAAGCGTTGAACCCGAAGAAAGAAGCGTTGAGAGCCGTGACCATCCGTTCAGTATTCCGGACCGTACCAATGCTGGCTGCCATCATCACACTCCTCGCCACCGGCTGCGCCAGCCCGCCCCATCCCGGTCTCGACGCCTTCCAGCCCAGTCAGTCCCTCGCCTGCTACGACCGCGCCGCCCAACCCCAGACCGCGGTCGTCGACACGCACCTGCATTTCCGCCCCTTCGGCGGAGCCGCGGTCCCCTTCGACGAGGTCATGGGCTACCTGCGCCGCACCGGCGTGCGGTTCGTGAACGTCTACGGAATCGGCCAGATGCTCCCGGTGGACTCGCCCTGCACCTACTACCTGGACTGCCCGGGCACCCCCGTCATCCCCACCCTCAAGAACGACTTCGCGAACGCGACCAGCTTCCTCGCCAACCCCCCGGACGACATCCACGTAACGCTGTCCATGACCTTCCCCGACCTGGCCCGTCCCGAGACGGTCCTGGCCGGAATCGAAGTGCTGGACACCGAATACCCGGGCATGTTCCGCTGGATGGGCGAGGTCAACCTCGTCAAGCAGGCACTCTTCCCGAACGGGCACGAGGAGGTGCCGTCGGGCACGATCGCCGAGTGGGCGCCGTTCATGGCGGTGCTGCGCGAGCGCGGCATCCCGATCGCCATCCACTCCGACCTCGGCAGCGAGGAGGAGCCGACCCGCTACCTCCCGCTGATGCAGGCGGTGCTCGACCTCTACCCGGACAACAGTATCGTGTGGATGCACATGGGGCTGTCGCGGGAGCTCACCACCCTGCCGGCCGCCGAGCACATCGCCATGATGTCGGCGATGCTGGACCGCCATCCCAACCTCATGCTCGACATCACCTGGCGCGTCATCGACGACAGCTACTTCTCGAGGGCCGACTACCAGCCGCTCTACGTCGACTTCCTGAACGAGTATTCGGAGCGGATCCTTCCCGGCACCGACTTCCTGGCGTCGTCGGACAAGGATTTCGAGGTCTACAAGTCCGAGCTCGAGGTCACCAGCCGGATCCTGGCGTTCGTCAACGACGAGGCCTTCCGCAACATCGCGCTGGGCGGGAATTACTTCCGGCTGCTGGGGCTGGAGTTTGAGGCGCCGCGGGTTTGTCCGACTCCCGCTGTGGAGAGTTTTTTGAGTCCCCGATAACCGGGGGACGGACGCGAGCCTGGAAGGACCCTGCGAATCGAGGGGAGAAAATGATGAACCGTTGGATTTCGATGGCTGTCGGGATCGCGGTCGCCGTCGCCGTTGTCGTCGTACCCTTTGGCTATGCGATCACCGGGCTGCACAACGATGTCCTGATGGGAGCGGGTTGCGGAGTCGCGATCGGGGTGGGGGTGGCCCTGCGCGGCCGGTCGCCGGGCGGCCCCTGGACCGGCATCCTCATCGGTTCGATCGTCGGAATGGCCTCGGCGCTGATCGCCGGCCTGTTGCCAGGCAACCCGTGGGGGTACCTTGTGCCGCCGGTTCTCGCCCTGTCGGTCGGCCTGATCAGGGTGCGCGATGCACGCCTCTCCGGGTATCGCGAAATGAGCCGCGAGACGTTCATCGCATCCATCCTGCTTTCCGTCGGGCTCCTGCCCGCCCTGATTGCGATGGGTGTCTTCTCCCATCCGGAGGGGATGAACCTGAACAGGATCCTGTTGCCGTGGATGCCGGTCGGTTTTGTGCCGGTGATGGCGCTGATCGCCGGCCTCCTCAGCCATGGCCACGACGGGTGGCGCGACACCCGCCCTCCGGCGCTGTTGCTGGCAGGCGCGGCCCTGCCCGTGGCGCTTTTGATCTTCATGTTCGCCACCGGCCGGCTGGACCCGGGGATTCGGATTTGGCAAATGGCCGCGATCATCCTGCTCTCCATGTTCGTTCTCCCGGCGGCCGCGTTTCTGGTGGGACGGCTGGCCATCACCTGGCTTGAGCCGCGGCTGCGCATCTACGGCCACCTCGCCGACTATCTCCGCGTCATGTGGGTCCCGATCGGCGGGTTTGCGGTCGGCTACCTGACGATCATCGTCCTCTTCGCCGGCTTCTACGGAATGCTGGAGCGCTTCAGTCCCGGGGCGTTCGGGGGCGCCGGCGCGAGCGCCGGGATCACCGACTGGCTGTCCTTCTCGTTCTTCACCGCGCTCGGCCAGGATTTCCTGACCATTTCACCGGACTCCGTCGGCGCGAGGTTGCTCGTCGGCGTCCACCTGATCCTCTCGGCGGGCTGGGTGGTCGTCCTGTTCGCGGCCGTGATGACGTCGATCGGACCGAAGCTGGAGCGGATCGCGCGGCAGCAGGGGCAGGACTGATCCCCACTTGACACGCGTGGACGGATCGCATACTGTTGCATGTGTAGTATATGACTGCAACAGTGAGACGCCATGAAGATCCGACTCAGCCACGCCGACGGCCGACCGCTCTACGTCCAGATCATGGACGCGGTGCGCAGCGGTCTCGTTCGGGGAAGTCTGCGGCCCGAGGAACCGCTCCCATCGGTGCGCGACCTCTCGTCGAGTCTCCGGGTGAATCCCCGGACCGTGTCGCAGGCGTATGCCGAGCTCGAGCGCGACGGCGTGGTAGAGGTCCTGCACGGTAAGGGCACGTTCGTGGCCCCCGGGGTGCGGCCGGAAGAGAGGGAGCGGCCGCGCCTCGCGAGGGAGGTGGCGCGGCGGGCCCTGGCGGATGCCTCGCGGAACGGACTTGCGCTGGCCGATCTGATCACGGCGCTGCGGGAGGTGGAGGATGGAGATCCTCATGGAGACGGGAGCAAGGAGGACGGACGATGACGGACAATACCAGGGCCATGCTTCCCGTTGACCTCGGGAACGGCCCGTTCGCGGTCACCACACGAGGGTTGGCCAAGCGTTTCGGCTCGGTACGGGCTCTGAACGGTCTCGACCTGCAGGTTCCCGAGGGGGCCGCATACGTGCTCGTGGGCCCCAACGGCGCGGGGAAGAGCACGCTGATCCGGACCCTCATGGGCCTGGTCAGGTACCAGGCCGGGACGGTCGATGTCCAGGGGTGCGACCCAGCCGGCGGGGGCGCCGAAGTTCGCGCGGGCATCGGCTACGTGCCGGAGGGCCACCGCTTCGGCTACGCCTGGATGACGGTGGGTCGGTGCCTGGAGCACCAGGCGGTCTACCATCCCTCATGGGACAAACGGTACGCTCGCGAGTTGAGCACGAGGTACGGGATCGATCCCGCAAGGAAGTGCCACACACTGTCGAAGGGCGAGAGCCGGCGCGTCCAACTCGTTGCCGCGCTGGCCCACAGGCCGCCGATTCTCCTGCTGGACGAGCCGACCGATGGCCTCGATCACGTCGTGCGCGACGAGACCCTGAGCATTCTCAGCGAACACCTCGCCGATTCCCCGACCACCGTCCTGATCTCCACGCACAGGGTATACGAGGTGGAGCCCCTGGTGGATCATGTGGGCGTGCTCTCGGAAGGGCGGCTGCTGGGGCAACTGCCGCGCGACGAGTTGCACGGGCGCCTGTTGCGCTACTGGGCGGACGTTCCCGAAGGCTGGAGCGGGCCCGGCGATCCGGGAGGCCGAGTGGTCAGGCGCAGCGGCGCGGCCCGCGCGATCGAATGGACGGTGTGGGGCGATCGCGACACGGTCACGCGCGGCCTGTCCGAGGCCGGGGCGGCGGTGCGTGAGGTCGCGCCGCTGTCGGTGGACGAAGCAGCCGTGGCACTACTCTCGGCAAGGGAGGCATCATGACGGACTCCACCGTGGATCGCATACCCCCGATGAAAGCGGTTTGGATCGAGCAGTTTCGTGTGGTCGGTCTGGCCATCCGACGCGAGGGGGCCCTGGCGGCCCTGGCACTGGTTCTCGGCTCGGTGGTCCTGATCGCGTTCAGCAGAATGCCGGCGCTGCAGGCAATCGTCAATGAGGAGATGGCCGAACTCGTCTTCGACCCCAATGAGTCTGGCGGGGGCTTCGTTGCCGTGCTGGTCGCCCTGCTCCTTCCGCTCGTCGTCTGGAAGGGCGAGCGGCGATTCGGCGACACCCCGCTGTGGTCGATGCCCGTCGATCACCGGAGGCACGCGCTTCTCAAGGTCGCGGCCGGATGGGTCTGGCTCCTGGCGATCCTGGGTGCGGCCCTCGTGTGGGTCGCGCTCACGGTGCTGGCCAGCGGCGGGGTCATGGG
The DNA here is from genome assembly GCA_022823225.1 of Gemmatimonadota bacterium. Lineage (GTDB taxonomy): Bacteria > Gemmatimonadota > Gemmatimonadetes > Longimicrobiales > Gaopeijiaceae > Bin94. The sequence goes on from JAJDXM010000032.1 coordinate 88,557, forward strand.
CGTCGACGAAGTCCGCCTCCTCCTCCACGACCCGGCGGGAGCCGCCGCCGGCACTCCCGGCGCCGTGGAATCGGTGAACTGGACCACCCTCTGGTGGGAATGGGCACTCCCGTTCACGTCGGCAAGCGCCGCCTACCCCGGATTTCTCACACGGAGCCAGGGTAGCGACCTGAGGGCGGTATCTGGGTGGTGATTGTGCCGTTGGACCGTGTGACGAGAGAGCGAGGAGTGCCGGTGACGGTGCAGGGATGGCGAGCGGAGGGGGATTCAGG
>JAJDXM010000087.1 GCA_022823225.1 Gemmatimonadota bacterium
CAGAATTAACAGCCTGTGGTGAAACTCACGTGGCAATCGAACGGCGATCCATCCCGCCTGAACCGCGCCTCTGCGAGGCGCTCTGCGTTGCGTTTCGGTCGAAATACACTCGGTATTCCTCCCTCACGCGCCTTGTCAGCCAGGCGCCTCACCCGTCTCCGCGCTCACGTGGGTTTCACCAAAGGCTACTAAGCATGTCCTCTGTAATCGCTTGCGAACTTCCACCGCCGCTGCCCGCGGACGGTTCGGGGCCGGACCTCGGCCGGTACCAGGACGCCGGGACCATCCGCCGGCTGCTGACGTCCGCCCGGACGGTGGCCGTGGTCGGCCTCTCGCCGAAGGAACTGCGCGCCAGCTACTTCGTCGGCTTCTACCTGCAGCGGAACGGATACCGGGTGATCCCCGTAAACCCGCGGGAACCGGAGATCCTGGGAGAGAAGTGCTATCCGAGCGTCGCGGCCATCGAGGAACCGGTGGACATCGTCAACGTGTTCCGGGCTCCGGCAGCGGTCCCCGGCATCGTCGAGGAGTGCGCCGGCCGCGCGAAGGCGATCTGGCTGCAATACGGAGTCATCCACGCGGAGGCGGCCGAACGGGCCCGCGAACTCGGGATTGAGGTGGTCATGGACCGCTGCATGAAGGTGGAGCACGCCCGGCACCTGGGGCGGCTCCACTGGCTCGGATTCACGACCCGCCGCATCACCGCGCGACGGGGGTAGCCGCGGTCTCCCGACGCTTCGCCGCGAGCCCATGCCGAAGAAGAACGGAACGGTGTCCGCCGACTCGACGATCCTCCGGCAGTTCGTGGCGCGGCCCCGCGAGATCGGCGCCGTCTGGCGCAGTTCGCCGGCGCTCGGCATCGCCATGGCGGAAGCGGTCCGCTGGCCGGAAGAGGCCGCCGTGGTCGAAGCCGGGCCGGGTGACGGCGCCATCACCGAACACCTGCTCGCGGCGAAGCCTGCCGAGACTCCGTTTCTGGCCGTCGAACTCAACCAGACGTGCGCTCACGAACTCGCGCGCCGCCTGCCCGGCCTCCGGATCGTCGTGGACGACCTGGCGAACCTCTGCTCCATCTGCGCCCGCGAGAAGGTGGGCGAGGTGGGCGCGGTCGTCGCGACGCTGCCCTGGTCGGTCGTTCCGGAAGACAAACAGACCGAGATGCTGGAGGCGATCCTGGAAACGCTGGGCTCCGATGGCCAGTTGCTCTTCTACATCTACATCCAGGCGCTGCCGTTCTGGCGCCGTTCGCCTTTCGCCAGGCGGCTCCACGAGAGCTTCGAGACCATCGAGCACGGATCCGTCGTCTGGAAGAACGTGCCTCCGGCGGTCGTCTTCTCGTGCCGGGGACTCCGCCGGGCCCCGGGTCACGCGGGTTAGGCGGGTCTTCGCGGGGCGCCCGCGATGCGCCCCGATCCGAGGCAGCGGGTGCCCCGGTAGAGGACCGCGAACTGACCCGGAGCGAGGCCCGCGTCCGGCGCGTCGAGCACGACCTCCCCTTCCCCGGTCTCGTCCCACGACACCCGCGCCGGGACCAGTTCCGGTCCGTGCCGCACGCGAACGTGGAGGCGCTCCGAGCCGGGCGGCGCGGCGTCGCCGATCCAGTGAAGGTCCTCGACCCGGCAGCGGTTCGCCGGCCGGCCGGCGCCCCGGCGCACGAGGACCCGGTTCGCGCGCGGATCCTTGCCGGCCACGAACCACGGGCCTCCCGACAGCCCGAGGCCGCGCCGCTGGCCGATGGTGAAAAGCCAGTGGCCGCGGTGGGTTCCGATCTCGTCCCCCGTCGCCTCGTCCACGACCGGCCCCGGCCGGTCGCCGAGGTGGGCGGTGACGAAGTCGCGGTAGCGCACGCCCCCGAGAAAGCAGATGCCCTGGCTGTCCCGGCGGTCCTGCGGCGCGAGCCCCAGCCGGGCGGCGAGCCGCCGGACCTCGGTCTTGCGCAGGTCGCCCACCGGAAACGACGACCGCTCGAGCTGGCGCCCGCTGATCCGGGAGAGGAAGTAGGTCTGGTCCTTGACCGGGTCGGGGGCGCGGTGCAGCTCGACGCCGACCGCCGTCTCGACCCGACGCGCGTAGTGGCCGGTCGCCACCCTTTCGAAACGGCCGCCGGGAATCTCGGCGTCCACCCAGTCGGCGAAGGCGCCGAACTTGATCCGCGCGTTGCAGTAGAGATCGGGACTCGGCGTCGCGCCGCGCTCGAGCTCCTCGAGGAGGTAGGCGACGACGCCCTCGCGGTAGGCGCGCTGCAGCGGGATCACGGTGAGCGGGACCCCGAACTGTCCCGCGACGGCGCGGGCGTAACGGAGGTCCTCCTCCCAGGGGCACTCCCCGAGGTGCTCGAGTTCGTCCTCGAGCCAGACCTTCAGGTAGAAGGCGTGCACGTCGTGACCCGCCTGCGCCAGCGTGGCGAGGGCGACGGAACTGTCCACCCCTCCCGACGTGAGCACGGCGATGCGCATCCCGGTCGACTTCCGCCGGGAATCATGACGCGCGGAACGGCGGTAGGATTCCGCCGGGTTGCCGTGGCGCCCCGCCGCGCTCCCCGGACCCTCCATGGCAGAACCAACCAACAACCACCACGGCGGCAGCCTCCTCGCCATCTGGGCCAAGGGAGCGCGCGGCGAGCCCATGATGTCCCGGTCCGACGGGGAACTGGTCGCCGGCGAGGGGCTTCGAGACTCGGCACCCGCCCGGGGGAAGCGCCAGGTCACCGTCCTTTCACGGGAGGCCTGGGAACGCGCGGCCGACGAAGCCGGGCAGCCCGACGCGGACCCGGCCCTCCGCCGCGCGAATCTGCTCGTGACCGGCGTGGACTTCCGGCAGACCATCGGGCGGACACTCGCCGTGGGCGAAACGCGGATCCTGATCCACGGGGAAACGAAGCCCTGCGAGCGGATGGACGGCGCCGCGCTGCGGATGCGCGACGCGCTGGCCCCCGACTGGCGCGGAGGGGCGTTCGGCGAGGTGGTGAGCGGCGGAAGGATCCGGATCGGCGATCCGGTCGGTTGGGCCGGCGGACCTCCCGGTCCTTGACCCGGCGAGACGAGGGCACCGAGGGGCCGCAAGCGGCCCGGTTCCGGCTCGCGCCGGTAGGCCCGATCCCGGAGGAAGCCGCCGGTCCCGCGGGGGACGCCCGCCGGGTCGCGGTCACCGTCCGGAAGGCCGGCGGGCGCGTCCTGGTCGTCGGGGGCTTCGTCCGGGACGGCATGCTCGACCGGCCCACGGGCGAGCCGGACCTCGAGGTGTTCGGCCTGCCGCTCCGCAGACTCGAACGGGCGCTGCGGCCGCTGGGCAAGGTCCGCCGGATCGGCCGCGCCTTCCCGGTGCTCCGCGTCGGGGGTCTCGCCCTCGAAGTCGCCCTGCCGCGCCGGGAATCGAAGACCGGGCCGGGACACCTGGGTTTCGACGTCGTGGCGGACCCCGACATGAGCTTCGAGGAGGCGGCCCGGCGCCGGGACCTCACCCTCAACGCCATGGGACTCGACCCCCTGACCGGCGAACTGTTCGATCCCTACGGCGGGGCGGGCGATCTCGCCCGCGGGGTGATGCGGGCAACCGACCCGGGGAAGTTCCCCGAGGACCCGCTCCGCGGACTGCGGGTGGCCGCGTTCGCTTCCCGCTTCGGGTTCACGGCCGACGAAGAACTGCACGGTCTGTGCTCCAGCCTGGACCTTTCCGAACTCAGTCCGGAACGGGTCCTGGACGAACTCGAGAAGCTGCTTCGCGGCGCGGAACCGTCCCGAGGCCTCCGTTTTCTCGCCGCCACCCGGCTCCTGCGGTTCCTGCCGGAGGTGGACGCCCTGCGCGGGGTTCCCCAGGACCCCGAGTGGCATCCCGAGGGAGACGTCTTCGAGCACACCCTGCTGTCGGTGGACCGGGCGGCGGAGCTGGCCGCCGGCGATCGCGAAGCCGGGCGGACCCTGCTGTTCGCCGTCCTCTGCCACGACTTCGGCAAGCCGGCCACCACCCGGGAGCGGCGCGGACGCATCACCGCCTACGCCCACGACGCCGCCGGGGCGCCGCTCGCCCGCCGCTTCCTCGAAAGGCTGCGGGCGCCGCGCGCGCTGGTGGACGAGGTCGAGGCCCTGACGCGCCGCCACCTGGCGCCGGCGTTCTATCCGAGGCAGGGCGCGAAGCGCGCCGCCTACCGGCGACTGGCCCGCGAGATGGCCGCCGCCGGGACCACCCTCGAGGCCCTCCTGCGGGTCGCCACCGCCGACCAGCTCGGCCGTACCACCGAGAGTGCACTGGCCGGACGGTTCCCCGAGGGCGAGGTGTTCCGGGAGCGGGCGGATGCCGCCGGAGTGTTCCGCGGGCCACCGGAGGACGCGGTCAGCGGACGGCACGTGCTGGCGCGCGACATCGCGCCGGGCAAGGCGGTCGGACGGATTCTCGACCGGAGCCGCGAAGTGCAGGACGAGAGCGGCGAGACCGACCCGGAGAAGATCCTCGACCGGGTGATCCCGGAAACCCCCGAAGGCAGGGAAAAATGAACTTGACCGTCCCCGACCGCCCCTTCGCGGTGCGGCCCACCACCTGGATCGAACCGGAGAGGCTGCGGGCGGCGCTCGGCCTCTGCATCACCCTAGTGAGCGAGACCTTCCAGCGCACCGGGAGCTTCAAGTTCCGCGCCGCTTTCCACCGGGCTCGCACGTCATCGGCCCGGCACCTGATCGCCGCTTCCTCGGGCAACTTCGGCCAGGCGCTGGCGCTCGCCTGCCGCCTGCTGCGGAAGCAGGCCACCATCGTGATGCCGTCCATCTCCGCCCGGGTGAAGATCGATGCGGTTCAGAGCCACGGGGCCGCCGTGGAGTTCACGGACGTCGAGAAGGAATCGCGGGAGGAAGGCGTGGAGCGGGTTCTCCGGACCTTCCCCGAGGCGGAGGTCGCGAGCGCCTACGCCGACCCGGCGGTCATCGCCGGCAACGCGACGCTCGGGGTCGAGATCGCGGCCCGGCTGAGCCGCTTCTCACCGGCCCGGCGGCGGAAGGCGGTGGTCGTGGCGCCGATCGGCGGCGGGGGAATCAGCTCCGGAATCCTCACCGGTCTCGCGGCCGCGGGGCTTTCGGAGGTCCCGGTGGTGGGCGCCGAGCCCCTGCTGGCGAACGACGCCGCCGAGTCCCTCCGCCGCGGCGAACTCGTCAGCCACGCCGGGGAGGCGCTCTCGCTCGCCGACGGGGCCCGGCTGCCTCAACTCGGAGAGAACAACTGGACGATCCTGAGCGAAGGGATCCGGGACATCGTGGAAGTGCCCGAAGCACAGATCGCGGGGGGAGTGCGGGCGCTGTTCGCCCAGGCCAACCTGAAGGCGGAGCCCACCGGAGCGCTCGGGATCGGGGCGCTGCTCGCCAGCCCCGAACGGTTCGAGGACCGGGAGGTCTTCGTCGTCGTCACCGGAGGCAACGTGGACCCGGCCGTGTACTCCCGGATTCTCGCCGGCGCGAACTCGGTGGCGGAGGCCTACGGAACCCCCTGATGTTGCAGTTGCTCCTGCTCCGTCACGCCAAGTCCGCCTGGAACCACCCCGGCCTCCGGGACCATGACCGGCCCCTCGCGCCGCGCGGCCTCCGGGATGCGCCCCGCATGGGCCGCTACCTGCGGGATCAGGGGTTCACCCCGGCGGCAGCGCTCGTTTCCACGGCTGTCCGGGCGCGGACCACCGCCGCGCTCGCGCTCGAAGCGGCCGGCGCCGCGCCGGACAGCCTGCGGCTGGTCCCGGACCTCTACGGATCGAGCCCGGACGAGATCGTGGAGATCGTGGCCGGGGAGGGCGGGAGCGCGTCTCCCCTGCTGGTGGTGGCGCACAACCCCGGCATGGAAGACCTCGCGGCCCGTTTCCTGGGCCGTTACGAGCATTTCCCCACCGCGGCCCTCCTGGTAGCGCGGGTCCCGGCCCCCGACTGGGCGGGGCTCTCCCCCGCCAGGGCATCGGTCGAGGCGTTCGTCCGTCCCCGCGAACTAGCGTGAGAGCACTGAACCGAATGTCCTATGACGGTAGTTGTCGCGCGCGTGCACTACCTTCCGCTGGATTCATGCGAACTCACACATCGGTGACGCTACACCCGCTAGGGACCGCCGGTCTCCAGACCGGCATCGCGGCGGTAGGCGCGAAACTCGCCGTACATGTGCCAAATCCTGGAGCCAATCGGCAAATGTAGCGAAGGGCAATCTGATGGCGCGAAACGACGAGCACACCCTGAATACCGTGCTGGCGGCGAGCCTGCGCAAACGGAGCCCGGTCTGGCGCGCTTCCGACCTCCTCTCCTCGGAGAACCTCGGCGCCCTGGAGGGAAAGGGGCGACCTGACATCCTCGCCGAAGCTCCCGGTGCCGCGCCAGTCGCCGTGGAAACGGAGTTCTCGCCAGCCCGGACCGTCGAGAAGGACGCCCGGCAGCGTCTCTCCCAACGGTCGGCGGCGTCCGGCCGGAGAATCGAACACGCGGTGGCCGTAAGGGCGCCGGCGGACCTCCGGGACGTTCCGGAGGGCAAGCTCGCGGACCATGTCGAAGATGCCGCCTTGGACTTCGCCGTCGTTTCGGACATTCCCTCGTACGCGGACACCACGGAGAGCGGCGCCGGCTGGGCTCGGTTCCCCCAGTCCGACTGGCTGCGGGGCGGGGTGGACGATCTGGCCCGAGTCGTCGAAACGCTAGGCGTTTCGGAACGCGCCATCGCAAAGAGCACGGATATCCTCGAGGCGGCAGTTCGGCGCGCCGCAGGACGCCTTGCCCTCGACCTCCGCGACCGGCCCGGAGTATTGCGGCGGATCGCCAGTGACCTCGTCCAGGAACCGGGAGTCCAGACCGAGCGGATGGCGATGGCAATCGTCGCGAACGCCTGCACCTTCCACGCCGCGATCGCTGGGTCCCACGAGATCCGCGAACTCGCGGAACTTCGCGCGGCGAGCGGCGCGCTACCGCGCGACCGGGTCCTGGCCGAGTGGGAAGCGATCCTGAAGATCAACTACTGGCCCATTTTCCGGATCGCGCGCGACATCCTGACGAAGCTGCCTTCCGGCCCGGCAGCCGCCGTGCTGGACATCCTCGCGGTCGCCGCCGACGAACTCGCGGCTGAGGGAGCGACTACCTCGCACGACCTCACCGGCCGCATGTTCCAGCAGCTGATTCAGGACCGTAAGTTCCTCGCGACCTACTACACGCGCCCGGAAGCAGCCGCCCTGCTCGCCGATCTGGCCGTTGACATGCTGGGACTGGACTGGTCCCAACCCACCGGGATGGCCGCCGCGCGGGTCGCAGATCTTGCCTGCGGCACGGGAACCCTGCTCTCCGCTGCCTACCACGCCCTTATCGCGCGCCACCGCCTCGCTGGCGGAGACGACCGCGCGGCGCATCCGCGCATGATGCAGGAGTGCCTGATCGGCGCCGACATCATGCCCGCCGCCACCCACCTGACGGCATCCATGCTGTCGAGCGTACATCCCGATGTCCCCTATACCCGTACTCAGGTTTACACACTCCCATACGGCCACCATCCCCAGGTCACGCGGCCGTGTCTCGGGTCGCTGAATCTGCTCGGCGCCGGAGAAGTACTGAGTCTCTTCGGAACCGGACTCGCGGCAGGCATCGAAGGTTTGGGCGGAAAGGGATCCGAAGACTTGTCCGAGTTCGCGGTTGCCGACAGATCACTCGACCTCGTGATCATGAATCCGCCATTCACACGTCCCACGAACCACGAGATCACGGACGAGAGCGTGCCTTCGTTCGCCGGCTTCGGCCAAACGCGAGACGAGCAAAAGTCCATGAGCAGCGAACTCAAGCGGCTGCGAAATCGTCTGCTTCGACACACGCGGGCGGACGAGGACGCACCCCCGGCAAGCGACGGGAACGCCGGGCTTGCTTCCAACTTTCTCGATCTCGCGCACGCGAAATTGCGTCACGGGGGAACGCTCGCGCTCGTGATGCCCGCCTCACTCGCCCTCGGAGGCTCATGGAGCGCAGGCCGCACTCTTCTCGCCCGACACTACGAGGAGTTGCTCGTCGTTTCGCTCTCCGGCGCGGTGGACGACGACAAGTCGTTCTCCGCAGACACCGGCATGGCCGAAGTACTGGTGCTCGGTCGGAGGCGCCACCAATACCGGCCCGAACTCGACCCGGCCACAGCAAGCACTACCTGGATCTCGCTCCGGCACCGGCCGCAAAGCACCGTCGAGGCGTACGAGACATCAAGGGCTATTCGCGAGCAGACGGTCCAGCGAGACGCGGCGGGCACTACCTTCGAAATCCGCCTAGGCGGACAAGTCGCCGGAAGCGGAATCCGCGCCACGCTGGGGGACGGCGGCTGCGCCGGGATCAGCGACCTCTCGCTCGCGCAGGCGGCCATGGGCCTCGAACGAGGGTGCATTCCCTTGCCCCGCGTCGGCGAAAACCTGCTGATTCCGATCACGCATTTGGGTAGTCTGGGCAAACGCGGGCCGCTCCACAGGGATGTTGGGGGGCTGCACGGCGCCACTGTTGGCGCGCGGGGGCCCTTCGAGATCGTTCCGGTGGAGGGGGTCCCCACCTTCCCAGCGCTCTGGGGCCACCATGCCCCGCGCGAACGGAGGCTGGTCGTGAAGCCGGACTCCATGGGGCGGTCGTTGCCGGGACGCGAAGCGGACGCGGCTGCGGTGTACCAGACCGCGAGCCGGCTTCACTTCACTTTGGACTTCCGCCTGAACTCCCAGAGCCTCGCCGCTTGCCTGACGCCCGTCCCGGCCATCGGCGGGAGAGCGTGGCCATCCCTCCGTATGCAGGACGCGGGTTGGGAGGAAGCCCTCGCCGCCTGGGCGAACACCACACTCGGCCTGCTTCTCTTCTGGTGGATCGGCTCGGCGCAGCAACAGGGCCGCACCGTTGTGACCATCAGCCGACTTCCGGACCTCCCGGTGCTCGATCTGCGCGCGCTGGGCGCGGGACCGCTGCGTCGCCTGCGCGACGCATTCAGCGCACTGGCCGGAGACGAATTCCTTCCCGCCCACCGAGCAACTGAGGATCCGACCCGGAAGGAACTCGACCGCCTGGTCCTGGAGGAGGCGCTAGGTTTCGAGCCTGCCGCGATGGCACAGGTGACGCTCATCCGGGAGAAGTGGTGCGCCGAACCGACCGTGCACGGGGGCAAACAGTCGTGAGGGGTAACCGCGCCGAGAGGACAGCTACCGTGCCACGGCCTCCGGAACGCCTAGGTGCAAGGCGAGACAGGCGGGCCGAGGGTCTACCTAAGAGCGGCGAGGTGGTCGGAGCAGCGATGCGTAGAATTCCCCGGAGCCGCCCCGTGGAGGCAGAGGTTGGACGATGACGGACACCGAGCCGAACCCGCCGTCAGAAGAGACGTATGAAAAACCCGCGGCCCTCCACTTCGACCGAACGAATCCGCGGGCGCCGGATCGCCAATTCGCGGACGAGGATGCGGTCATCAAACACTTGGCGAAATGGTTCGACGTGGGGGAACTGGTCCTAGCAATCGCCCACTCGGGTTGGTACGACTACGAACCGCTGATTGTCCTTGCTCCCGGGAACGTTGTCCTCGAAGGGAACCGTCGGCTGGCCGCACTCCGCATTTTGGCCGATCCGGAACTGGGCAAAGTACTCAACGTGCCGGTGCCGGAGGAGGTCGGTCCCAAAGCCCGACCCGACCGCGTTCGAATTCTTCGAGTCGAGTCACGAAGCGCCGCCCGTGCCTTCATCGGCTTCAAACATGTGAACGGCGCCTTCAAATGGGATGCCATGGCCAAGGCCAAATTCGCTGCCGACTGGTACAGTGAAGAAGCGGACATTGAGGCCATTGCTCGGCAGCTCGGTGACACCCACAACACGGTCGTACGGCTCGTCAATGGGTGGAACGTCCTGCAGCAGAGCCAAAGAGCCGGGTTTGATATGGATCTGCGGAGCCCCGGCCGTTTCTCGCTGTCTCACCTTTACACCGCCTTGGCGCGGCCCACGGTGCGGGGCTATCTTGGCTTGGAGACGGCACCCAGTGCCGAGGCGTTGCGTCACGACCCGGTACCGGAGTCGCACGCACCGCAGTTGTTGCAGTTCATGTCATGGCTCTACGGGCAAAACGACGAACCAAAGATCGTCCGAAGCCAGAATCCGGACCTGAATCGGCTCGTGAAGGTGCTAGGAGATAGCGCCGCAACCGCGATGCTCGAGGCAACGCGAGACCTCTCAAAGGCGTTCGGCGAGACAGAGAGCAAATCGGTCCTGTTCGGCCAGGCGCTCATGAAGGCCACCGAGCAAGCAGAGGAGGCCTCGCGCCTAGTTGGGCACTACGACGGGAAAAAGGATCTTCTGAGAGCCGGCGACAATCTGCGCAAGACCGCGGTCGGTCTTCAGGGCGCTATGGAGGCGGCAACACAGGAGAGATCCGGCGATGCCGATTGACCCGCCGGTTCCCAGAGAGACTCGCAGCCGGCTGGCGGATTGGATCGAAGTCGAATGCCTTGTCGCACCGGACGGGGTGCCGGCTGCGCGGTTGCGCCGGCTGTGGGCCGGGCTGGAGGAATCGGGGCATGAAACCGAACACGACGCGGACTCGGGTGACTCTCTGGACGCCGAAATCCTTGAGGAGGAACCAACAGCCTGGGAAGTCGAAGTCGCCGAGGAAATGGACTGGCGACACGAGATTCTCGGTCCGCTTTATCCGTTCCGACTCGAGACGCGCCTAACCGATTGGAGACTCGCGCGAGCGGACCAACATCAGAGTGAGTGCGTTCAGGCTGGACGGTCTCTCTACTTGTTCTGCCTGCTTGTCAGTGCACTTCGAGACTCCCGTATCCATCACGCTACGGGGAAAGATCTGACCCAGCAGGCGGAGCGTGACTTCGAACAGGTTGCCACCGCTGCTGGCGCGGGAGTATTCGGGGGCGAAGCGATTGCCTTTGGGTGGCCACGAGAGAACGGCACGCCGTTTCGGTCGGCGTTGCAGGAGGTCGGAGACAAGCTCGGGTGGAAGCCGCGTCCGGACGATCCACTCTGGTCGAGCGGACGCGAAAAGGACGAGGGGGTTGACGTCATTGCCTGGCGTGACTTCTCGGACCGGCGGCCCGGGAGACTACTCCTTCTCGGCCAAGCGGCTACCGGTAGGCGTTGGGAGACCAAGGGGGAGGAGGGGTCGGACCTCTTCAACTGGTTCACGGAGGTTCCGGCAAAGCACTACATACCGGCGCTGTTCAGTCCGTTTCCGCAACACCACGAATGCACGGGTGGCAAGAACACAACCTTCGAGGCAGTCGCCCGGGCCGAGGCGTGGAAACGCGAGCAAAAGTGTGGGGTTGTCCTCGACCGACTTCGGATCGTCGAGATGGCGGCAGCTCGACTGGGGCGCAGCGGAATTGGCCGCACGGCGCAGACCCTTGAGCGGCTTGAAGAGTGGGTGGGACGGGCGTGTGACGCAGCGGGAACCTAAACATGGCGTCTCGGCACCCGTTTCATTCGATCTGCCCGTATTTCGCCATGTTCCCCGAGAGCTTCGTCGCCACCCAGCTAGAGCAATACACCGAGCCCAACGACTTGGTGTACGACCCGTTCTGTGGCAGGGGAACTACCGTCTTCGAGAGCCTCCGGCAGGATCGGCACGCGGCCGGCGCCGACATCAACTCGGTGGCAGCGTGCGTGGCGGGCGCCAAAACCTCGGCACCGCACCTCGCCTCGATCCTCGAACGCATCGACGAGTTGGAAGATTCCTACGGCCCCACGGCTCGCGAAGCGAAACCGCCAACGCCGTTCTTCGCCAAGTGTTACGAACCCCGAACGCTTGCGGAGATCCTCTTTCTGAGGCGACGCCTCGTTTGGCGTCACGATCCGGTGGATCGCTTCGTGGCCGCAGTGGCGCTGGGAATCCTCCATGGCGAATCCCAGAGGTCTCGCTTCACCCTCAGCAACCGTATGCCCCGGACGATCAGCACGAAACCGGCTTACTCGATGCGCTGGTGGGAGGAGCAAAGCCTGACAGCCCCGCGTCGGCGGGTGTTCGACTGTCTTCGGGGCGCCGCGCTATTCCGTTTTCGGGTGGAGCCCGCGGAGCGACTCGGCATCGTTCGGCAAGGTGATGCCCGCAAAGCGGCCCACCTCTTTCCCGAGTTGGTCGGACGGGTCCGGCTGGTGGTCACCTCTCCGCCATATCTCGACACCACCGATTTTTGCGAAGACCAATGGCTCCGCCTCTGGTTTCTCGGGGGCGCACCTCTGCCTCGCCGACGGACGAACCGCGACGACCGGATCCGAAAGAAAACCGACTACTGGAGCTTCCTTCGCGAAGTCTGGAGAGGGGTGATGCCTCTCATGGCCAACGAAGCAACCATCGTCGTGCGGATCGGCGGCGCGAAGTTCACTAAGGAGGAGTTGTTCACTGGGCTCACGGAGGGTCTACGCCAAGTAGTTCAGGGTTCGGTGCAGCCACTTCACCGTGGCGTCAGCTCCGCTGCGCCAGCACACACCGATGCCCTGCGCCGACCGGCATCCAAGAGCCAGGTCGAGCACGACTTCGTGTACCGGATACGAGGTCTTCAACCGTGACGCGTACACGCGATCCTCTCCAGCGGAGAGCCCCATGAAGAATCCGCTCCGCTCCGACTGGTTCCAGCGCACCCTGCTGCCCGGTTTCTGCTTCCAGTCGATGGTGATCGCGGGCGGTTACGGCACCGGCCGGGAGCTCGTGGACTTCTTCCTCACGAAGGGCGTCCTGGGCGGGCTCCTGGGGATGCTCCTGATCACGACGCCGCTCTGGTCCATCGTGTGCGCCCTCACCTTCGAGATCGCCCGGCGCGCCGGTTCGTACGACTACCGGACCATGACGCGCGAACTCCTGGGCCGCTGGAACTGGCTCTACGAGGTCATCTACCTCGCCGCGATGCTGGTGGTCGTTTCGGTGGTGGCGGCGGCGGGCGGCGAGATCGTCTCGCGCTCGCTCGGGCTCCCCTACGCCGCCGGGGTGCTCGCCATCATGGTCGCGGTGGGTTACCTGGTCCTGAAGGGCACCAGCACGGTCGAGAACTTCCTGTCCTTCTGGTCGATGGCCCTCTACGCGGTGTACGTCGTGGTGCTCATCGCCGCCTTCCGCGTCTTCGGGACGGAGATCGGCGCTGCCCTCGGCAGCGGCGAAGCCTCGAGCGACTGGGTCCTCGGCGGCGTCGAGTACATGGCCTACAACGTGGGCACGCTTCCGGCGGTGCTCTTCTGCGCGCACCACCTGAGGACGCGCCGCGACGCCATGGTCGCCGGGATGCTCGCGGGGCCCATCGCCATCATCCCCGCGGTCCTCTTCTTCATCGCGATCGCCGGCCTCGGGTCCGGGATGATCGAGGAGACGGTCCCCTCGCTCACCCTGCTGGCGGAGATCGGTTCGCCGCTGCTCCTGTTCGGCTTCCAGGTGGTCCTGTTCGGCACCCTGATCGAGACCGCGACCAGCCTGATCCACGCGGTCAACGAGCGGGTGGCGCGCGCGATGGAGGAGGGAGGCCGCGAGTTGAGGACGTGGCTGCGTCCCGCGACCTCCACCGTCGTACTGCTGGCCGCGATCCTGCTCGCCCAGGCGGGGCTCGAGGACCTCATCGGGATCGGGTACCGGATCCTGACCTACGGGTTCTGGGTCATCTTCATCCTCCCATTGCTCTGGTACGGGGTCCGCCGGCTGCGCTGAGCACGTTCCCCGGCCGCCATGCGGCCGAAGGCGCACTGTTTCCGGTGGCCGTGGGTAAAGATGCCGCTGGAATACCCACGTGTACGAGAGGAGTCTCACCCGGATTCTGCGGCGCAACGCGCGCAGCGTGCTCGTGCTCGGGCCGCGGCAGGTGGGCAAGTCCACCCTACTCGCCTCGCTCCAGCCGGACCTGACGCTCAACCTCGCGAGCCCGCGGGCCTTCCGCGAGTACGTGGGACATCCCGAACGGCTGGAACGGGAGCTTGAGACGGCGCCGGAAACCGTCCGGACCATTCTTCTCGACGAGGTGCACCGGAACCCCGCGCTGCTCGACGCGGTGCAGGTCGCGGTGGACGGCAGACCGGACCGGCTCCGGTTTCTGATCTCGGGCGCGAGCGCCCGGCAACTGCGCCGGGGCCAGGCCAATCTGCTGCCCGGACGGGTCCAGATCCATCGCCTCCATCCGCTGACCGTCCGCGAACTCGGCGCCGAGTTCGACCTCGATCGTGTTCTCGCCCACGGGACGCTTCCCGGGATCTATCGGGAGCCCGATCCCGAGACCCGGGCCACCGACCTCCGTAGCTATACCGATGCGTACCTCCGGGAGGAGGTCCAGGCCGAGGCGCTGGTCCGCAACGTCGGCGGATTCTCGCGCCTTCTCGATCTTGTCGCGGCGGCGTCGGGGCGGATCCTGAACGTCCACAACCTCTCGCGGGACGCCGGACTCGGTTGCGAGACCGCGCGCCGCTACCTCCAAGTCCTCGAGGACACGCTGGTCGCTTTCCGGGTGCCGGCGTGGAGCGGCTCGGACCGCGCCAACCTGATCCGGCACGGCAAGCTGTTCCTGTTCGACATCGGGGTGCGGAACGCACTCCTGCGACGGCCGCTGGACCGGCCTCTCGAGGACGAGCGGGGGCTGCTTCTCGAACACCTGGTGGCGCTCGAGCTGCACCAGCGACTTCAGTCCTTCCTTCCGGACGCGACCCTCCACCACTACCGGACCCGCCACGGAGTCGAGGTGGATTTCGTACTTTCGCTGGGACGCGAAACCTGGGGAATCGAGGTGAAGTCCAGCCGCCGGGTCCATACCAGCATGTTGCGCGGCCTGAAGGGGCTGGCCTACCGGAACCCTCAGGTGACCCGCAAGATCCTGGTCTTCCTGGGAGCGCGGCCGCTGGTGCTGGACGGCGTGGAAATCCTTCCCCTCGAGGACTTCCTCGCACTGCTCCCCGGTTGAAGCCTCGGGCGCCGGGACGCGCGGACGGGCGCCGGGCAGAACCTGGGTTTTCTTACAATCAGCGGTCCGGCCGACCGCGCCGGAAAGGAACTTCCCATGAAGCGTGCTTTGTTCTTCCTCCTGATCGCCGGAGCCATTCCGGCGCTCGTCGCGTTTTCGTCCGCCCCGGAGCCGGCGCCCGCCGCCCAGACGGACATGACCTTCTTCCTCACCAGCCGGGGGCCGGGTGACGGCGCGAACCTCGGCGGCCTCGAGGGCGCCGACGCCCACTGCGCCATGCTGGCCGAAGAGGCCGGCGCCGCGGGCGGCCTCACCTGGCGCGCCTACCTGAGCACCACCGGCAACGGCGGAGTGAACGCGAAGGACCGCATCGGCTCCGGACCCTGGCACAACGCGAACGGCGTCATGGTCGCGAGCGACGTCGCCGACCTGCACAGCGACAACAACAAGCTGAGCAAGGAGAACTCGATCTCCGAAAAGGGCGAGGTGATCAGCGGCCGGGGCGACGACGTGAACCGCCACGACATCATCACCGGCACCGCCGAGGACGGAATGGCGGCCATGGGCGACGGGGACACCACCTGCTCCAACTGGACCAGCAGCTCCTCGGACGGCAGCGCCATGGTGGGCCACCACGACCGCGTGGGCGGCGGCGCCAACCCCACGTCCTGGAACGCGTCCCACGCCTCGCGCGGCTGCGGGCAGGAGGACCTCCGGGGCACGGGAGGGGACGGCCTCTTCTACTGCTTCGCGACGCGGTAGCCGGTCGTGCGGCGCGCTAACGTGCGCGCCGCCGCCCATGACCGATCACAGCCCGTCGCAGGCCCGCTCCGGACTCCTGCTCGAGGCGTTCCAGGAGATCGGGCGAAGCCTCGAAATCGGCCGGACCGCGGACACCATCCTGGCCGGCCTGCGCCACGTGCTGCCGGCGTGCGACCGGGCCACCCTGTGCGCCGTGGACCTTGGCGGGAAGACGGTTCTCTGCCGCCGGAACCGCGGCCGGGACAGCGGGTCGGCGGACTCGTCCCCCTCAAGCCCGCCGGATCTGGCGCCGGGCGGGATCACGCGCCGGGTGCTCGACAGCGGCCGGCCGGAACTGCTCGAGGTTACGGGCGGTGAGGCGGCGTCGGACCCGGAACTGAGCGCCGGCTCGCGCGCCGCGGTGGCAACGCCGCTCCTGGGGGCCGGCGGCCGGCGGGTCGGAGCCCTGATCGCGGAGTCGGCGGATTCCGGCGCGTTCTCCGAGCGGGACCGGGCGGCGCTGGCCTCCTACGCGGCCGGAGCCGCCCCCGCGCTCGAGCGGATCCTGTTCTACGAGAAGGCGGTCGAGGGACGGGAGCTCGTCTCCGAGATGGAAGTGGCGGGAAAGGTGCTCCAGGACCTCCTCCCGCACGAGTGCCCGGTGCTGGAAGGGATGGAGGTGGCGGCGGCCTACGAACCGTGCTCGCAGGTCGGGGGCGACTACTACGACCTGATTCCGCTCGGCGAGGACCGCTGGGGCTTCGCGATGGCGGACGTGGCGGGCAAGGGGATTCCGGCGGCGCTGCTGGTGGCCGCTCTGCACGCCTCGGTGTTCTCGCTCGCCAAGTCGAGCCTCACGCTCCGCGTCATCGTGGGACGCACCAACCAGTTGCTCTACGAGAGCGTGGGCGAGACCCGCTACGCGACGTTCTTCTTCGGCCTGCTGGACGTTCCGCTACGCCGCCTGATCCACATCAACGCCGGACACCCGCCCCCGATCCTGGTCCGGGCGGGCGGCGAGGTCGAGATGATCCACGCCAGCGGGCTGCCGCTGGGGCTCTTCCCGGCGCCCCGCTACTTCGAGGAGGTCATCCAGCTCGACGACGGAGACCTGCTCGCGTTCTACACCGACGGGATCACCGAGAGCGCCGACCGGCGGGGGGACCTCTTCGGGAGAGACCGGCTTGCCGAGGTGCTCCGGCGGGAGCGGGACCTGGGAACCCCCGCCGCCGAAGTCTGCGACAGCGTGCTGAAGGCGGCGCGGCGGTTCCGGAAGGGCGCTCCCGACGACGACCAGACGGTCGTGGTCATCAGGGCCGACTAGTCAGAGAACTGGCTCAGGAAGTCGCTCACCGCTTCGTGCATTGCGCCGAAGCTGGGCGCGACGAAGTAGAACGGCTGGAAGTCGGTGGGGTCGTAGGGGGTGTCCGCCATCGTCTGGCAGTCGAAGCGCCGGAGTTCCGCGTCCCGGAGGCGGTCCATCTCGCCGACGGAAGAAAGGAGTCCCGCACCGTAGGCCTTGGGGACGCCGTCCTCGATCGCCGCTCCGAACTCCAGGGTGAACCAGTAGAGGCGGGCGATCCGTTCCACGTCCTCGTCGCTCGCCACCCGGGCGGCGCGGCCGAAATGGGAACTCAGTCCGCAGTAGAGCGGGTGGGCGAAGGAGGCGGCGTGACCGACGAGTTCGTGGATCACGTCCGGCTCGGGCGTGTACAGCGGGCGGCTCGCGTGCCGGATGTACTGGGTCGCCAGGAAGATGCGGTCCGCGAGGAACGACAGGAACGCCCGCGCCGTCACGAGACCGGCAACCGGGAGCATGCGGAACCCGGTGAGCGGCCGGATGCGGGCGTTCACGTCCTCGAGTTGGGGGATCCGGGTGCGGTCGAGCGCTACCGCGTCCACGCATTCGAGGTACTCGGCGCAGGCGAAGTCCCGGTGCCGCGGATCGAGAAGCTCCCGGACGTGGCTCCAGACGGCGTGCTCCTCGTCGGAGTAGGCGACGGTCGGGGCCGGGTCTCCCGTGACGTAGTCGAAGGCGAGCTTCGCGATGGCGTTTCGCCGGGCGCGGTACACCGGGTCCCGGAAGCCGGGGTGATCGGGATCGAGCGGAACGAGTTCCGGGCCGCCGCCGGCGCCCGGCCGCACGTCGTCGGCGAGCGTGTCGAGGAGTGCGTTCCGGGACATGGGACCCGCGATTCTAAAGGTCGCCGGCCCGTCAGGAAGCCAGCCCGGCGGCCAGGAACAGGGCCGTGGCGGCGACCCCGCCCAGCACCGCGTAGGGAAGCTGGGTGTTCACGTGGTCCACGAGGTCGGAGCCCGACGCCATCGAAGCGATGATCGTGGTGTCGGAGATCGGGGAGCAGTGATCGCCGAAGATGCCGCCCGAGAGGACCGCCCCCACCACCAGCGGAAGATCGAGGCCGAGGACGGCGGCGGCCGGCACCGCGATCGGGAGCATGATGGCGAACGTGCCCCATGACGTCCCGGTGGAGAACGCGACCACCGAGGTCACGAGGAACAGGACTGCCGGAACGAGCGAGGCGGGCATGGCGGCCTCGGCGACTCCCGCCAGATAGACCCCGGTGCCCAGATCGCGCGCCACCGCCGAAATGGCGAAAGAGACCAGCAGAACGCTGACCACCGGCAACATCCCGCCCGCACCCTGCATCACCAGGTCCATCGCTTTCGATACCCGGAGGACGCGCTGGAACATCCCCATTGCCGCCGCGGTCACCACCGCCGCCAGCACGGCCCAGAGGACGGACGTGCCTCCGCTTCCCTCCAGCAGGTTCCCCTCCCCGGTGATCCACAACCCCACGAAGATCATGACCAGCAGCACGGCGAGGGGCACGACCATGTTCCGGGCCCGATCGGGCACACCCGGCCCGGGAGGCAGGGCGAGGACTTCCGTGGAGACGAGCGGCCGGGCGCCCTCCCGGATGACCTGCCCTGTCTCGCGCGCCCGTCGCTCAGCGCGCGCCATGGGGCCGAAGTCCCGTCCGGACAGGCCGAAGAAAAAGGCCAGTCCCAGAGCGGCCAGCGAGTAGAAGTTGAGCGGGATGCTGGCGACCAGCACCGAGACTCCGCTCTCGATGCCGAGGGTCGCCAGGATCGTGATGATCAACGCCCCCCAACCGTTCATCGGCAGCAGGATGCAGACCGGCGCCGAGGTCGAATCCGTCAGGTAGGCCAGCTTCTCACGGGAAAGCCGGAAGCGGTCGAAGAGCGGGCGCGCCACCGTGCCGCTCACCAGGCAGGTGATGCTCGACTCGACGAAGATGCCCAGCCCGAGCAGCAACGCGAGCCCCTGCGCCCCCCGCGGACCCGCCACCAGGCGCCGCTCCGTGACCCATTTCACGAAGCCGGTGACGCCGCCCGTGAACCCGATCAGCGCCAGCACACTCCCGACCAGCATGCTGAACAGCAGGATGGACGGGTTGCCCGCGAACGCGTCGGTGATCCGCCCCACCGTGCCGGCAAGCGCCGCGAAGAGGTTCCCGCCTCCGAGAACCAACTCTCCGAACAGGACGCCGGCGAGCAGGGCGAGCACCGCCTGGCGGGTCGCCAGGGCCACCAGGATCGCGAGGATCGGGGGGAGGACGCTGAGAAAGCCGGGGTCTTCCAAGATCGCGGACCGGGTGGGCGGCCCCTATCGTTGCACATCCGCTGCTACTGCGAACCGGGCGGTAGACTTCCGGCCGGGTGATCCCGGGCAGGCGCCCGGCGCCCGTGGGGAAGGACGATCTACGGAGAGCCTTGGAAGAACACAGCACGTTCCGGCAGCGAACCGGGCGCGACGGGTCCGGCGCCCGAGGCTCGGCGGCGGTGGCCGTCCGTGAGCGACCCGCCGGGGACGATGCGAAGCGGCCTTCCCGGCGGGGCTCCCGGGACGCGTCCGCAGCCAAGGCCGCTTCGCCCGCGCAGATGGGCGGAGTCCGGATCGTCCAGGATCAGGCGGGGCTCGACGGGCTGGTGGCGGACCTGCGCGCCGCCGGCGAATTCGCTCTCGACACCGAGTTCATCCCGGAGAACCGGCTGTTCCCGGAACTCGGACTGATCCAGGTCGCGGCTCCGGGGGTGGAGGCCGTGGTCGATCCGCTCGAGGTGAAACAGCTCGACCCGCTCCTCGCGCTCATCGCGGATCCCGGCATCCTCAAAGTCGTTCACTCCGGCAAGCACGACTTCGACATCTTCTACGGACTTGCCTCCGTGGTGCCGAAGAACGTCTTCGACACCCAGATCGCCGCCGCGGTGATCGGCCACGGGAAGAAGGTCCAGATCGCCCTGCGCACGCTGGTCGCCGGCTTCGTGGGGCGCGAACTCTCCAAGCAGGAACAGATGTCCAACTGGCTGCGGCGGCCGCTCACTCCCCGCCAGGTGGAATACGCGATCGCGGACGTCCGCTACCTGCTGCCGCTGCGGAACAAGCTGACCGAGCGGGCGAAGGCGCTCCGGCGCCTGGACTGGCTCCGCGAAGAGATGATTCCGCTCACCGAGGAGGCCTCCTACGTCATGCCTCCCGCCGAGGAGTGCTATCGCGCCCTCGACAGCCCGAGCCTCACTCCCTCGCAGCGCGGTTCGCTCCGGGAGCTGGCGGCCTGGAGGGAGCGGCGGGCCCGGGCTTCGAACCGGCCCCGGGGCTGGATCCTGAAGGACGGTGCGGTGCGCGACCTCGCGCGGCGCCAGCCCCGGAACCGGGAGCAGTTGCTCGCTCCCTACGAATCGGTTGCCGGCCGGCCCCCGAAGGGAGACCCGAAGACGATCCAGCAGATCCGCGCGGTGCTGCAGAAGAACCCGGACGTGATCCTCCGCACGCTCGGCGCCGGCGCCCGAAAGCCGGTTCCCTTCACGGGGAAGGGCAAGAAGGAGCGGCGTCCGGCGCCCGAATCCCTGGCGCTGCTGCTGGAGACCTGGCTGAAGTTGCGCGCCAGCGAACACGGGGTGGCCCCCGAACTGCTCGCCACCCAGGAGGAACTCCGCGCCATCGTCGCCGCCTACCCCCGGGAAGCCGAGGACGCCCGGCCGCTCAGGGGCTACCGCCGGCGCATCCTGGGAGAGGACCTGCTGCTCATCCTCTCCGGCGAAGCGGTCATCCAGGTCGGGGCGGCCGGCCGGAAGAGCGGTGGCCAGCCGCCCATCCGGCTCGCCCGTCTCGGCCGGCTGGGGCGGTTCGTCCTCCGGGATTCGCAGCGGTGATCGTCCGCTGGTCCGGGTAGAGTCTCCCGCGCCGAGAAAGGAACGGCCCAGCTCATGAAGGACACTCCCTGGTACCGCAAGCTCTGGGTGCAGATCGTGCTCGGTCTCGCCCTCGGCGTCATCTACGGAATCGTGGCCGCCGCGAACGGCTGGGGCGAGTTCACCGACGACTGGATCTCGCCGTTCGGAGACGTCTTCTTCAACGGGCTCCAGTTGATCGCGGTGCCGCTGGTCATCGCGTCGCTGGTCATCGGCGTGGCCTCGCTCAGCGACATGCGCAAGGTCAGCCGGATCGGCGGCAAGACGATCGTCATCTACGTGGCGACCACCGCGCTCGCGGTGTGCATCGGCCTCGGCTACGCCAACCTGGTCCGGCCCGGCGACTACGTGCCGGAGGCCCTGCGCAGCGAACTGGCGACGCAGTACGAAGACGCGGCCGCCAGCCGTCAGGGAGCCGCGGAGGCGATGATGGAGGAGCGGGGTCCGCTGAGCATCCTCCAGGACATCGTGCCGGACAACGTCATCTCCTCGACGTCGAGCAACCGGAACATGCTCCAGGTGGTGTTCCTGGCGCTCATGTTCGGGATCGCGCTGCTGCGGATCCCGAAGGAGAAGGGCGCTCCGCTGCTCGCCTTCTTCCAGGGACTCGAAGCGGTCGTCGTGGAGTTCGTCGGGATCGTGATGAAGGTCGCGCCGCTCGGGGTCTTCGCCCTGATCGCGCGGGCGATCACGGGGATGGCCGGCGACGACCCGCAGCAGGTGGCGCAGCTCCTCGGGGCGCTCGGCTTCTACTGCGTCGTGGTGGTCGCCGGCCTCGCCACCCAGATGCTCGTCGTCTATCCGCTGGTCCTCAAGTTCCTGACGCCCATCCGCTGGCGGCGCTTCTTCCCGGCGGCCGCCCAGGTGCAGCTCGTGGCCTTCTCGACCAGTTCGAGCGGCGCCACGCTGCCGGTGACCATGGACCGGGCCCAGCGCGACCTCGGGGTCTCCGAGGAGGTCTCTTCCTTCGTGCTGCCGCTCGGGGCCACCATCAACATGGATGGGACCGCCCTCTACCAGGCCGTCGCGGCGCTCTTCATCGCCCAGTCGCTCGGGTTGCCCATCGGTCTGGAAGGTCAGCTCACCATCGTCCTGACCGCGGTGCTGGTCTCCATCGGGACCGCCGCCGTCCCCGGCGCCGGGATCATCATGCTGGTCATCATCCTGCAGGCGATCGGGGTGCCCGCGGAGGGCGTGGCCCTCATCCTGGGAGTGGACCGGGTCCTGGACATGATCCGGACGGCGACGAACGTCACCGGCGACCTCACGGTGGCCTCGGCGGTCGCGGCATCGGAGGGACAGCTCAGCGACGTGGCGCGCTGACCGCGGACCGGCGCCGGCGGAGCCCGCCGGATGCGGGGTGCCGACGCGCGGCCTGCGCGGGAGGGGGGTACGCGGTTCCGTCCGCCGTGCGGGCGGGTGCCGGTCTGATCTGAATGAAGACCGGCGTTCCAAGCCGGTGGCGTCACCTCCGCCCTTGAGTTCCACGCCGAGGTTGGAACCGTCTTGTCCGGGTGGGGTTGCGACGTGTGTCAAGAGACACCCACTTTTACGCAGTTGGGAGACACCCACTTTTACGCACCCCCGGTTCTGTGTCGGGGCGGCGTTTCGGGCCGGCGAGGGGCGTAGCTACCGTCGCTCCGCTCCCTCCGCTTCGCCCCTCGCCGGCCCGAAACGCGCGCAAGGGCGACGTCCGGGCGTGGGTGGATGCGGCCCGTTCACGGCGCGTCCTCCGGGACACGGTCGTCGGCTGGCGGCGGTCGTAGGAGTTCGCTGAGCTCCTTCAGCCGGTAGCTCCGCCCGCGGATCTGAATCACGTGGACGTGATGCAGGAGGCGATCCAGGATCGCCGTGGTCAACACCTCGTCCCCCGCGAACACCTCCGGCCAGGCGCCCACCTGCTTGTTCGAGGTCAGGATCATCGAGCCCCGTTCGTAGCGCCGGCTCACCAGCCGGAAGAACAGGTTCGCCTCTTCCCGGTCCAGCGGCCGGAACCCCACCTCGTCCACGATCAGAATCGAGTTCATTCGTTCCCGCCGCGGCCGCCGACGGGGTGGTCGCGCCTCATCCGCCCGGATCGCGCGGATCAGGTCATCGATCACATAGTGGTGGACCGGGAACCCGTTCTTGATCGCCTTCATCCCCAGGGCCGTTGCCAGGTGGCTCTTCCCCACCCCCGGCGGCCCCAGGAACAACACGTTCTCCTTCCGGCGGGCGAACGCGCAGGTCGCCAGTTCCTCCACCTTCGCTCGATCCACCCGCGGCTGAAAGCTCCAGTCGAAACTGTCCAGCGTCTTCCCCGGCGGCAGGGTGCTCAGCCGTAACCACATCTCGATCCGACGCTCCTCCTTCCGCTCATACTCCCGCGCAACCAACCGCTCCAGGAACCGCACCGGCGTCAGATCCTCCCGGCTCGCCTCCTCCAGCAACTCCGGCAACTGTTCCGCCGTCCGCAGCAGTCCCAACTCGCGGCAGCGCTCCGCCACCACGTCCAGATCCACCCGGCCCGCTCTCATCCCAGCAACTCCACCAAGCGCGCATACTCGGACAGCGGGCGCTCCAGGCCCTCCTGCGGCGCCAACGCCGCCGTCCGCTCACCGGCCGCCCCAACCCCCGCCACCTGCAGCCGGCCCCGCCGCCCCAGCGGCGTCGGCCGGATCACCCGATCCGTCGAACGCCCGTCGTAGTGCGACTTCTGCAACAACAGCAGCGCCCGGGTCCCCCGACGATGCCGCGCGATCTCCTCGCCTCCGCCCCGCACCACCACGTCACGCGCCGTCCCCCGCACGTCCACCAAACGGCCCACCCACGCGAACGGAACCGAGTACCGATGCCCCTCGAACGACACCAGGCAGTCCCGGCTCACCTCCCGCGCCACCTCCACATCGAACAGCTCCGCCCCCGACGGCAGCGGCTGCAACACCCGCCGCTCCTCTGCCAGCGCTTCCCGCACCGACCCCCCGGTCACCGGGCAGCGCAACCGGTCCAGCAACGCTTCCGAACGCACGTCCAGCAGCCGGCCCAGCTCCTCGAGGCTCCCCGCTCCACGCCGCAACACCTCTCCGAACGACTCCCGCAGCGTCCGCACCGAACGCTCCACCTTCCCCTTGTCCGAGCCCTTCCCCGCACGGCAGGCATCCACCCCGAAACCGCACATCCGCGCATACGCCGCATACGACCGGTTCAACTCCGCCGTCGGCCCCGCTCCCCGCGTTACCGCCGTCTTCGGGTTGTCGATCCGTACCCACAGCGGAACCCCCTCATACCGCCGGAACAGCTCGTGATGCCCCGTGTGCCACGACAACTGCGTCTGGTCCTCGCTCGGCCAGCAGAACCTCGCCCGGCTATACGACAACGCCCCCAGCAACAACCCCAACTTCGGCCGCCGCGGCCCGATCGGGACCCGCTCCTCGAACCAGTCGTGCTGCGCCTGAACCCCCGGCGGCGTCTCCACCCGACGGATCGCCCGCACTCGCGGCTTCCCATGCTTCCGCCGCAGGTGCCGAACCACC
>JAJDXM010000013.1 GCA_022823225.1 Gemmatimonadota bacterium
GGTGCGAAACGGAAACGTTGGGAATCAACGTAACGCAGGGGCGAATGGATCGCCCGGTCGCGTCGGACAACACGGGCTCGTCCGGCGAATCGATTGGCCACGAGGATAGCCGCCGCTCCAACGGAAGGATGGTCGGCGAACGCTTGCTCCGCCGCCTTGTAGCGGCGCTGAACGAGCCCTTCCCGCCAGGGATCGCTGGTCTGGGAGCGACCCAAGCGAGAGGGGCCGGGGGTGCGCAAACGCGCACGGCCCCGAACCCGCAGCAGTCCCTCGGACTGCCGGGTCGCTCCCGGCCCCGCCCGAGCGGTCGCTGCGGCCCCGGCTTCCCGGGACCGCGAGGCGCAAGACGTTTGCGCGCTGCGGCTTGCGCCGCCCCCGCGGGTGCGCACATTGGGAGACACGGGGTGCGCATCGGCACCCCGTGTCGTTTTCGCGGGCGTGTGCGGTGCTGACCCGGGGCACTGGAGGTGCGCAAACCATCCCCGATGGTACGCATTCCCATCGAGAGAGCGCGCGCTCCACCGCTTTATCAGGCCGTCCGGTCTGCTGGCAGATTGGCCCGCCGCGGTCGCCGCCGCCTCTCGCCGGCCGAACGGGGTGGGAGGCGCGGTTATACGTTGGGCTCGTTTCAGTCGCTGAAGCCTGGCATTGCCGCTAACTTGCTCGGCGACCAGAGCCGAACTGATCCGGAGAGTCGGCTAAAGTGCCGCAGGTCCGCAGAATCGGAGATTCGTCGCCATGCCAACCTTTCGCAGGAACCTCAGCCTACTCGCCGCCATCTGTGCCCGTGCCGGCTTGCCGTTGTTGCTGCTCGCCGCGCCGGCAACCGCGCAGTCGGGGGGAACCATCAGGGGCACGGTTGTGGACGCCTTCGACACCGCCTTGCCGAACGTCCGGGTGACGGCGACCGGCACCGGCGTGGACGCGGAAGCCTTCACGGATGCGGAAGGCGCATACGAGTTCACCGGCGTGGCGCCGGGCAACCTCGTCGTGACGGCCAGCCTGTTCGGCTACGCGGTGCGGGAGATTCAGGTCACCGTCCGCGCGGGCGCCGTCGAGACGGTCCGGATCGTTCTACAGCCCGCTTTCCAGCTCGCTCCGCTCAGCGTGGTCGCGGAGGAGCCCACGGTCTTCGCGCGCAATTTCGTTGCGGAGCCGATGATGCGGCAGCAGTCGAGCATCACGGCGGTGACGTCGGTGATCGACAACCTTCCCGGCGTCTCGGTGCAGGAGGGGGACGCTTACTCCTTCGACGACTGGTCGAGCAACGTGGTCATGCGCGGGTTCCAGACGACCTACAACGACGCGCAGATCGGCACCACCATCGACGGGTTCCCCAACGGCACGTCGGACTACTGGAGCGGCTCGAAGGCGAACCGGTTCGTGGACCCGATGAACCTCGGCGGGGTCGAGGTGTCGCAGGGGACCGCAGACATCGCCTCGCGGTCGGTCGAAGCGCTGGGCGGCACGCTCAACTTCCTGACGGCCGATCCGTCGGATGAGGCGAGCCGGACGGCCTCGGTCACGATCGGCGAGAACGAGGGTCAGCGGTTCGCCGCGCGGATCGAGACCGGATCGCTGTTCGGCGGCACGACGCGTGCCTGGGTGGCCGCGATCCGGCAGGAGGCGACCGACTGGATGGAAGGCTCCGCGAGGAACGAGCGGGAGCACTTGGCCGCCAAGATCGTATCTTCTCATGGCCGCCTCGATCTCACCGGCTACCTATCCCACGACGACATTCACGAGGATGTCTACCAGCGGCTCTACAGCGACGCGGACTTCCGGGCGGATCCGCGCTGGGACCGGCTGATCGGCCACTGGCCGGGCGTGCCCTATCTGAACCAGTTCTACCGGCCTGGCTGGCAGACGCGGCGGAAGAACACGCTGGCCTACGTGAAGGCCGACTGGTCCGTCAGCGAGCTGGTCTCCCTGAACGTCGGCGCATACCACCATCACATCTCGGGGCGCGGCGACTGGTTGCCGCCATTCATCGTGGACGTGGTGGACGACGGGGACGAACCGGAGTCTGAACTCGCGGGCCGCGGGCCGGTGCGGGGCGGAAGCCAGCTCGGCGTGATCCACTTCGTGGACGGCAATGGCGTCGCCGTTGGACCGGTGCCCGGATGCACCTCGTCCTACATCTTCAACTACTACGGGCCGGGCGGGCCGGAGGTCGACCCGGCATGCCATCCGGGGGCGACGGCGGTTCAATCGTACCGCCACAGCCACTACGGAAAGAACCGCCTCGGCGTGACTATCGACTGGGAGTGGTCCGCGCTGTTCGGCGGGGGACGGGGCAGCGTGCTGCGTGCGGGCATCTGGTACGAGGACTCGCGCCGGGACCTGGGGCGCGACTGGCACCGCATTCTGGATCCGGCGATCAACTTCAAGTGGGACGAGCAGGCCTACTGGCACCAGTACGAGTGGGACTTTCCGCAGGACATCTTCAAGTGGTACGTCGAGGAGACGCTTTACTTCGGCCCGTTCGAGTTGGCCGGCGGCGTCAAGCAGTATTTCGTCTCGGTGTCGCGCGAGGACCAATTCGGCGTCGATCGGGACCTCGGTGTCAATTCCGATTCGAAGCTGCTCTTCTCCGGCGGCCTCACCTACGAGACGCCGGTCGAGGGTCTCGACCTGTTCGCGGGCTACGCCGAGAACTTCAGGGCGATCGGCAGTCTTCTGCTCGAAGTACCGGGCCGCAGCCTGGACCGCCTCGAACCCGAGACCGCATCGAACATCGATGTCGGCATCCAATACGCGGGCGAGCGGGTCGCGCTGAGCGCCACTCTGTACTCCATCGATTTCGACAACCGCATCTTCTACCTCGGCCCCCAGACTTCCGCGGGACCCAACTACCTCATCCCCGGGGGGGGAGCCTACTTCAACGCGGGCGGCATCGAAACGAGTGGTGTCGAGTTGGCCGCCACCGTAGCGTTGACGGACCGGACTTCACTGTACAGCGCCCTCACGCTCAACGACTCGAAGTACGTCGGGACCGACGATCCGCTCGCCGACGCCAGCCAGGGTATCGTGCCCGGCACCGACGTGACCGGCGTGCCTCCCCGGCTGTGGGTCGTCTCCCTCGACCGCGACGGACCCTTGGGCGGCGGGCTGTCCGCGAAGTACACGGCGCCGCGCCGCGTGAGCCTGACCGCGGACTGGTACACCGACGCCTACTGGACGTTGGACGCCTACGTCAGCTTCGGCGGCGAAGCGCTGAGCGACCTTTTCCAGTCAACGGAGTTCTCGATCGTCGCGAACAACCTGCTCGACACCCCCTACCTGTCCGCGATCACCGAGAACGCGGCATGGCTCGGCGCACCCCGTACCATATCCATGACCGCGACCGTCGCGTTCTGACGCCGCCGTGGATCCAAGGAGCGTTCCGGTGTGAGTCGGCCCCTGCACATTGAATGCGCATCGTGGTACGGCACGGCACATGGCACGGATCATCATTCGCAGTGGGCGCAGGGGTTCAACCGTGGACAGCCGCGCCAACTGATCTGCGAGGTGCCGCTGGGGGCCTCAAAGGGGTAAGGCGGAGCTCACGACCCATCGTCCCGATCAATAGAGTCCGGTCCGCGCGCTCTCAGCCTCTCCATCGTCGATCTGGCGGGCATCCGCGCCTTCCGGCCGATAGGCGCGCGCTGGGGGCACGC
Organism: Gemmatimonadota bacterium; assembly: GCA_022823225.1. GTDB lineage: Bacteria > Gemmatimonadota > Gemmatimonadetes > Longimicrobiales > Gaopeijiaceae > Bin94. The sequence goes on from JAJDXM010000013.1 coordinate 3,660, forward strand.
GCAGATCCCAAACCAGGCCCACCTTCTCCAGCCCCTTGATGACGTAGTGCGTGATGTCAACCTCCCACCAGTAGAACCCCTGCCTCTCGGACGACGGGTAGCGGTGATGATTGTTGTGCCACCCTTCGCCCAGAGTCAGCAGTGCAACCCACCAGTTGTTGCGCGACTGGTCTTTCGTCGCGTAGCGGCGCCGTCCCCACATATGCGTCACCGAGTTGACCAGGAAGGTGACGTGGTACAGAAGCACGGTGCTGACAAAGAGTCCCCAACCCAGCATCTGCCAGCGGGTGGTGCCGAGCGCGGGGAACGCGACCTCGAACCACCAGCCGAGTCCGAAGACAACGACCCCGACGCTGAGCGGGGCCAGCATGTGGAGCCGGTCCAGCAGGCGCAGCTCGGGAAACCGACGCAGGTCCCGCACCAGCGACGCATCGTAGCCATCGTAGCGACGCGACATGATCCAGCCAGCGTGCGCCCACCAGAACCCCTTAAGTCCGGGGGGATGGATGTCGTCCTCGGTATCGGCGTGCCGGTGGTGGAGCCGGTGGTGCGACACCCACCACAGTGGCCCGTTCTGTCCCGCGCTCGCGCCGAGCCAAGCCAGCACGAACTGGAATGGACGGCTCGTACCGAATGATCGGTGCGCGAAGTAGCGATGATAACCTGCGGTAATCCCGAAGAGGCGAACCCAGAAGGTCACCAGGCACGCGAGCAGCGCCGGGATACTCACGCCTGTACCCAGGAAGGCGAGCGCCAGAATGTGCATCCCCACGAACGCATAGCTGCGCAGAAAATCAATCTGGTCGGTAGGCGCGAGCGAGTTCGAATCGACCTGGGCGCGTGCAGCAGTTTCTATCATGAGGCAGGCTTTCTGAATCGGTGATGTGACACCCCCCACTCCCGCCCGCCCCGGTAAGCGAAGGTCTCCGCGACCGCCAGGAAGAAGAGCCGCCATCGCTGCACCCAGCGGATTGCGGTGTCGGCACCACGCGTGTTGGCAAAGATCGATACCACCTTGGCCCGCTCCCTGTCCAGGTTGGCCAGCCAAGCTTCGGAGGTGCGCGCATAGTGAGTTCCCGAAATAAACCAGTCGTACTCGGATTCGAGCCCGGCGCGAAACCTCGGGATGAGCGTGGGGCTGGGCATGAGGCCGCCCGTGAAGAACTCCCGCGCCATCCAGTCGCCCGGTCCTTCCCGCGAGAAACGGTAGGCGCGGGCGCGGTGGCAGAAGACGTGAACGAAAAAGCGGGCGCGGGGCCGCATCCAGTTTGTGATCGTTTTGACAAGGAGTTCATAGTTGTTCATGTGTTCGAACATCTCCACCGAGACCACGCGGTCGAATCGTTCGCGCGAGAAGTGGAGCCGGGAAACGTCCGCGGTGATGACGAGGACATTGCCCAGCCCCCGCCGCCGCGCCCGTGCCTCTATGTGGCGACGCTGCGAGGCCGAGTGGGAAACCGCGACGATGCGGCTGCCGGGATAGCGCTCGGCGGCGAAGAGGGTGAAGGCACCCCAGCCGCAGCCCAAGTCGAGGATGTCCTGGCCATCGGCGAGACCAGCACGGGCGCAGGTGACCTCCAGCATCGCGAGTTCGGCGTCGGCGAGGGTCGGGTCGCGGCCCTCATCCGGCCACAGGCAGCACGAGTACTTCTGCCAAGGGCCAAGGACGACTTCAAAGAATGCCGGTGGCACCTCGTAGTGTTGCTCGTTCGCCTCGCGCGAGGCTGGAGCGATGGGGCCGGTGCGCAGGGTGGCCTCGTCGAGGGGCGGCTCGGTGGCCAGGGAACGCAGCCGTCCCCGCAGCAGCGCCCGGATGCCGGCCCGGACGGCGAAGTCGGGAACCCGGCCCGACTCGGCGGCCGCGAACGCGCCCCGCATGGCCGTGCCGAACATGCTCATCGGTTGCACCGGGGGAACCAGGGTATGAAAGCGCTCGTGGTCCGCTGGTAGCGGCGGTACTCTTCGCCCCGCCGCTCGACCGATCGCCGCTCAATGGGCGGAATGCCGGTCACGAACCGGATCGACAGGAGCAGCAGCACCGGCGCGAAGAGGGTGGCCCAGAGAGGAGCGTGGCCGTAAGCGACTGGCACATACGCGAGCCAATGCAGCCACTCGAAGAAGTAGTTGGGGTGCCGCGAGTACCGCCAAAGACCCACTTTGCAGACCCGCAGCTCATTGCCCGGCGTGGCCCGGAAACGATGCAACTGCCGGTCCGCAACCGACTCGCCGACCAGCGAGACGAACCAGATCGCCACACCTGCAAGGTCCATCGCGCGGAGCGACGGATCCGGTGACCGCATGGCGAGCAGGAAGTGCACCGAGAGCACAATCACCAGCGCGGCCTGAGCTTGGAAGAACAAGAAGAACTTCACCGGCGCACCCGGTCCCCACTTGACGCGCAGGTCCCGATAGCGGCCATCCTCGCCCGGCGACCTGACCCGCCCGAACAGGTACGTAGCCAAGCGCAGCGACCACAAACCCGCCATCGCGGCCACCATCCAGCGCCGCCACCCAACACCCACCGGCAACGCTCCCGCGTAGAACACCGCCGCGCCACCCAGACCGACCGTCCACGCCAAGTCCACCACATCGGCCTCGCGGGTGAGCAGTTGCCGGTACCAAAGCAGGGCCATGGCCGGTACGATCGTCACCGCCACCAACCCGACCGCAAATGCGGCGTTCATTTCACCGTCTCCTTTCAAGCACGAGTTGCCAGTCCGCCACATACCGGGTGCGGAACGCCGCCTCGCAGTAAGCGAAGTAGAACTCCCACCTCCTCAGGAACGACTCGTCGAATCCCAGGTCGAACAAGGCATTCCGCTCTTCCAGCAACCGCTGTCTCCACATGGAAAGCGTGAGCGCGTAGTGGGCGGCCAGATCTTCGCGGTCCCGTATTTGGAGGGCCGTCGGGCGCAGCGCCCGCGTCAGCGCTCCCAGCGAAGGAAGGTGCGCACCGGGAAAGATGAAGCGTTGAATATAGTCGGGGCGGAGCCGGTAGCGGACGTAGCGGTTGTCGGGGATGGTGATGACTTGGATGACCGCGCGCCCGCCGGGTGCCAGCACCTCGTCACACTTCCGGAAGTACGCCGGCAGGAACCGGTGACCCACCGCTTCGAGCATCTCGACCGATACGACGGAATCGAACACGCCTGTGATCTCCCGATAATCCACAAGCTCGATGGAGACTCTTTCCGCGAGTCCTGCCCGAGCCATGAGTTCACGTGCGAAGGCCGCCTGCTCACGCGAAATCGTAACTCCGGTCACCCGGCATCCGAACTCCGACGCCGCCACCTTGGCGAACCCGCCCCAGCCACAGCCGATCTCCAGTACGTGCGAGCCGGGGCGCAGGTCAGCTTTCGTGGCGAGAAGTCTGTATTTCGCCAACTGGGCCTGCTCCAAGGCCTGCATGTCCACCGGGGACGGGGCAGCATCCCCGCCGGGTCCGTGTGACGAGGTCGGAGTCGTGCTCGGGTACGCCGCCAGCTGCTCCTCGTCAAAGTAAGCGCACGAGTAGGTCATCGACGGATCAAGAAATAGAGCGAAGAAATCGTTACCCAAATCGTAATGATCGCGGATGTTCCGCCGTGATCCCGGCACCGTGTTCGACCGCATCTTGTGGGCCATCCAAGCTGCCGCGGCCGCTGGCCACAGGAGGGGCACCAGGGGCCTTAGGAATCGGCGGTTCAGAATGCCCAGCTGCACCGCGTCCATCGCCGAATCCGCCGACCACTCTCCCCGGATGTACGCCTCCCCGGCCCCAACCTCTCCCTCCACCAGCATTCGCCGGAAGAAACGGGGGTGGTGAACTGTGATGGCGGCCTCGGGTCCAGGCTGCATGCCCCCGAAGCGGTAGGCCGTTCCATCCGGGGTTCGCATCCACAGACGGCCCCGTTTCAGGCAGCGCAGTGAACCTAGAATGACCGCGCGGCCAAGCCTGTCCATCATTCCAGGAGCCGGTTGCCGCACATCCGGCTCCCGCCCCCACCCGCTCATCGACTCTCCCTCCGATACCGTCGCCAACCTTCGCGACCACTGCCCGAACGTCCCCCGGCGCCCCCCGGCTGCCAACCTCCAAGCACATCGTCCGGTGGTTCTGGCTTGCGAAAGAACGGTACCCGTTTGACCCAGAGCTTTGCCGCCTGCCAGTGGATCAGAAAGGTCGTCCGGGCCGTCAGGTGCGGATAGCGGAGCATCGCTCGGGCGAGGGTTGTGGCCGTGAGGGGCCGGCGAGCCAGGTTCAGCGTTGCGTCGAAGTACTTCTTGTCACCCTCGAACTCGTCGATGTGGATGGTGAGACGGTCGCCGGGCGGGGTCACGACCCACTCGTAACGGACCCCCTCGATCCGCATGAACGGGGAGACGTGGAACCGCTTGTCCAGCCGCGAGCGGACCGCCTGACCCCCTAAAGGGTCGCCACCGTCGAGGAGGTAGCAGTATGCCTCGCCGAAGGTGTTGGATACTTCCGCAACCGTGAAGCGCAGCCCGCCCGCGGCATTCATGCAGAAAAAGTACGACACCGGGTTGAAGACGTAGCCCAGGACGCGCGGGTTCGTGAGTAGCATGACCCGAGAGCCGCCCAGTTCGCGGCCCTGAGCACGCAGCCAGCGACCCAGCTTGTCGCGAACGGGCTCGTCGGTGCTCCCCATGTGGTCCCGGTCATGAAACGAGATGAGCCCCGCTCGATTGTAGCCGAAGAAACCGATCTTGCGATCCAGTACCGCGAGTTCGGAGAGGTCCAGGAGCAACTGGTAGATCCCGTACCGGAACGAGTTCTCACGGGGTGCGCGGCGCCGGTGCCGGACCGTGCCCAAGTAGAGGCCGGAGCGCAGCGGGCCGCTCATTCGAGCCTTCCTCCAAGCAATTCGGCGGCCTCGACCGCAGACCGGAAACCGTCCTCGTGGAAACCGAAGCCGAGGTACGCACCGCAGAAGTACGTGCCGCGTTGGCCGTTGAGCGCCGAAATGGCCGATTGGGTGGCGGCCGACTCGACAGTGTAGACCGGATGGGTGTAGGTGACGCGATCGTGGACGCGGTTCGGGGGACGGGACGGGCTCAAGGTGACGAGAAAGGGAGTGGCGGGGTCGAGGCGCTGAAGACGGTTGAGGTTGTAGGTCATGGTCGTGACTGGGGAGGGATTCCGACAGTCGCTGACGTGGTAGTTCCAAGAGGCGTGCGCGGCTCGACGCGAGGGCAGGAATTCGGAATCGGAATGGACCCAGGTGTCGTTGGTCTCGTACCGCCACGCACCGAGCAGTTCCCGTTCGGCGTCGGAGGGTTCTTGCAGGAGGGCGAGGGCCTCGTCGGCGTGCGTGGCCAAGATGACCCGGTCGAACTCCTGGTTGGTGCCGTCGGCGAAATGCAGGCGGCGTGTCGTCACCCGGCGAACGACTGAACGGACCGGCAATCCGGTATGCACACGCCCTTCGAGCCGGGCCAGCATCGCTTGGACGTAGGTACTGCTTCCTCCGGGGATCGACCGCCACTGGAGCCGTCCGCGCAGCTGGAAGAGTCTATGCCGGCGGAAGAAATCTACGAACATTCCGGCCGGAAACCGCGTGACCGAGGGAATCCCCGTCGACCATAGCGCCGAAGCCAAGGGGTAGACGTAGTGACGCCCCAACACCTCCGAACCGGCGTATGCGACGAGATCACGTAACAGCCGGCCTTCCCAAGCCTCACCACCGCGCCGTCCGATGGCATTAAAACGCTGGATCTGCGCCAGGAAGCGCAGGAATCCCGGTCGCACCGTGCTGAGCGGATCGGCGAGGATCCCCCTAACCCCCAGCCCACTGTAAACCACACGGCATCGCTCACACTCGAACGAAAACGACATGTCGACCGGCTGAGAGCGAACGCCAAGCACCCCGAATAGCTTCGTGAGAAGGGGGTAGGTCTCCTCGTTGTAGACGATGAAGCCGGAATCGACCGCGGCGGAACCCTTGAGGCCGGCGACCCGGCGGGTGTGGGTGTGGCCGCCGATCCGGTTCTCGCGCTCGAACACGTGCACATCGTGTTTCGGGGCGAGCAGCCAAGCCGCGCCGAGACCCGAGATTCCGGTTCCCACGATAGCTATCTTCATATCCGAAGATGGTTGTTTGGGGTGATCCAGTCATCTCGGTGTTGGATGATCACTGCCCACCCGCCCTGAAGCCAACGTTGGCCCGACGGTCGGATCGGGTTTGCGCCGTTGCCTGGAGAGCCTGCCGATCTTCGCGCGGGAAGCCGTGGCTTGGGAGTCGTTTTCTACGCGCCCGCATGCTCAAGAGGATGGAATCTTCGTGGCCACGTGCTCGGCGAATCCCGATCCGGCTTCCGACGAGAGATCGAACAGAATCGACGCTCCGGCCGCGCGCATCGCGTCGACCTCGTCTGGAAACCTGACCGCGGCGGCGATATGGCCATCGAAGGCGGCTTCCCTGATTCGGTCTAGAACAGCGAGCTTGGCGGCGCGATTGGGCAGAGCCAGCATAACGACATCAAGCGTCCGGGTGCTCTGGACGCGATCCCAGAAATCCGCGCCGCGCGGATCGCCCAGAAGCACCGTACGTCCCGCCGACTGGTGGTGCCGCACCTTGTGGGGATCGAAGTCCACGCCGACAATCATCCCGCCGTGAAGCCGTTGCATATGCTCGTAGGCTGCGGTGCCGATGCGGCCCATGCCGACGATGGCGATCCTCGCGCCTCCGATGTCGAGCGCCCGATCGCCGGCAAGCTGCTCAGACCGTTCGAGGCGCTTCCAAGTCGCACGGTACCGTTGATGGATCCGATGGGCGGAGGCGTTGAGCGCCGCAGCGACGGCGCAGGAGAGCGACAGGGCGGTCGCGAGAACCACCAGCCAATGGCCGTCGAGCCAGCCGCTGGCGACCCCGAAGGCCACCACGATTAGGCCGAATTCGCTGTAGTTGGTCAGGGTCAGGGAGGCGAGCAACGATGTCCGCGCCCGCAGCTTGAATCTTGCGAATAGGCCGAAAAACAGCGCCGACTTCACGAGTACGAACGGCGTGATGACCGCACCAGCGAGAAACGCCTCCATGCTGAGCGCACCCGAGAGCCCTACGGATAGGAAAAAGCCGAGCAGGAACAGGTTCTTGAATCCGAACATGGTCTTCGCCACCTCCTCGGCCCTGTGGTGGCTGGCGATGAGAACGCCGAGAACGAGTGCGCCCAGGTCGCCCTTCAACCCGACCAGCTCGAATAGCTCTGCCCCACCGAGGGCGAGCAGTAGCGAATAGAGTACGAGGAGTTCACCATGGCCCACCCGTTCCAGGACGAGCGTCAGCAGCGGTCGAAACGGAACGAGAAGCAGAAGCAGAAGCGAGAAGGGGCTTGGCCATTCGCCCGCTGAGAACGCGAGAAAGGCGACCGCGGCCAGGTCCTGGAAGATGAGGATGCCGACTGCGATCCGTCCGGCCAGCGAGGCCATCGCCCCTTTCTCCTCCAGCACCTTCACGACGAAGACCGTGCTCGAGAAACTCAACGCGAACGCGATCAGCAGTGACCGGGCAAGATCGAGACCGGAGACGAAAGGGGCTCCCACGAACGCCAAGAGACGGATGGCGGCGGCGAAACCCACGACCGCAATCGACATGTGCAGTCCGGCGACGGCCCAGACCTGCGGGCGGACCAAGGTCCGAAGGTTCAGCTTGAGTCCGATCGTAAACAGCAGCAGGGTAATGCCGAGGTCCGACAGTTTTTCGAGCACTTCCCCGCTTGAGATGCCATACAGGTTGAGGGCGAACCCCGCTGCGAGGAACCCGACCATGGGGGGCAGCCCGACGGCTCTGGACAACAGCCCGAGGACGAAAGCTAGGGCGATCCAAGCAACGTCTCCAAGGGCGATGGCGATCAACTCGAAGTCCATAGAATGTCCGATGGGTGAGGGCTCAGCGTCGCGAGATCACCTAACTTAGAGGGCGGACCAACCGGAATGCAGAGATGCTGGAAGGGCCGTTGACGCTTCCTCGCCTGAGTTCAAGACCTCCTCTTGGCTCGCCATGCTGTTCTCGGCAGGCATCGGGATCGCGCTGCTGTTCTTCTCCATCGCCGAGCCAGCCCCCTCGGACCGACCCGCAACGGCCACCACAACCGCAGGAGATTCACCATGAGCCAATCTGCTTCGTTCACGGAACGGACCGAACGCGCCGTGCTCGCCGTGATCGGCGCGGATCTGCTCCTCCAGACCGCCGAGACCGTAGACGCGCTGACCCATGCCGCGCCGTTCTTCTTCTCGGCCGACGTGGCCATCTGGTTGCTCTACACGGTCGAATGGAGCGTGCGCATCCGCCGGGCGAAGGACTGGAAGGTGTATGCGTTCAGCTTTATCGGTATCGTGGACTTCCTGGCCATCCTTCCGCTTTGGGCGTTTACGGGATTCGACCTGCGGGCGCTTCGGGCCTTTCGCCTCTTTCGCCTTTTTGTCACGACGGCCAAGCTCGCCGCCCGCACGAGCGCCGTCGTCAGGCTGGCGCGGGCGTTCCGATTCGCCGTGGCCGAGGCCGGGGCGCTGTTCGCGGGGACATGCATCATCGTGATCACCGCCGGGTTCGGCATGTACCATCTCGAACAAGAGTTTCAGCCGGAGGTCTTCGGCACGGTGTTCGACGGGCTGTGGTGGGCGGTGGTCACGCTGACGACGGTCGGGTACGGCGACATCCAGCCCGTCACGGCCGGTGGGAGACTCCTGGC
>JAJDXM010000047.1 GCA_022823225.1 Gemmatimonadota bacterium
GCCTGACCCATCCATGTCCAGCACCCCTTCAAGGATCACCGCTCAACCCGGACGACTTGCCTCGGAATCGGTGGACGCCTTGGCCCGGAACAGCCGGACGGCTTCGCCCGGAATCGGTGGACAACTTCGTCGGAATAGGCAGGCCTGCGCCAACCGCTCGCTGACTTCCTGCCGGGCCACCCAATCGTCTCCAACGACCGGATCGTCCAATACCGCCCCTACCGCAGCGCACTCCCGGGCTGCGTCGTCCAGCGCAGCCACGTCTGTTGGCATCGCGGCGACCACCGGCTTGGCTGCCTTGGACGATTTCGCCAGAATTGGCGGATTGTCAGGATCGACCACCATGAGAACTTCGCCATCATAGTCGGAAAACGGATCGAGTGGCTCGACCAGCTCCCCACCTGCCACGTACCTCCGAGCGAAGACCCTCAGTAGATCGTGTTTCGCACTGTGCCGGGCAGCAATCACCGGCTTGGGATCGTCGATGTCCGACAGTATCCCAACGAGCGAGCGTTGCTGCATCTCTCCCCGGGCGCGGGAAAGCCGTCGGGGGATATCGACATCGGTGCCCTGCCAGATTCGGTACTCGTCCGAGAAGTCGCGATAGGTGACGACACCCGCTGTCTCCAGATCGGGGAGAAGGTCCGGCGCGTGAGGGTCGATCTCGGCGAGCAAGCGCCTCGACGCTCGCACCACACCGGTCGTCGACACGAGGTTCAAGACGGCGACGGACTTTGCTAACCGTCTCTGGGCCGGGGTGAGGTTCGGGGCATCACGTAAACGAGTCGCGATCTCGGTCCAGCGGCCTTGGTCCACTGGCACGCCCGCCATCGTTCCGCTTGCGACGAAATAGTCGTAGACACCGGCGAGTCCTACGGAAGGAAGCTCACCCTCCGGTAGCAACACGGCGGCATCAAGGTAGGAGGCGGCGCTGGCTGGATCCGCGCTCGTGAGGAAGGAAAACAACGTCCGTTCGTGCTGCCCGTACCGGTTACACAGCTCAGGCAGCACGGATGCGGCCAAGGGATGAAGTGGGTAGCAGGACGCCACGACATCGGGGTCGGCCAGTTCCGCGATTCCTAGAGAGCGCATTGTCGAGGCTTGCTGGGTCGCCCACCGATCGATGCGACCACGGATGTTACGGTCCGCCCGAAACACGGTGCCGATGAACGCCCGTGTCTGGCTCGCAGATTCGACGTAGGCGACGGTCTCGAAGCGCCCTTGTACTTTCGCCCACTCGCGACGCTGTGGGCCGTCCGTGTGAGACAGATAATCCTCGAAGGAAAGGTGCTGAAGCGTCATCAGGAAGATGGGAAGACCTGAGCCCTGTCCGGCTTCGGCGAGCTGCTGAAGCAGATACGGATCTCCGTCGCTGCTGTCGGCGATCGCTTCGAGGTTCTTTCCGAATTCGTCGATCACCAAGAAAAGGGGCCGATCTTTCGCTAGGCACGTTGCAACCTCTATCAGTGCCCCTGGGGATGGGCCGGTCCGGCGTGGATCCTGGCTATCGGCATCGCCGATGGCCGCTTTGAGCGCTCCCGCCGCCGGGAATTGGCGGGTGGACGGAATCCTGCCGAATGCTCCCAAGACGGCGCTGTGGAGGGCTCGCAGAATGGTGCGATTCAGTGGTTCACGAGCGGCGGTTACGAGACCCCGACGGAACCCGGTTTCTTGGGTATCGTGATTGTCGTGAGCGGCCCATGCCAAGTCCGCCATGTCGGAGTTTGCCGCTTCAAGTAGCGCGATCGCTAGGTCCCTAGTTGCCCCGTCAGGCCCAAGCAGCGCGTCCAATAGAAGGGCCAGTGACGACTTTCCAGACCCGTAAGGACCGGTTAGAGACCACGCCCCCCCTGCTTGCTGGCTGGAAGCAACAGTGAGCATCCGCTCGACGGCTTCGAGCGCACGAGAGGTGACAATGTAGCCCTCAAGTGGCTGGGCACGTCCAGCATCGCGCTCAAGGTTTGCGGACTTGGCGAAGCGCGGCTGAATCTGGATGTGGTCCGCTAGTGTGGGCATTCTATGGGCCTCCGACTGCGGCGAGGGCCAGTTGGTCGGATTCCTTCGGTTCTGAGGTGCTTGAGGTCGTCACACCGTAGTAGTCATCGAGGATCTTCCGCCCTAGCGCTTCCCGATCTTCGGACCAAGCGAGTTGGATGCCGCCCGTTGCCGTAACTAGGTCCAATCCGGGGGTCTTTCGAACCGCCTTCTCCAGCGCGGCTAGCATTTCGGACTCGCCAAGTTTGAATGCTCTGCCGGGCGAGCCCGGAGCCAACGTGATTCGGCTGAGGGTAACGGTGTTTCCACCGATCTCGACGCGGTCGACGTAGTCCAACGTCGAATAGGCCAGGATCGCCGGGGGAAGGGTGATTTTAGTTCCCAAGGAGAACCGGTATCGGCCTGTACTGTTAGGGCGGCTAATCAGACTGAGTTCCCGGAGCGGACAATCGAGGATATCGTCGATCGGCACTCGTCCTCGTCGTTCGGGGGGCGCATACGTGCGCAACAACGCGCCGACATCTTTCTTGACGGAGGAAGGGTGGGGTCTTCGCCATTCGGCGGCGAGGTCGAGCTGGGTATCGACCGTGGCGTAGAGATCATCCTCTGTGAACTCCACCGCGTGGAAGTCGTTGAATGCGAGCCACCAGATGGGCACGTGACACGGCGGAGCAAGCAACAACCAATGGAGCAGCCAGAGGGTGCCGGGATCTTCCATGTACGGGTCCCATCCCCCCTTACCGAACAGTGCTTCGCCCAACGGCGTCGTCATTAGATCTGGGGCCCTGCGGTTGGCAGAGTCCGGATCGGTCGCAATCAGCTTGGCAGCCAATCCCCAGAAGCGTATCGCGCGAACCATGTTCTTGCCGACGCCGATTCGGACCGGAGCGTCGTCTCCGAAGAACACCCGAGGATCCGCTGCCACATGGGCGTGTGCTTTCCGGAACCAGCCGTAGCGAGGGTGGAATGTCTCGTGTCGGGCGAACATCGGAACTGCGGCATCGACTAACCTCATTCTACGCCTCTTCCCCTGAAAGGCTGCGAACACGCGTTACCGCCTGAACCGTACGGTCCACGGCCAGGTCGATCTCTTCCCGCGTGGTGAAGCGTCCCAAGCTGAATCTCACGCCCTCGAACGCTGCCTCGCGGGACAGGCCCATCGCCAACAGCACGTCAGAAGGCTCGATCGACCCTGAACTACAGGCACTGCCAGTCGACGCGGCGACCGGGTCCATGTTCACGACTACAGCGTCAGCGTCAGCGCCCTGGAACCGGAGATTCGCCGTGTTGGGGAGCCGGCAGGTAGCATCCCCAATCTCCGACACGTCGGGTAATCTCGCCTTCAGCGCCCGGGTCAGACGATCGCGGAGTTGGCTTACGCGTTGAGATTCCGTTGCGCGCTCCGTGGAGGCAATAGCAGCTGCCGCGCCCAGCCCAACGATCCCGGCGACGTTCAGCGAACCGGACCGAAGGCCCCGTTCATGTCCTCCGCCGTGTATCTGTGGACCTAGTCGGCGGAGCGCCTGACTGTTGCCCACCAAAGCTCCGACTCCACCTGGGCCACAGATCTTGTGACCGCTTAGCGAGACGAGATCGATCCCTAGCTCCTCCATCTTCAGTGGCATCCAACCGACAAACTGAGTGACATCCGAGTGGAGCAGAGCACCGGTGCGGCGCACCAGTTCAGAGACCTCGGCGAGCGGGTTCATCACCCCAGTCTCGCCGTTCGCGGCAATGACCGAAACCAACAGAACATCCGGGCCGAGGAGTGACTCGAGCTTGACCAGATCCACGAAACCACCGTCGGTGACCGGAATGATGTCCAGCCGCACCGAGCCACGTTCCTCAAGCCACTCTGCGGTGCGGGCCACAGATGCATGTTCGGCGGCAGACATGAGGATCCGGTCCCGGCGTGCAGGAGCAGTCTCCACCGCTCCGCGGAGGGCGAGATTGTTAGCCTCGGTGGCGCTGGCAGTGAAGACCACGCCGCTCGGAGAGCCACCGACCAACGCCGCGACATGATCACGCGCGTCGTCCACAAGCGCGCCTTGTCGCTGCCCGAATCTGTGAGTCGACGAGGCGTTTCCGGATCGCTCGGTGAGAACCGGGACCATGACGCGAGCGACTCGCGGGTCGAGCGGTGCCGAGCCGTTGTAGTCGAGGTAAATCTCTCGTTCAGTGCCTCGCTGCCTCAATCCATATCGCTTCTCGCTCGGTACCGGAACTTCGTTCAGCATGTGGGCGACTTCGGACTCACTTCGGGTTACGTTCGGCATGCCCTATAGAATAGGGATTCCGGGCGTCGGTTGGAAGGGGCGCTCCTTCGACCCGCGCGAGGCGAACCGTGATTCCACCCTTAGTCGACCAAGTCGCTCTCCACCCCCAACCCAGCCGCCCCCATCATCCTCTCGCGCAGATCCGCATCATACCCGGGGGCGCCATCGGCCGCCTTAAGTACCTTCACCGCGTCCTTCAGGCCCAGGCCCAGCCCCAACCACGACTGCGTGAACCACGTCTTCCTTCTGGTCCGAAACCAGTGCACAGCCACGATGGGACACATGTTGGAGCCGGGCTGAGTCTTCGGCGCCGCTGTCCCGATGCACCCGTCGACAATCTCCCAGCCCTTGATCCGCTCCATTTCAAGAACCAACTCGTCAATCTTCATCTCCGTGTCACCCCTCTCCCAATTGATCGCTGTTTCCCACCCCTCACCCCCCAAACACCTCCTCCCGATGATACTCCAGGAACCGCCGATGCGGCCAGTACATCCTCTCCTCCGGCACCCGTAACCGCCGGTCCCGATTGACCAGCCCAAGCACGCTGCTCGGAATCGCGTCCCTCTTCAGCAGCAACCCGTAGTCGTCGTCGATTGAGATGAGCCCGCGGTCGAACATCCAGTGGAAGGTGGAGCTCAGGGCCACCCCGTTCCGAAGGCTGTCCGGCCCGTTGGCCTTCACGGGCTGGATGTGCGCGGCCTGGGCCTCGGCCCTCCCGCCGCCGTTGATGATCCTGAGACCGCTCATCGCGCAGGTGTTGTCGTAGGCCCTCTTGATCCCCGTGGCGAACACCCGGTCGCGGAAGGGTCTGCTCGAGACCGACTCGACGATCGGCCGGTCCGCCAACTCCAGACTGGTGTCGTGGCGCGCCCCTTCGCGGATGCCGGGTCGCTTCCGCCGGTCGTCCCCTGCCTCAAATCCGGCCGAGAGAATCAGACTGTATTCGGCATCCGCCAGACCGCGCACCGACAGGCCGAACCTGCCCTTGTTCGTCGAACCGTCCGCCTTCTGCAGCCCGCTCTCGTAGTAGAAGTTCCCCTCGCGGAAGGGCACCGCCCGGTCGAATTCGAGATAATCCTTCACGTACGCGTAGTAGTGGTCGTGCCTGTTCGGATCAGGTCCGATGTGCACGATCCGGGCCGTCGCGAAGTACGACTGGCGCCCCCCACGGCTCGACAACTCGGCGCTGCTGCGGCGAGGCTCGTAGTAGACGATCCAGTCGCCCAGCGCGGCCCGTGCGGCTCGGAGATACCTCTTCGGAAAGTGGTATCGATGCTCGGGGAGATCGTCGTACGACGGATCGACCTTCGTGGTCAGAACGGCTTTCGGCATCGGGGATGCGGTGGCTGCTGTGGTAGTGGGGGACGGATTCGGGCTGGAATGCTCGTCGCCGGAAACCTACGGGGCGGTGCGGATTCTCTCAAGCGAGTGGTGGCCGAATGCCCGATCGAAGCCAAAGAGACCTCGGAATGTCAAGCACGCTTTACATTCTGACAACTCGGCATTACCATGCTCACGCCCTGCGAACCCATCGGCACACCCCTCCCTCACCCGCAGAGGTCCACGCACTCGTCCGGGTCGTGGCGGTACAGCACGACCCACAGCGCTTCGCCGTCGTAGTTGGCGGCGTCCGCGTCTATCGGGTCGCGCCACTTGAAGGCGCACCAGAACCACTGGCACTCGGTGGGGTTGTCGGGGTCCTGGGGGAACCCTTCGGTCTGAGGGTACGGCGCGCGGTCCACGTCGATGTCCCACCGGATCTTCGGTGCAAGCCCCCAGCGCTCGGACACCTGGGCGACGATGCGGCCGTCCTGAACAATGCGGGCCACGATGGTGGCCGAGCCCGAATCGGGAACCCTGAACTGCACGTCGCCGCCCGTGAACTGCGATGCGTTGTACGTGTGCGTCGGGATGCCGTCGCCGCTGACGATAATCTCAAGGCCGGCGAACCCCTTCGGGTCATCGAGGTCGCCGTTGACGGTGACGTAGGTGGTGTCGTCGGGCCAGCGTGTCGGGTACCGACCCTCTCCCACGCGGATCGTCAGCATGGGGTCGCGGTCGACCCCCAGCGGGTTGGTACAACCGGTGGCGAGAAGCGCCAGTGCGAGCGCCATGGTCGTGGTCTTCATCCTACCCCTCCAGGTCATCCGTGTCGACCCGGTTCTCGAGGCACCATACCCGGTCGCTCACGGTTGCCGGCAGGCCACGAGGGCCTCCTGTCCCACAGTCTGTGACGCCCGAAATTCGAAGCGCAATCACTTCGGCGTAGCTTCGGCTCCAGCGCCGCGCAGTGCCCCTCCGGCTCCTTCTTGGGAACTATGCAGCCGCACTGAATGGACGGACGTGAAACGCCGGATCCGGCCGGGAATGGATGCGGCTTCCGGTTGCTCGCCAGCTTGCCACGGTGGCCTATCGGCGCCGGCACCGCATCCAGCGTGGACGCCTGCTCACGCCTTGCGAACCCACCAACTCAACCCGAAGCCATCGGTTCGGTCCTTGCGGCCCGGGGGTTTCCGTCTCCGGACGTGCAGGCCTTCATCCGGCAGTATCTCGACATGGTCGGGAGGTGGTTTCGTCCCGGCAGCGAGAGCTTCAGGGCGCTTCTCGACGACCATCGCGCCATCCTGCATGAGCTGCGCCGCGTCCTGGAGAAGGACGGCGACGGCGGCGTCCACGCGATGGTGTCGGCAGACCGGACGGAGTACCGCGACGCGCTCGCCAGGCTGGTGAGGGAGTCCAGGCACGATCCGAAGCAGCTGCGGGCTCTGGTGGCAAATCGACTGAAGAGCCGGGGCATCGCGCCGCAGTATTCCAACAATCCCTCGCGGACCGTCTACTGGCTGTATTGGACGGACACTACCCTGGGTGACGCCGTGAAGCGCCTGGGCGGCCATCGTGGCTCCCTTTGCTGGGACATCGGATTCACACACCACGGTGTCGAGATGGATTTCAACTTCTACGCCGAGAGCAGCGAGGAGCGTTCCTTCGTGGATCGGCTGAAGAGCTTCATGGAGAAGACGCCGATCAACCGACGGAAACCGGACGAGTACGCCGTCAGGGACAAGGGATACGGCTGGGAAGGGGTCGTTTTAGACGATCCAGTCGCCCATCCCGGCCCCGACGCGCGCGCGCCCGCGAGTCAGATTACGCGATCGGCGTGGACCTTGAGTTCAGGTCGGACCCGTACACTGCCGAGCGGGTCAAGAAGGACTCGCAGACCTTCCCGTCGAGCGAGCTTCATTGCGGGTACGAAGTCGGACGCTCAGTCATGGATCCCCCAGAGAGAATTCGGCCCCTAAACCACGTGGGGCCGAAGCCCGCTTGGATCATGGACGTGGCATAGAGGCCAGTTTCGCTGTGGACCTACATTGGCATGGATGGATGCCTTGCATCAAGGATGGAATGCCGACCTTACACCCCGCGCTCCCGCACCCTCTCCAGGAACTCCTCGCGCGTGTCACAGTCGAGAATCGCGGCTGCGACCAGGGCGATTCGGTCACGGCCAGGGCTTCCCAGGATCGACCGCCGCACTTCGTCCGCGGTACGCTCTCCAAACTTCCGCCCGATCTGCTGCACCAGCACCGCCACCTGCCCCTGCTCAATCCCTTGCTCTCGGCCCTCCCGCCGTCCCTGCCTATGCCCCTCCCGGCGTCCCTCCTCGCGCCCCTCCTGCCTGATGTCGTCCAGGCTGCGCTGGAATTCGGTCACCACGGTGCTCATCGTCATCGCCTCCTCCAATTGTCGGTTGGAAAACCCCTTCGAACGTAACATCGCCTTCACCGACCGGGCCATGAACCGGTCGAAGTCCTCGTCTTCGCAGGCTTCGACAAGCGGCAGCAGCACTGCGAGCGCCGCCCGCATCTGCGCAGCAGTCGTCACGCCGGAAAGCCCGAGCACGAGCCGTGGCAGATCTTCGGGACCGGATGGCCGTGCGCCGGGTGGCATCCGGCCCACCACCCGGTAGGTGTCTGGCGCAGAATCCCGGAAGAGTTCGCTCAGGCGGGTTGCAGCGTTCCAACGCCTGTCTCCGTGGTGGAGTACCAGGGCTACCAAGGCCAGTTCCCGGTCGCCACGCCCGAGTTCCTTGTCGCGCTCGATCAGGCTTTGGCCGGCGAGACAGCTGTAGACCGTCGTCCTGAGAGCCATATGCCGCTCCGGCCGGCCCTGGAATTCCAGCAGGAGCACCAGGTCCGTGGACCCATCAGTGGTGCGGACCCGCCAGACCATGTCGGGGTAGCGCCGTCGCATCTGCTCGTCGATCAGTTCGGTAGGTAGCGGCTGCAGTGTCCGATAGTCGATGCTCCACTGCCCACGCCTCCAGCGTCACGAGTCGCCGAAAGGCCGCGCGCCCGCGACAACTCCTGCTCGAACGGTGGCGTCCCCCCCGGCCACTGATGCAGGCCGGCAGCCGCGCGCCGCGCTTGTGGGGGACCATGTACCGATCGAACATGGTGACCGTGAACGCGGTTTCGCCATGCGAAGGGTAATCCTGCTCCCTCGGCGTGAGTCGGTCGAAGCGGACGCGGAAGAAGCGCCGCGAGCTGGGGCAGTTAGGGACAAGTACGGCCATAACCCCAACTAACCGTCCCTAACTCTGTCAAACCGACGGACCAGGATCTAATCCCCTCACCCAAACGTCCCCCGGAGCGCCGTGTTGACGGCTTCGACGCTGAACGCGTCCGGGTCGAAGTCCGGGTCGATCCACTCCGCGACCTGTTCGTATTCCTCGTGGTCCGGGTTGGCGAGGATGGTGAGCATGTGCCGGAACCGCCAGACGCCCCCGGAATCCTCGGGCGGACATCGACCTCTTCCCGAGAGGCACACCGGCAACCGAACCGAGGGATCGCGGAGCAGGATCTTCTGCAGCGTGATTCGGTGGTGCCACTTGTCGCCGAAGTCGTATTGGTACTCGATCCAGTCCTTCGCCCGGGTCAGGAGCTGGTCGATCCGATACTTCCGCCCGTCGAGAAAGCCGGGCCGTCCGTCTGGACCCACGTCGTCCTGCCAGGGGTTGGGAAGGGTGAACCGGCGGTTGCCCTTGACGAACATGTGGAGGTGACAGTCGTCCCAGCCCATTGCGAGCTGCAGGGCATCGTGCAACCGGGAGAGCCTCATCGAGGGCGAGACGAGCAAGCGGCGCCAGATCGGAGGCTTCGCTCCCCTCAGGGCGACTCTGAGCTGGTAGGTGGTGCCGGGGGGCTGCGCATATCGGGGCGTCATGGGTTCTAACTCTAACCGAACCCCATCTCCCCCAGAAACTGCGACGGCCCCCTCACATACCCGAAGTACTCCCGCGCCCGCGTCAACGTCAGCGTCTCGCGCGCCCGCGTCATCGCCACGAAACAGCTCCGCCGCTCCGCCTCCACCGCTCCGCTCCCCGGCCCCTGCCGGAGCGCCCGCTGCGACGGGAACACCTCCTGGGCCATCCCGATCAGGTAGACATGCCTGAACTCCGCGCCCCTGGCCCGGCGCAGGGTCATGCACTGGACCGCTTCAGGCCTCGGAGGCGGGGTCTTCGGCGACCCATCGAAATGCCTCAAGTAGGTGTTCAGCGTGATCCCGGACCCGCGCTTCGCGACGATGTCCCGGTGCAGGTCCCTCCATGTCCGCACTTCCTCCCACGTCAACAGGTCGGGCTCGCGGGGTCCCGGGGACCACCATCCCTCACCCACAACCCAATCGACTAAGCTCCAGAAGTCCAGGCGGTCCACCAGATCGGTCCGGATGCACTGCAGCACACTCCCTGCCTCCCCCGCGTCGGCTTCGGCCACATCGACCCAGGCCCGCAGGAAATCTCCGCCGACCAGCGCGGCCGCGGCCCCTACCGCATGCGGCTCGATCACCACCCCCGTGAGGCGTTCCCACTCCCGGCAGATTCGTCGCAATACGACCCTGTCATGCCGCGAGTTGGCCAACCTCAGCGCCTCGGCCAGAACCCCGAGCACCGGGGCGTCGAAATCCCGCCTGTTCGCCGGCACGGATACCTCGTGGCCGACACTGCGCAGCCCGGCCGCGGCGCGAAGGACAAGGAGGTTGGTTCGTGCCAGGACTACACAAATGGCAGGCGAGAGGTCGCGGGCACGGATGTCGTGTCCGATGCACTCCGCCTCCGACCGGTGTGTGGGATACACCTCATGGCGCACGATGCGCTCGCTCGCGGGCCGTGGTTCGCGACCGGAAACCGTCGTCTCCCTGTCGATCAGCCGGGGACCGCGCGCGATGAGGCGGTTGGCGTGGCCCAGGATCTCCGGCGGGCAGCGATGGCTCTCGGGCAGTCGAATGGTCTTCACGTCGTAGTCGTTGCGCAGGTCCCGAAGCCTCTTGGGACTGGCTCCGTTCCACGGGTACGCGACCGGGTCGTCATCCGCCACGACAAACAGGTTGTGGTGCCGGTCTGGAGCGACGAGCCGGAGGAGATCGTACTGGGCCCTGTTCGTGTCCTGGAATCCGTCGACGCAGATGTGTGACCAGGCCAGCCGGACCACCCGCGCGACCGCCGGCTTCTCCACGAGCAGCCGGTTCGCGAAATGAAGCAGGCTGCCGAAGTCCAGCCGGTTGGCGGCGACGAGCGCGTCGCAGTAGCGGTTGAAGAGCGACGGCAGCCATTCCGGGGTGGGTGCCAGGGAAGAGGAGGGGCCGGCGCCACCGTACGACTCCGAAAACAGCCGGTCGATGAGGTGAAGCAGGCTGGTCCGATCCGAGGGCATACCCGGCCCACCGCCGAACCGATTCCGGAGCACCTCTTCGAGAACGGCGACCCGGTCTTCATCCCGGGTGAAGAGCCGGAAGTCCGGCCGGATCCGCAGGTGGCTTCCGTGCTGCCCCAGGAGATCGATCGCGAACTCGTGTAAGGTGCACAGCTTGGCGCGATCCGCGTACTCCCGGAGGACCTGTCCCACCCTCTCCCGCATCTCGGCTGCGGCCTTGTCGGTTAACGTCAGCGCCAGCACAGCCGCGTTCTCGTCCTCTTCCAGCAGCCGGGTCACCCGCAGCGTGAGCACGGCAGTCTTGCCGGAACCCGGGCCGGCGAGGACCAGGGCAGGGCCGCCGTCCCACGCAGCCGCGCGGCGCTGGT
The DNA here is from genome assembly GCA_022823225.1 of Gemmatimonadota bacterium. Classification (GTDB taxonomy): domain Bacteria; phylum Gemmatimonadota; class Gemmatimonadetes; order Longimicrobiales; family Gaopeijiaceae; genus Bin94. The sequence goes on from JAJDXM010000047.1 coordinate 11,347, forward strand.
TCCGGTTGAGGCTCTCGAAGGCGATCATCGTGGGTCTGGACACCAACCCCCGACTACCGACCGACCACCGCCTTGGCTCGACCGATGAACTCCGTGGCCGTCCGGGACTCGACGACAGCATCGGCGACACCAGCGATCAGCTCCGGGTCGGCAATACCATCGAGCACCGGAACCAGTTGCTCGGTGGTGCCCGGACCAAACCTTCGGGTAACCAGCCGATACACGAGAGCCCGTTCGCCCTCCAGGCGACCCCGCGCAACACCTTCCTCGATCCCCTTCTCCAGCCAGTGCTGATTGAGTTCCTCACCCCACTGCCGCGCCCGTTCGATCAACGTCGTCATTCGTCCCTCCTCCTCGTTTCTGATCTTCAGCTCCAGCGCCCGTCCCGCCGGACCGTGTCGCTGTACCAGCACCTGCGAGATCCACTCCCTGAAGTTGTCCAGCAGTTCCTCTGCATCGGCCCGCTCGACCCAATCCGCCAGCGTGCCAACCAAGTGTTCCAGCTGCTCCGGCGACCGCGCTTGCTCGAACCTCGCGATCATCGACAGCACGCTACGGTACGGCAGGGTTGACGGATCAAGCGTCTGCAGCTCAATCAGAAGATACGGATGCCGCGGTTGCGTTCCAAGCAGCTGCTCTCGGGACCGTGGCCAGGAGGTCGCGAACGTCCGTTGCAGCGTTCCAGGGTTGCTCTCCGTTGTAGACGACGACCGGCAGCACAAACGGGTACTCGCCGCCGGGCCCCAGGTCGTTCTCGCCGAGGCCCATCCAGATGCCCCCCGCGTAGCTCATCATCCGCAACGCCATCCGCCGATCGATGGTCGACTGAAACTCGATCAGGACCAGCAGGTAGAGCCACTCCTCGTTGACCGTCTGGATCTTCCACAGCATGTCGGCGTGCCGTCGACCGAGGTGTTCCGTGACAAAGCTGGCAGGCATGCGTTCGAGGCTGGCGAAGTCGAGAGCGTCCTTGAGATCGAGGGTGAGCCCGTGCAGAGTGTCCGTCACGGTGCGCCTCTTCGCGAAAAAGCTCTTGTAGGAGGCGTCGTGTTTAGGTCGGTCGGCCAGGTTGGACCTCTCGTGCGTCGTCTGGTGCGGTGGTCGGTTGCACCGGAACGATGGGTCCTGACGACGGGCGCACGAATGGCAGGATGGGACTGATCCTGTCGAAGCGAGTCCAGACCCTGCCTCACTCGCCCGCGTCTCTCACCTACGCGTCAGCCGTAGCACCTGCGGATGCTCGACATCCAGTTCGTCCCTCCAGAGGCCGAGTACTGCGTCCATAGTGATATCCGAACGTCAACTACACCTTACATTATGGAATGCCGACTTTACATCCCGCGCTCGCGCACCCTCTCCAGGAACTCCTCGCGCGTGTCGCAGTCGAGAATCGCGGTTGCGACCAGGGCGATTCGGTCCCGGCCAGGGCTTCCCAGAATCGACCGCCGCACCTCGTCCGCGGTCCGCTCTCCAAACTTCCGCCCGATCTGATGCACCAGCACCGCCACCTGCCCCTGCTCCCTGATATCGTCCAGGCTGCGCTGGAATTCGGTCACCACGGTGCTCATCGTCATCGCCTCCTCCAATTGTCGGTTGGAAAACCCCTTCGAACGTAACATCGCCTTCGCCGACCGGGCCTCGCGGACCGGACGGGGCGTTGACATGGCCGGATGGGCCAAGTTGCCACTGCCCACGCCCCCCCCCGCCTCGCCCGTACAACCATTGGGGCGCTACCGTCTGTCCAGATGGAAAGAGCCCCCCCCGCACCTCACCACCGCCACTCCCACACCCACCCCCACCCCCCAGGCCACCCCATGCACCACACCCGCGCCATCACCCTCATCACCCCCCTCCTCATCATCCCCCTCCTCCTCACCCCACCCACCCTCCTCACCGCCCAGGACATCCCCCTGTCCTGGGACTTCGACGAAGTTTGGCGGGCCGGCGGGATCTCTGCGCCGGAGTGGGCGGAGTTCACCCGGAGCGGCGAGTTCGCCTTCGATGGCGGCGGCAACCTGTATGTGGTGGACCCGGAGGCGCTGCACATCGTGAAGGTCGGGCCGGACGGATCGCTGGTCGCGACGATCGGGCGCGAGGGCGAGGGACCGGGGGAGTTCGGGTGGATCGATGGCATCATCGTGTGGCCGGATGGCAGCTTCGCAGTGAACGACGACCTGCGCAGCGGTCTCCAGCTCTTCGGCGCCGACGGCAGCTTCCAGCGGGTGGTGCGGCGGCGTCCGATGGAAGGCCGGCTGGAGATGCATCTGGGCGCGTCGTGGGACATGCGTCCGGGACCGCGCCCGGGGATCCTCTACGCCCAGGGGCCGGAAGCCGGCTTCGGCCTTGTATTCGGCGCCGTGGCCGAGGCCGACGAGCGCACGATCGAGGCGCTCGACCTCGGCGGCGACGTGGTGGCCGGTGAAGTCCTGCTCGAAGGGTGGCGTCCCCCCCGGCCCGGGAACGCGGCAGCCACGATGCGCACCATCGACGTGCCGTACTTCGAGCCCAAACTCGAGTGGGACGTGCTGCCCGGAGGGGCCATCGCCCATGCGGACTCGTCGACCTACAACGTCCGGATCGTCCGGGACGGCGTCGTGCTCAACACGCTGACACGCCCGATCGCACCGCGGCCAATCACGCGCGCCATGGAGTCCCGGATGCGTGACGCAATGCTCCTGGCGGTCGACGGGCAATTCGGCGTCGAAGTCACCGGGCGATCGGGGGACATGGCAAGGGGGATCGCAGCCAGGCAGAGGGCCGTCTGGGCGGCCGCGCGCGAGACCATCGAGAACGCGGCGTTCCATCCCGAAATCCCCGTCATCGGCGAGATCCGCGCCACGCCGGACGGGTTCGTATGGGTGCAACGGCAGGATCCGGGGCCCGAGGGCCGGCGCAGAGTGGAACATCTCGGCTGGACGGCCGCCGCCGAGGGCCCGATCGACGTGTTCGACCCCGACGGCAACTACGTCGGCACATTCCCCTCGGGCGGGATGCGGATGCCCGGCGCCTTCGGCCCCGACGGCCTGGTCGCCTATTGGGAAACCGACGACCTGGACATCCTGAGCGTCGTGGTGTACAGGCTCCCGGAGAATCTGCGGAGGTAGGGGAGGGCGACCCCCTTCACCAATCCCCCTCCGCCAGCTCCCTGTCCACCTCCTTCGCGCTGAACCCCTCCGGATCGAAGTCCTCGCCGATCCACTCCTTCACGTGCTCGTGGTCTTCCGCATTCGGATCCGCCAGGCTCTCGAGCATCTCCTCGTAGCCCCAGACCCCCCCGCAGTCCTCGGGCGGACACCGCCGCCGTCCACTGATGCAGGCCGGCAGCCGCGAGCCGCGCTTGTAGGGGAGGACCTTCTGCAGCGTGACCTTGTGGTCCCAGGAGTCGCCGAAATCGTAGATGTAGATCAACGAGTCCCCTTCGCGCTCCAGGAGATGGTGGATCCGGTACTTCCTCTCGTCGAGTTCCCGGGGCGTCCCCGACATCCGGAACTGTTGGCGCCACGGATCGGGCATGCCGTAGCGCTCCTTGCCCTTGCGGAACATGTGGAGGTGACGGTCCTCCCACCCCATGACCGCCTGGATGAGATGGTGCAGGGTGTCGAGGTGCATCGACGGCGCCACGAGGACGCGCCGCCAGATCGGCGGCGTTGTATGCATCAGGACGATGCGGAGCTGGTAGGTGACTCGTTTGGGCATGTTGGAACAGTCGGGTGACGGGGGGTGATTGCGAAGCCTACACTACCGGCCGCGCAGGCCGCCAGTGGGGCATCGCACGGATCATGTACCGATCGTTCCTTGACAACCGGGCCGCCAGCCGGCGACGGTCTTCGTCGACGGGCATCGGGTCGCACCCCATGTCGGAGAGCGCACATTTCATGAAGCTGGCATACCTCGGTCCCCCGGGGACCTACAGCGAGCAGGCCGCCCTCGAAGTCGAAGGGGCCGTCCTCATGCCGTTCGGGACCATCTCCGCGGCCGTGCGCGCGGCGGAAGACGGAGCCGCCGACGCAGCCGTCGTCCCGGTCGAGAACAGCCTTGAGGGTGCGGTCACCCAGACCGTCGACATCCTGATCCACCATACGGAACTCAGGATCCGGCAGGAAATCGTCCTCCCGATCCACCATAGCCTGCTGACTCAGCCCGGTGTCGGGCCGCGCGACGTGTCGGTCATCTACTCTCACCCGCAGGCACTGGCCCAGTGCCGCGCCTACGTCGCCCGCAACCTGCCCGGGGCAGAGCCTGTCGCGTCGTTGAGCACGGCCGCGGCGGTCAGCGACATGCAGAACAGCGACCGCCCGGCGGCCGCGATATCGAGCGAGCGGGCGGCGGAGCTTTTCGGCGTGGACGCGACGGATCGAAACATCGAGGACGTGCGCAACAACAGGACGCGCTTCGTGATGCTGGCGCCGCGGGACACGCCCCGGAGCGGTCATGACAAGACCTCGATCTGCTTCGACTTCAGGGAAGACGCGGCGGGAATCCTGCACGGGGCTCTCGGGGAGCTGGCCACCCGCAACATCAACATGATCAAGATCGAGTCCCGCCCCGACCGGCGGAGTCTGGGTCGTTACGTCTTTCTCCTCGATATCGAGGGCCACCGCGAGGACGGGATCGTCAGTGCCGCGCTGAATGGGATCCGGGCCCGGGCGACCATGTTCAAGGTGCTGGGGTCCTACCCGCGCGCCCGATAGACACCGCCTACACCGTCCGGCCCGCCGCCGCCGCGAACGCCTTCAGGTCACGCATCAGCTGCGCGAACCCCTTGAAGTCGAGCGACTGGTCCCCATCCGATAACGCAGTCCCGGGGTCGGGGTGCACCTCGATGATGAGGCCGTCGGCGCCGGCGGCCACTGCCGCGAAGCTGAGCGGAGCCACCAGATCACGGCGTCCGGCCGCGTGCGACGGGTCCGCAATCACCGGAAGGTGCGTTTCCGACTTGAGCCACGGAATCGCCGCGAGGTCGAAGGTGTTGCGGGTCTCGGCCCCGAAGGTGCGGATGCCCCGCTCGCACAGGATGACCTGCATGTTGCCTTTGCTCATCACGTACTCCGCGGCAAGGAGAAACTCCTTCAGCGTTGCGGCCAGACCCCGCTTGAGCAGCACCGGGCGATGGAGTTGGCCGACTTCGCGGAGCAGCGAGAAGTTCTGCATGTTCCTCGCTCCGATCTGGAGCACTTCGGCGTGGCCGGCGACGAGCGCCGCGTCCCTCGGGTCGAGGACCTCGGTGACGACCGGGAGCCCCGTTTCGTCCTGCACCCGCGCCAGGATGCGCAACCCCTCCTCCTTCAGGCCATCGAAGGAATACGGAGACGTCCTGGGCTTGAAGGCGCCTCCGCGCAGCACAGTCGCGCCCTGCTTTGCCACGGCACGCGCCGTCGCTTTCATCATCCTCTCGCTTTCGACCGTGCAGGGGCCTGCTGCGACCAGACAGGCCTCGCCGCCGAAGGTGCGGTTGCCGACCTGTACGCAACTGGTCCGGTCGGCCGCAAAGTCGCGTGCGGCGAGCTTGTAGGGGCGCATGACCGGGTGTACGGAATCGACCCCCGGGATCGAGAGCAGAGAGACGTGGCCGAGGCGTGCCTCGTCGCCGATGCAGCCGATGATCGTGCGTGTCCCGCCGATCGAGATGTGCGTGCGCAGCCCGAGCGCTTCCACCCGTTCCCGGATGTTGTCGAGCTCGTCTGCGGTCAGTCCCTTCCTGGCTACGATAATCATGGCATTCGATACCCTGAGCGTGGTTTTCCCCTGGGTCGGGGCGTGGAGCGGCCACGGGTGTGGCCCTGGGGATGCGATTCGGGTCAGGAAGCTGCTCGGGTGCCGCCTGTTGCCTGCAGCGGCTCGGTGCTCGCCTCGCGAGCGGTGACCTAACCCGAGTTAGTGGGCGTGCCCGATTCCATTCACGCCGGGAAAGCCATGCGTCGGCCGCGGACACCTCCTGGTATCCTCGGCCACACTGCACCTCTCGATCCGACTGTGGACAACGCCGACGAAGTGGGTCCGCAGTTCAACCTCGTGATGAGGCCGGGCGGTGAGCATGCCCCCTTGCCGGTCATGGTCGCTTCTCTCGAATTCGACAGTCATTGGCAGTGGCTCGATGCTCTGGGGACGGATCCGGAAGGTCCGGATGAATGCAGGCGGCGCTGTCCGTGAGGCAGAAGATACATGGATAATCGTCGCTTGCAGGTTCGTCAATGGCTCCTGGGTCCTCACCCCACCCCCGCCACTTCATACCAGTCCACCGCCCGGTCCGGGACCCCGTCCGCATCGTCCGGCCCGAGCTGCCGCTCGACCAGCACCACCAGCGTCGAGCCCACCAGGTCGAAGCCCAGCATCCGGTCCCTGACCTTCACCGTCGCCACGTATTCGGTGTTCTCGTACACATCCAGCCAGGACCACTCGTGGAGGTCGCGGTGGGTGGCGACCCAATAGCGGTTGCCATCGTCGAACCGGTGCTGGCTTGTGGACAGGTAATACCGCTTGGGCGTGGCCCGGTAGTCTTCCAGCCGGTCCTCGACGCTCTCCGAAGGGTCCAGGCCCATCTCTGCGAAAGCCCTGTTGAGGGACTCGATCTCCTCCCTGCGCCGGGCCACGTCCCGTTCGTCCGGGAACTCCTCGGCGTAGGTCGGGGCGCGCACCACCACGGCCGCGGTGCCGGCGCCTTCGTCGAAGACCAGATAGCCGTCGCAGGCCAGGAAGGCCCACCGGCCCCGGCCGTCCGGAATGCCATTGATCACCCTGCCGCACTCGACGTCCCACGGCCCGCCCCGCGACCCCTCCTCGCGCACGGTCTCGCCCGAAGCGAGGTCCACCTCGTACAGGATCATGAGCGGGCCATCGCTTTCCTCGCCCGGCATCACGAACCGCAGCGAGATGCCCGTCAACACCGTGTCGAACGATCCGGTCGGGCTGAACCCGACGCCGGGCAGACTCACGCTCGACACGAACGCGCCGGACGGCTCGAAGACCGAGAACCGGGACAGCGGCAGGTCCACCACCCCGATCGTTCCTCCCTCTCCGCGCACGAGCGAAGCTGCGCCGCCGAACTCGCCGGGACCCTCTCCCTCGCGACCGAAGCTTCCGACGCTGCCCCCCTCCCGGTCCACGCAATGAACGCGCTGCTCGTAGGACTCGATCACGCAGGCCACCCGCCCGTCCGCCAGCACCGCGACATGGTTGTTTTCGCTGAGCGGCACGCTCGCGGTTCCGATGACTTCGGGCGCGAACACCGGCTCGCCGGACGTGTCGCCTTCGACGCAGGCGCTGGCGAAGGACAGGCCGGCGCAGCCGAGCAGGACGAGGGCGACCGGCGCCCGGGCGAGAGCGTTGGTTCCAGAGTTCATCGGGGACTCCAGTGGCGAATGTAAACTCGACGATACTTAATGTAATCTACACTTTACATGTTGTGTCGCTTGCCCCGCGCCCTCGCCACCAGGAGACTCCCCATGCGCGCCTCTCCATTCTCCGAACGCACCGAACGCCTCATCCTCGCCGTGATCGGCCTGGACCTGCTCCTGCAAATGGCCGAGACCGCCGAGACCCTGGCCCACCTGGAGACGCTCTTCTTCTGGGCTGACGTAGGCATCTGGCTCGCCTACACGATCGAGTGGTCCCTTCGCATTCGCCGGGCGCGGGACCGGAGGAAGTACGCGCTCAGCTTCATCGGGATCGTGGACTTCATGGCGATCCTGCCGCTGTGGGCGTTCACCGGGCTCGATCTGGGGGCGCTCAGGGCCTTCCGCCTCTTCCGCCTCTTCGTCGCGACGGCCAAGCTCGCCACCCGGACCAGCGCCGTGGCCAGGCTGGCCCGCGCGTTCCGGTTCGCCGTTGACGAGGCCGGCGCGCTCTTCGCCGGCACCTGCATCATCGTGATCACGGCCGGGTTCGGTATGTACCACCTCGAAAACCCGGTGCAGCCCGATGTCTTCAGTTCGGTGTCCGACGGGCTCTGGTGGGCGGTGGTCACCCTGACGACGGTCGGTTATGGCGACATCCAGCCCGTGACGGGCGGCGGCAGGATCCTGGCAACCGTGGCGATGTTCGCGGGCATCGGGGTGATCGGATCCGCGTGCGGCATCATGGCCGATGCGCTGCGGGAGGCGTCGGCCGCCGAGTCGAGTTAGGTGCGTGGGTAAAAATCCTGCTATTTTACTTACATGTACCCACGAATTCTTGCTAACGTCCTGAAATCCAGCGAGCGGAGCGTCCTTGTCCTTGGTCCACGGCAGGTCGGCAAGTCCACCCTCCTGGCCTCTCTGGCACCCGATCTCTCTCTGAATCTTGCGAGTCCGCGGGTGTTTCGGGACTTCGTTTCCTACCCGGAGCGGCTGGAGAGCGAACTGCGGGCCGCGTCACCGGGCGTGCGCACGGTGTTTCTGGACGAAGTTCAGCGGGTCCCGGCCCTCCTTGACGTGGTTCAGCTCTTTCTGGACGAACACCCCGGCCGCTTCCGGTTTCTCCTTTCGGGGTCCAGCGCCCGGAAACTCAAGCGGGGTCAGGCCAACCTGCTCCCCGGCAGGATCCACGTCCACCAGATGCACCCGCTGCTCGCGTGCGAACTTGCAGGGGACTTCGACCTCGGCCGCGCGCTGGCGCACGGGACGCTGCCGGGAATCTACGCGGAACCGGACGACGAACTGCGCGCCGCGGACCTGCGGAGCTATTCGGATACCTATCTGCGCGAGGAAATCCAGGCCGAGGCGCTTGTGCGGAACCTGGGGGGCTTCTCACGCCTCCTGGATCTGATGGCGGCCTCTTCGGGCCGAATCCTCAACGTCCAGGCTATGTGCAAACAGGCAGGGCTGGGCTATGAGACCACGCGCCGCTACATAGAGGTCCTGGAGGACACTCTTGTCATGTTCCGGGTTCCGGCCTGGAGCGGCTCCAGCCGTGCGAGCGCGGTCGGGCATCCCCGCCTGTTCCTCTTCGACAACGGAGTTCGCAACGCCCTTCTGCGGAGGCCCCTGAACTCGATTCTCCCAGACGAGCGGGGTATCCTCCTGGAACACTTCGTTGCCGGCGAACTGCACCGCCGGACGCGAAACCTGTGGCCCGAGGCCGCGCTGTTCCACTATCGAACCCGGTCCGGCGCCGAGGTGGACTTCGTGCTCGAAGCAGGGAGGGACCTGTGGGGCATCGAGGTCAAGGCGGGGCATCGGGTGACGCGGAGCATGCTGCGGGGCCTGCGATCGCTCGCATCGCGCAGTGATCGGGTCAAACGGCGGATCGTGGTCTTCCTGGGTGAGCGGCGCCAACTGCTTGACGGGGTCGAGGTGCTGCCGCTGTCGGACTTTCTGGCGGAGTTGCCCGGTTCGCACGACCGCAGGTAGCATGCAATGATGAACCCCCACCGCCCCCCGGCCCCCCGGTTCGCGCTCGTCGCGCTCGCCGTGGCGGCCGCCCTCGTCCCCCCGGCCACCGCCCTCGCCCCCCCGGCCACCGCCCAGGTCCTGCCCGGCCCCAACGGCCCCGTCGAGTTCATCGGCCTGCAGAAATGGGACGCCCAGGAGCTGTTCGACGCGATCCGGGAAATCGATCCCGACCGTCCCTTCCACGCCTGCGCTGTCGTCATGCGAATGGAGCTCGGGTTCGCCGATGCGGGCGCATTCAGCTTCACCAACCCCCGATCCACCGAGTGGTACACGGTGGTGGTCGGCGTGGAGGACAGCGCCCGGGTGCGGTACCGCCCGGTCGGCAGCGACCGGTTCCTGCTGCCCGAGACCTGGCAGGCGCTGGTGGACATCATGCAGGAAGACTGGGCCACGATGGCCGCGGCCGCGTACACGCTCCCCTCGAGCGGCGGAATCTTGAGCTTCCTGGGCGGCGCGAAGCGGCGGGCAGAGGAGATGGGCGCCGATCCCGAGCTCTACGACCGGCTGTCGGATCTCGTCGACGAGGCGGACACCGACGAGGATCTCCGCCTGATCCGGGAGGTGCTCGCCAGCGACGCTTCGGCGGAGGCGCGGACGGTCGCAACGCTGCTTCTCGTCAACTTCATGGACGACGACAAATCCTGGCACGCCCTCGTGGGCTCCGCAATCGACCCGGTGGCCCAGGTCAGCTCGGTGGCCATGAGCATGCTCTCGGCATTTGCGTCAGGAAGGGCGCCCACCGTCGACTGGTCCGGGGCCCGCGACCCTCTGTCGGCCGTCCTGGCGGGGACGAATCCCTTCGCGTTCACGCAGGTCCTGCAGATCCTGGCCGCCACGGACATCGACCCGGAGTTCGGGCGGCAGCTGGTCCGCGAGAACCCCGACCTGCTCCTTGCCTACGCCGGCGCCGAGCACGTACCGACCCGCGTCCCGGCCCTGGGACTCCTGAGGGCGGTGAGCGGCGAGGACTTCGGCACGGACGTCGACGCGTGGAGAGCCTGGATCGAAGGGTGGGCGGTCCGCCGGCCGTCCGCCTAAGCAGCCCGTGGACAATCCCCGCGCGGCACCGAGGGCGGCGAGGCGCCGGGCTGGCAAGGTGCGACGAAGGGCGAATAGCAGAGCTATTGGCCCGAGGAGCAACGCCGAGCGGTGCTTTGGGGCGGCGAGAAGTAAAGAGGACACGACACTTGGTAAAGTGCGCTTTACGTAGCGAGCCCGTGAGCACCGCAGTCCAGCCCGGATGCATCGCCGTCCGAATGCAGCGGGGACTTGTTCCACGGGCTGCTAGCCGCCAGGCATCCGCACCGGCACGCTCTGCCGTCCGCTCCGCCGATAGATCCTGAAGTCGCCGTCGAGCGTCAGCACCACGCTGCCCGGATTCTGCTGGGACATCCTCACGAGGCAGGCGTCCGCCAGCGACATGGGCACATCGTCGTACTTCTTCATCAACCGCGCGACCCGGGGGGCCTCATCGGCCAGCCGGAACGACAGATCCAGGACACCTTGCTCGACCAGCGAGACAACGGCTTCCCCGGCACCCGACGTGAGCCGGTGGGCGAGAAAACACGCCTCAGCGACAACCGCTTCGCAGGTGAGGAACGGCGGCGCGACCCGCGCCCACTGTCCACGCGCCCAGTCGTGATGCCGGTCCCGGCGGTTCATGAACGCCACCAGTGGCCCCGTGTCGAGGATGACCGGGAGACTCACCGGCCGAAGTCACGCATGTAGTCGGGATTCACCGACAGATCCGCAGGCCCGGCGAAGGCGCCGGCGAGATCGGCCGCCCGCGACAGGGCGGATGCGGGCTCTTCGGCCATCTCCGCGCGCAGGAACGCCTCGAGTACCTCGCGAATCAGGGCCGATCTGCTGATGCCGCGCCGGCGTGCAGCCTCGGACACCTCCAGGGCGAGGCGCCTCGGCATCTTCAGGGATATGGGTGTCATCGGGCCGGTCCTCCTCGGGTGTGTACTATAGATTGCGGTATTACTTTAGTACATCATCTAGTATTATCGAATACGACGCCGGGGGTCAAGTGGGAGCCCCGCCCCCCTTGCCCAAGCACCCGCCCCCCTTGCCCAAGCACCTGCCCCCCTTGCCCCAGCACCCCGCGCCCCTTTCATTCGCCAACTGCAGGCGCTGGGGCTGTTGGCGGGGATGCAGGCCAGGTAGGTTTTCCCGAAACCCCCCCCAGGAGGACCAACTGATGAGTACCCTGCGCCCCCCGATGTTCGCAGCCGCCCTCGCGCCCGTCCGCGCCCTCGCGCCCCGCGGCGCCCGCCAGCCAGTCGTCGCCGTTCTTGCCCTCGTCCTCGCCCTCGCCCCCGCCTCGGCGCTCGCCCAGGAGGCCGGGCGCCCCGGGCAGCCCGAACGCCCCGCCGGCCCCGACCCCACCCTGGAGGAGTGGGAGGTTCCCTGGGAACAGAGCCGCCCGCGCGACCCCTACGTCGCCCCGGACGGGCGGGTCTGGTTCGTCGGGCAGCGCTCCCACTACGCCGCCGTGCTCGACCCGGTGAGCGGCGAGTTCAAGAAGTACGATCTTCCTGAGGGTGCCGGCCCGCACACGGTGGTGGTCGGCACGGACGGGATGGTGTGGTACACCGGCAACCGAGTCGGCAACCTCGGCCGCATCGATCCGGCGACCGGGGACATCGAGATCTTCCCGATGCCGGACGAGCGCGCCCGCGACCCGCATACCTTCGCCTTCGACGCCTCGGGCGACCTCTGGTTCACCGTGCAGGGCGGCAACTTTGTCGGCAAGTTCTGGCGGGAAACAGGCGACGTGCGCCTGGTCGAGATGGCCGACAACGCGAGCCGTCCGGGTTCGTCAACGCGTCCCTACGGCCTCAAGATGGACTCGAAGGACCGCCCCTGGGCGACCCTCTTCGGCACCAACCAGCTGGTCATGGTCGATCCGCAGACCTTCGAGCCCACCTACTACGAGCTTCCCGACGGCGCCCGGCCCCGGCGGCTGGTAATCGACTCGCGAGACATCGTCTGGTATGTGGACTACGCGCGCGGCTACCTGGGCCGCGTGGACCCGGAGTCCGGCGAGGTCAGGGAGTGGGCCAACCCCAGCGGCGAAGGCGCGCGCCCCTACGGTGTCGCCATCGACGCGGACGACCGGATCTGGTTCGTCGAGACCGGCGTGCGCCCGAACCGGTTCGTCGGCTTCGATGCCCTGCTGGAGGAGTACATCAGCGAGGTGGACGTCGGCAGCGGCGGCGGCACCATCCGCCACATGTACTACGACCCGAAGACGAACGTGGTCTGGTTCGGCACGGACGTGAACACGGTCGGCCGCGCGGTGCTGCCGGCCACGAGGAGGGTGAGCGACTCAGGAGGGCCGGGGACTCAGGAGGGCCGGTCCGGGTGGAGGTCCCTGCCAATAGGACGTCCGAAGAATTCTTCCCGATCGGGAAAAAACCGGCGAGAATGGACCGAGAATCTTCCCGTACGGGAATGATTTCTCGGACGATGTCCTAACACACCCCCCTGGGGGGGCGCCGAGCGCCTCGGCAGCCGCCAACTCCTCGCCAGCCGCCAGCTCCTCGGCAGCCGCCAGCCCTCAGTTGGCCGCCAGCTCCTCTCCTCCGATCAGCCATACCCGGGCATCCCGGACCGCCATCCGCTGCAGTTCCCGCTGGAAGCCGGTGAGCGAGAAGATCAGCCGCAGCCGCGCCTGGCGGCCGTAGCCGTAGCGGGTGGCGCGGGTCTGCCTGTCCAGGTTCTCCAGCGCCGAGGGTGGCGCGGGTCCCGGGCCGGGGTGGATGTGACCGTAGCAGATCGCGCCGTTGGCCAGGGTGGCCGCGACGGGGAAGTCGAAGCCGGAGCCCCGCAGCGGGCCGACGGTTCGGGCCCGCGCGCCGAGGACCGGTTCGCAGCCGTAGAGCAGGTAGTTGCGGCAGATCATCGGCAGCGCGGAACGCACGGCGCCCGGCAGCGCGGGGCGAACGCGGTCGTTCCAGATGCTTCGCCTCGCCCGTGCGGGGGTCGAGGTCGCGTCGCGCGACGGGGCCGCCGCCAGCAGGGACGGGCGCACGGGATGAATCGCGGACCACCAGAAAGCCTCGTGCGGGTCGGAGAGCCGGTAGCGGTTGCGGCGTCCGCCCGGCGCGGCGTCCAGCGGCCGGTCGGCGGCGATCAGTCCGATGTCGCGCAGCCTGGCCAGATAGGGGCCGGCGGAACCGGCGTCGCCCGGGGCGGCAGCGACGCGGCTCGCCAGGGCCTGCCAGCTGTCCGCGCCCCGGGCCACCGCCCGCAGAATGGCGGCGTAGCGGTTGATCTTCCCGACGGCGCGCTCGAGCAGCACCCTCGGCCGGTCAGCCAGCGGCTGGCCCCGCTGGAAGAGTCCGCGGCGCACCGCGGCGGCCGGACTTCCCCGTCCGGCCGCCAGCGCCCAGGTCCGGGGAAGGCCGCCGAGCACGGACCAGCCAAGCAGCAGGTCGGGACCCCGCCAATTGGGCACGGCCGCGCCCAGATCGTAGTGGGTGCCCACTTCCAGCCGGATCACCCTTGCCGGAGGCGGGCCGGCCGCGGCCTGCACCCGCGCCGCGGGCTCCCAGAACGGCGAGTCGGGGGCGTTCAGCCTGGCGCCCGGTCCGCGCCCCTGGCTGCAGAGAAAGAGGTGTATCCTCGCGCCGCTCCGGCGCACCTCGTTCCACGCCTGCCCCAACTCCCGCCAGAAGCCGCGATTCGCGTCGGCGAGCGCACCGGGGTTGTCGACCACCAGGGTCAGCGGCCCCATCCGTGCCAGCCCGCCGAACAGCCCGCGCCAGTCGTCGGGCGGCGCCCCCCAGGGCGCGAGCGGGGCCAGCCGGACGGCCAGGGCCATGCGGTTGTCCCGGTCGGTCAGCGCGGGCGCGGCGTAGAGCACCCGGCGCTCGCTCCGGGTCGCCTCCAGCACCAGTGACAGGGGCGAATGGCCGAGCCGCCCCTCGACCGAAACGAGGAGTGGCCCGGGGTCCTCCGCCAGGGTCCGCAGGCGTTCGACGATTTCCGTAAATAACATTCCTTAACATACAACATTTTTTCTTATTTTTTTCTCTTGACATTGCTCTACGGCCCGCCAAGTTGCATGTAGTACACTTCCGTGAACACCCCAGAGAGGCAAGGAAACCAACAAAATGACCCAGAGACGCTTTGACTCCGTCAGTGCCGCCAAGACCTGGAGCCGCAGACCGGAATCCCGGTCGGGCGACCGCGACCTTCTCCCGCGAATCTTCGGCGAGGACACCTTCGGCCTGAGGGAGATGCAGGCGCGGCTGCCGGACAACGTTTTCAAGCAGCTCGTGCGCACGATCGAACACGGCGAGGAGCTCGACCCGGGGATCGCGGACACGGTCGCCGCGGCGATGAAGGACTGGGCGCTCTCGCGCGGCGCGACCCACTACACCCACTGGTTCCAGCCGCTCACGGGGAGCACGGCGGAGAAGCACGACTCCTTCCTCAAGGTCGGCCGCGACGGCCGCGCGATCACCGATTTCGGCGGCGACGAACTCGTCCAGGGCGAGCCCGACGCGTCCTCCTTCCCCTCCGGGGGCCTGCGCGCCACCTTCGAGGCCCGCGGCTACACGGCCTGGGATCCGACGTCGCCCGCCTTCGTCCTGGGCGGAGAGACCGCCACCTTCCTCTGCATTCCGACCGCGTTCTCGAGCTGGGCCGGCGAGAGCCTCGACGCCAAGATCCCGCTGCTCCGCTCGATGGACGCGCTGGACCGGGTCACCCGCCGGGCACTCAAGATCTTCGGCGTGGACGCCGGGCGCGTCACCGCCAACCTCGGTCCCGAGCAGGAGTTCTTCCTCGTCGACCGCGAGTTCTTCTACCGGCGCCCCGACCTGATGACCTCGGGCCGCACCCTCTTCGGCGCGAAGCCGCCGCGCGGGCAGGAACTCGACGACCACTACTTCGGTTCGATCCACGAGCGCGTGCTCGCCTACATCCAGTCCGTCGAGATGGACCTCTACCGCCTCGGCGTCCCGATGAAGACGCGCCACAACGAGGTCGCGCCGGGGCAGTACGAGATGGCGCCGGTGTACGAGAACGCCAACGTCGCGTCGGACCACCAGCAGCTGATGATGCGGATCCTGGAGCGGAACGCGCGGCGCTACGGACTGGTGTGCCTGCTTCACGAGAAGCCCTTCCGGGGCATCAACGGGAGCGGCAAGCACGTCAACTGGTCGTTCGGGACCTCGCAGCGGAACTTGATGGATCCGGGCGACACCCCCCACGACAACCTGATCTTCCTCTTCTTCTGCACGGCCGTGATGAGCGCGGTGGAGAAGCACCAGGACCTGCTCCTGGCGTGCGTCTCGACCGCGGGCAACGACCACCGCCTGGGCGCCAACGAGGCCCCGCCGTCGATCATCTCGGTGTTCCTGGGCGACCAGCTGCAGGACATCTTCCAGCAGCTCGAGGAGTCCGGAGGCGCGGAGGAGCGGGAGCGCGAAGGCCTCCTGGGCCTGGGCGTGACGGTGCTGCCCGACCTGCCGCGCCACTCCGGCGACCGCAACCGCACATCGCCCTTCGCCTTTACGGGCAACAAGTTCGAGTTCCGCGCGGTGGGTTCGGCGTCGAGCATCTCGCTGCCGGCCACGGTCCTGAACACGATCGTCGCCGAGGCGATCGACGAGTGGACGGACGTGCTCGAGGCGGTCGTCGAGTCCGGCGTCTCGCTTGAGACCGCGCTCTGGAAGCTGCTGTCGAACGAGATTCCGTCGTTCAAGCGGATCATCTTCAACGGCGACAACTACTCGGCCGAGTGGGTCGAGGAAGCCGAACGGCGGGGGCTGCTCAACACCGGCAACACGGTCACTGCGCTCCCGGCGCTCGCGGCCCACAAGAACGAGCAGCTTTTCGACAGGTACGGCGTCATGAGTCCTCGGGAGCTGGAGGCGCGGCTCGAGGTGCTGACCGAGCAGTACTTCATCAAGATCAATATCGAAGGCGAGACGGCGGCCCAGATGGCGCGCTGCATGATCCTCCCGGCGGCGGTGACCTACCTGGAGCGGCTCGTGGGTGCGCGGAGCGGAACGAAGGGGGCGGGAGTCGGCACGGCCGGGCTCGACAACAACATCGCGCGGGTCTCCGGGCTGATCGACGAGCTCACCGAGGCGCTCGACGAGCTCGACGCGCAGAACGAGGAGCTCGGCGGCGACGAGGTGTCGGAGAAGGTGTTCCACATGCGCGACAACGTGATTCCGGCGATGAACGCGGTGCGCGACGCGGCGGACCGCATGGAGAAGGTGATTCCGGACGATCTGTGGCCGTTGCCGAGCTATCGCGACATCCTGTTCGTGAAGTAGGGGAAGGTGGGGGGAGGAAAAGCATGGAGACGCGGATGATGACGAGGTGGGTGGTGTGCGGGGTGGTGGCCGGGCTGGTGGGTGGCTGTGCGGCCGGGGACGCCGGCGTGCCGGAGGGGGTGCAGCTCGTGCAGCTGGGCCAGGCGGAGGCGGGGTGGGGCGGGGCCTTCTCGGTGGTCTCGACGGTGCGCGAGCTGCCGGCCGGGCGGGTGGTGGTGGCCGACCCGCTGAGCCAGGTGGTCGTGCTGCTCGACATGGGCACGGGCGTGGCCGACACGATCGGGGGGCTGGGCGGGGGGCCGTCGGAGTACCGGCAGCCCGACGCGGTGTGGCCGCTCCCGGGCGACAGGACGCTGCTCGTCGACCTGGGGAACGGACGCCTCACCGTATTGAGCCCCGAGCTGGAGTTCGGGGACACGCGGCCGTACGCGACCGTGGACCCGGCGGCAGGAACGATGCTCAGGATGCACCCGCAGGGCGTGGACGGCATGGGCCGCATCTACTTCCGCGCCTCGCCGGGGTTCGACGAGGACCCCGATTCGCTGAGGATCCTGCGCATGGACCTCGAAACGGAGCAGATCGAATCGGTGGGGATGTTCATGCGGGAGGGCAGAACCCGGGAGGAATCGGGCGACGCCACGAGCCAGAACGTCTCGATCACCCAGATCCCGCTCTCGCCGACGGATGCATGGGGGGTGGCGGACGACGGCCGCGTCGTTGTGGTGAGGGCCGGCGACTACCATGTGGACTGGTTCGAGGTGGACGGCTCGGTCACGAGCGGGCCGCCCATCCCCTACACGCCCGTGCGGATCGGCCAGGCGGAGAAGGAGGAGTGGAGCGAGAGCCGGTCCGAGACCGGAGGCGGACTGTCGATCCAGGCGATGCAATCGAACGGCAACGTGAGAATCACTGCCCGGCGGGGTGGTGGCGGCGGCGACGATGACAACCTGGACGACTACCCGTGGCCCGAAGTGAAGCCGGCCTTCTACAACCGGCCGGTCCCGGTCGACGGGCTGGGACGCGCCTGGGTCCGGCGCCACCGCGAGGCGGGGGCGGCGCCGCGCTACGATCTCTTCGATGGCGGGGGCCAGCTGGTGGGGGTCGTCGAACTGCCGATGGGCCGCCGCGTGGTGAGTTTCGGGGACGGCACGCTGTACGCGGTGCGGATGGACGACGTGGGGCTGCAGTACCTGGAGCGCTACGCGCTGCCCTGAGGGGCGGGCCGTGCGGGCGCTTGCATGCTCCGCTGGGTCAGCTGGCCGCGTTGACCCGCAGCGCGTCGCCTGACAGCGTCGCCGGGCAGCCGTCGGCCGGCGCCAGGGCGGCGATGTCCGGGCCGTCGAGCCGCAGCATGGGGATGGTGGGGTGCCCGAGTTCGCCCGCAACGAGAATCCCCAGCACGAGGATGGCGTCGGGCCGCGCGATCACGATGCCGGCCGGCGCGACATCGTTGCGCAGCAGCTCCAGCATGATCGCGCTCGACGAGCTGGAGCCGATCGTGCCCTCCATGACCAGGATGCGGCCGCGCACGGAGTCCCCGTGACGGGGGTGGCGCGGGTCGCAGATCTCGCCGGTGAGCGGGTCGATCCCGCCCCAGAAGCTGAGCGGCTTGCCCAGGACGAGGAGGGGGCCCGCCGCGGGGCCGCCCTCTGCGGGGCCGCCGTGGACGACCGTGCCCGTCAGCTCCATCGGGGGCCCGTCAGCCCCGTCGGGCGCCGGCGCCGGTTGACGCGCGCGATCGCCCGTCAGCTCCACAGGCCCTCGTCCCGGGTCACGTGGCCGCCGGCCGCCGAGCGCACGCAGTCCTCCAGGCTGCCGTAGACCACGCCGTAGCCGGTGTTGGGCGGGGTGTAGTGGGCGAACTTGCCCGAGTTGGTCATGAGAACGCCGCCGTCCGGGGCCAGGATCGGCGTCACGACGACGCAGGTGTCGACGACGATCTCGATGCCGGCGGCCTCAAGGCGTTCGAGCCGGGCGGCCGACTCCAGCGCCCTGTATTCGGAGCGGCCCGTGCAGACGTAGAAGGGCACGGCGAAGGGGGCCGCCGGGAGGAGCGCTTCGAGCTGCGCGAACTCGTCCAGCGAGAAGTGGGGGCTGCCCACCGCGACTGCGTCGATGCGGCCGGCGGGCGCGGTGCTGAGGCTGTCGCGGACGGCGCGGAGGGTGGCCGGGGCGAGCGGGATCCGGGCTTCGGGGGCGCGGCCGCCCAGCGCGGTCGCCAGGTCGGGCGCCTCGGGGGTGACGCCCTCGACGTGGAAGAGCCCGACCGCGCCGGAAGTGGCCGCCGCGGCCCCCATCGCCTTGAGCTGGTCCTCGCTGACGGTTGCCGGGAGACCCGTCAGCACCGCCACCCGGTCGCCCACCTCCGCCCCCAGCCAGGTCCCCAGCACCGGGTAGAAGATGTCCCGCCGCTTCAGCCCGGCGTCGATTCCGCCCGTGTCCACCACCACCGTCGCGCGGCGGCGCCCGCCCAGGTGGAGGCCCGTGCGCGGCGCCCGCCCGGCCAGCGCGCAGCAGATGTCCATGAAGTCTCCATAGCGGTTCGTGCGGGCGCCCAGCACCGAGTTGGCGAACGCGACCGCGTTGCTCTCGCCCCAGGCCACGTGTTCGCCGAGGGCGGGCCGGTGCCCGGACTGGTACGGCGCGCACGTCCACGTCGGCTTGCACCCGAGCGCCTGGTAGGCCCGCATCTGGCGCAGCGCCATCTCGCGGCGCCGGTCGCCGGCCCGCACCCGCCCGGGGTGGAGCAGGTCGAGGGCCCCCACGTTGAGCGTCGCCGGGACCGCCACCCGGCCGTCCAGCGCCACCAGCCGCTCCGCGAACTCGACCCCGCCATCGCCGTGGTAAAGGCACCCGTCGATGTGCGACGAGGTGACCGGCACCAGCTTGCGCGCGCCCAGGATCCCGGCCATGCGCACCACGATCCGCGTCGCGAGTTCGGCCGCGGGGCCGGCCGCTCCGTCGAGGAGGCGCTGTTCGTGGCGTGTGAGCTGCGGTCGCATGCGGGCTTCTGAACCAGGGGGATCGGAGTCTGTATATACTGATAGTGGTCGGTTCGAAGATAGCCAGCAGAGGAGGCGAGCATGTCGGTATCGGCAAGAGCGAAAATCACTGTGGGAGCGATCACCCTGGCCGCGTGCCTGGTCGCCGTGGGCGCCTGCAACGACTCCACGGAGCCCGACAGCGATCCGCTGGCGCTGGCGGAGGCGACGGCGCTGTTCGTCGGCCTGAGAGCCACCGCGTCGGACACCACCCTCATTCCGATCTTCTTTTCGCCGGACAGCATCGTCGTGCAGTGTCCGCTCGGCGGAACGGCGAGGCTGATCGGGGGGATCGAAGAGAGGCTGCCGGTAAACGACACCGCGCGCCTGGTGACGGACTTCGACATCAACCCCAACGGCTGCAGCTTCACGGGGTTGGGGTTCCAGTTCACGGTCGACGGGAATCCGGGCATACGGGACATCACCACAGTGTCGATCGTCACCACGACGTTCGAGACCCTGATCGACGGCAGTACCTCCGGCGGCCTGGACTGGGAGTTGGCGGGCCGAACGGGAACCTGCGAGATCGACCTGACACTGGCCGGCCGGCCGGATTTCTCCGGCTCCGAGCCGACCTTCAGCGCGAGGTACACGGGCACGATGTGCGGCTACGAGGTCGACTTCGACGCCTCGGAGCTCATATCACCGCCAGGCGGCTGAGCGGGGGCCGGCCGCCGGGCGAGGCCGCCCCGCCGGACGCCCGCGAGATCGGCCGCTCGCGCGAGGGCAGGCCGATCGTTGCGCACCGGATCGGCGCGGGGCCGCTGCGGGTCAGTCTGGTCGGAGGATGTCATGCGGACGAGCCGGTGGGTCCGCGGTTCCTGCGGCGTCTGATCGGCACGCTGTCGGGCCCGGCCGGGGACGGGCTGCGCCGCCGCGCGACCTGGTTCGTCATCCCGCACCTCAACCCGGATGGGGCCGCGGTCAACGCCGCCTGGCAGGCGCCGGACGCCGAGCGCTACGACTTCGCCGAATGGCTGCGCCACCGCGTTCGCGAGCTGCCCGGCGACGACATCGAGTTCGGCTTCCCGCGCGGTGAGGACGACCTCGGCGCCCGTCCCGAGAACCGCGCGGCGTGGGCTTTCTGGCGCGGCGCGGCCCCCTTCGACCTGCACGTGAGCCTGCACGGGATGAGCGTGGCGGCGGGCCCCTGGTTCCTGGTCGAGCGGTCGTGGTGGCCGCGCTTCCGGAACGCGGCGCGCGCCCTGGCCGGCGATGTGCGCCGGGCCGGCTACGAGCTGCACGACGTCGAGCGCGAGGGCGAAAAGGGCTTCCACCGGCTGGCGCCCGGGTTCTGCAGCCGGCCCGATTCGCGCGCGATGCGGCGGCACTTTCTCGACCGGGGCGACCCGGACACGGCGGCGCGATTCCGGCCCAGTTCGATGGAGGCGGTCCGCGCGCTGGGCAGCGACCCCCTGACGCTCGTGACCGAGATGCCGCTGTTCATTACGCCGGGGGTGGGCGCCGAGGTGGGGCCGCCGGATCCGGTGCTGATGCGGTGGCGGGAGCGGGTCGCGGGGTGGGAGGCGCGGGTGCGGGGGGTGGGCCGGCCGCGCGGGGAGGGCGGGGAGGGCGCGGGTGATGCCGCCGAGGGGACGCACGGCGCAATGGCGCGCGAAACGGCGCGCGAGATGGCGGCCGTGCGGGGGGAGGCGGGGGGGGCGGGGCTGGTGGCGATGCCGGTCCAGGACCAGATGCGCTTTCAGTGGGCCTTCATCCAGGCCGGGCTGGGGGTGGTGGAGGAGGCTGCGGGTGGACGGCCCGCGGGGGGGTTGCGGTCCGCGGGCGGCTAGGCTCCTGCAGTCACAAACGGACTCCGCGTCCTCAGCTCCGGAAAAAGGGAGAAGTCGCGGTCGCGGGTCAGCAGTTCGTCCACCCCGTGGGCCAGGCAGATCGCGGCCACGCGGGCGTCGTGAACCACCGGGCCTCGGACGCGGTGCCGCAGAACGAGGCTCTCAAGGATGTCCAGGAAGTCGCGTGTCTCCCCCAACAGCCGGTTCGAGGGTGAATCGGTCCAGGCCCGCAGCTGGCTCCAGGCCTGGTCGGGTGTCGATTGGGCGCCCCGCCAGATCCGGCGGTTCGTTGTGACGCTGATGAACTCGTAGCAGCAGGGCCACGGTATGGCCCACGGCCGGTCGCTTTCCGCAAGTGTCCGAAGAACGCGCACCGCCTCTTCGTGCACCCTGGACTCCCGTCGGTGTGCGTAGACGAGCACGTTGGTGTCGACCGCGATCACGGCTCGCCGGGATGTTCGTAGATCATCTCCGACAGATCCTGCCAGGAGTAGGCCTCAAGGGGATCGTCGTCGGTCGGGTCGCCGACGCTGAGATCGGGGAGCCGGTAGGACTGCGAGGATGCCGGCGCCGACAGGACGAACCGCAACCCCTCTTCGACCAGCGACCGCAGGGTGCCGCCGGTCTCCCGCGCGTACCGCTTGGCGCGGGCCAGCAACTCATCGTGAATCTCTATGGTGGTCTTCATGACCCATACTACCCATATCAATGAATATGGTCAACCCATATTGGCCTCGTGGCGCGCGCTTCCCTATCTTCTCCCCAGTCGCCGGGGGCATCCCGCGGCCCGTGCCGAAGCACGTTTTGCCCGCCAAGCGGCAGTCGATCGCCAAGCGGCAGTTCGAGTGCCAACGGCAGTCGAAGCGCCAGGCGGCAGTCGAGCACGGCACGCCGAGGGATTGAGAGCGAACCCCAATGACCTGATCCGGCTGATACCGGCGTAGGGAGCGCGGCTCGCGGGGGAAATCCTGCCGCTGGCCGGACGTTTCCATCCGGCGACGACGTGGCGGCCGGAGAAATTGAGACCGCAATGATCAAGCCGACCGGCAAATTGGCGCCCGCCACCCCGCCCGCGCCCGCCACCCCGCCCACCGCCGCCGCCCCCGTCGCGTACGGCGACGCCTTCCCCAAGTCCACCCGCGTCCACGTCGATGGCCCGGACGGCATCCGCGTCCCCATGCGGGAGATCGCGCTCTCGGGCGGCGAGCCCCCGCTTCGCGTCTACGACACCGGCGGCCCGCGCGGCCACGATGTCCGCGAAGGCCTGCCACCCCTCCGCGAACCCTGGATCGCCGCGCGGGACGTCCGCGTCACCGGCCGCTCCGCCCCCCTCACTCCCGGCAGGCGCGACGACCCCCTCGAGCTCCCCCCCGGCCTCCGCCGCACCACTCGGCGCGGCAGCGGCCCCGTCACCCAGATGCACTACGCCCGGCGCGGCGAGGTCACCCCCGAGATGGAGTTCATCGCGATCCGGGAAGGGCTCGACCCGCGCTTCGTGCGGGACGAGGTGGCGCGCGGCCGCGCGATCATCCCCGCCAACATCAACCACCCCGAGCTCGAGCCGATGATCATCGGGCGCGGCTTCAAGGTGAAGATCAACGCAAACATCGGGAACTCGGTGGTGGCCTCGTCGATCGACGAGGAGGTCGAGAAGCTGCGCTGGGCGACGCTCTGGGGCGCCGATACGGTCATGGACCTGTCGACCGGCAGGAACATCCACGCGACCCGCGAGTGGATCATCCGCAACTCCCCCGTGCCGATCGGCACCGTGCCCATCTACCAGGCGCTGGAGAAGGTGGGCGGCGCGCCCGAGGAGCTGACCTGGGAGGTCTACCGCGACACGATCGTCGAGCAGTGCGAGCAGGGGGTCGACTACTTCACCGTGCATGCGGGGGTGCTGCTGCGCTACGTGCCCCTGACGGCCGACCGGGTCACCGGCATCGTGTCGCGCGGCGGCTCGATCCTGGCCAAGTGGTGCATGGCGCATCACAGGGAAAACTTCCTCTACACGAACTTCCGCGAACTCTGCGAGATCATGCGGGAGTACGACGTCTCCTACTCGCTGGGCGACGGACTGCGCCCCGGCTCGATCGCCGACGCCAACGACGAGGCCCAGTTCGCGGAGCTGCGCACCCAGGGCGAGCTGAACCGGATCGCGTGGGAGTACGACGTGCAGGTCATGAACGAGGGGCCGGGGCATATCCCCATGCACCTGATCAAGGAGAACATGGAGAAGCAGCTCGAATGGTGCGACGAGGCGCCATTCTATACGCTAGGGCCGCTAACGACCGACATCGCACCCGGCTACGACCACATCACCAGCGCGATCGGCGCGGCGATGATCGGCTGGTACGGGACCGCCATGCTCTGCTACGTGACGCCCAAGGAGCACCTTGGACTCCCCAACCGCGACGACGTGAAGGACGGCGTCATTGCGTACAGGATCGCGGCCCACGCGGCGGATCTGGCGCGCGGCCATCCGACCGCCCAGCAGTGGGACGACGCCATCTCGAAGGCGCGCTTCGAGTTCCGCTGGCGCGACCAGTTCAACCTCTCGCTCGACCCGGTGACCGCGCAGGAATTCCACGACGAGACGCTCCCGGCGGAGGGGGCGAAGGTGGCGCACTTCTGCTCGATGTGCGGGCCGAAGTTCTGTTCGATGAAGATCAGCGACGACGTTCGCCGGTTCGCGCGGGAACGGGGACTGGACACGGCCCAGGCAGTGGAAGAAGGCATGAGCGAGAAGGCCGAGGAGTTCCGGCGCGGCGGGAGCGAGCTGTACGTTGGGGTTGGGCGTTCGTGAACCGCCTCAACGGATCGGGCGGCCCGTGGACAAGAACCCTCCGGCATTCGACCGGCGATGCATCCGGCCGCGACGCTTCGCCCCAGGGCTGCGCTCTGCGTTGCTCCTCAGCCCAATAGCGCCGCTATTGGCCCCTCGTCGCGCCTTGCCAGCCCGGCGCCTCGCCGCTCTCGGTGGTCGGGCGGCTTTATTCACGGACTGCTGAGATGTCCACGGCCCGAACATGTCCCGCCTCGGAGTACGCCAGGATCTTCCGGTCGGCGGTCAGCAGCGGCACCTTCAGGTGACGCGCAGTGGCGACGATGAAGCGGTCGGCGGGGTCGGCGTGAAACTCTCCCGGCAGGCGCACGCTGTCGATGGCTATGGCCGGTTCAATCGGGATGAGCGTGACCCCTGGCAGGGCGAGAGCCTGTGCGATCCACGCGCCGACCTCGCGGCCGAGCCGCAACCGTCGGCGTTCCACCAGCAGCGCGACTTCCCAGGGCGTGATCGCCGACACCGCCACCCGATCGGTCTGAACCGTTTCCTCGATCAGGCGGGACGCGCTCGTGCCGAGCCGCCCATCGCCTTCGACGGCCCAGATGAGCGCGTGCGTGTCGAGCACGATCAACGGAGGGAAGCCCACTCGGAGGGGTCGGCAGCGGGCCCGAAGGGATCGTCGTACGCCAGAACCGTACCTGCCATCGCGCCGATTATTGATTCGGATCGAGCCTGTTCGGGCATGGGCGACAGTATGGCGACGGGACGGCCGCGGTTCGTGATGGTCAAGGGCTCGCCGTCCCGATTCATCTGCTTGATCAATCGCAGGCACCGGGCCTTGAACTCGGCCGCGCCGACGCTCTTCATCGGAGTCTTCCGTTTCTCGTAGTGTACATGTCCAAATGTACACTTCATTGCGTCGCGCCACAACGGTCGCTCGCAAGAGCGGTTCGAAGTAGAATGGAGCAGGAGGCGCCAGCCACACCGATATCAGAGAAGGCAGGACCATGAAGGCACCAGTACTCCCAACCCGACTTGCGGTTGTGCTCGCGCTGTCCCCGGGCGCCTGCGAGCCCGGCTTCTCCTTCGACCCGGCCACCGAATCGGTGATCGTCGGCGCCCGGGTGTGGGACGGTACGGGCGCGCCGCCCACCGGCCCGGCAGTCGTCCAGATCTCACAGGGCCGGATCCTTGCCATCGATCCCGTGATGGACTTCGCCGGTGCGGCGGGCAGGACCGACACGATGCGGGTCGCGACCCACATCATGACGGACGCGTTCGAAGCCGGGATCGTGCCGACCCTGACCAGCGGCACGTACCTCATTCCCGGCCTCATCAACACGCACGGGCACGTCGGCGGCACCTGGGTTCCGGGCACCGGCGAGGAGTACGGGGAATACGCCTACCGCGAACTGGAACGCTACGCCCGGTATGGGGTGACGACGGTGGCAAGTCTGGGTGGCGAGCGAGGGGCGTTGTTCGACTTGAGGGAAGCCAGCTGGGGTGAGGGCGGGAATGCCGACGCTGCCGGCGCCGGAGAGACCACGCCTCCACCCCGCGCGCGCGTCCTCGTGTCCGGCCCGGTGGTGACCGGGTCCACCCCCGAACAGGCCGCCGAGCGGGTGGATGCGGCCGCCGCGATGGGTCCCGACTGGATCAAGATCCGCGTCGACGACAACCTGGGCACGACGCGGAAGATGTCCCCCGAAACCTACGCCGCCGTGATCGCGCGCGCCGGCGAGCACGGCCTCCGCGTCGCCTCGCACCTCTTCTACCAGGAGGACGCGAAGGGGCTGCTGCGCGCAGGCACGGGGATGGTCGCGCACAGCATCCGGGACGAGGCGGTCGATGACGAGACGATCGGCCTCCTCCACGAGACCGGAGTGTGCTATGTGCCGACGCTCACCCGGGAGGTGTCGACGTACGCGTACGGAGGCCGCCCGGACTTCTTCGACGACCCGTTCCTGATGGCGGACATCGATTCGGCGCAGGTGGAGACGCTGAGTGACCCGGAGCGGCAGGCGCGGGTGAGGGCGTCGGGGGCGGCGGAGGCGTACGGGCGCGCGCTGGAGGTGGCGCAGGCCAACCTGGGGCGGGTGTCGGAAGCGGGCGTGCCGATCGCGCTCGGAACCGACTCGGGGCCGCTCGGGCGCTTCCAGGGCTACTTCGAGCACATGGAGCTGGAGTTGATGGCGGAGGCGGGCCTCACCCCGCTGCAGATCCTGCGTTCCGCGACGGGGGTGGCCGCCGAATGCCTCGGCAGGGACGACATCGGCACGCTCGAGCCGGGCCGCCGCGCCGACATGGTGATGTTGCGGGACAACCCGCTCGAGGATGTGGCCAATCTGCGCGAGATCTGGGGCGTGTGGGTGGGGGGGGTGCGGGTGGAGCGCGGGGGTTAGGCCGAATCCGCGACAACGGATCCGGCGTCAGAGAGACCGGGATGCAGAAGCGGAATCCGCTGGCGCCGGCTCCGGCGGTAGATCGTGAAGTCGCGGTCCAGGGTGCTCCGTCCATGACACCGGCCCGCATCCCACCCCCGAGGGCCAAAGTCGCCGTCATCGGAGCCGGCATCGTCGGCAACTGCCTGGTCGAGCACCTGGCGCGGCTCGGCTGGGACGACCTGGTCCTGATCGACAAGGGCCCGCTCCCCGACCCCGGCGGATCGACCGGCCACGCGTCCAACTTCATCTTCCCCACCGACCATGGCCGCGAGATCGCGCTGATCACGCTGGAGAGCCAGCGCCAGTACGAAGCGCTGGGAACGAACACGACCTGCGGCGGAGTCGAAGTCGCGCGCACCGAGGAGCGCATGGAGGAGCTGCGGCGGCGGATGACCTCGGCCAGGGTCTGGGGGATCGAGAGCGAGCTGCTGACGCCGGCGGAGGTGGCCGATCGCGTGCCGTTCGTCAACCCGGAGGTGATGCTGGGTGGTTTCTACACGCCCAGCGTGTCGGTGGTGGACTCGGTGAGGGCGGGCGCGATCATGCGGGAACGGGCGCTGGCGCGGGGGGTGCTGACGGTTCTCGACGAGACGGAGGTGACGGGTCTCGAAGTGGAGCCCGTGCCGTTCGGGCGCCCCCGGATCCGGGCTGTCTCCACGACCCGCGGGACGATCGAGGTCGACCACGCGGTCATCGCTTGCGGGGTCTGGAGCCCGCGGGTGGCCGCGATGGCCGGCGCCACGATCCCGCTTACCCCGGCGGTCCACCAGATGGCCGACTTCGGCCCGGTCGAACTCCTGCTCGCGACCGGCAACGAGATCGGCTACCCCATCGTGCGCGACATGGATTCGTTCATGTATGAGCGGCAGAGCTACGGCGCGATGGAGGTGGGTTCGTACGCGCATCGCCCCATCCTGATGCGCCCCGGCGACATCCCTTCCATCGCCGAGGCGGAGCGTTCCCCGACCGAGATGCCGTTCACGGCCGGCGATTTTGCACCACAGCTGGAACACGCGCACGAAATCATGGGCGAGCTCCTGGCCGGCACCGAGATGGAGTACGCCGTCAACGGTCTCCTGTCCCTCACGCCCGACACGCAGCAGCTGCTGGGCGAGACCGCCGAAGTGGCCAACCTCTGGTCGGCGGCGGCGGTGTGGGTGCGGGAGGGTCCTGGATCGGCGCAGCTCATCGCCGAATGGATGACATACGGCTACCCGCGCCTCCTCGACCCGCACGGCTCCGATGTCACCCGCTTCCAGCCGCACGAACGCACGGGCCATCACATCCGCGCGCGCTGTCGCGAGCACTTCCCCAAGACGTACGGGATCGTGCATCCGCGAGAGCAGTGGGAGTCGGCGCGCGGAGTGAACCGGTCACCCTTCCATCCGCGCACGGAGGCGCTGGGGGCCGAGTATTTCGAGGCGCGGGGATGGGAGCGGCCGCAGTGGTACGCCTCGAACGAGGATCTGGTGGCGCGCTACAGGGTGCCGGACCGCCCGCACGAATGGGACCGCCCGCACGAGTGGGATCGCCGCTGGTGGTCCCCGATCATCAACGCGGAGCACCTGCACCTGCGCGAGAAGGTGGGCGTGGTGGATCTGGGCGCGTTTCAGATCTTCGACGCGTCGGGACCGGGGGTGGTCCGGTACCTGGAGGGGTTGACGGTCAACGAGTGCGACCGGCCGGTCGGCAGCTCGATCTACACGCCGCTGCTGACGCCGGACGGGGGTTTTCGCGCCGATCTGACCATCCAGCGGCTCGCGTCGGATCGGTTTCGCGTCGTCACCGGGGTCCTGGACGGGGCGCGGGACGCCTTCTGGTTCCGCAAGCACCTTCCGGCTGACGGGTCGGTGCACTTCGAGGACCGGTCGTCGGCGCTTTGCACACTCGGGGTGTGGGGGCCGGATGCGCGTCCGCTGCTTGCCAGGATCGCGGACAGCGAGCTCGGCCAGCGGGAGTTCCCTTACGGCACCGTCCAGCACGTCCTGCTCAACGGCATACCGGCCACGATGCTGCGGATCTCCTACGTGGGCGAGAGCGGCTGGGAGATCTGCACGCGAACCGAGCACGGACTGGCCCTGTGGGACGCGATCCGGGGGGCGGGCCGCCATTTCGACCTGCGCCCCGTTGGAATCGGCGTCTATGGCACCACGGGACGCATGGAGAAGGGCTATCTGCTGATGGGTTCCGAGCTTACTTCCGAGTACTCGCCGGTCGAGGCCGGCCTCGGGCGCCGCCGGGTGAAGTCAGCGGACTTCATCGGCAAGGCCGCCTACCTGGAGGCGCGCGAACGGGGGCCGGCGGCCCGGATCTGCACGCTCACCATGGACGACCACGCGAGCCCGTCCGGGTCCGGCATCGCCCGCTTTCCCACCGGCGGAAACGAGCCGATCCTGACCCTGGACGGCCACCGCATCGTGGACTCGCTCGGCCGCGAATCCCGGGTGACCTCCGCCGGCATGGGTCCGTCCTTGGGCAAGTACCTGCTCATGGCCTACCTGCCGGTGGAGTACGCCCGGGTCGGCGAGCAGCTCCAGGTGATGTACATGAACGAGTGCTACCCTGTCACCGTCGCCGCGGTCGGCGGGAGCACGGCGCTGTTCGACCCGGCGGGGAGCCGGATGAAAAGCTAGGAGCTTGCTTCGCGCGCCTGGGACGCGCCGTCACCTCCTTCCCCCCAGAGGCAGACCATCGCCCAGGCCCAGTCGATGGGTTCGCCCCGCCACAGGGAGCCGCCGGTCGAGGGGCCGATGCCGGTCTGGCCGTGCCAGCGAGCCAGCCCGAAGTCCGCTGCCGGTGCCGCGGCGGCATCGCCCGGCACCAGCCCGCCGATGTACGGAGTCACCGGCACCACGGGCATGCGCACGCCCAGCGGGTTGAAGAAGTGCGGCACTCCGCGCTCGTCCATCTCCACCCGCCAACCGCCTTCGTGGACCGCGCGGTGATGGAAGGGACAGAGCAGCACCAGGTTGTCCATCGCCGTCTCTCCGCCGTGGGCCCAGTGGGCGATGTGGTGGGCGTGGGTGCGCAGGCGCGAACCGCAGCCGGGGAAGCGGCATCCG
>JAJDXM010000077.1 GCA_022823225.1 Gemmatimonadota bacterium
CTCGCCGTGGTAGCCGGGGACCACCGGCACCCCGGCCGCTTCCATAAGGCGCTTGGCCGCGTCCTTCAGGCCCATCGCGCGGACCGCGGCCGCCGGCGGGCCGACGAAGACGATGCCGGCGGCGGCGCAGGCCTCGATGAAGTCCGGGTTCTCCGACAGGAACCCGTACCCGGGGTGCACCGCGTCCGCCCCCGAGGCGGTGGCCGCGGCGATCACCCGCTCGACGTCCAGGTAGCTCTGCAACGCGGGCGCGGGGCCGAGGCGCCACGCTTCGTCGGCCATTTCCACGTGCAGTGCGTCCCGGTCCGCATCGGAGTACACCGTAGCGGTGCGAATGCCGAGCCGGAGCGCGGTGCGCATCACCCGACAGGCAATCTCGCCGCGGTTGGCGATGAGGAGCTTCCCGAACATCACATGCGGAACACGCCGAAGCGCGTCTCCTCGATCGGCGCGTTCAGCGCGGCGGAGAGCGAGAGGGCGAGCACCTCGCGGGTGCGGGCCGGGTGGACGACGCCGTCGTCCCACAGCCGGGCGCTCGCGTACAGCGGATGCCCCTCGTGCTCGAAACGCTCGACGATGGGACGCTTGAACTCCTCCTCCTCCTCGCTCGACCACGACCCGCCCCGGCGCTCGATGCCGTCTCGCCGGACGGTGGCGAGCACGCCGGCCGCCTGCTCGCCGCCCATCACCGAGATGCGCGCGTTGGGCCACGTCCACAGGAAGCGCGGGGAGTAGGCGCGTCCGCACATGCCGTAGTTCCCGGCCCCGAACGACCCTCCGATGATCATGGTGAGCTTCGGAACCCTGGCGGTCGCCACCGCGGTGACGAGCTTCGCGCCGTCCTTCGCGATGCCTCCAGCCTCGTACTTGCGCCCGACCATGAAGCCGGTGATGTTCTGGAGGAAGACGAGCGGGACCTTGCGCTGCGCGCAGAGCTCGATGAAGTGGGCGCCCTTCTGGGCCGATTCGGAGAACAGGATCCCGTTGTTCGCGACGACCCCGACCGGCATGCCGGCGAGGTGGGCGAAGCCGCAGACGAGGGTCGCGCCGTAGAGCTTCTTGAACTCGTCGAGCCGCGAGTCGTCCACGATCCGCGCGATGACCTCGCGCACCTCGTACGGCTGGCGCACGTCCGGCGGGATGATCCCCAGGATCTCCTCCGGGTCGTGGCGCGGCGGCACGGGCGGCTGCGTGCGGACCCCGGTCCGCTTCCCGCGGTTGACGTTGCCGATGACGCGACGGGCGACGTCGAGGGCGTGCGCGTCGTCCAGCGCGCAGTGATCGGTGACCCCCGACTCGCGCGAGTGCAGGTCCGCGCCGCCGAGGTCCTCGGCCGAGACCACCTCCCCGGTCGCCGCCTTCACCAGCGGCGGCCCGCCGAGGAAGATCGTGCCCTGGCCGCGCACGATGATGCTCTCGTCGCTCATGGCCGGGACGTAGGCGCCGCCCGCGGTGCACGACCCCATCACCACCGCGACCTGGGGGATGCCCGCGGCGGACATGTTCGCCTGGTTGTAGAAGATCCGCCCGAAGTGCTCGCGGTCGGGGAATACCTCGTCCTGGTTCGGGAGGTTCGCCCCGCCCGAGTCGACGAGGTACACGCAGGGCAGGCGGTTCTCGGCCGCGATCTCCTGCGCGCGAAGCTGCTTCTTCACGGTGAGGGGGTAGTAGGTGCCGCCCTTCACGGTGGCGTCGTTGCACACCACCATGCACTCGGTCCCGGCGATGCGGCCGATGCCGGTGACGAGCCCCGCCGACGGCACCTCGCCCTCGTACATGCCGTGGGCGGCGAAGAGGCCGATCTCGAGGAACGGAGAGCCCGGGTCGAGGAGGCGGGCGACCCGCTCGCGGGGCAGGAGCTTGCCGCGGTCGAGGTGCCGGGCGCGGGCGTGCTCGGGCCCCCCTTGCATGATGTCCGCGGCGATTCCGGATGTCTCCTCGACGATGCGCCGCATCCGATCGCGATTGGACCGGAACGCGCCGGAGCGCACGGAGAGCGAGGAGTCGAGGACGCTCATCGGGTCCTACATGTTCCGGTAGGTCACGTTTTCCTGCTTGATGACGATGTACTTGCGGTCCTGAAGATCCTTCACGAGACCGTCGATCTTCTCCGGCGCGAGCTTGTTGTCGAACAGGGAGTTGATGGAGTTCTTCAGCGTCTTCACCTTGCGGGGCCGGGAGCTGCCGCGCGCGGACAGGTTCTTGACGATCGCGGTGATCTGCTCGTCCGCCGGCTTCTTGTTCGCCGACGACAGCCAGGGAATGTCGAACAGATCCTTCTGCCGTGTCACGTCGATGCGCATCCCCTTCAGGTGCTTGATGAGCTGGTCGTAGCCGGTGTCCTTGGAGATGACGTGAAAGATTGCCTTCGGCTCCCGCTCGGTCAGCGCTCCGAGGTAGTAGGCAATGTGGAAGTCGAGCGCGTTCTTGCCGCTGCCGGTGATTTCAATGTACTGCGCATCGCTGCCAAAGGACTGCATCTCGAACACCAAGTCCCTCGGCAACCGCGTCTGGTTAGCGCCCACGAACACGATGATCCGGAAGTCGACTTCCTGCGAATCGCCCTTCAACGCCGCCAAATTCTTCGGCTGAACGTTCTCGTAGTCGATCAGCACATGGTGGGTGGCCATCGCCTACCCCAAAGGCCCGACATGCACCGATTGTAGAACGAAGATGAGCGGCTGTACCACTGCCCCCGCTCAAGGTTGGTCGTGGATCGCGGGGTCTCCGTCGGGCTTCAAGGCCCAGTGGCCCTGGCGTATCCTTCCGGCCTACCAGACAGTGGACGGTGGCCATGGAGTACTTCCCCAATCTCCCCGTGCGGGAATTCGACCGACCCGGGGCATGGGCAAAGGCGAAGGAAGCCCAAGGCTGGCATGGCATCTGCGCCAGCGACCATCTTTTTCTGGGCGACCACCGCTATCCGCACGTCTTCGTGACGGCCATGGCCATGGCCGGTGCCACGGAGCGCATCACGGTGACCACGTCGTTCGCCAACAACCTATTCCGCTCGCCGGTCGAGTTCGCCCAAGCGGCACTGGCGCTGCAGACGTTCTCCGGCGGTCGGTTCGAAGCTGGGCTGGGGGCTGGTTGGGCGGAGGCGGAGATGCGGGCGATGGGCATGGCCTACCCCGACGGCCCCAAGCGCGTGAGCCTGTACGTGGAAGCGCTGCAAATCGCGGCCGCCTTGATCCGCACCGGACAGT
The DNA here is from genome assembly GCA_022823225.1 of Gemmatimonadota bacterium. Classification (GTDB taxonomy): domain Bacteria; phylum Gemmatimonadota; class Gemmatimonadetes; order Longimicrobiales; family Gaopeijiaceae; genus Bin94. Next base: position 3,207 of record JAJDXM010000077.1, read on the forward strand.
GCCGCTTTTCGGGCGACCACTACCGAATCGACATTGCCGGTGAATCCGCGATCGGTCCCACGCCGGCAACGCCGCCACCGCTGATTGCATCGGCGGGCGGCCCCCGAGCGCTCCGCGAAGTCACGCCGCTGGTGGACCGAGTGGAAGTCAAGGCCAGCGCCCGCGGCACCCGCGGCGGCGCACTCGATCTCGCCACGGTGGCCACCGTCACGGAAGATGAAATCAAACGCAACGTCGAGCGCGTCAAGGCCATCGACGCGGCCAAGCCCTTGGGCATCTTCCTGCTCGTCGCCGCGGGGGAAGGCCCGGAGGTGACGGACCTCAAGGGCCTGTTCGGAAACGGCTATCTGGGCCGATTCGCCGGCCATCCAGACGACGTGGCCCGTGCACTCGAAGATCTGGCCACGTTGGGGATCGACCGCGTCCAGCTCACCGAACTCGCACCGGGCTCCCACGATGCGCTGGCAGAGAGGCTGCTGGGCTGACTTTCGTAGCCGAATTCGGTCTGGAACTTCAGTCGTAGGCCGCTGGCGCCAGTTTCAGAGTTTCCGCTAGCGCCCGGTCGTGCTCGATCCACAGCGTCGCGCCGGTCTCCGCGATCAATCGCTCGATCTTGTCCATCGATGCCAAGGTCTGATTGGCATCGCTGTTGAAAGTCGGGACGGCCCGCAGCCTGCGCGTGGCCCGGAAGTGAAACAGGTCGCCCGACAGAAGAACGGGACCGGCGTTCCTGAGGTTGACCAATAGCACCTGATGACCCGGCGTGTGGCCAGGGGCGCTGACGATCATCACGGAACCGTCGCCGAAGACGTCATGGTCGCCGGTAAGGAGCCGTCTCGGGTTCCCCGCAAGGTCGCCATACCATTCCAAGTCGTAGACGCCTCCAAATTCTTCGGGACGCAAAAAGGCCGCTTCGTATTCGGCAGCCTGGATCAACAGTGTGGCTTTAGGGAACTGCTTGGCGGCGCCCACATGGTCGAAGTGAAGGTGCGACAGCGCGATGAAATCGACTTCGTCCGGGCTCAGACCCATGTCATCCATTTGATCGAGAAGGGACCGCGCGCAGGTCATTGTGAACGCGCCCGCACTCACCACGCCCTGCCCCGCGATCGCCGGATCAAGTCCCGCATCCCACAGCAGGTCGCCTTCGGGGTGCCGGATCAGGTAGCAGGGCACGAACAACCGCCGCACGTCGGTGTCGCTGTTGTTCAGGCCAAACGCCGAAATGTCGGGAAAGGACAGCTCCCCGCAATCGAACACATAGAGCCTGACCAGCGGGTTGTCCGCTGGGCCGTCAGTGGAGAAAGCAACTGAGGGTACCGCGCAGAAAAGGCACGCCAGCGCAATTTTTCGGCACTTCATGACAACCTCCTAATGCATCCTTGGCGCCGACTGATGTTGGTTTGTTCGCATCCTGATGCCAAAGCGCCCCGCAATTCGGGCAAATGGACCTGTCAGCGCCTCGACGGTGCCTTGGGCATCATGATGAACTCCCAGGGGGAGGCTTCCGCTTCGTTGCCAAGAACCACTTCGATGAGCGTTGGCTGGTCTTGGCCTAAAGCACGTTCCAGCAAGGGTCGCAGCGATTGGGGACTGTTGGTGCGGTGGGCCTCCACGCCGAAGCTCTCGGCCAAGCGCACGAAGTCCGGGTTCTGCAAGTCCGCGCCAGCTAGGCGGCCGTCGAACAGCCGTTGCTGGTCGCGGCGCACGTTGACGTAGGCGCTGTTGTTGAACACCAGGGTCACTAGGCCGATGCGGTGCGCGGCGGCGGTCGCCAGTTCCTGCAGGCCGAACAGAAAGCCGCCGTCGCCGGTCACCGAGACCACCGCCCGGTCGGGATTGGCCACCTTGACGCCCAAGGCGGTGGGGAAGCCAAACCCCAGCGTTCCCTGGAAGCCCTCGGTGACATAGGTTCTCGGCGCCAGGACCGGCCATGCGAAATAGGTCGCAAAGCCCATTTGCGAGAGTTCGGGCAC
>JAJDXM010000059.1 GCA_022823225.1 Gemmatimonadota bacterium
TGGTGATGCCGGGGGACAACGTGCAGATGGAAGTGGAGCTGATTACGCCGATCGCGATGGACGAGGAGCTCCGCTTCGCGATCCGCGAGGGCGGCCGCACCGTGGGCGCCGGCGTCGTCACCGAAATCATCGAGTAGGAGAGGCTCGTGGGACGCATTGCAGGCATCAAGACCTTCATTGACGAATGCATCGTCGAAATGGGGAAGGTGACGTGGCCGGACCGTGTACAGCTCCGCAACGCCACCTGGGTCGTCATCGCCTTTACGATCCTCATTTCGCTGGTGATCTGGATCATGGACATCGTGTCCAACTGGGTGATCGTAGACATGATCATGGGGATTTTCGCCAATTGAGCAGCGATGAGCGGTGGTATGCCGTCCAGACTCAGGCCCGGCACGAGAACCGGGTCAGGCGGCTTATCCAGCAGGAGATCGACCGGCACCCCGACTCGGAGGAGATCCTCGAAGTTCTGGTTCCGACCCAGGATGTCGTGGAAATCCGCCGGGGCAAGCGGGTCCCGGTCACGAAGCCGCTGTATCCCGGCTACGTCCTGGTGCGAATGATCCTGAACGAGCGCACGGAACACGCGATCAGCGCGATGAAGGGCGTGCGGTTCGTCACCCAGGGCGGAGACCCTCAGCCGCTCAGGGAAGAAGAGGTCAACCGCATCCTGGGGATCGAAGAAGCGGAAGAACCGGGCGCACGCGAAGAGATCCCGTTCCGCGCGGGACAGGTGGTGGAGGTCATCCAGGGACCGTTCACGGATTTTTCCGGCACGGTCCAGGAGGTCTATCCGGAAAAAGGGAAGGTCAAGGTCGAGGTCTCGCTCTTCGGCCGTCCGACCTCGGTGGAGCTGGACTTCACCCAGCTCAGGGGGTTCTGAAATGGCAAGGAAACAGCCCAGAAAGAGAGTGCTCGGCTTCATCAAGCTGCAGATCCCGGCGGGTCAGGCCAATCCGGCACCGCCGGTCGGCCCGGCACTCGGGCAGCACGGCGTCAACATCATGGACTTCTGCAAGCAGTTCAACTCGAAGACGCAGAAGCAGGCCGGTACGCTCACGCCCGTCGAGATCACGGTCTACGCGGATCGGTCCTTTTCCTTTATCACCAAGACACCGCCCACTTCGTTCCTGATCCTGAAGGCGGCGGGGCTCGACAAGGGTTCGGACCGGCCACAGGCGGAGAAGGTGGCGACACTGTCCGTCGACCAGGTGCGGGAGATCGCACAGGTGAAGATGCCGGACCTGAACACGGACGATGTGGTGTCGGCCATGCGGATGGTGAGCGGGACCGCACGGTCGATGGGGATCACCGTGGACGGCCAACTGACAGCCTGACGGACGGGGAATTCGCAAATGCCCAGACGCAGCAGAAAATACACGGAAGCGCGCGGAACTTTCGATCGGCTGACCCGGCACGCGCCGAAGGATGCGCTCGGCCAGGTCAAGGAGATGGCCTACGCCGGTTTCGACGAGAGCGTGGAGGTCGCGACGCACCTCGGCGTCGATCCGCGGAAGGCCGATCAGGTCGTGCGCGGCACGGTGGTGCTCCCCAACGGCACGGGCAAGGCTGTCCGAGTGCTCGCCATTTGCCAGGGCGACAAGGAGGCCGAGGCGCAGGAAGCGGGAGCCGACTTCGTCGGAGTGGACCATGTGGCGAAGATCAAGGAGGGCTGGCTGGGCTTCGACGTCTGCGTTGCGACCCCCGACCTGATGCGAATGGTGGGTCCACTGGGCCGAATCCTCGGGCCGCGCGGCCTCATGCCCACGCCCAAGGCCGGTACCGTCACCCCTGACGTGGGCCGGGCGATCAGGGAGATCAAGGCCGGCAAGATCGAATACCGTGTCGACAAGACCGGCAACCTGCACGCGCCTATCGGCCGGGTGTCGTTCGAGGTGGAAAGCCTGGAGGAGAACCTGAACGCCTTCATGTCGTCGGTGCTGCGCGCCAAACCGCCGGCGGCAAAGGGCACCTATGTCAAGAGCGTGACGGTCGCGAGCACCATGGGCCCCGGCGTGCCGATCGATCCGAACAGCTTTACGCGGAGCGCCTGACCATGACGAAGGAACAGAAGCAGGCATTCATTTCGGACCTTCAGCAGCGCCTGGAGAGGTCGGAGGCCATCTACCTGACCGACTTCACCGGGCTCGATGTGCAGTCGATGACCACGCTGCGACGCGAACTGAAGAAGTCGAGCGGCGAGTACCTCGTGGTCAAGAACCGTCTGCTGCGAAGGGCCATGGCCGACACCGAGATGCCGGACATCTCGTCCTGGCTGACCGGTCCGACCGGCGTCGTCTTCGGGATCGACAGCGCTGTGGAGGCCGCCAGGGTCGTCGTCGATTTCGCGAAGGAGAACGGAGACAGACCCGTCTTCAAGGTCGGCGTGATGGAGTCGGGGATCCTCGATCCGGAAGCGATCGCCAGGGTGTCCAGGTTGCCGTCGCGCGAGGAACTCCTGTCGCAGGTGGCGGGAGCGCTCGGCGGACCGCTTTCCGCGTTCGTGGGTGCGCTCGGCGGGAAGCTGCAGGAGATGGCGGGACTGGCCGACGCGCTTCGGGAGCAGAAGGAAAGCGCGGGCAACAGCAGTTGAACAACGAATACCCGGCCCGGGCCGGGTGAACCCCTTAAGGAGGAAGCAACAATGGCCATGAATCAGCAGGAGCTGCTCGAGACCTTCGGCAACATGACGGTGGTTGAACTCTCCGAGTTCGTCGAGGCCTTCAAGGAGCGGTTCAATGTCACCGCGGCCGCCGCCCCCGTGATGGCGATGCCGGGCGGTGCGGCGGAGACCGCCGAAGCCGAAGAGGAGAAGGACGAGTTCGACGTCACCCTCGAATCGTTCGGTGCCAAGAAGATCCAGGTCATCAAGGTGATCCGCGAGATCACCAGCCTCGGGCTGAAGGAAGCCAAGGAACTGGTGGACAAGGCCCCGAGTCCGGTGCGGGAGGCGGTCACCAGGGAAGAGGCGGAAGAGGTCAAGAACAAGCTCGAAGCAGTCGGCGCCACCGTTTCCGTCAAATAGGTTGCGCCTGTCCGAGCACGCCGCCGGGTTTTCCCGGAGGCGCCTCCGGCGCGGAGAACCCGCCTGCGCGGGGCCGCTCTGTGAACTGCCCCGCAGTTCAGGGTCGGCCCGTGCCCGCTGGCGTCGTTCTCGTGCGCCCGCAATACCGCATTCGTTGTTTGCAACCCTGACAGGGGAGTGGTCCGTTGGCTAATCAGAATGGTGCCCGAAAGGGCGCTCGTCCGGTCGTGAGCTTTGGCAAGCTCCACGCGATCATGCCCATGCCCGACCTGCTGGACGTGCAGCTGCGTTCGTTCGAAAAGCTGGTTGACACGGGGGCGTCCGAGGATGAGATGTGGCACTTCGGACTCGACCGCGTATTCCAGGAGATCTTTCCCGTCGACGACGTGAACGATGACCTGACCCTGGAGTATGTATCGTCCGAGCTGGGAGAACCCAAGTACTCCGTGGCGGAGTGCATCGAGCGCGACATGACCTACGCCGCGCCGCTCAAGGCCGTCCTTCGCCTGGTGGTCTGGCAGAAGGAGGGCAAGAAGAAGCGCCGTCCCGGCAACATTATCGAGAAGGAAGTCTACCTCGGCGACCTCCCGTTGCTGACCGAACTCGGCACCTTCGTCATCAACGGCGCGGAACGCGTCGTGGTAAGCCAGCTGCACCGCTCGCCCGGGGTGGTCTTCGAAGAGGACATCCATCCGAACGGACAGAAGCTCAACAAGGCGCGCATCATTCCGTTCCGGGGCTCCTGGGTGGAGTTCACCATCGACATCAACGACATCTGCTACGTTCACATCGACAAGAAGAAGAAGTTCCCGGCCACCGCCCTGCTGCGGGCCTTCGGGTATGGAACGGATGCGGACGTCTACCAGCTCTTCTTCGAGACGCGCGACGCCGGGGTCCCGGCGGAAGACGACGATGTGCGCGATCTGGTGGGTGCGGTGGCGGCGGAAGACATCGTCGATCCCGAGACGGGCGAGGTCCTGCTGGAGCAGGGATCGGAGCTCGGCAGCAACGAGATCGCTCTGCTGCAGCGCGGCGGCTTCGAGCAGGTCTCCGTCTACCGGTCGTCGCACGAAGGTCGCGGCGGACGCCCGGGCGAAAGCCCGATCGTCAAGAACACGCTCCGCAAGGACCCCACGGGAAGCGAGGAGGAGGCGCTGAACGCCATCTACTCGCTGCTGCGGCCCGGCGAGGCGCCGAACGTCGCAACCGCGAGGGCCGCGCTCGACCGCGTGTTCTTCGACCCCAAGCGATACGACCTCGGCCGCGTGGGGCGCTACAAGATCAACCAGCGGCTGGGCCTGGATGTCCCGCAGAGCGAGACGGTCCTGACCCGGGAGGACTTCGTCACGATCCTCCGGTACCTCATCGAGCTCAACGAGGGTCGCGGGCGCATCGACGACATCGACCATCTGGGCAACCGCCGCGTTCGCACGGTGGGCGAGCTGATCGCCAACCAGTTTTCCGTGGGCCTGTCGCGCATGGCCCGGCTGGTCAAGGAGCGGATGTCGATCAACACCGATCCTTCGAAGATCAACATCGACGATCTGGTCAACGCCCGTACGGTTTCGGCCGTGATTCAGGCCTTCTTCGGATCCTCCCAGCTCAGCCAGTTCATGGACCAGACCAACCCGCTTGCGGAGCTGACCCACAAGCGGCGCCTTTCCGCGCTCGGCCCCGGGGGTCTCACGCGTGAACGCGCGGGCTTCGAGGTGCGGGACGTGCACTACTCCCACTACGGGCGAATGTGTCCCATCGAGACACCCGAGGGTCCGAACATCGGGCTGATCACCTCGCTCACCACCTACTCGCGCGTCAACGACCTCGGCTTCGTCGAGACCCCGTATCGCCGTGTGGTCGACGGGCGCGTGACGACCGAAATCGTATGGCTCTCGGCGAACGAGGAACAGGAGGCGTCGATCGCGCAGGCGAACGCGCCGCTGCTCCCCGAAGGCAGCTTCCAGAACCGGTACGTGCTCTGCCGGCGCCGGGGCGACTTCCCGCTGCTTCCCCCGGAGCGGATCGACTACATCGACGTGGCCCCCGACCAGCTCGTCTCGGTTGCCGCCGCGATGATCCCCTTCCTGGAGCACGACGACGCAAACCGCGCGCTGATGGGTTCGAACATGCAACGCCAGGCGGTGCCCCTTCTCCACACCGACGCGCCCCTGGTGGGCACGGGTCTGGAGGAGAAGGTGGCGAGAGACTCCGGGGCGGTCATCACCGCACGGCGGGATGGCAGGGTCGTCCTGGTCACCGCCGACGAAATCGTCGTGGACACCGGGATCAAGGACGCCGGGACTTCGGGGCGGCCGCTCGCGAAGCTGGCCCAGTTCGACCGCTACAGGCTGAAGAAGTTCTGGCGCACCAACCAGGACACGGCCATCAACCAGCGGCCCCTGGTGAGGTCGAACCAGCGGGTGAGGCAGGGCGACATCATCGCCGACGGCCCGTCCACCGATCAGGGTGAACTGGCGCTCGGCCGCAACGTCAGAGTCGCCTTCATGCCCTGGTACGGGTACAACTTCGAGGATGCGATCGTACTCTCCGAGCGTCTCGTGCGCGAGGATCTCTTCACCTCCATCCACATCCAGGAGCTGGAGCTGCACGTCCGCGACACCAAGCGCGGAATGGAGGAGATCACCCGCGAAATACCCAACGTGGCCGACGAGAGCCTCGGCGACCTCGACGAGCGCGGCATCGTTCGGATCGGGGCGCGGGTCAAGAGCGGCGACATCCTGTGCGGCAAGATCACGCCGAAGGGCGAAACCGAACTGTCTCCGGAAGAGAAGCTGCTGACCGCGATCTTCGGCGAAAAGGCCAAGGACGTGAAGGACTCGTCCTTGCGTGTGTCGCCGGGAATGGTCGGCACGGTGATTGACGTGAAAATCTTCTCGCGGCGGATCGACGACCCGCTGCTGGAGCGTGAGCATGGCGCCAGGATCGGCGAACTGCGCAAGGAGGAGCGGGAAGAGATCAGGCGCATCTCGGACGCGCGCGACGACGAACTGCTGAATCTCCTGAAGGGCCAGGAGATCGCGCTCTGCCTCAAGAAGGGAACGGTCGAGCCCTACCTGGCCGAGGGCACCCGCCTCGGCGTGCAGAAGCTCCGGAGCCTGCGGCTCACGGAGGTGGATCTTGCCACGCTCAAGGTCCGGAGCGCGGAGGTCAACGATGGCGTACGAGAGGTGATCGACGAGGCCAGGCGGCGAATCGAACGCGTCCGCGAGCGCACGGAAGAACAGATCGACAAGGTCTTCCAGCCCGACGAACTCCCGCCGGGGGTGGTGCAGCTCGTGAAGGTCTGCATCGCCGAGAAGCGGAAAATCTCCGTGGGCGACAAGATGGCGGGACGACACGGAAACAAGGGCATCATCGCAAAGATCGCTCCCGAGGAGGACATGCCCTACCTCCCCGACGGCAGCCCCGTGGACGTGGTTCTGAATCCGCTCGGGGTTCCGTCGCGGATGAACGTCGGGCAGATCCTCGAAACGCACCTCGGGTGGGCGGCGGACATCCTGGGCTTCGGGGCGAAGACCCCGGTCTTCCAGGGTGCTTCCGAGGAGGAGATCGCGATGCTGCTGAAGCTGGCCGGCGTGAAGTGGGCCGGCCAGGCGCTGGCGAGCGGGGTGGAGTGGCCCTTCGCGTGCGAGCAGTATGAGGCCTTTCTGGAACTGGTTCGGTCACATCCCGAAGAAGAGGGCATTCGTCGGGGGCCCGCCGGCAGCGGAAACGGTGCCGGAAGCGCGGCCGTGGTGACGATCGGCCGGCCGCTCGACGACTACGTGGGCCTGGCCGCCGGCACCGAGGCCGCGCAGTTGATCGAACAGCTCCGGGACTTCGTGGTGCAGGTGGGGATCCGCGCGGCAGCGAAGCGTCGGCAGGTGCTGCGCCAGCGGTTCCCGGCGATCGCGGAGACCGTGCACGGAGGAACCAGGAGATTGAAGCTGGAGTCCGCCGCACAGCAGTTGCTCGCCGACGCCGAGATCCTGCCGAACGGCAAGGTCTGGCTGAGGGACGGGCGCAGCGGCGATCGGTTCGACTACCCGATCACGGTCGGGGCGATCTACATGCTCAAGCTGTCGCACCTGGTCGACGACAAGATTCACGCGCGCAGCATCGGTCCCTACTCGCTTGTGACGCAGCAGCCGCTCGCTGGCAAGGCGCAGTTCGGCGGACAGCGCTTCGGAGAAATGGAGGTTTGGGCACTGGAGGCCTACGGGGCCGCCCACACCCTCCAGGAGATACTGACCGTCAAGTCAGACGATGTGACCGGCCGGTCCAAGGTGTACGAGGCCGTGGTCAAGGGCGACAACCTGCCGAACCCGGGCATCCCCGAGTCATTCAACGTCCTGGTGAAGGAACTTCAGGCGCTGGGTCTCAGGGTGGAACTGGGCGAGGACGAATAGACAGCCAAGGACGGTGGACAGAAAACCATGATCGACTTTCCACGCACCAGAGAAAACCGCTCGTCCGACTTCGACTTCATACGGATCCGTATCGCGTCGCCGGAGGACATCCGCGAGTGGTCGCATGGCGAGGTCACCAAGCCGGAGACCATCAACTACCGCTCCTTCAAGCCGGAGCCGATGGGGCTGTTCTGCCAGCGCATCTTCGGTCCGGTCAAGGACTGGGAGTGCGCGTGCGGGAAGTACAAGCGCATCCGCTTTCGCGGGATCATCTGCGACCGCTGCGGCGTCGAGGTCACGCTGTCGAAGGTGCGGCGCGAGCGGATGGGCCACATCGAGCTGGCGGTGCCGATCTGCCATATCTGGTTCTTCAAGACCCTCCCCAGCCAGCTCGGCTACCTGCTGGGAATGACCCTCAAGGATCTCGAAAAGGTCATCTACTACGCGGCCTACGTGGTTACCGACCCCGGCGACCAGGACGTGAGCTTTCTCGACCTGCTGGACGAGGACGAGTACTACGACCTGCGCGTCAAGGCGCGCGACGAGAAGGACGAGAGATTCCGGGCCGAGATCGGGGCGGAGGCGGCGCGGACGCTTCTCAAGCGCCTCGATTCGCCCGATGTCGAGATCGGCGACCAGAACCGGGACGGCAAGGGGCTGGACCGCCTGGCGGAGTGGTTGCGCCTGGAGATCACGAACGAGACCTCGCAGCACCGCAAGAAGAAGAAGCTGCGCCGTCTCAAGGTCGTCGACGCGCTGCGCAACTCCGGGGACACGCACGACAAGCGAAACCGGCCCGAGTGGATGGTCATGGATGTGATTCCCGTGATTCCCCCCGACCTTCGGCCGCTCGTGCCGCTCGACGGGGGCCGGTTCGCCACGTCCGACCTGAACGACCTCTACCGACGAGTCATCAACCGCAACAACCGGCTAAAGAAGCTGATCGAGATGCGGGCTCCCGAGGTCATCCTGAGGAACGAAAAGCGGATGCTGCAGGAGTCGGTCGATGCGCTGTTCGACAACGGGCGGCGCTCCAAGGCCATTCGGGGTCGGGGCAAGCGGCCGCTCAAGTCGCTCTCCGACATGCTGAAGGGCAAGCAGGGACGATTCAGGCAGAATCTGCTCGGCAAGCGCGTGGACTACTCCGGCCGTTCGGTGATCGTGGTGGGGCCCGAACTCAAGCTGCACCAGTGCGGTTTGCCGAAGGCCATGGCCGTGGAGCTCTTCAAGCCGTTCATCATCCACGAATTGGAGAAGCGGGGCGAGGCCGAGACCGTCAAGAAGGCGAAGAAGATCGTCGAGCTGGACGATCCGAAGGTCTACGAGGTGCTCGAGGACATCATCGGGGATCACCCCGTGCTCCTCAACCGCGCGCCCACTCTGCACCGGATCGGGATTCAGGCGTTCGAGCCGGTTCTGGTGGAGGGAAAGGCCATTCGCATTCACCCGCTGGTGTGCTCCGCCTTCAACGCGGACTTCGACGGGGACCAGATGGCCGTGCACCTTCCGCTGTCCTACGAGGCACAGCTGGAGGCCCGGGTCCTGATGCTCTCCAGCAACAACGTGCTCCTTCCCTCGAATGGCCGGCCGGTCGCTTCGCCGAGCCAGGACATGGTGATGGGGTCGTTCTACCTCACCAAGCCCCCGATCGACATTTCACTTCTCGAGCCCGCCGCGAGCAGCACCCAGGTGCCCGAACAACAGCGCGCCGATGCCGACGCGCGACTGGGCGAACTCTATGCGGGGGCGCCCCGCTATTCGACCTACGGCGAAGTCGAAATGGCCCTGGCCCACGGCTATGTGCGCCATTCATCGCCGTGCTGGTACTGGGTTCCGGCCCGTCACGACCCCGACCATCCCGATTCGGCCACCGAGGCGCGGTGGGAACGGACGACCGTGGGGCGGGTCATCTTCAACTCGATCATTCCCGACGAGATCGGGTTCCTCAACCGCACCTTCGGCAAGAAGCAGCTGGGAGATCTGGTATTCAAGTGCTTCACCGAGGCCGGACTCTCCGAGACGACCAGGTTCCTGGACCACCTCAAGGACTTCGGCTTCCGCTACGCCACGAAGGGCGGCGTTTCCGTGGGGGTCGACGACCTTGAGGTGCCGCCCGAGAAGGCGCGGCTGCTTGGCCAGGCCGCCGAAGACGTGGCGCGTTTCCAGCGGGCCTACGATTCCGGCTACATCTCCAATGGGGAGCGCTACAACAAGATCATCGACACCTGGACGCATGCCAACAACGACGTCGCGGACGCGATGGTGCGGCACCTGGAGCTTTCCAAGGGCGGGTTCAATCCGGTCTACATGATGATGATCTCCGGTGCCCGCGGGAATCGCGACCAGATGCGCCAGCTTGCAGGCATGCGGGGCCTGATGGCCAAGCCGCAGAAGAAGCTCACCGGCGGGATCGGCGAGATCATCGAAAGCCCCATTCGGTCGAATTTCCTGGAAGGCCTGACGGTGGTGGAGTACTTCATCTCGACCCACGGGGCCCGGAAGGGGCTCGCGGATACCGCGCTCAAGACCGCCGACGCCGGATACCTCACGCGACGGCTCGTGGACGTGGCACAGGACGTCACGATCTCCGAAGAGGACTGCAACACCATGCTCGGTCTGCAGATGAGCGCGCTGAAGGAGGGCGAGGACATCGTCGAGCCGCTTGCCGACAGGATCACCGGCAACGTCGCGGCAGAGATGATCTACGATCCCATCGACGGCGAGCTCATCCTCGGCGCAAACGAGATGATCACCGAGGAGGCGGCCGAGGCCATCGAGGGCGCCGGCATCCAGTCAGTCAAGATCCGTTCGGTGCTCACCTGCGAGACCAAGCGCGGAATATGCAGGATGTGCTACGGCCGGAATCTTGCCACGATGGGGCCGGTCGACATCGGCGAGGCGGTGGGAATCATCGCTGCCCAATCGATCGGCGAACCGGGGACGCAGCTTACCCTGCGCACCTTCCACATCGGAGGCACCGCGGCGCGCATCGCGGCGCAGAACCAGCGCAAATCGAAGATCACGGGGGTCGTGGGACTGGAGCGGGTGGTGACGGTGGAGGACCGCGACAGCAACCGGATCATCGTCTCGCGCGAGGGCAAGATCGTCATCAAGACGAAGGAAGGGCAGTTGCGGAGCCAGCTCTCGGTACCCTACGGCGCGACAATCCACGTCGAGGAGGGAGTCAGCATCAGACCCGGAGACCTTCTGTTCAGCTGGGATCCGTACTCCGAGCCCATCGTGTCCGATTTGGACGGATACCTGCGCTTCGTGGACATCGTGGAGGAACAGACGGTGCGGGAGGAACTCGACGAGTCGACCGGCCGGCGTCAGAGGATGGTGATCGAGGACCGGGACAAGAAGCTGCACCCGACGATTCAGATCCGCAGTGGCGCTTCCGCCACGAGCGAGCTCCTCAAGGAGTTCATCATCCCGGTCGGCGCGCAGCTCATGTGCTCCCATGGCGAGACGGTTCAGTCCGGCGACCAGATCGCGAAGATCAGCAGGGAGGTGTACAAGACCCGGGACATCACCGGCGGCCTGCCGCGTGTGGCCGAACTTTTCGAAGCCCGCCGGCCGAAGGACCCGGCGGTGGTCACCGAGATTGACGGCGCGGTATCGTTCGGGGACATCAAGCGCGGGAAGCGGGAGGTCTTCGTTACACCCAGACAGGGGAAGCGCATGACCTACGAAGTCCCCGTCGGCAAGCACATGCGCGTGCACCAGGGCGACCAGGTCCGAGCCGGCGACCGGCTTTCGGAGGGCCCCAAGAACCCTCACGACATCCTGCAGATTCAAGGGGCCCGGGCGGTCCAGGAGTACCTCCTGAACGAGATTCAGGAAGTGTACCGGCTGCAGGGCGTCAAGATCAACGACAAGCACATCGGGGTCATCGTGCGGCAGATGCTGCAGAAGGTCCGGGTTGTCGATCCCGGAGGCACCGACCTGCTCGAGGGCGAGCACGTCGACCGGGTCGAGTTCCGCGCGATCAACGAGGAGGCGAAGGAGGCGGGCAAGAAACCGGCGATCCAGGAGCCGCTCCTGCTCGGCATCACCAAGGCGAGCCTCACGACCGAGTCGTTCATCTCGGCGGCTTCCTTCCAGGAGACGACGCGGGTGCTCACCGACGCGGCGGTCCGGGGCGCGAAGGACGATCTGAGGGGACTGAAGGAGAACATCATCATCGGGCACCTGATTCCGGCGGGAACGGGTGTGCATCGCTGGCACGACGTGGAGTTCCAGGTCGAGCAGTCCTACTACGACCAGGAAATCCTGCCGCTCACGGCACCGGGCGAAATCGTGCCGGGGCTGGGCGAGGCGGTGGAGGCGGTTCCGACCGAGTAGACGGCCCGCCGCCGCCGCGCCCCTTTGGCCGGCAGGTGTTCCCGCTGTCCGGGAGGGTTCGCTGCCGCCGGCTCGCGGCTCCCAGTGCTGTTGACATCCGTCACAGTTTCGGTAGCTTTCCTAGGCTGTCCAGGAAACGCTCCTGGGGGGAGGCCTCGGGGCGATCACCGGCGCGCTTGATCGCAGGCGCGCCTTTGTTCGCCTGGAGTACTGTTTCAACCAACGACATCCGGCTCAGATGCCCACTCTGAATCAACTGGTGCGGAAGGGACGCGCGCGGCTGGCGAAGAAGAACAAGTCGCCCGCGCTCCAGAAGAACCCCCAGAAACGGGGGGTCTGCACCCGTGTGTACACCACCACCCCGAAGAAGCCCAATTCGGCCCTGCGCAAGGTCGCCCGCGTGCGGCTCACCAACGGGTACGAAGTGACGGCCTACATCGGGGGCGAGGGCCACAACCTCCAGGAGCACTCCATCGTTCTGATCCGCGGCGGCCGCGTGCGGGACCTGCCTGGCGTGAGATATCACATCGTTCGCGGCACCCTCGATACCTCGGGCGTTTCCGACCGCAGGCAGGGGCGGTCCAAGTACGGAGCGAAGCGGCCCAGGTAGGCCGTCCGGACGGAGTTGCCCCGATGAGCCGCCGCAGCAGAGCGATCCGACGCCAGATTCCGGAGGACCCCACCTACGGGTCGCATGTGGTCCAGAAGTTCATCAACGGACTCATGCTGGACGGCAAGAAGTCCCTGGCCGAGGGAATCTTCTACGAAGCGATGGGAATCGTCGAAGCCAAAGCCGGCCAGCCTCCCGTGAACATCTTCCGGCAGGCGCTCACGAACGCCAAGCCGGCTCTCGAGGTGAAGAGCCGCCGCGTCGGTGGAGCGACCTACCAGGTACCCATCGAAGTCAGGCCGGAGCGCCGCCAGTCCCTCGCGATCAAGTGGCTGATCGGGTTCGCGCGTCAGCGCGGCGAGCGGACGATGGCGCAGCGACTGGCCGCCGAGATCCTCTCCGCCAGCCGGGGAGAGGGAGCGACCGTAAAGAAGAAGGACGACACACATCGGATGGCTGAAGCGAACAAGGCCTTCGCGCACTACCGCTGGTAGGCCGTCCGCCCCGCCGCCGCCGGGCCCATGGGGCCGGGACGGAAGGGAGGACCCGCCGGCGGGAAATGCTGTTTGACAGGCACAGACAAGATCGAGTTGAAGATAGAAGAATGCCCAGGAAAACACCGCTTCCGAAGCTCCGGAACATCGGCATCATGGCCCATATCGATGCCGGGAAGACGACGACCACGGAGCGTATCCTTTTCTATACGGGCCGCCTGCACCGCATGGGAGAAGTGCATGAGGGCGCGGCGGCCATGGACTGGATGGAGCAGGAGCAGGAGCGGGGGATCACCATCACCTCCGCCGCGACGACCGCGCACTGGCTGCGCAACGGTTCGGAGTACCGGATCAACATCATCGACACGCCGGGGCATGTGGATTTCACGGCCGAGGTCGAGCGATCGCTTCGTGTTCTGGACGGGGCGGTCGCTGTTTTTTGTGCGGTCGGGGGGGTGGAGCCGCAGTCCGAGACCGTATGGCGGCAAGCCGACCGGTACAGCGTGCCCCGGATCGCCTTCGTCAACAAGATGGACCGGACCGGCGCCAACTTCGAGCACGTGATCGAGATGATGCGCGAGCGGCTGGGCGCCAACGCCTTCGCCGTTCAGTATCCCCTCGGCGAAGCCGACCTGTTTACCGGCGTTATCGACATCGTGGCGATGCGGGCGTACGTGTGGGCCGACGAACTCGGATCCACGATCACGGAGGTGGACATTCCGGACTCGCTGCGCGAAAAGGTGGACAACCTTCGCCACGAGCTCGTCGAGGCCGCCGTCGAGCACCACGACGAACTACTCGAGAAATACCTGACGGGCGAGGATCTCACCGAGGACGACGTCCGCCTGGCGATCCGCGCGGCGACCGTGTCGGGCACGCTGTTTCCGGTTTTCTGCGGCTCGGCCTTCAAGAACAAGGGCGTTCAGCGGCTGCTCGACGGGGTGATCGACTACCTCCCGTCCCCGCTCGACGTGCCGCCGATCGAAGGGCGCCCCCCCTACGGCGACGGAGACCGGCAGACGCGCGACCCTTCCGATGACGCGCCACTCTCGGCGCTGGCCTTCAAGATCATGTCGGATCCCTTCGTGGGTAAGCTCACCTATGTGCGGATCTACTCGGGATCGCTGCCCAGGGGCAGCCGTGTGCTGAATGGAACCCAGGGCCGCAAGGAGCGTGCCGGACGCCTGCTCCAGATGCACGCCAACAAGCGGGAGGAGCGCGAGGAGGTGTACGCGGGCGACATCGCGGCGGTCATCGGACTCAAGAATGTGCACACCGGCGACACGATCTGCGACCTGGGCAACCCCATCATCCTGGAGGCGATGGATTTCCCCGAGCCGGTGATTTCGGTCGCGATCGAGCCGCGCACCAAGGCCGACCAGGACAAGCTCGCAACCGGGCTCGCCAAGCTCGCCGAGGAGGACCCCACCTTCAGGGTCCACACCGACCCCGAGACCGGGCAGACGATCATCAGCGGGATGGGAGAACTCCACCTGGAGATCATCGTCGACCGGCTGCGCCGCGAATTCTCCGTTTCGGCAAACATCGGGCGGCCACAGGTCGCGTACCGGGAAACGATTCGCAGCGCGGCGACCAAGGTCCAGGGGCGTTTCGTGCGCCAGACCGGGGGCCGGGGGCAGTACGGCCATGTCGTGATCGACATCGAGCCCGGCAAGCCGGGGAGCGGCTTCGTCTTCGAGGATCGGATCAAGGGCGGCAAGATCCCACGCGAGTACATTCCGGCGGTGGAGCGCGGCATGCGCGATGCCATGAACTCCGGCGTCGTGCAGGGATACCCCGTCGTCGATGTCAAGGTGTCGCTGATCGATGGCTCCTACCACGACGTGGATTCCAGCGAGATGGCCTTCAAGGTCGCCGGTTCCATGGCGCTCACGGCCGGGCTCAGGAAGTCGGATCCGGTGCTTCTGGAACCCATCATGGACGTGGAGGTCGTCACTCCGTCGGAGTACATGGGCGACCTGATCGGCGATCTGTCCGCGCGCCGCGGCAAGGTGGGCGGAATGACTGACAGGGGCGATGCCCAGGTGATCGGGGCCAGCGTCCCGCTGGGCGAAATGTTCGGCTATTCGACCACGCTCCGGTCCCTCAGCCAGGGCCGGGCCGTGTACACGATGCAGTTCTCACATTACGCGGAAGTGGCCCGGGCGAAGTCCGGCAAGAAGATTCTGGCGGGCGTCTGACGGCCCCGCCCGTGCAAATGGCATAAACCCAGACGCGAGGAAAGAATGGCGAAGGAGACCTTCGAGCGCACGAAGCCGCACGTGAACGTGGGGACGATCGGGCATGTGGATCACGGGAAGACGACGCTGACGGCGGCGATCACATTGGCGCAGGCGAAGAAGCACG